>JBDTOT010000003.1:0-168291 GCA_039933105.1 Gammaproteobacteria bacterium | reverse complement strand
CCCAGAAATCGATGCTTGCCAACGGTCGGTCGGAATACGCGTTCACGGTCGTGGACCCCGCGGTCGCGCCTGAGAGCCGGGTTAGCCCGAAACGGACTTTGATGGTTCTCACGGGTGGGGTGTTGGGACTGTTTGTCGCGGTCATGGGTGTTCTGATACACGATGCTATACGCCGGTTTCGAGTTGCCGGTGCCGCGACTAGAAATGGGACTCGCAGAAGTTAGCAACGGTCAGGTGGATCCAACCATTTCCAGCGCACCCATTTCCAATCTATTCGTCCGTCTGTGGCGCCACATGGGCGTACATCGCCAACGTCAGTTCGTGGGGCTCATGGCGCTGGTCATCTTGAGTGCATTCGCGGAGGTGGTGAGTCTGGGTGCCGTGGTGCCCTTCATCGGAATTCTTGCCGCTCCCGATCTGGTGTTCCGTTACGCCGGCGTGGCTGATCTGGCGCGGGCGTTCGGCATCGTGACGGCCGAGCAGTTGGTCTTGCCGCTCGTGGTCCTTTTCGCCGCGGCCGCCGTGGCGGCCGGAGCGCTCAGGATGCTGCTGGTGGGGCTCAGCACTGCGTATACATTCGCGAGTGGGGCAGAGCTAAGCAGGGAAATATACCGTCGTACGCTCTATCAACCGTATCGCGTGCACGTTGCTCGCAGTAGCAGCGAAGTGATCAGCGGAATCGCCAACAAAGTGGGTGGCACAATGCTGGGCATCGTACTGCCTATGTTGGCGCTCATCAGCGCGGTGGTTTCCCTGGTAGCCATCGTGACTGCGCTAGTCGTGCTCGATCCCCTGATAGCTTTGGCAACAGCGGCCGGCTTTGCGCTCATCTACGGGCTCATCACGTGGCGCGCCCGCGCACAACTGCGCCTCAATGGCCAGCGGATCTCATTAGCGCAGACGCAGGTAGTCAAGGCTCTGCAGGAAGGTTTGGGCGGAATACGCGATGTCTTGTTGGATGGTACACAACCCTTCTATTGCGACATCTACAGCCGAGCTGATGAGCTTTATCGACAAGCCCAGGGCGACAACATCGTCATCGCGAACAGTCCCCGCTATTCTATCGAAGCACTGGGAATGGTGTTGATCGCGGGGCTCGCTTACTGGTTAAGCTTGAGAAGCGGCGGAATTGTTGCAGCGCTGCCCATTCTCGGCGCGCTTGCGCTGGGAGCGCAGCGCTTGCTACCCGCGCTGCAGCAGACGTACAGCTCCTGGGCGACGATTATCGGCAGCCAAGCGATACTCTCGGACACGCTCGAACTTCTTGATCAGCCGCTGCCGGAGGATGCCCTTTTGCCGGCACCGGCACCGCTCGTCCTGGAGAGATCCGTGTGCTTGAAGGCGGTGCGCTTCCGCTACGTGAACGACGGTCCGTGGGTCCTGGATGATCTCAATCTGACGATATTGAGGGGAGCGCGCGTGGGGATCGTTGGTTCCACCGGCAGCGGCAAGAGCACCATGTTGGATGTACTCATGGGGTTGCTGACACCGACCGAGGGCGAACTCTCGGTGGACGGGCAGTCGGTAGTCGGGAGGCGAATGCGAGCCTGGCAGCGAACCATCGCGCATGTGCCGCAGAACCTTTACCTTGCCGATGCTTCAGTGGCCGAGAATATCGCTTTCGGGATCCCTCAGCGCTCGATAGATATGCAGCGAGTGCGTGAAGCGGCGCGCCGAGCGCAGATTGCAGACTTCGTGGAGAGCAAACCGGAAGGGTACGACGCTTTCGTGGGCGAGCGCGGCATCCGTCTTTCGGGCGGTCAGCGTCAGCGAATCGGAATCGCCCGGGCGCTCTACAAGGAGGCGAATGTGCTCGTGCTCGACGAAGCGACCAGTGCTCTCGACAACGCCACCGAAAAATCAGTGATGGAAGCTATCGAAGCGCTCGATCGCGATCTTACCATTCTCCTTATCGCGCACCGGCTTACGACAGTGAGACATTGTGATGCCATCGTGCAGCTCGAAAACGGTCGTGTAGTCGCGCAGGGCTCGTACGATGAGCTTATAGTGAAAAGTCACGCCTTTCGACACATGGTTCATGCGGCGACGCCGTGAGTGGCGCGCAAGAGATCTTATCGGACGCAGGAGCCGTGAATGAGAAACGAATGTTCCACGTCGTAACGGTTGGGTGGGCGCCCCTACAGGTCGAGCGGCTCTGGCGCCAGATCGAAGAAAGGAGCGGCGACCGTTGCTCACACATCGTTCATCCGCGTTTCGTGGCGCGGCAGTTCCGCGGTGCACCTTCACGAGTACGACTCCGTTTTTTTCGCGATGATCTTTCGCAGCGCATGCCAGAACCCGATCTGGAGCTTCTGACTTCTCTGGAGCAGGAAGGCGTCCCGACGATTCACAATATGATTCTTGGCGATCGAGTCGTTTCTCGCCTCGACTATCAAGTTGCTCTTGCCTACGCGACGTTTCTCGCAAAGCGGTTGATTGAGCTATTCGGCGAACTCGACCCATCGGTCGTAATAGGCGATTTCGACGGTCTGCATGGTGGAGTCGCTCTTGCGGTGGCGAGACGCATGAAGATTCCTTGGTTTGCGCTGCATTTTGGTGTCCTGCCGTCGGGAATGGTTTGTCTGTGTAAGGATCAGTCCCCGGCCGTGCGAGAACAGGTTGTTACCGGATCTCCGTCCGCAGCGTGGGCCGAGACGCTACTCAAGAGGTTCGAGCACAAGAGTGTTCGAGCACCGGCGTATATCGCGCCGCGCCAGCTGTCTCTGATGGGCGAGCTAAGAAAACTGCCCGCTCGAATGATAGCCGTCGGGCGGACAATGCGCCGAGCACGGCTCCGAGACGGTTGGCAGTTCACTGAAGAGGCAACGGATTACAGCGTGGGTGCGGCGGTACGAAACCTGCTTCGTGCGCGTGCCGCCGGTAAGGCGATTTCGAAAGTGGGAACGCTGGACGTCCCTCCGGACATGCCCTTTGTGTTTTTCGGGCTCCATATGCAGCCGGAGTCGACGGTCGATGTATGGGCGCCATTCTTCAGCAACCAAATGTGGGTTATCGAGCTGTTGTCGCGCGCTATACCTCCCTCGCACAAGCTTCTGGTCAAGATTCATAAAAGCGATGTCGCTAACTATTCACAAAAACAGCTTGGACAGATGAAGTCATTTCCTGGGGTGGAGATCGTTCGACCGTTTGCGGATAGCCGAGCCTTTGTAGAGGCCGCGGACTTGGTCGTCGCAATTCAGGGAACTCTTGGTCTGGAAGCGGCGCTCCTCGGAATCCCCGTCATCATGTTGGGGAATTCTCCGATCACACTCTTTCCAAGTGCCACTCGCGTCGGGGAAATCTCCGATCTTCCAAAGCTCATCAGAAGTAAGCTGGCAGAGTCGCGTCCGGATCGGAGCAAGATCATTGAGGCCTACGTTTCGTATCTGAGTCCCTTCATGCCAGCAGGTCACAACAATTGGACGGTTGAACCGACGACCGAAGAAGTCGATGGCTACGTGAACGTGTTTCGCAACCTAAAAAACTTCTTGACCTCGCGCCCGATCGTTGCCGCCCAGGAGCGATCCGCGGGTTTTCGATCGGGATAAGCACCTAGTACCGCCAAACCGGAAACAGTGCGTGCTCGTCGTTGGTTTGCAACGCGCTGATACCCAGTAACAGTTCGAACTCGGAGTGCCGGATGCCTTACAGTCCAGCGTCTGTTGTCCACATAGACGGCAAGAAGGTCAGTAGGAGCGAACCGGTATATTTCATTGCGGAGATTGGTTCTAACTTCGATCGCGACTTGGGTCGGGCCAAGGACTTGATCTATCTCGCAAAGGAAGCCGGCGCGGACGCTGCGAAGTTTCAGCACTACACCGCCGGTTCTTTGGTGAGTGATTTCGGGTTCAAAAAACTTGGCGGCCGGCAATCACATCAGGCGTCGTGGAAGAAGTCGGTCTTTGAGACGTACCAAGACGCGTCCCTAAATCAAGAGTGGACGAGCGTGCTAAAAAAGACCTGCGATGAAGCGGGCATCTCGTTCTTTACGAGTCCGTATTCGTTAGAGCTGGTCGACTACGTCGATCCATTCGTTCCGGCGTTCAAAGTCGGGTCCGGCGATATCACCTGGCACGAGATCATTGTTCGGATGGCTTCAAAGGGCAAGCCAGTGTTGCTCGCAACCGGCGCGTCAAGTCTCGAGGATGTGCGCGCGGCGGTAGACGCAACACTCGCCGTCACGCCGAATCTGGTTCTACTCCAATGCAACACGAACTATACGGCGGGGCACGAGAACTACTCTTACGTTCAGCTGAACGTGCTCAGCGAGTATGCGAGGTACTATCCGGGCATCGTTCTCGGCCTGAGTGATCATATGCCGGGTCATGTTACGGTTCTCGGGGCTGTCGCTCTGGGCGCGCGCGTCATAGAGAAGCATTTCACGGACTCGACCGATCGTGAGGGTCCGGATCATTCATTCTCCATGACGCCCGGCGCCTGGCGGGAAATGGTGGAGAGGACCCGGGAGCTCGAGGCATCGTTGGGTGATGGCCAGAAGAAGATTGAGGAAAACGAGCGAGAGACCATCGTCGTGCAACGCCGATGCATTCGTGCAAGCCGTGACTTGGACGCAAACGCGTTGTTGAGTGCGGGCGACCTCGCAATGCTCCGGCCCTGTCCGGCCGATGGGATTGCACCGTTTCGCGTTCGCGATCTCATTGGGAAGAGGCTCACGCGGCGGGTGAGCTCGGGCGAGCATATCAGGTGGGAGGACGTCGTCTAGAAGTCGACCGACAACAATGAACAGTCAAGATTTGAAAGAGATGGTTCTCCCGCCCTCGCGCATCCTTGTCACAGGTGCATGCGGATCCGTTGGCTCCGCTCTGATGCGGCGCCTGCTTGCCAACGGCCACACCGTTTGCGCTTTCGACCAGAGTGAGGACGGGTTATTTCAGCTCGATCAGCAGCTAAAGGATGGAGGCGGCCGCCTCCGAATGTTTCTAGGCAACGTGCGGGACGGGGACCGCCTTCGGCGTGCGATGGACGGAGTGAAGATTGTTTTTCACTGCGCCGCGCTGAAGCATGTGTATTTATCTGAATACAACCCGTTCGAGGCGATGCAAACGAACATCATCGGCACGAACAACGTGATTCAGGCCGCGATCGCGACCGACGTGGAACGCGTGATCCTCACGAGCAGCGATAAGGCCGTAAATCCTACGAGCACCATGGGCGCGACGAAGCTACTGGGGGAACGGTTATTCATCGCGGCCAACCACTTCGCAGGTAGTCACAAGACCAGTTTCGCATGCGTGCGATTCGGCAACGTCCTGAACTCCAACGGATCCGTTCTGCAGATCTTTGGACGTCAACTCGACAGCGGCCTTCCATTGACGATTACCTCGAAGGACATGACGCGCTTTTTCATCTCGATGTCGCAAGCCGTGGATTTGTGCCTAGACGGCGCGACTCGCATGATAGGTGGAGAGATCTTCGTAATGAGCATGGGTAGTTGCGACATCATCACTCTGGCTCAGGCGGTGAGCGGAAATCGTCCGTTCAATGTGGTCGAAATTGGCCATAAACCCGGGGAAAAGCTCTATGAAGAGCTGGTCACCGAGAACGAAGCGCCGCGCACGGTTGTAAATGGGAACACCTACGTGGTCTTGCCCGATACATTTGACATGTTGTCAGGCGACGTCCGAAGCAAGTACTCGGTATACGAGGGTCTTCCGCGGCTGACCGCGCCTCTACGTTCCGATCAAGACATGCTATCGGGAAGCGAAGTGGTGGCGATGCTTCGCGCGGCAGGGCTCACCGTTTGAACGGCTCGCTCGAGCACTCTAGTCTGAAGAGTGCCTATAGCGCCGTCGGGGACCCTACGTGGTTGGATAACGATTTCAACGAGGCGAACCTCGATCGATCCCGAAATCTTTTTACGCCAGAAAGTCTGGCTGCGCGCAGCCCGCGACCGAAGCAGTTAGAGGTTCTTGCGTTGCTCTCTGGGTTGCCGTTTCGCGCCGAGTTTACCGACAAGCTGGTCGAAGTTCAGCGGGCGATATCCGGGGTACTTGGCGAGCGCCTCCACTATTGGGTGGCACCCGAAAACCTGGGTGTGGAGTATTGCGTCTTCAAATGGCCGACCGGTACTTGGGATGCGGCATGGAGTGATGCTGTCAAGGAAGTGCTTGTGTCGACTCGGGAACCCTCGTTTCGTTTCGATATTGGTGGGGTACAAGTCAATCCTGATGGTTGCGTTGTAGCTCGGGGATTCGACGAGGGTTCGGTGCTGTTTCGGATACGGGCCCGTATGCGCGCGAACATTGCTTTTCTTCCGACGAATCAATCCGGCTGGGCTCACGTGCCATTGGGGAGAATTCTTGAGCCACTCGGCGCTGAAAAATTCGCGAACCTCGCTCGTCTGGTGGCTACGTTGTCCGATAGGCCGATCGCGAGCACGCAAATTCGATCCCTGAAATTCATTCACGAGACGCGTTGGTATATGGAAGAGAAAGCCGTCCTCGCGGAATATCCGCTCGAACGCGTGTCGACCGACAGGGCACGCTCATGACAGCGCGTCCGCGAGTGGTTGCAGTCGTTCAGGCGCGGATGGGTTCCAGCCGACTGCCGGGCAAAACCATGATGGACGTAGCAGGCGTGCCCCTATTGGAACGCCTCCTGCAACAGCTTCGCGGCGCGGAGACACTGGACGCTGTCGTCGTTGCGACTAGCGTCGACCCTGCGGACGAAGTGATCGAGAGGTTCTGCAGAGACAAGGGGTTCGCCGTGGTCCGCGGCTCCGAGCAGGATGTGTTGAGCAGGTACGTGTTGGCTGCAGACACAGCGAACGCCGAGGTCGTCGTCCGCCTCACGGCAGATTGCCCGCTCCACTCGCCAGACACGATCGACGAAGTTGTTAGAGCGTTCCTCGCCGAGGACGTGGACTACGCGTGCAACACGAACCCGTATACGCGGCCCGACGGTCAGGACGTGGAGGTGTTCACGCGAGCCGCGCTCGACCGCGCTTCGACTGCGGCGAACAGCGGCCCCGATCGAGAGCATGTCACGCCGTGGATTCGTCGGAACGCCGACGTCGTTAGACTCGACATCTTGCATAAACCGCCGCATGCGCCGTCGCTGCGCTGGTCCGTAGATCATCCCGACGATCTGGAATTCGTTCGCGCTGTTTGGAGCTGCCTTGATCGGCGCGGCTCGGGCCCCTTCAATTTCGAGGAAATTATGTCAGCCGTGAAAGAAAGTGGTGTCACGCAAGGTAAAGCGATCATCAACGAGGGTTTTTATCTCTCCGTGCTCAAAGCGGCTTCGGCCGAGGCGGCGCCGCCGTTGGTGTTGGACAAGAGCTTCGTCTGGCTCGAACGCAGCGAGCGCGTGATACCCGGCGCCGCCCAAACCTACTCGAAGAGTTGGCGGCATCACATCCGTGGAGTCACGCCGATATTCCTTGATCGTGGCAAGGGTGCAGTAGTCACGGACGTGGACGGGAACGACTATGTAGATTTGATCCAGGGGCTGCTGCCGAACATTCTTGGCTACGCCCACGATGAGGTCGATGACGCTGCACGCGAGCGTGCGCGTCGCGGACACAGCTTTTCACTTGCCCACCCGATAGAAGTGGAACTCGCGGAGAGACTTTGCCGGCTTATTCCGTGTGCTGAGATGGTTCGATTCGGCAAGAACGGGTCGGATGCAACAGCGGGGGCCGTGCGGGTTGCACGCGCATTTACGGGCCGGGAGCATGTCGCTGTGTGCGGCTATCACGGTTGGCAGGATTGGTACATTGGAACTACGTCGCGTTCTGCCGGCGTTCCGAAGGCGGTCAAGGATCTGGCACATCCGTTCCCCTACAATGATGCGGAAGCCTTGGACTCGCTGCTTACTAGCGCGCCAGATCAGTTCGCGGCCGTGATCATGGAGCCGGTAAATTTCAAGTGGCCGTCTCCGGGGTATCTCGAAAAGGTGAAGGAGATCACCCACCGTCACGGGGCCCTGCTGATCTTCGATGAGATCTGCTCGGGGTTTCACTTCGGATTGGGTGGCGCTCAGCAAATTTTCGGAGTGACCCCCGATCTCGCGACATTCGGCAAAGCCATGGGGAACGGCTGGCCGATCAGTTGCATCGTCGGCAGGCGCGACGTCATGAAGACGTTCGAGGATGCCTTTGTGAGCTTTACGTTTGCGGGTGACGTTGCCGCGATGGCGGCTGCGATGAAGGTGCTGGATATTCTGGAGTCGGGCGAGGCGTACGCGCGAATGACGGCGGCTGGCACAAAGCTGCACGACGGAGCGCAGGTCATGGCTGCCGCAGCGGGGCTCAAGGACTCGTTCCGACTTGCCGGCCACCCACACTGGTCGCTCTTTTCTTTCGTCAACGAAGAAGGCGCTGACGATCCCGTGACCAGAGCGCTTTGGGTGCAAGAGGTCACGCGCCGAGGCGTGCTGATCCTCACGACGTTCAACATCTGTGCTGCACTTGACGAGTCATCGGTAACGACGGTGCTCTCGGCTTTCGCGTACGCTTTCAAGCGAGTCGCGGAGGCTCGGTCTCGCGGTGTAGATCCAGAGTCGTGGCTGGACGGACCTATCCCTGTGCCAGCGTTTAGAGCGCGCTAGCGGCCGGCCGCAATGGGCGTCGAGGCAGTCTTAGTCGCGCGCGATGCGGCCGAACACGTCGAGAATCAGGACCTCGCAGCTAAGATCGCCGCCGCTCTGATATCCGCGGCCACCGCTTTCGCTATGTTGGCGAACGTGGCATTTGTCGGGTCGTTTACTGCGTCGTATCTGATGGTGGTGTTGGTCGGATTGGTCGGGCTGCACGTTTTGACCCGCCCGCGACTACTCTTCTGTCGAGAGTTCGCTCTGTATGCGGTGTTCGTGGCCTATCTTGGTCTTTCCACACTGTGGACCCTGGCCCCGGATCGCGCGTCTGCCGACAATACCATCTCTCCCGCGGTGAACTTTCTTCTGATCATGTTGTTGTTTGGATCGTTGTTGACCTTTCATAACGTGCGAGCAGTGCTTACCGGATTGCTCGCTGGTTTCGCTGCTGGCGCTTTGAACTACGCGTATATGACGGGTTTTCCGTTTGCCTATCCTCCAGACTTCTCATACAACTCAGTCGCCAGCATGTACCTGTTCGGCTTGTTCGCCGCCCTGGCCCTCGGTTGGGCGACACACTCGAAAGTGTTAGGCACCGCCATCGCGCTGGTTTTCTTCGCTCATATCGCCGCTACCACGTCCATTAAGACCAATCTTGGGATTTTGCTCGGCACGGGTGTCGCCGGGCTCGTGTACTTCAGGCAGTCACTTGTAATGGTTCGAAGAAATGTCGTGACCCTGCTGTTGGTCGTTTGCGGTGGCGTTTACTTGGTGGTGTCTAACGAGGCTGTGCTTGAGAGAGTGACCGCAGGGTTCGATCGCGTGTCGTTAGGGCTGGCGGTGCTGAACGCGCGCGAAGATCTACCTGGGTATTCTGGTTTTGGCGAGCGCGAGTACTGGGTACAACAAGGGTTACAAGGGTGGGCCAGCAATCCACTTTTTGGACACGGCGTCGAGGCATTTCGCACCGTTTATGGAATTACGTCGCACTCGACACCGATCGATTTGCTCTTCAACACCGGCCTCATTGGATTTTCGCTGTTCTATGGAATGTTCATAGCGCTCGCGTGGCGCCTGCTCAAGTCCGTAGGCGCAAGTTCACGCGGATTGCGCGCCCTGGTGCTTGCGGTTCTCGTCTGCAATCTGTTTATGGCTTTGTCGGCCACATTGTTTTACCAGACTTTTCTCGCGGGCTTTGTGGGAATCAGCGTCGCGCTCCTGCGAAGGCTGCACGCGAACGATAAGCGTCCGGAGCCTCTGAACAAGTTTGAGACACCGGCCGCGAACATTCACTAGGTCTCCACAGCGCGCGCGCATGACGTGCTTACTCGACGCGTTGTCGGTAACCGACCTGGATGCAGACGGCTTCTCGAGTAAACACGTCGAGCACGGTAAGCGCGCGGATCCGTGTGCCGTCGACGAGTTGATCGGCCACAAAGTCCATCCGTAAGCTCCCCCTGATCCCGGACGATTTGGAAGTAGAGCTTTCTGGCACACTTTGACCAGGAGGTTCGGATGAAGAAGTCACGTTTTACGGAGACGCAGATCGTTGCGATCTTGAAGGAAGCCGACGCCGGAGTGGTGCTGAAGGATCTGTGGCGCAAGCACGGAATCAGCTCGGCGACGTACTACAGCTGGAAGGCGAAGTTCGGTGGTCTGGATGCTTCGCAGCTGAAACGCCTGAAGGAGATCGAGGGCGAGCTCGGCCAATACAAACGGATGTACGCGGAGCTGGCGCACGAGAACTATGCGTTGAAGGATCTAATCGAAAAAAAGCTCTAGGGGCGTCCGAGCGACGCTCGGCGGCGGAGTTTTTGATCCAGACGCACGAGCTTGCGGTGGTGCGTGCGTGTCGGAGCGTGGGGTTATCGAAGTCGGCGTACTACGAGCCGCCGATCGATTGGACGAGACGGGATCGGGAGCTCATCGAAGCGTTACGAGCGCTCGCCGATAGCCATCCGCGGCGCGGGTTCTGGAAGTACTACAAGATGCTGCGTCGAGCGGGCCGGGCCTGGAATCACAAGCGTCTGTATCGAGTGTACTGCGAGATGAAGCTCAACCATCGCCGGCGGGCAAAGCAGCGGATCCCGGTTCGCGAACCGCAACCATTGTGGATCCCGGATCGAGTGAACGTCGTGTGGTCAGCGGACTTCATGAGCGATGCGCTGTATCACGGCCGGCGGTTCCCAACGTTCAACGTCCTCGACGATCACAATCGCGAAGCGGTGGCGATCGAGATCGACACCTCGCTCACCGCGCCGCGCATCATCCGGGTGTTCGAGCAGCTGAAGAGTTGGCGCGGCCTGCCCGACGTGCTGCGCGTCGACAATGGTCCGGAAACGATGGCTCACGAGTTCGTCGATTGGGCGAAGGCCAACGGGATGCTGATCCAGTACATCGAGCCCGGCGAGCCGAACCAGAACGCCTACATCGAGCGGCTCAACCGCACGTACCGAAACGAAGTTCTCGACCTGTACCTGTTCGAGACGCTCGAGCAAGTTCGGGAAATCACGCACCGGTGGCTGATCGATTACAACGAGCATCGGCCGCACGACTCGTTGGGCGATTTGCCGCCGATCGAGTATGCACAAACCGCCAGAAGTTCTAGTTCACAACCGTCCGCTTGACGGGGAAGGTTACGGAGCTCCGCAACCAGCTTCTTAAGACGGCCGTTCTCGTCCTGCAGCTGCTTGAGTTCGCGCACCTGGTCGGACTGCATGCCGGCGTATTGCTTCTTCCAGCGGTAGAACGTTTGCTCGGAAATTCCGATGTGGCGGATCAGATCCGCGACCGGCGTTCCCAGCTCCGCCTGCTTCAGTACCGCCACAATCTGCTCAACCGAAAATCGTTTCCTCTTCACGACAAACTCCTTCCCCCCTCTCGGGTCAGTTTGCCGGAAACACTAACGCTACAATCGGTCCGACTTATTCATAGCGGGTCACAGTCCGTGAGGGCGCCACTACGCGCGGAGACACACCTCCCACCTTTCCATAATCGCGCCCTGTTCGTAGTGCTTCCTGACCCGCGACGCTTCCTGCCCGAATGTGCGTCGAAGATCGGGTTTGCTCATGAGGTCCGACATTGCTCGCGCTAGCGCATCCACGTCTCCCACAGGCACGAGCCGCCCGTTGATACCGTCATTTATCAACTCCGACGGCCCCGAATCGCAATCCGTGCAAACCACCGCGGCGCCCATTCCCATGGCTTCCAAGACAACATTAGGAAAGCCTTCGCGCCAGGACGGATGCACAACCAGACCGCTACGGGCCATCCACGTCTCGACTTCCTGACTTTGGCCGCTGAGTTCGGCCTGGCTCGCCAAGCCCAGCCGATCACGCAGGTCGAGGAGAGTCTGTCGTTCCGTTCCCTCCCCGAGTATGGCCAGCCGCCAACCTGGAAAGTCGGCGCTAATTCTGGCAAAAGCTTCCAGCAGGATGTCAAAGCCCTTTTCCTTCGAAAGGCGCCCTACCGCTACGATGAGCGGTTCCCGCTCGCAACGAATGTCCGGCAGGGTGCGGAGGGAATTCGGTATGACGACGGGTTTGACGCGGCAATTTTCCTCGACCCATTTTGCGGCGTCCTTGGTTTGCACGACGACCTCGTCTGCCCAACGGTAGCAGAGCCGCCGAAGTGCCCGCCAAAACGGCTCGACCGCGAAATGCACCGCGGGGTTGGTTCGCTCCGACACCACCACCCGTACCTGCAAACCGGTCGCCGCGATTATGGTCAGAACGTTGGACACGGTGATGAAGCTCAGCACGACGTCTGGCTTCGACTCGACGAGCAGCCTGCGAAGCTCGAGGATGCGCCCGAAATTTGCACGGGCTCTGGCCAAGAATGAATCGCCCGACGACCGGACGTCGAGCCATTTTCTGTGGACGCTCGAGGGTAAAGGATAAAAGTCGGCCAACTCCGGACCGCTCCAGGTTGCGAGCGTTACCTGCCAGCCCTTACCAGTCCAATACACAGCCATGTCCGACAATATGCGCTCGGCCCCGCCCCCTTCCAATCCGCCGATCACCAGAACAATTGTTTTCGGCCCTTCGGATTTCAGATCGACTCTCGGCATTTCAGAAATTCTTTTTTCAAGGCTTCTTCATCCTCAGGACAAAATCACTCGTCAGAAAATAGGATGCGCACTTATTCCCTAAGAAGAACTTCCCGACTCCTCTGAGTGTATTGAACGTTAGCCATTCTGTTTCAGCATCCGAATAGCCCGCTTCACGCAGAAGCTCTATCCAAGTTTCGGGCGTCTGATGCTTATGCCATTCAATCGAGCGTGCAAATGGATTCTGGACACGCATCGCCGGGAAAAAATTCAGCGGAGAGACATCCGTCATCACGATGCGGGCCCCTGGAGCGCTCATTGCAGCGATATCGGAGAATATCCGCTGATATGCGCGTCGGGCATCGGGAGAAACCCGCAATCGTATGCAGGCATCTTCATCGAGATGGTTGATCGACGCATGCAAGATCACAATGTCGAAAAGCCCGGGCTGTCCCAGGCAGTAATCCTGAAACGTTTGAGGGACGAGACGGCAGGCCCCGAAGTCATGGCGTTCAACAATCGAGTTGAATCTGTGAGACGCACCAGCGGTGCTGCCATCAAGCTCAGGCTCAAGGCAAATTACCTCGCTTGCTCCTCGCGATGCCGCGAAAAACGACAAGAACCCCGAGCCTCCGCCGATGTCCAGAACACGTCTGTTCTCAAACTCGAGGTCATGAAAAATCTGCTCGAGAAAAAATCTGAGATTGTTGGGCCGCGGATAGAGCCCCGTTGTCACCATCGCGTCGAGATATTCTGCTTGTTCCATCTTGTTTCCTTGGAACCCACTTAGCTTCGCCTGACCGTGAGGCCGCCCATTCGCGAACTACACGCCCTTCGCTTGTACCACGCCGCGACGCCCATGCACGAAGCGCGGGGGCCGAGTTTGGCCTGCCGGGCTGATTGGGAAGCGCCGCGCCGATCCCTATAGAAAAGGCACGAACACGATTGTAGTGCATGGGGCGCCGAAAGCGTGATGGACAGATGCTTCATCGCGATGCCGGAGAAGGAGCTGGTTGACAGCCGACGCTTCGGAACTCAAGCCGAGGCGAAGCTCGCAGTGTTCGAGTGGATCGAGGGCTGGTATAACGCACCTCGTGATCAACCGTTTATCACGCTGCTCAATTGGACATCCTGAATAGAGATAGAAATGAACCTCATCAATCGCATGCTGGACAGAATAGGATACAAGGTCATCTACAAAGGGGCTTCGGCCGGCAGCGATCGGTTCGTGCTCGTCAATGAGAGCGGCAAGGTAGATGAGGAGCGGTACAAGAAAGTCCAGGTAGACGGGAACAAGAGGAAACTCGACAGGGTATGGGTAAGCGAAGAGAACATCCGCTTCCTCTCAGACTACATCCGGAAAGAGTTGAAACGCTCCCCAGCCTATGGCTTGTGCCATGGAACCCGGCGGGGCGTCGAGCAGGCGGAGTTCAGGGCGAATCTCGGCTGCGAGGTGATGGGAACTGAGATATCGGACACCGCCGATCAGTTTCCCTACACCATCAAGTGGGATTTTCATCACGTGAAGCCGGAGTGGGTGAAAACCGTGGATTTCATCTATTCGAACTCGCTGGATCACAGCCATTCTCCCCGCGAGTGTTTGGAAGCGTGGGTGTCATGTTTGAGCGAGGACGGTATGTTGTTTGTGGAGAAGGCTTCTGACAGCGATTCAGAGATGGTCTCGGAGCTCGATCCGTTCGCGGCTGACCTTGATCAGTTCGTTTTCCACCTCGTTATGTGGGGCAGGGGGAAGTACTACGTACATGACGTGCTGACGCCGCCCAAGATCAACCCGGATTTCAAGTATCAGCACATATTCGTGGTCAAACGCCGCTAACTATGTCTCCAGGTTTGCTCGCGGGGAAGGTGAGATGCAGGATCGACCGCGCGTGGCTGTACTGCGTGGCGCGCATGTTCCAGGTCGATCCCTGGCACGCCCATGCGCCTTATTCGTGCCGCCCATATAAGAAGGTGGTGGTGGATCTGGTCAATACGCTGAAACCGGAGCGGGTCGTCGAGGTCGGGTGCGGGCTCGGCGACATACTGAGCCGCATCGAGGCGCGAGATCGCTTCGGGCTGGATGCCGACGCCGACGTAATTCGCGCCGCTCGCTTCCTGCACCCGGGAAAAGTACGTTGGCTCCACGGCAAGATCGAGGACGTTGTTCAAGTGCTGCCGCCCGCCGCCGACATGGACTGCCTGATCTTGGTGAACTGGATACACAACCTGAGTTCTGCGGAACTGGCTGCGCTCCTGCTACCTGTTCTGCCGCGCACAAAGCACCTCGTTCTGGACGCAATCGACGCCAACGCGCCGGCCTCCTATCGCTACAAGCACGACTTCGCATTTTTGTCGAAATCAGCGGAGCGCGTTTCGGTCGCTCGATCCCCTGATGAGCCGCGAAGTTTCATTCTCTATAAGGTAGCCCGGTGAGCGCTCGTTACCTGATCCGGCTGGATGATGCCTGCCACGGCATGAATCGCACGAAATGGGAGTTCATCGAGGGCGTGCTGGATCGGCACCGGATCGCACCCATCGTTGCGGTCGTCCCCGACAACCGGGATTCCAAGCTCATGATTGACGAGCGGGATGAGAAATTCTGGGACCGGGTGCGTGCGTGGGACGCCAAGGGGTGGACCGTCGCGATGCACGGCCATACGCACGTCATGCATCCCACCGACAGCGAGCTGGTGCTGCCGTACTACAAGAGAAGCGAGTTCGCGGGCCTCAGCCTGGCCGTGCAATCCAGCAAGATCAAGGCATCGCGGCGGATCTTCAATGAGCAGGGTATCGAGCCGCAAGTATGGATTGCCCCGGCGCACTGTTTCGACTTGGCAACGTTGCAGGCGATTCGCAACGAAACTCCCATCCGGGTCGTATCCGACGGCGTCGCCCTGGATACCTACTACGAGCATTCCTTCCACTGGGTTCCCCAGCAGCTCTCGCATTTCTCCAGGCGCTGGTTCGGCTTGTGGACCGTCTGCCTGCATCCCAACTCGATGACCGAGGAATCGATAGCGGCTTTCGATAGGGATCTGGGCGGCCATTACAGAGGCCGCGTGATTGGTCTCAGAGACGTACAAATGCAGCCTCGGGCTAAATCGGTGGCGAGCCGGCTCTTCGAAAGTTATTTCTGGTGGCGCTGGGGTGCCAGCAGGCCGTTGAAAAACGCCACGGTTAGTGCGAGCCACTGAGGCTATGGACGATCGGAGCTGAAACGGCGGGAACGAGCGGCTTCGAAGCAGCTATCGGATTTCCAATTGAAGTCGAGAAAAATTTCGCTGTTCTTGCCCTCGCTCGAGGGCGGCGGCGCGGAGCATGTATTCGTCCAGCTTGCCAACGAGTTTGCCGCGAGGGGCTTTCGAGTCGACTTTACCCTGGCATCCGCGCGAGGACCCAACCTCCAAGCGCTAGCCGCGGGCGTCAGAGTCATCGATTTCCATGCTTCCGGTGTCTTGCGCGCATTGCCGAAGCTCGTCGGCTACTTGAAGAGGGAGCGCCCCGATGTTCTGATGTCAGGGCTGGATCACGCGAACGTGGTCGCAATCCTGTCGCGTTTCCTGTCGGGAAGCAGGACGCGCTGCGTTATTTCCGCGCGCTCCGTGCCGAGCGCGGTATATCGGGAAGACAGGACGCTCGCGAGCTGGGCGACGTTGCGACTAATGAAGGCGGTATACCGGTTTACCGACGATGTGATTGCGAACTCGAACGCTGTAGCGTCCGATCTTGCGGCTTTCGTTCCGAAGAGAAAATTGAACACTATCTACAATCCCATCGACTTTGCTGGGATAGCGCGGCGCGGCAGCGCGGCCGTCGATCATCCCTGGTGCGCGGGTGGGGCTGTGCCGATCGTACTGAGCGTCGGCAGTCTCACGCCGTTCAAGGACTTCCCCACGCTCGTTCGGGCCTTTTCAAGAGTCAAGTCAAGGCGTGATTGCAGGCTCGTCATCATTGGAGAGGGGCCCGACCGCGAAAAGCTTGAGTCCCTGATTGGTGAGCTGGACCTGCGGCGGGACGTGTCGCTCCCGGGTTTTGCCGATAACCCTTTCGCCTGGATGCGGCATGCCCGCGTCTTCGTGAGTTCATCGCTGACCGAGGGGTGCCCCAACGCGCTCATGGAGGCGCTTGCCTGCGGAACTCCCGTCGTCAGCACCAATTCCGTCGGCGGGGCTTCGGAAGTGCTGGAAGGCGGCAAATGGGGAAGGCTGGTCCCGGTAGGCAATCCCGACGCCATGGCGGCGGCCATTCTTGCCACGCTCGAATCCGTCGCCCATCCCGACGTGCGGCAGCGCGCCCGCGATTTTGGATTGGCCCGCATTGCCCGGGACTACATTCGCGTCCTATTGCCGGGCGCGGCGTCCGCTGCGGAGCGCTGACCCCGATGTGCGGAGTGCTGGGAATGGTTACCGCGGCCTCGCAGCCGGATCTTGCCGCGCGAGACCGGCTGCAGCGAGCGCTGGAGGTGCTGCACCATCGTGGGCCCGACGCGCAGGGCCAGTACCGGGAGGGGCCGGTCTGGCTGGGCCATACCCGTCTCAGCATCCTCGATCTCTCGGCGGCAGGCAGCCAGCCGATGCGCTCAGCGGACGGCCGGTACGCGATCAGCTACAACGGCGAGGTCTACAATTTCAGGGAGCTGGCGAAGGAAGTCGGCACGGACAATTTGCGCTCGAGAAGCGACACGGAAGTGGTCCTCCATCTGTTCGCAAGGCATGGGGTGGATTCGCTCGTGCGGTTGAACGGCATGTTCGCCTTCGCGCTGCACGACAAGGTGGCGCGCAAGCTTTGGCTAGTCCGGGACCGACTGGGCATCAAGCCGCTCTACTACCAACTGGGCCAGGACGGCCTTGCGTTTGCCTCGGAGATCAAAGGCGTTATTGCACTGACCGGGAAAACTCCGGCCTGCAGCATTGCATCGCTTCACGAATGGCTGTATTTCGGCAACGCTTTGGGCGAGCGGACGCTGTATGAGGGAATCCGGCAGTTATTGCCTGGACACTACCTAGAACTCGACTTGGAAACACGCCGGCACACGGTGCGCGAATACTGGTCGCTCAGCCAGCAGGCGGGAGGCGGGGCAGGTGCACGCATCGGCCACCAGGCAGCAGTGAGCGAAACCCGCCGCCTGCTCGAGCTGGCTGTCCAGCGCCAATTGATCAGCGACGTGCCGGTAGGAGTGTTTCTGTCGGGCGGCGTCGATTCGAGCGCCATCACCGCTTTTGCCTCGCGTCACTACGGGGGACGCCTGGCGACCTATTCGGTGGGGTTCGACTTTGCTACCGACGGCGGAGAGCTGCCGAAGGCAAAGAAGGTGGCGGAGCGTTATGGTACCGATCACCATGAATTTCACATCGCAGGCGCACGCGTCGGCGAGCTGGTCGAAAAGATGGTGCAACATCATGACCTGCCGTTCGGAGATGCCGCGAATATCCCGCTCTATCTGATGGCGCGAGAAGTCAGCACGCATACCAAGGTCGTGCTCCAGGGAGATGGCGGGGACGAGGTATTCGGGGGATACCACCGCTATGCGCTGGCGCCACATTACCGCCTGCTGCACATCGCTGCGAAAGCGCTGCAGCGCGTCCACGCCCTCGCGCCGGAGTCTCCTCGCTACCACCGGATTCAGCGAGTGCTGCACGCGTTGGCCGCGCCCGACCTGGCCGCAACGATGGGTTTGCTGGTCAGCCCCGAGGACGCCCGCTGCCGTCCGCTGAAGATATTCTCGCCTGGGTTCTCCAGCAGTGTTGCGATGCAGGACCCGCTGGCGCGGTTTCGCGAGTTGCAGAAAGGATTCGGCGGATGCGACATTGCCAATCAGATGGCCTTCCTCGATCTGACGGTCGAGTTGCCAGATATTTTTCTCGAGAAGGTGGATCGTTCCACCATGGCCGCAAGCCTCGAGGTGCGTGTTCCGTTTCTGGATCACGATTTAGTGGATTACTCTGCGCGGCTGCACGGCGACGTGAAAGTGCCGAGAGGTAGGAAGAAGTGGTTATTGAAGGAGGCGCTCAGAGGCATCGTCCCTGATGATGTGCTTGACGGGGCGAAAACGGGCTTCGGCGTGCCGTTCGGGCGTTGGCTCCAGACTTCGCTCAGCCCGCTATTTTTCGACCATCTCTCCCGTTTTACGAGAAATAACCCGGATATTCTCGATGCCGGGCATATCACAATGCTTTTCAAGCGCACCGGCGCAGGCTTACAGGACCACTCATCGCTTGTCTGGAAAGTGCTCAACTTCGTGGTCTGGGCCAATAACTCGCATATCCGATTTACCACAGAGAATGCCGCATAGATGACTTTTCCAACTATCGTATGCCCGGTCGATCTGCTGCCTGTCACAGAGCAGCAGGAAGGCTGGTTAGTCTGCTCCAATCAGCACCGATATCAGAAGCGGGACGGTATTCCGCGCCTCGTGTCTTCGCAGGTGACCTATGCTGATGCGTTCGGCGAACAATGGAAGCGATACCGCACCACGCAGTTGGATTCCTATTCCAAGACGTCGATTTCGAAAGCCCGTCTGAGGGGATGCCTGGGGGACGACCTGTGGAGTGCGCTTCAGCAGCCTGGAAGAACGGAAATCCTGGAGGCCGGATGTGGCGCGGGGCGCTTCACGGAAGTGCTGCTCCAGCTGCCGACGGCATCGGTCACTTCAACGGACTTGAGCGCCGCCGTCGAGCCCAACCAGATCAACTGCCCGCAATCCGACCGTCACCGGGTTATCCAGTGTGACATCAACGCATTTCCGTTCGCGCCGTCGCAATTCGATCTCGTTCTGTGCATCGGTGTCGTGCAACACACTCGGGATCCCGAACGCACTATCGCCGACCTCTACCGGCAAGTGCGGCCCGGTGGATCGCTGGTCATCGACCACTACGCGCCTAACCTTTCGCGCTACACGAAGATCAGCTCCCTGCTGCTGCGGCCCATTCTGAAACGCGTATCGCCGGCCAAGGGCATGGCGGTGACCGAATGGCTCACGAAGGTATTTTTCCCCTTGCACAGAATGGTCAGGAACCATCGGCTGCTCCAGGTTCTGCTCTCCCGGGTGTCGCCGCTCGCGACGTATTTCCAGACCATTCCCGAACTGGGTGATCAGCAGCAGTATGAATGGGCCGTTCTCGATACGCACGATGGCCTTACCGACTACTACCAGCATCTAAGATCAGCTCGTGACATCGAAAGTACGCTGTCGCGGCTTGGCGCGGTGCGTATCGTCGTCGCAGAAGGCGGTAATGGCATTGAGGCCCGGTGCGTGAAGCCGAACTAGCGCGGCGTAACCGTAAATGCGAGCGCTGTGGACCCACAATTTCGACCCGTCCATACCCAACAATTTGGTGTTCGTGGAGACGACCGCGCAGGCGGTCAGTGCGCATGGTGTAAAGGTGGAAGTCGAGTATCTTGGCAACCTACGCTCCGTCTCCCGGTTGCTGAAGGCGCGGCGCCAGGTCAGGAAGATGGCCGATGGTTTCGACATCGTGCATGCCCAGTTCGGGTCCGCGTGCGCGCTGGCGACGGCGGGGGTGGAAGGCAAGCCCAAGGTCTTAACGATCAGGGGCAGTGACTGGAGCGTTCACAGCTCGTCGATCGGCTACGAATATTTCCACGCTCGCGTTTCGACGCTGTTCACGAAGACGGCCATCGCCACCTACGAGGGCGTCATTTCGGTATCTAGAAGAGTGGTTGAAGAACTGCGGCGCGCCGCTCCGCGGGCGCACATGATGGTTCTTCCGTCGCCAGTGGACGTCAAGCGTTTCGTTCCTCGCGACAGGAAAGAAGCCAAGGCATTGCTAGGCTATCCGGATTGCGCGGAAAAGTGGGTGCTCTTCAATTCGTTGGATCTAGCGAACCCGGTCAAGCGATTTCCCCTGGCGAAGCGGGCATTCGAGATCGCACAGTCGAAGATGGGCAACTTACGCTTGAGGGTGGCAACGGACCTTCCTCATGAGTCCATGCCCCTGTTCGTCGCCGCCTGCGACGTCATCCTGTGTACTTCGGAGAACGAAGGTTGGCCGAACTGCGTGAAGGAGGCCCTTTCATGCGGGGTGCCGTTCGTCGCGACCGACGTGAGCGATCTGCGGGATATCGCCGTGCAGGAGTCAGTCTGCAGGGTTTGCCCTCCCGACCCAGCAGTCATCGCCGAGAATATTTGCGACGTGCTCCAAACGCCGATCCAGGCAACGCTTCGGCGATATGCGGAAACCATGAGCCAGGAAGCGATCGGAAAATCCATCGTCTCGATGTATGAGACGCTATGCACACAATTCAACGCCGATGGCCGCGTGGGGGCTCGCAGCTAGTTGCGTGACTTGATGGTTTGCTTGTGATTCCGACGAAGGAAGCGGCGGTCCGGACGATCGGTCCGTGGCATCTGCCGGATATCGACGGATTGCGCGCTATAGCGCTCGCCCGCCACGAGCGTTCATGCGAACCGTGCGATGATCTCGGTTCTAGTGACGGCCAGTTCTTCGGGCGTGTATCCCGCAAAGTGCCTGTCGACCTTCATCGCCTTGACGCGTTCCACATCCTCGGGGCGCTGCACGTGATGGATACGAACGATCTCTCCGCCTGCCCGTGCCATCATTTCGAGGAAGTCGCGCTCTCTCAGACGATTGTGATAGCTGATGTTATTTTTCACCAGCAGTCGCCACAGCCACTCCGGATAGCGCAGAAAGTTGACCTCGCTGACGGACTTGTCGAAGCCAGCGTAGTGATCATGAAGGCCGATGAGCGAGTACCAAATGCCGCCGGGCTTCAGGACGCGGCGCGCTTCGGTCATGAGAGCTTCCGCCACGCTGTCGGGGACGTGTTCCAAAACGGCAAATGAATAGAACAGATCGACGGAGTTGTCGGGAAGCCCCGTCTTGGTCGCATCGCCGGGCGCCACATAGTTAATTCCATTCGATTCCAGAAGTCCGGCGAGCGTTAGCTGTTCGGAATCCGGCAGTCCGATTTCTCGACCGATCGACTGTGCGAGGTTGTGCCTGAGGTGGGCGAGATGATCGAAGGTGTGGATCCGCTCTGCGCCCAGCTTGCGCAGCAGCAACGTCGGCAGTGCATCCCACCCCGTACCGACCTCGACAACAACGCTGCCGAGGAGCGGCTTGACGCGCTGCAGGTTCTGCAACCCTTCGTCGACTTCGTTGATGCGATCACGAAGACACGGGGCACCGCCGCGACGTATGGCGTTGACGCGCTGCAGGCGGTGATTGATCGCCTCACCGCACGGCATATGTGCAAGAACGAACTGAATCAGAACCTTGATCTTCCACATGGTTTTTCGTTCCGGCGACGCCCCCCCGCTTTTGAGTAGCGAGACGGTCTAGAGTCTAACCCCGGCGCAGGAGGTTGGAAGTGAAGAAGCGATGTTCGGAAGACGGATCATCGGATTGCTGCGGGAAGCCGATAAGGGCGTAGCCGCAAAGGAGTTGTGCCACCCTATCGGACGCGAAGCGGCTAAAGACGCCTGAGGCGGAAAATGCGCGCCTGAGCGACTTCTTCATCGAACCTCCTGGTCAAAGTGGGCCAGAAAGTTCTACTCTTAAATCGTCTGGGATCCGGGACAGCTTACGACTGGGCGGGTTGACGCCCGCTCAGTTCGCTAAACAGTTGGCCAACAAGGCCGCTACAATGCCTGACGATTCTAATAGCGCTCCGCTACCGAAAAGGCGGGATGGCGCCATGACTACCTGCTCAGCTTGGTGATACCAAAAGTCAACTCACGGACAATCTGAAGATGCTAGTGGAATGACTGAAAGAGAGAGATGTTTGTGTTTCCATCATCGGTGCTCCGCTTTATCGCTCCATTTCGAGTCCCTTGGAATTGGGGATTCTTGTAAAGGCAACGTGGCGACCCTGAAGAGTTCCGCTCCAAATTAAGCAAACACCTGATGGAACAAGCCTACATTCAACAAGTGTTCAAAGAGGTGGTGGCCTTGGGCGAGCGAATAGTAAGGGGCAACTGATGCGCTCTGTGACGAGAGCGGACTCTGTCGCACGTATCTGCCTGGTCATTCGTTTTATTCCGGCAATGCGCACCTCCGGGGTTTCGGCGCTGAACAAGCGATTCCGCTGCTCGGGCCGATATTCGCGCAAGCCATAGCTTCTGCCAGCCGATGATCGCGGTAGTTTCCTATGGAGTGTGCAACCTTGGCTCCATGCTCAACATGCTGCGGAAGATCAACGTCGAGGCTTGCGAGGCGTCGACTCCCGCCGCGATCGAGAAAGCCGAAAAGATAGTGCTTCCCGGCATCGGTGCCTTCGACAACGGCATAAAGGCATTGAATGCGCTCGGGCTAGCCGAGCCACTACGGGACCGCGTCGTGAACGGCAAGGTCCCGATCCTCGGAGTCTGCCTGGGTATGCAGTTGCTAGGAACGGGCAGCGAGGAAGGGGTGCAGGCGGGACTGGGCCTTATCCAGGGTGGTTGCGTCAAACTGCGCCCCCCCGAGGGCGTGGGGGTGAAGATTCCGCACATGGGCTGGAATACCGTGCACCCGAAAAAAGCAGGCCCGTTGCTGGAGAAACTCGACGCGCCACGCTTCTACTTCGTCCATTCCTATCATCTGCTATGCAAGGACCCTACGGACGTGCTCGCGACAGCGCACTACGGAATGGATTTCACCGTGATGGTGCAACGCGGGAATATCTACGGCGCGCAGTTCCACCCGGAAAAGAGCCATCGCTATGGCATGACGCTGCTGGGAAATTTTGCCGGGGTCTGAATGCATATTGCCCGGATAATCCCGTGTCTGCTGCTGAAGAACGGGGGGCTGGTAAAGACCGTCAGGTTCAAGAAGGACCGGTATGTCGGAGACCCCATCAACGCAGTGCGGATCTTCAATGAAAAGGAAGTCGACGAACTGGTCTTTCTCGACACCAGCGCGACTTCTGCCGGAAACGGACCGAACTTCAGGCTGCTGGAGGACATTGCGAGCGAGGCGTTCATGCCGTTCGGCTACGGAGGCGGAATTACCACCTTGGAGCAGATCAGGCGCCTGTACTCACTCGGAGTCGAAAAAATCGTTATCAATACGGCGGCAACCAATCCCGGGCTCGTCTCCGATGCGGCGGGGCTGGCGGGTAGTTCCAGCGTCGTCGTCTCGATAGACGCCCGCCGCGGCCTTTTCGGCAAGTATTCGGTTTACGTTGAGGGCGGGCGCCGGGACCTCAAGACCGACCCGGTTTCCTATGCACGTGATATGGAGAAGCGCGGGGCGGGCGAGATATTGCTGAACGCTATCGACCGGGACGGCGTCATGGAAGGATACGATCTTGAACTTATCCGCCGCGTTTCCGAAGCGGTGTCAGTGCCGGTGGTGGCGGTCGGCGGTGCGGGTTCGCTGAAGCACTTCCGCGAGGCGGTAGAACACGGTGCTTCAGCGGCAGCGGCCGGCAGCATGTTCGTGTTTCATGGGAAGCACAAGGCCGTACTGATTACTTATCCCAAGTATGACGAGATGAGGAAACTGTTCGAATGAGCAACATACTGTGAACGACATCGGCGCACGGATTCGCGGCGAACGCGATGCCGGCGTGGCGCTATGCGTGCGGTGCATCATGGACACCAGCGACCCGGAGATCGTGTTCGACGAACGGGGGATCTGCAACCATTGCAAGCAATATGACGCGCGTGTCACCGCCGAAATTGCGCCGTCTGACGAACGCGAGCGCAAGCTGGAGGCTCTCGTTGAGGAAATCAGACGGGCGTCGCGCGGGAAGGATTACGACTGCATCATCGGCGTTAGCGGCGGTGTAGACAGCACGATGGTGGCGTACACGGTGAAGGAACTGGGTCTGCGCCCGCTGGCCGTGCATTTCGATAACGGCTGGAATTCGGAGCTCGCCGTGAGCAATATCGAGAAGACCCTGAAGGCTCTCGATATCGACTTGAGGACCTACGTAGCGGACTGGGATGAATTCCGCTCCATTCAACTTGCCCTGTTCAAGTCCGGCGTGGCGAATATCGAAGTCGTGACAGATCACGCAATCATGGCGCTGCTGTTCAGGACCGCCTCGAACGAGGGGGTCAAGTACGTCATCAGCGGTGGGAATATCGCCACCGAATCGGTGATGCCGGAAAGCTGGATGTACGACAACCGAGACCTGAGGCATATCACGGCGATCAACCGACTGTTCGGCGAGAAGCGGATCCGTTCGCTTCCCCGTTGCTCGCTCGCACGCTACTTCTACTATTTTTTCATCCGGCGGATAAAGTACGTTCCGATATTGAACTACGTCACATACGACAAGCAGGCAGCGAAGAAGTTGATCCAGGAAAAGCTCGGATGGCGCGATTATGGCGGAAAGCACTACGAGTCCATTTTCACCCGTTTCTTCCAGGCCTATTTTCTGCCTCGCCGCTTCAATATCGACAAGCGCAGGGCACACCTGTCGAGCCTGATTCTGGCTGGCCAGATATCGAGGGAGGAGGCGTTGCTCGACGTGGAAAAGCCGCTACATGATGCGGAAACTGAGCGGTCCGACCTCGAGTTCTTCAGGAAGAAAATGCGCCTATCGGAGAAAGAGTTTTCGGAAATCATGAACATCCCGAAAAGAACCCATCGCGACTACCCGTCGAACCGGTTTGTTTTCGAGCGTCACGACGGATGGGTTATTCGTTTCGTGAAGAGGATTGTCCGCCCGCGCGCTCTGCAATAGTGCTGCAGCTGTGCTGCGGCCGAGGCCGCAGCAGTTCCTTCCGCAATCAATGACAAAGGCCAGATCCTTGAAAGACAATCCCGTTGGATTCGCCCTGGTCGGGTGTGGCCGAATCGCGCAGCGTTACTTAGAGCTTCTGGGCGGCGGCCACATCCAGAACGCCCGGCTGGTCGCGGTATGCGATCTGAAAGCGGAGCGGGCGGAGCAGGCCGCGAAAAAGACCAGCGTGCCGTCATTTACGGATATGCACGAGATGATGCGCATCCACCGCGATTCTCTCGACGTGGTATGCGTATTAACCGAAAGCGGAATTCACGCGCAGCATGTCATCGCGCTCGCGCCCCACGGCAAGACCATCATTGTCGAGAAGCCGATGGCGCTGACGCTGGAAGACGCGCAGTCCATGGTGCTCGCTTGCGACCGGGCGGGCATCAAGCTGTTCGTCGTCAAGCAGAACCGCTACAACCTCCCGGTTATCAAATTGCGCGAGGCGCTGGACAGCGGCAGGTTCGGGAAGATCGTGATGGGCACCGTCCGCGTGCGTTGGTGCAGAAAGCAGTCCTACTACGACCAGGACACATGGCGCGGGACGTGGGCGTTCGATGGCGGCGTATTCGCGAACCAGGCGAGCCACCACATCGACTTGCTCATGTGGATGCTGGGCGAGCCGGTGAGCGTGTTCGCCAGAACGCGAAAGGCGCTTGCCAATATAGAGGCGGAGGATACCGGCGTTGCGATTATCACTTTCCGCAATGGTGCAATCGGTGTAGTAGAGGCGACCACGGCTACCCGGCCAAGGGACCTGGAAGGAAGCCTGTCCGTCCTTGGCGAGAATGGGTCGGTCGAGATTGGGGGCTTTGCAGTAAACCGGATGAAGACGTGGCAATTCGAGCAGCCCGTCCCCGAGGATGAAGAGATAATGTCGACGTTCAGTGAGAATCCGCCCAACGTCTACGGCTTTGGGCATCAGCGATACCTGGAAGGAGTCGTGGCTGCGCTCCGGGCCGGCGGGCCGCGTCTCGTCGACGGAATCGAGGGTATGCGCTCGCTCGAACTGATCATCGCGATGTACGAGTCGGCGATCACGGGAAAAGAAGTGCCGCTGCGTTTCCGGCCCGAATTTTCCCGACTGGGCGAGCGTAAATGAGCGCGGCCAAGATTCCTTTTGTAAACCTCGATCGCCAATACGCAGCGATCAAGGATGAAGTCGCAACGGCGATTGCTCAAGTTCTTGAGAGCAAGGCATTTATCCTTGGGCCGCATGTCGAGAGCTTCGAAGCCGCCTTTGCCGCGTTCCAGGATACAAAGCACGCCATTGGGTGCTCGAGCGGAACGTCTGCGATCTCGCTTGCCCTGGAAGCGCTGGGAGTCGGCGAGGGTGACGAGGTCGTCACGGTTGGGCATACGTTTTCCGCTTCAGCTGGCGCTATCCGGCACGTGGGGGCGACGCCGGTGTTCGTCGACATCGAGCCGGCGGCGTACACGATGGATTTAAGGGCCATGAAATCCGCGGTTACAAATCGGACCAAGGCGATATTGCCTGTCCATCTCTACGGCACGCCGTGCCGGATGTCCGAGATGGCGGAATTCGCCCGCGCCCGAGGTATCGCCATAGTCGAAGATGCCGCGCAGGCTCACGGGGCGACCCAGAGTGGGAGAAAAATGGGCGGTTTCGGCAGCGCGGCTACGTTCAGTTTCTACCCCGGCAAGAATCTCGGCGCCTATGGGGACGCCGGCGCGATCGTAACGAATGACGACGCTTTGGCCGAGCGCGTCCGGAAGTTGCGCGACCACGGCCGGCTGAGCAAGTACACGCACGACATTGCCGGCTACAACCACCGCATGGACGGCATCCAGGGCGCCGTGCTCTCCGTGAAACTGAAGTATCTTTCGAAATGGAACGAGCGCCGCCGCGCCGTGGCGAAACACTACGATGCTGCGCTCCGGCCGCTCGGGTTCAAGACTATCGAGCCGCCCGGCGACACTCTATCGGCGTATCACTTATACGTCGTCGAGGTGTCGAACCGCGACGCGGTGCAGACGGCGTTGAGCGCCGCCGGTATTGCGACCGGGGTCCACTATCCGGTGCCTTTGCACAAACAGCCCGCCTATCGCCGTTGGTCCGCCGACGTTGTCCTTCCCGTAACGGAGCGGATCGCGGGCCGGGTTCTTTCCCTGCCGATTTGCGCCGACATCTCGGAAGCAGAACAGGACATGGTGATCTCGGCTTTCACCGCCGTCGCGAACGTTTGATCTCCGTCGAGCCGCCAATGCGCGTTTGGTTCGTAGAGCTGGGCGAGCCCCTGCCGATACAGACGGGTCAGCGTCTCTTGCGGTACGGCGAGCTGACACGGGTGGTGGCGCGGCGCGGGCACCAGGTAGTCTGGTGGGCGTGCAATTTTTCCCATCAGACTTTGGATTTCGTGGGTGTGCCCAACACGCGCGTCAACTGCGATGGTGTGGAGATCGTGCTCGTAGGCGGCACGGGGTATCGCAAGAATGTCAGCTTGGCGCGTCTACGCCACGTTTCCGAGCACGCGAGAAATCTCGCAAAGCAGATTGGCGCCGAGCCGCTCCCGGACGTCATCGTAACTGCCATCCCCACCATCGAGGCCTGCGAGGTGATCTCTGCGTTTGCTTCCGCCCGCCGAATACCCGTTGTCATCGACGTGCGGGACGAATGGCCCGAGGACTACATCCGCTGGTTGCCGCGGGCTCTGCGCCCGTTAGGAAGGCTAGCTCTTGCCGGAAAATTCGCCGCGTTGCAGAAGGTCTGCAAGACGGCGACGGCGATGACGGCGGTCACCGAGCGACAGCTGGCGTATGGGCTTGAGCATGCGGGGCGCCCAAGGAGAGTCACGGATGCGGTATTTCACACGGGTGCGAGGAGCACTCGCCCCGACGGTGGCGCTGTCGCTGCCCGAGTGGCGGTTTTGCGGTCGCAGGGGCTTTCGGACAGCGATTTCATTTGTGTCTTCACGGGAACCCTGTCCCCCTCCCGGCCGCTCGAAGCCACTATTGCGGCCGTAAAGAACCTGTCCGGGCGCCTCCCCGTTAAGCTGGTGATCGCCGGCAAGGGTGACCTGGAGCAGCGGTATCGTAAGCAGGCTGCAGCTTGCCCCGACATTGTGTTCGTCGGATGGGTGGACGCAGTCGGAATGGGCGCCCTTAACGAGATTGCCGATGTTCTTGTCGCGCCGTATAGCGCGGAGTACGGTTTCTCGCTGCCTACGAAGATATTCGACTATATGGCCGCGGGCCGTCCTCTGCTGTCGAGCTGCCCCGGCGAAGCGGAGGAACTGATCCGCCGGGAGCGGATTGGCGTGCAGATACGAGCGGAGGATGCGGCCGGTATCGAGGCGGCGCTGCAAGCTCTTCACGACGATCCCGAGGCGCGGCGCGCGATGGGACGTCGTGCCCGCGAGTTGTTCGAGCGAGAATTCGCGATCGAGGCTATCTTGGAGCGCTACGCCGACTATATCGAGCGGATCGCGGTGACGGAGAAGGGACGGGCGGCATGAATCCGACGTGCAAGAGCGCCAGCATACGTAGTGTGACATTCGGCGCCAACGTAACCGTTGTCGAGCCGGTCAATATCTACGAGTGCGTGATCGGGGACGATACTTTCATCGGGCCGTTCGTCGAGATCCAGAAGGGCGTCCTCATCGGTCGGCGCTGTCGTATACAGTCGCACAGCTTCATTTGCGAACTCGTGACGATAGGGGACGACACCACCGTCGCACATGGCGTGATGTTCATCAATGACACCTACAGCACGGGCGGACCCGCACGCGGGGACAGGACCGTGTGGAAGGAGACGCGGGTGGGATCTAACGTTTCGATCGGAAGCAACGCGACGATTCTGCCGGTCACAATATGCGATCGAGCGGTCATCGGAGCCGGCGCCGTTGTCACCAAAAATATCGACGTTCCGGGGATATACGCGGGGAATCCGGCGACGCTGGTCCGCAAGCTGTAGGGGCGAGAGAAATTGGCAGCAGTCTCCTGCCGAAGACTCCATAGTGAGCAGCGACTTCCCCTATAATGCACGCCGTTTGTGGCCGTCGAGCTTAGCCTCGAGGTCGGTGTTGTTATCGAATTAGCCGTCGGTGGTCCTGGAGAAAATTCTTGGTGACACAGGTGGAAATTGACTACGTCGAGGTGTCTGAGGTTGCCGGCGAACCGATGTCCGGCGAGCAACTCGAGCGTCTTCAAAATCGTTACCTGTGGGCACGACGCCTTTGCAAAGGAGGGGACGTCGTCGAGGTCGCCTGCGGAACAGGCCCCGGACTTGGGTTGCTGAAAGCGGTTGCCAAGTCACTGGTGGCCGGAGACGTCAGCGACACGATGGTCGCGCGATGCCGAAGCCACTATGGCAATCGGATAAGCGTGTCACGTTTCGACGCTCAGGCGCTTCCGTTTCCAGATTCGTCGAAGGACGTTGTCATCATTTGCGAAGCCCTCTACTACGTGCCGAATATCGACAAATTCCTCGATGAGTCTCGTCGCGTGCTTCGGCCCAATGGCCAATTGCTAGTCGTTGTAGCCAACAAGGACTTGCCAGACTTCAACCCAAGCCCTCACAGCCACGTTTACCTGGGGCCTGTCGAGTTGAATGAACGTCTGAGCCGTCGAGGGTTTGCCGTTAGGTGCTTCGGGTACCTGCCCATCGACACGGTTTCTCTATTGCAGCGGATTCTTCGCCCAATGAAGAGGCTTGCGGTGGCGCTTGGCGTCGTGCCGAAGACCATGAAAGGGAAGCAACTGCTGAAGCGATTGATTTTCGGTCGGCTGGTTTCGATGCCCGCGGAGTTGACCGAGGCGTCGCGATACGTTGAGCCCGTGTCGATCCCCGCCGACGTGCCGGACCGTCGTCATAAGGTTATTTACTGCGCGGCCGTGCTTCAGTAACCGTTGGTTAGTGGACATCTCGTTTAGTGGAGAGTGCATTGCGATGAATCGATCGATACCGTTCTTTAATTATGGAGCGCTGTTCAGTAGGCAGGAGACCGAGCTCACGAACGTCGTCGTCGATGTGATGCGCCGGGGCGCATACATCCTTCAGAAAGATCTTGACCAATTCGAGAAGAACCTAAGCCGATATCTCGGCGTCGCGCACGCAATGGGCGTTGCCGACGGTACCAACGCTCTGACGTTGGTATTGATGGCGGCGGGAATAGGGCCTGGCGACGAAGTGCTGGTTCCGGCACACACATACGTTGCAAGTGCCGCCGCAATTCACTACGCCGGTGCGACGCCTGTGCTCGTGGAGTGTGGCGCGGACCACCTCATGGACGCGGAATCGGCCAGCGCAGCAGTCACTGTTCGCACGCGGGCGATCATGCCGGTGCAGCTCAACGGACGAACCGCCAACATGGACCCGATCCTGCGTATCGCCGCCGATTGTGGTGCGCGAATAGTGGAAGACGCCGCGCAGGCGCTTGGGTCTAAGTTCAACGGGAGGTTCGCTGGAACTTTCGGTATTGCGGGCACGTTTAGTTTCTATCCTGCCAAGTTATTGGGATGCTTCGGCGACGGCGGCGCTGTGGTAACCAACGACGACGAGATCGCGAGAAAGATCCGCCTGCTCCGGGATCATGGGCGCGATGAAAACGGACAGGTAATCGGTTGGGGAACGAATTGCCGACTCGATAACTTGCAGGCTGCAGTCTTGGACTTCAAGCTTAAGACCTTTAGCGATGAGATTGACAAGAGACGCAAGCTCGCCAGCAGCTATCAGCAACGGCTCGGCGCGTGCGCTGAGGTCGTCCTACCTCCGGGGCCGGACGCCGGAGGCGGGCACTTTGACGTTTTCCAGAACTACGAGATCGAGGCAGAGGCCAGAGACGAGTTGAAGGCTCACTTGGAGCGCAACGGCGTCAGGACCATAGTCCAGTTTGGCGGCAAAGCCGTCCATCAGCTTCCAGGCCTTGGCTTTCGGGATGTCCGACTGCCCTTCACCGAGCGCCTTTACACGAGGATGTTGCTGCTACCGCTGAATACCGCCATGAGTTTCGATGATGCCGAGTATGTGTCCGAGAAAGTGCTGCAGTTTTATCGGTAGGTTGTTGCAGTGAAAAGGCTATTGGACATCGTGTTGGCATCCGTGGGTTTGCTGGTTGCATCGCCCGTGCTGGTTCCGGTTGTCGTGGCGGTCTGGGCCTACGACCGTCATTCGCCTTTCTATATCGCGCCGCGTGTCGGGCGTGGTGGGCGAATGTTTCGCATGGTCAAGCTACGTTCGATGCGCGTGAACGCAGATCGAACAGGAGTTGATTCCACCTCGGCGCGTGATCCGCGAATCACACCCGTTGGTCATCTCATTCGTCGCTACAAGCTGGATGAGCTGACTCAGTTGTGGAACGTGCTCAAGGGGGACATGAGCTTGGTGGGGCCACGGCCGAATGTGGAACGGGACACGCGGCTATACACTGATGCCGAGAAACAGCTTCTCTCGGTTAGACCGGGCATCACAGACTTCTCATCGATCGTCTTTGCGGACGAAGGCGAAATCCTCAAAGACAAAAGCGATCCAGATATTGCCTACAATCAGCTCATTCGCCCGTGGAAAAGCCGGCTTGGCATCTTTTACGTGACTCGCGCGGATGTCTTGCTCGATCTGCGGTTGATCTGGCTGACGGCGCTCGCGATCGTATCTCGCGACCGCGCACTTCGAGGGGTGCACACTGAGTTGACACAACTCGGTGCACCGAAAGATCTCGCGGGGATTGCGCTGCGAGACGCTCCACTACTCCCGCTTCCGCCGCCGGGCGCAAGCGAAATCGTAACGTCGCGAGGCGTCATCTAGCGAAGCGGTTGCAACCGTCAAAATAGGGCACGCGCTGGACAACAAGCGGGTGCCTTGAGAGACTGCCTCGATGCCCGTCGATTGAACACGGGGGTCGCGTTGGCGAGCCTCTGACCAGCTGCGGTGAGGTGTCTTTCAGTCTTGGGTAGGCGAGGTCCATTGGATTCGGTAACGTCCGGAAGACCCAACGACGCGGGCGTCAGCGACACGCCTCTGCTCGCGCGGCGCATCAGGCGTCACGCGGTGGAGATGACCAGCCGTGGCGGTTCATCGCACATAGGCTCGGTGCTGTCGATGGCGGATATCATCGCGGTCCTCTACGGGCGCGTGCTAAACCTCCGAGCCGATGAACCCAAGTGGCCCGACCGCGACCGTTTCATACTGAGCAAAGGCCACGCTGGCGCCGGTGTTTACGCGGCCTTAGCTGAACGCGGTTTTTTCGACGTCGAGCGACTGCAGGGGCACTACGCGAACGGATCGGTATTCAGTGGGCACGTTTCGCATAAGAGCATCCCAGGCGTTGAGCTCTCGACGGGCTCGCTCGGCCACGGACTGGGCGTCGCTTGCGGAATGGCCTATGCCGCGGAGCTCGCTGGTCGGCAGCACCGTATTTTCGTAGTGCTCAGTGACGGCGAGTGCGATGAGGGTTCGAATTGGGAGGCGATCCACTTTGCCGGCCATCACCGGCTCGGGCGGCTCCTCGCGATCGTCGACTACAACAAGATACAGAGCCTGAAGGCGACCGAATCGACGCTGGGATTAGAACCTTTCGCGGAAAAGTGGCGGAGTTTCAGGTGGGACGTGACCGAGGTCGATGGTCATGATCACGCGGCTCTTGCGAACGCATTGGAAGCGGAACGCCCGACGACGTCGGCTCCGCTGTGTGTGCTAGCTCATACGACCAAAGGCAAGGGCATCTCCTTCATGGAGAACTCGGTGCTTTGGCATTACCGCACCGCACGCGGAACCGAGTTGGACGCGGCGCTGGAAGAACTCGAAAGGGCGATATAGTTGAGAAACGCATTTCTGCGGGGTCTGTTACAACACGCCGCGTCCGATCCGAAGATAATTCTGCTCACCGGTGATTTGGGGTTCGGCGTCCTCGACGAATTCGAACGAACCCTGCCACGACAATATCTGAACGCCGGCGTCGCCGAGCAAAACATGACGGCCGTGGCGACGGGTCTGGCGCTAGAAGGGCACACGGTATTTACGTACTCGATTGGCAATTTCCCAACGCTGCGTTGTTTGGAGCAACTGCGTAACGACACGTTCTATCACGAAGCGAACGTCAAGATCGTGAGCGTCGGTGGCGGGTTCAGCTATGGCCAGCTCGGGATGTCTCACCACGCCACCGAGGACTTGAGCATCATGCGTGCCCTTCCTGGCGTCACCGTTTGCGCGCCGGGGAGCGCGTATGAGACGAGCTGTCTGCTGGACGCGATTGTCGCCATGCGTGGACCGGCTTATCTGCGGCTCGAACGAAGCGCACCGGGTTTCGCGGATCAATCGCCCCCCGAGTGTGAGTTCGGCAAAGCGCGAATGCTGCGCGATGGATCTGCCTGCACGTTGATTGCGTCGGGCGGGGTGCTCGCCGAGGTGATTGCAGCTGCCGATTGTCTGGCGGCATTGGGTACGCCCTGCCGCGTGTTGAGCATGCACACGTTGAAACCTTTGGATCGTGAGGCAATCGCAGCCGCGGCAGCGGAGACATGTGCGATCTGTACGATAGAGGAAAACACCGTGAACGGCGGCCTGGGGGGTGCCGTCGCAGAGACGTGCCTGGAACTGGCCACGCGGCCACGCCGCTTTCTTCGCCTGGGTATACGAGACGCGTACACTAGCGTCGTAGGTGACCAAGCCTATCTAAGGCGCGTTACTGGCATCGATCGAGACGGTATCGTCGCGTCGGTCACCGACCTGCTTCGCTGAACCAAAAGACGGACGAGTCGGTGTTCTCGCTCGACTATGCCTCAACCTGCATGGTTCGAGTGGACTAACGCCGAAGCAACGAACGAGCTTGGAAGGTCGACCACAACGTGAGTGGTCCCTCGAAAACCGATTCTTCACATCAAACCTTGCAGCAGGGGTTAAACTCTAACCTGCTCGCGCGTCGAAACAGGGGGACATCCGTTTATTTGGGCAGAAGTGTCGGCTAAATGACACTTGCCAAGGGTCTCGCGGAGCGGATGTTCCTTATAGTTACTTTCGGTTTTTGTACTACGCTGAATGACGACTCGTAAGTTGAGCGGCAAATCCCAGACTGTAGGCCCCGATCCGAACCTCAGGGATTTCGTCCGCACCATCGTCACGCTGCCTCGCAGCTACAAGCGCATGGTCATGGTGCTGGCCGACGCTGTGGCTTTGCCGGTCAGCGCAGTTATTGCGGTTTGGCTTGCCGAGCCCCAAGCCTTCGCAAGCGTGCCCGTCTGGGTCTGGGCCATCCCATTTGTCGTTGGTTTGTCCGGTCTGGCGTTCGCCGGATTCTACCGCTCAGTCGTACGTTTCATGGGCTTCGAATTGGTAGCGGCCGCCTTCAAGACATTGACGGTCGTGGCCCTGGTGCTCGCGGCCGGCCTCGGGTCGGTTGATACTTGGCCGGGCGCGTTACGAAACAGCGCCACGTTCTGGCTGCTCGGCATGGTCTATGTGGTGGGGAGCCGCCTCACCGCTCGGTGGCTACTGCAGACGCGGAATGCTGCGGGCGATCGTGTCGTGATTTACGGGGCGGGTGACGCGGGTGCGCACCTGGTCTCGGCGCTTCAGGGCCGCGGGGAGTTTGTGCCCGTTGCGTTTATTGACGATAGCACCACATTGAGGGGTGCGGTCATCAACGGGCTCGAGGTGTATCCGCCTCAGGATCTGGCTACCTTGATCGACGAGTTCGGTGTGTCGCGTGTGCTCCTGGCCCTACCTTCCGTGTCCAGGCGCCGCCGCCTCGAGGTTATCAATCAGCTCGAGTCATTCCCGGTCCACGTTCAGACCATGCCGAGCACGGCGGACTTGGCGGCCGGTAACGCACGTGTCGACGACATTCGTGAGGTCGACATCACCGATATCCTTGGGCGCGACGCTGTTCCGCCCAACCCAAAATTGCTCGATGCGTGTATTCGCGGCAAATCCGTGATGGTGACGGGCGCCGGCGGATCGATTGGCTCGGAGCTGTGCACGCAGATCATGTCCCTTGAGCCAAAACGTCTCGTGCTCATGGACATTTCGGAGGCGGCGCTCTACACGATTGACCAGACACTGCAGGATTTGGCACGGCGCAAATCGATAGGCGTTGAGATCGTCGCGCTCATCGGCTCCGTACATCACCAGAACCGCGTCCGCGAGGTTCTTGAAACGTATGCAGTGCAAACGGTGTACCACACCGCCGCTTATAAGCATGTTCCGCTGGTCGAGCACAACATGATTGAAGGCGTGCACAACAATGTCTTCGGCACATTGCATATGGCCGAGGCGGCGATCGCTGCGGGGGTGAAATCCGTTGTTTTGGTTTCCACCGACAAAGCGGTGCTCCCGACGAACGTCATGGGAGCAACGAAGCGTTTTGCCGAGCTCGTGTTGCAGGGGCTGAACCACCGAGGCTCGGGTACCACTTTCTCGATGGTTCGTTTCGGCAACGTGCTCGCGTCGTCGGGTTCCGTCGTACCCCTGTTCCGTGAGCAGATTCGTAGTGGTGGTCCGGTGACTGTTACGCACCCCGAAATCTTCCGCTACTTCATGACGATCCCCGAAGCGGCGTCGCTCGTTCTCCAGGCCGGATCGATGGGCACTGGCGGCGACGTGTTCGTGCTCGACATGGGCAAGCCAGTGCGTATCCGCGATCTCGCCGAGAAAATGATCCACGTCATGGGCTTCACGGTTCGCGACGAGGACAATGTGGATGGCGACATCGAGATCTTGTACACAGGCTTGCGCCCAGCGGAAAAGCTCTATGAAGAGCTCTTGATCGGCAATAACGTGGCCGGTACCGTGCACCCGAGCATCTTGCGCGCTGAAGAAGACTTTCTGCCTTGGGATGAGCTGAAGCCGTTACTCGATCAGCTGTGGGCGGCCTGTCAACGTCTCGACTGCACGAAGGCACGCGAGGTTCTTCTCCGCGCCGTCGCGGGGTACTCGCCGACCAAGGAAGTCGAGGATCTTGTGTGGCGCCAGCGAAATGCCGGTACGCGAGCCAGTCTCAGCAACGTGACACCACTCGAGCCCCGTCGCACGCCGCAAGCCGACCGGCCGCACTAAGGCCGTGCAGGTCTCGTTTACCCCACGCGCAACGCCTTCTCGACCACGCCTGGCGCGCGATCGATGACGATAAGGTGGGCGCGTGTCGCGCCCTCTGGGCGACGTTTGCCGTGTTCCCAGTGGCGCAGTGTTCACGCTGAAGCCGAACCGGCGGGCGAATTCTTCTTGCGTCATTCCGAGCTTGGCGCGAATGGCTTTGACATCAGTGTCGGTCGGCACGTGAACCCTGTCACGGCCTTCGACTGCCTCTCCCCCGCAAGCTCATCGGCGAGCTTGCCTGGCCGAAGGATGCCTCGCTCGTAGTGTTCGACGAGTCACAACGATCCGCGCCGCAATGGCCTCCGACGATTGCTATACTCTCCCCTCGAGTCGCTGCGCCGCTGCATCCAATGGATGGAGGAACGCCCGGCCGCTACGGCCGATGCGCTGCGGGCCGATCCGGATCGACAAGACATTTTGAGCCTGAACATCACCCGTGCAGTGCAGTTGTGTGTCGACTTGGCGATGGGTGACGCGTTCGATCTGTTGGCCGCCGAAGGCGTGATTTCAGTGGCTCTCTGCAAGCGAATGCGCGGTGCCGTCGGGTTCTGCAACATTGCAGTGCCCAGCTACCAGGCGATCGACTGGGACATCGTGCACGCGATAACACTGAAGGTATCGACGACTTTCGCCAGTTCGCGATTGTTATCGGCGCTCAACTCGCCGCCTGACCACGTTGCCCATCGACCTCGCTGACAAAGGCTAGCTCACCGTGTCCACGCCGCTCCCCATCGACCTCATCGCCGCTGCGCGCCCGAACTTCATGAAGATCGCGCCGCTCTACCACGCGTTAGCGGCCGAATCCTGGTGTAAACCAAGAATCGTTCACACCGGCCAGCACTATGACGCCAACATGTCGGACGCCTTCTTCTCTGACCTAAATCTGCCGAAGCCGCACGTGCATCTGAACGTCGGCAGCGGCGGCCACGGCGAGCAGACCGGCCGCGTCATGATCGAATACGAAAAGGTGTGTCTTGCCTCACGCCCCGGCTGGATCGTCGTGGTCGGCGACGTGAACTCGACGCTCGCGTGCGCGCTGGTCGGCACGAAGCTCTCGATCCCCGTGGCGCACCTCGAGGCGGGGCTGCGTAGCGGCGACCGGCGCATGCCGGAAGAGATCAACCGGCTCGCGACCGACGCCGTCGCGGACGTGCTCTGGACGCCGTCGCCGGACGGCAACGAACACCTCGCGCACGAGGGGGCGCCGGCCGACAAAGTCGAGTTCGTCGGCAACATCATGCTCGACTCGTTCGAGCTGCTGGCGCCGAAGATCGCTGCCGCGGGCGTGGCCTCCCGGCTCGGCGTGCCGCGCGGGCAGTACGGCGTGGTGACGTTGCACCGGCCGTCGAATGTAGATGACAAGGCGCAGCTCGACCTGATCGTGGACAGGCTGCTCGGCATCGCGCAGCGCGTGCCGCTCGTATTCCCCGTGCATCCGCGCACGCGCCAGCGCCTGAAGGACTTCGGCCTCGCCAGTCGGCTCGAGGCCGTAGCGGCCATCAAGCTCACGGAGCCACTCTCTTATATAGAGTTCATGAGCCTGGTCGTCGATTGCCGCTTCGCGCTCACGGATTCCGGAGGCGTGCAGGAGGAGACGAGCTACCTCGGCATCCCGTGCCTCACGCTGCGCGAGAACACCGAACGGCCCGTCACGGTCACGCTCGGCACGAACCGGCTCGTGAAGGCCGAGACCGTGGCCGATGACGTGGCGCGCGTGCTCGCCGGGCCGCAACGCACGCAGTGCGCGATTCCGCTGTGGGACGGACGCACGGCGGGGCGTGTAGTGGCGAGTCTGAAGCGCCGCGCGGGCCTTTGATGATTGATTGGCGTCGTCTCGCCTCTCGCCGCTCGCACGGAGTATCGGCGCAAGATCGTTTCAGATCAGTCTGCTGACAGCGGCTTCTAATTCCGAGTATCAAGTGCGACCAAACGCAGCTTGTCATCTGGCTGTCAACTCGCCATCCTGTGTTCGTTCCTGAATTAGTTGTGAAAGCCTAGGAGGCGGGGTGATCTACCTCACGCAGGCGCGGCTCATGGAAGAGTCCAAGAGGACAATTAGGGAACGTGCGGGTGGCGTCGACGCAGGCGCCCGACGGGTTTGCCTGCAACTGCTGTCCGACCAGCCGCTTTTTTCCCTTTGGCAGGCTCGCCATGGGGATTGGATGAAAGACGTCGCCGGCGCCCGGCGGCAAGAGCAGCAAGTTGCAGCGCTTCGCGCGCTATCGGTGCGGCAGATCCACAGAACGGCCTTGGTTCGATATCTCCGCGACAATCAGGTTGCCGGAGTCGAGCGCGATCGGATTCTCGCGGAGTTCTACGGCGTCAAGGACGCGCACGAGTCCGTGATCGCCGCGCACCGTAGTTACCTCGTAGCCGCCTCCAGCTCCTTCTGCGTTGCAGAGGTGCTCAACTTGACCGGCGACGACGCCGGTCTCGAGTTGCTGCGCGCATATGAGCGTGCCTACGGCGAATATTTTCGGTTGTTTTGCGATCGGTTGCGGGCTATCCAGAGTCGGCAGCTGTACCTGCTGGCTGCGCTGATTCCCGAGGTGCGGGCTACAGCGGAGACCTTGCGGCAGGAAATCCTCGCGGACGACTTGCGGATCATCACATCCTCGTTGGTCGCGCACCCGCGCGCGGCGAGCAGTTCCGCCTCGACGCGTCGCCGCGCGCTCGCGAGCGGCTCGCGGTGACTGGCTGAGGGTTCCGCGCCGGCGGCCGCGGTGCGCCTAGTCGCGCGTGCTAGACTGCCGGCCGCTCGTCGGCCCGCACACTCGCCATGACGCCTTCGCTAGTTCCCGTCATCCTCTCCGGCGGCTCCGGAACCCGCCTCTGGCCCCTCTCGCGCGAGCTGAGTCCGAAGCAGCTTCTGCCTTTGGTCTCGGAACATACGCTCCTGCAGGAGACGCTGTTGCGAACCAAGGGGTTGGGGGGCTCCGTCGGCGCGCCGGTCGTCGTTTGCAACGAAGATCATCGGTTCCTCGTCGCCGAGCAACTGCTCGAAATCAATAGCCCTCCCCAGACGATCGTGCTGGAACCGAGCGGCCGCAACACGGCGCCGGCGGTAGCCGTGGCGGCCCTGCTGGCCGTGCAGAAGGCCGCGGACCCGCTGCTGTTGGTGTTGCCGGCAGATCACGTGATCCTCGACACCCGCGCCTTCGTCGCGGCGGTGGAGACGGCAGCCAGTGCGGCGGCGGCCGGTCGTCTGGTGACTTTCGGCGTGGTGCCGAGCAGGCCGGAGACCGGCTACGGCTATCTGCTGCGCGGCGAGGATCGCGGCGGTTGGTCGGTGCTCGAGAAATTCGTCGAGAAACCGAATGTCGAGACGGCGCAGCACTACGTTTCGTCGGGCCGTTACCTGTGGAACAGCGGCATGTTCGTGCTTTCCGCGAGCCTGTATCTCGACGAACTCGGCCGTCATGCGCCGAAGATTCTCGACGCCTGTCGGCGAGCGGTGGCGGCGGCCGTCGCCGATACGGACTTCACGCGCCTCGGCTCGGCCTTTCTCGATTGCCCGTCCGACTCGATCGACTACGCCGTCATGGAGAAGACCGATCGGGCGGCCGTCGTGCCGCTCGATGCCGGTTGGAGCGACGTAGGCTCATGGGCGGCCCTGCATGACGTCTTGCCCAAGGATGGGGCGGGCAACACGTTGCGCGGCGATGCGATCGCGGAGGGCTGCAAGGACACCTACTTGGTTTCGACCAGCCGTCTGGTAGCCGGCGTCGGGCTCGAAGGGATCATTGTTGTCGAGACCCCGGACGCCGTCGTCGTAATGGCGCGCACGGAATCTCAAAGTGTGAAGCGCGTCGTCGATGCCCTGAAGGCGCAGCGTCGTCGTGAAGTACGCGTGTCCGTTTCCGCCGACAGCGTCATCGAGTAGCGCAACCGAAGCGCCGTTTTCTGCGCAGCAAGCGCGGCTCGCACTGCAGCTTCGCCATCGTTCGCGCCACCGCGCGAACGAGCAGACCGCGCAGCAAACGAAGAACTGCCTGCAATTGCGCAGGATTCGTGAGACGCAGTCCGCACTTTTTTTCCGACCATGATCCCGTCGCGCGTCGCCCATCGACGACAGTTTGCGGCGAGAAAAAACCATCGGCACAATCCCGCCACCTGAAAAAGGCAAATTCGTCGAAAGACGAAGACGCAAAGCTTCCGGTCTAACGGATTCTTCCTACGACGGCGGGGTTGCCAGTGATCCAGCGTTCGAATCGCGGTGTGCTCTCGTTTGTCTCTCGCTCGTGCACGATCGGGCTCGTGGTGGCCACGTTCGGTCTTGCATCCTGCGGCGGCGGCGACAACGACAACGACAGCGGCAGTGCCTCTTCCCCATCCGTGCCGGTGGGCTCGGGCACGGCGGTGGCCACCGGTAATCGCGCGCCCTCCATCCAAGGTGTTCCCCCGAGATCGCTCGCCTCCGGCGTGAGCTACAGCTTCACGCCGACCGCGAGCGATCCCGACAGCCAGCCGCTCACCTTCAGTATCGTGAACATGCCGCACTGGGCGGCATTCAGTCCGTCCACGGGGTCGCTGCGCGGCACGCCGGGCCCAGGGGACGTCGGCAAGTACCCGAACGTGACGATCAGCGTCTCGGACGGAACGGCCAGCGTGAGCTTGGCACCGTTCGGCGTCGAGGTGGTTTCCGTCGCCACGGGCTCGATCACGGTGAACTGGTATGCGCCGACCGAGCGCGTCGATGGTTCGCTGCTCGACACGCTCTCGGGCTACAAGATCTATTGGGGAACCTCCCCAGGGGACTATGCCAGCTCGGCCAAGATCGATCACGGCGGCATCGCCACCTACGTGATCGAGCAGTTGACGCCGGGCACGTACTACCTCGTGGCTACGGCGTTCGATGCGGCGGGGCTCGAAAGCGGGTTCTCGAACGTCATCGCGCAGGCCGTGCGCTAGCGACTGGCGCGGAAGAGAACGGCGCGTTGTGACGAGGGTCACGCTTATTTCCGCGTCCGCCGATACTCCCCCACAAAGTTTTTCGCTAAGCTAACCACTGTCGAAATTTGGCGTCGGTTGCGCCGGCGGCCACCGCCTGTAGGGTGTGCGGGGCGCTCTCCGCCGTGTGCATTCTCCGGGGCAGGGGTGGCAGGATCGATGGTGGTCAGCGCCAATACTGAGCAGGGCTCCGTTCGCGAGCCCGGCCCCGGTGTCGAAACGATTGTCGAGTCGCCACTTCGGGTTCTCTGCCTCAACTACGAATATCCGCCGATGGGCGGCGGTGCGGGCAACGCCACGCGGTGCATAGCGACGGAGTTGGCGCGCCGTGGACACCAGGTCCACGTGTTGACCTCGAGGCTGCCGGCGCAGCCGGTCGTGGAGACGGTGGACTCGGTCACCGTTTGTCGCGTCTGGAGCTTGCGACGTAGCCTGCACCAGTGCGGCCTGTTTGGTGCGGCAAGCTACATTGTTTCGGCGTCTCTCGAGTTGACGCGGCTCGCGCGCACCTACCGGTACGACGTCTATCACTTCTACTTCGGCTTGCCGACCGCCATTCTCGCGCTCTACGTCCACTTCGTGCTGCGCCGCCCGTACGTTTTGGCGCTGCGCGGGTCGGACGTGCCTGGCTACGACTACACGAAATGGTACATGCGGCCGCTGCACGTTTTGCTTCGGCCGTTGTCGCGGTTTCTGTGGCGAACGGCGTCTTCGGTCACCGTGCTTAGCAAGAACCTTCAGGCCCTCGCGGGCCGGACCGATCCGAACCTCGAGAGCATCGTGATCGGCAACGGTATCGATAGCGACAAGTTCCCCGCCAAGCCGCCGCAGCCCGGCTCCGGGCCCGTGAGCCTGATCACGGTGTGCCGGATGGTGCCGCGCAAGGGCCTCGAGTACCTGATCGACGCCATGACCGAGCTGAAGAAGGATGGGATCGTGCTGGAACTCGTCGGCAGCGGTCAGGAGCAGCAGCGCGTTCGGCAGCTCGTTCGCGAGCGAGGGCTCGAGGCGCACGTGATACTTACCGGCTACGTGCCCGCCGAGAAGCTGTACACGCACTATCACCGGGCGGATGTTTTCGTGCTGCCCTCGTTGAGCGAATCTTTCGGGCAAGTGCTGCTCGAGGCTATGAGCTGCGGCCTGCCGATCGTTGCCACGTCGATCGGCGGCATACCGGAGACCGTTCGCGACAAGACCAACGGGCTGCTGATTCCCCCGCGCGATCCGGCCGCGCTAGTCGCCGCCGTTCGGTGGCTGGCGGCGAATCGCCAGCAACGCGAGCGCATGGGTCGCTACAATGCCGAGCAGGCGCGAGCGCGCTACACCTGGTCCGCCATCAGCCGTCAATACGAGAGCCTGTACTATAGAGCCGTCGGCGCGGGGCCCGGCCAACGAACAGCCGGCTAGCCCATGCAGCTGACGCCTCTGGCGCGGCTGCTTGCCGACGCGTTTCGACTTTGGCACTCGCGCGACTGGGACGGCGAGCGCATCGCGGCCTATCAACGGCGTCACCTGCTCAAGATGTTGCGCTACGCTGTCGCGAACGTGCCGTTCTACTCGGCGCTCGGTCTCGACGGGCAGGCCATACACTGCGTCGCTGACCTGGAACGTTTCCCGGTGATCACCAAGGCGAACGTTCAGGAACGTGGCCGGGAGTTCTTGTCGCGCGAGTTTTCGCCGTCCAGGCTCAAGCACTCGAAGTCGTCCGGGATGAGCGGCGAGCCCACCGTCACCTACTTCGACGCGCGCTGTTGGTGGCTCACCAGGTATGCGTTGAAGTTACGGCGTGTGCTGAGCGATACGAAGCTGCGTCGCCAGCGTGTGCTGCTCGTCTCCGAGCAGCCGGCTCGGCGCCCGCAGTCTCCACTCCTACGATTGCTGTCGCCGGTGCTGGCCGTGCGTACGCTGTCTCTGAGCGCGGATCTTGCCGCGAGCCTGCAGGAACTGCGCGAATTTCGGCCGACGCTCATTTACGGATTTCCGTCGTGGCTGCTCGCATTGGCGCGTGCTGCGAGCGAGGCCGGCATCGCTCTGCCGAGTGTGCCCCTCGTCTACACCAGCTCCGAGGTGCTCACTGCCGCCACGCGGCGGACGCTGGAGGCGGCATACGGGGCGCGCGTCGTCGATATTTATGGCAGCACGGAGTTCAAGGAAATTGCGGTCCAATGCGTGCACGGGCGCTATCACGTCAACTTCGAGAGCGTCTACGTCGAATCTGTTCCACGCGTTGAGGACGGAGTGCCTCGATTGCTCGTGACCACTTTGATGAACGAGGCCATGCCGCTGGTTCGCTATGACCTTGGGGATACGGGCAGGGTGGAAGAGGGTGTGTGCCCCTGCGGGCGCCACGGCCCCTATTTGCTCGAGTTGGCGGGGCGCTTGTCCGAAGTGCTGGCGTTCCCGGACGGGACCCGACTCTCCCCCTATCTGTTGACCACCGTCATCGAGCAACGCGAGACGGTCCACCATTTTCGCATCGTGCACGAGGGCGCTTGGGACCTGCGCATCGAGCTGTTCGCGCCAGCGTGGACGGCCGCCGACGAGCGGGATCTCGAGAATAGCCTGAAACAGGTGTTGCCCGCCGACGTTCGGCTGCGTTTCGTCGCGCTCGCGACGCGGGGAACGTATGCCAAGCGACGCGCCGTTTCCCGCGAGTTCTAGATGCCTGCAGAACCGCTTCGCCTGTCGCAGCTCGGGGGCGTGCCGCTGTATTGTGGGCCGGACCTCGCGAGCGCCGCGCGGCGCAGCGCGGAATCGGCCGCGGCCGGTCGCGCTGCCACGCCGGCAGCCACTCGGCGGTTCGGCGCACGCGCGCTGGGTGACGCGCTCAACGCATCGTCGTTACGCCTGTTGCCGGCCAGTGTGCTCGTGACCGGCACGGAACGAGTGTCCGGGACCACGATGCGCGTGCTGTTTCGCGGTCGATCGCGGTCGATCGATTTCTGCGCTTCGCACATTCTCGGCAGCGCGGACTTCGAACGCTCGCCGGCGGCATCGGCGCACGGGCAACTCTGTGACGTGGTGGTGGTGGATCACCCGTTCCTGGGTATCGACCCTTTCCGCCGCTACCCCGCGCTGCACGTGCCGCAATGGGTGCGCCAGCAGTGCGAGCTCGGCGCCACCTGGGACCAAACGCTGGAGCAAGTGCCGCGGGCGTTGCGCAAACTGGTCGCGAGCCAGCTGCGGGCCCCGGGCATCGCAGCGAGCCTGGATTTCGAGCCGTCTGCGTTGGTGGATTTCTACCGCAGTTTGTACGTCCCGTTCCTTCGTGAGCGCTTCGCGTTGGCAGCCGTCGTGCCGAGCGAGCGCGCGTTCTTGCGCCAGGCCAGCGGCGCCGGATTGTTGACGCTGCGGATCGCGGGCGATCTGGTCGGGGCGCAGGTTGTGAAACGGGCTCGCGACACATTGTTCATCGGCAAGAGCGCTCTCTCGTTGCACCACTCGCAGCGCAATCGTTCCGAGCTGCTCGATTACTTCAGTTTTCTCGTGGCGCAGATCACGGGATCGAGATGGTTGGATTTCGGCGCCAGCCGGCCGCACCTGGAGGACGGCGTGCTGCTCTACAAGGCGAAGTGGCGGCCGCGACTCGCGCCGAACGGTCTGCTCAAGAACCGGATCCATATCAGGCTCGTCAGCCGTTCCGCGGCCATCTACGGGTTCTTGCAGCGTAATGGCTTCATCGAGCGATTCGGCCGCGACTATGTCGTCAGGCGCCTCGTTGAGCACGCCCCAGGCGCCGACGAAGCGGCACAGGTCGCCGAGCTCGCGACACGCGTGGGGCTCGCTGCGCTGGTCGTGCGGCAGCTAGATGCCGCAGTCGATCCCGTGCGTTCGTGGCTCGATCACGCATGAAGGGTCCTCTCCAACTGCTGCGCAACGTCTCGTCGAACTACGTCAAGGTCGGTGTCAACGGGCTCGTGCTGTTGTTCCTGACGCCCTATGTCGTCAACGAGCTCGGTGTCGCCCAGTACGCGGTTTGGGTCATTTTGCACACGGTCGGCTACTACCTCAGGTTCCTCGACCTCGGCGTCGCCGACGCGCAGGTTCAGCGCCACTCCGTCTTGCAGGCGCGCGGGGCGACGACCGAACTTGGCCGTTTGCATGGCACGGTGTTGACGCTGTTCGTCGGCGCCGGCCTTCTCGCGCTCGCGCTTTCGATTGCCGCCGCCGTGCTGCCGAGCGCCGACCTGTTCGACATCCCGCCGGAATTCAGGTCGGTGTACGTACTGGTGCTGCCACTCGTCGGCCTCGCGGTGCTGTTTTCGTTTACGGAGGGGGCGTTCAACGGTTTGTTCGAGGCATATCAACGGTACGACGCGATGAACGCCATCGATGTCGTGCTCGCCGTGCTCGCGGCGGCCGCGACCTTCGCAGCGCTGCACTTCGGTTACGGACTGATCGGCCTGGCTGTAGTGGCCGCGGCCGCGGACGGGCTCGGGGCCGTCGTGAAGGCTGTCGCTGCACGCCGCATGTTCCCGGCTCACGCGCAGCCGCGGTTGGGCTTCGATCCCGACAGCTGGCGGGCCATTCGCGGTTTCAGTCTCTGGAACAGCCTCAACGATCTCGTCACGGAGGGTACGTCGAATCTCGACAAGCTCCTGATTCCGATTTGGCTGGCGAGCACGCTGGTGGCGCCGTATTCGTTGGCGCTCACGGTGGCGGCCATGGTGTTCGTGGCCGCGGAGCCCGTCACCGAGACGTTCTTCCCGATCGCCGCGCGCCGCCACGGCCGCAGCGACACCATCGCGCTCGGCCTGCTGCTCACGCGCGGCAGCAAGCTCGTGAACGTTGCGACGTTGCCGACTACGGTCGTCGTCATCTGCTTCGGCGGCGCGCTCCTCGACGTGTGGATCGGCGAAGACGTCGTCAAGGTCCCGAGTGCCGTGCTGTGGTTGACCGTGCTCAGTTTTTATTTGTCCACCTACCTTTGGACCTCGTTGTCGGTGTTGATGGGCGCCGGCAAGGCGCGGACGGTGTTCTGGATTTCTGCGGGCGAAGTACTGTTGGCGGTGGTGCTGCTCTTAACGTTCGTGCCGCCGCTCGGTCTGACGGGTTTTGCCCTCGCGTCGTTCGCCGCCAATCTCGCCGTCGGGCTCGGTTTTCTGGTGCCGTACGCCTGCCGGCTGACGCGTCTCGCCTATTGGCCGTTTCTCGGCCGAACGTTCCTGCGTCCGATCGCGGCGGTGCTACCCGCGCTCGGCGTCGGTGTGATTCTGTTGCGGACGGTGGACCCCGTCGGCTGGGTCGCCACGCTCGGTTGCGCGCTCGCGACCGGGGTCCTCGGCATGGGCTGCGTGTATGCCGCCGCGACCAACCGGTGGGAGCGGCGGCGCTATTACGTTGTCCTTCGGCGTTTCCTCGGACGGAGCGGAGCCGGAGCGGAATGAGGGACGTGCGCCGGTCGGTTGGCGGGGCACGCGTCAATGAGCTAACGTGCGGCCGGTGCACGCGTATCGCCGCTCGTCGGAGCTGTTGCCAAGCATGTCTGCCAAGGACGTTTCCATAACGACCCCAGTGGCGGGGAGCGCAGCCGGCCCCGAAGCGCACAGCGCCGAGCCCACCGGCGAGGGCGTCCACTCTCGACCCATCACCCGGGGCGATGCGCAGGCGATCGCGCGCCTCGAAACGCTCACTTACCCTGCGGAGCTGCGCGCCGGCAGGGCGCAGCTCAGGGCGGACATCGGCGACGCGGAGTGGGAGGACAGCAACCTCAGCTTCGGCCTTTTCGACGGTCGGGAGCTCGTGGGCGTGATCCTGGTCTACTACGAGACCGACTGTCGAGGAGTGTTCGGCTACTTCGGCATCGACACTCCCTCGGACGTTACCGCCGAGGAGTGTCTGTACGTCGCCGATTTCATCGTCGCACGCCTGTACAGCCGCTATGCCCTGCGTTTCGCCCATGAGTGGCGCGCAAGCCTTTCGGCGAGCTACCGGGCTCTGCCGGTGTACGGGTTCAGTACGGCAGCGATGGCCGAGCAGTGGAGCCGCCGTCGCCGCGCCATACGGCGCGGCGGAATTCGCTACTCGGGGAAGCGCCGTTTCGCGCTACGCGAGCCGCCTCACGAGGTGTTCCTGGTCCGCTTTACCGCGTCGGGGTCCGATGACGGTCCACTTCGCTACGCGCCGCACGGCCTGCACGTGGAAACGGTCGGCACTCTGGGCGGTTGGGATGCGCTGCGCGCGGATTGGGATCGGCTGCTGCGTAGCACACCGGATTGGACCGCATTCCAGTGTTTCGACCTGCAGAAGATCTGGTGGCGGCACCACAGCCAGAATGGCTGGCCGGCGTTGATCGTCGTCTACGAGGGCGGGCGCGTGCGCGCCATCGCGCCGTTTTGGATCAGGGCGACGTCGTATCTCGGTCGCGTGCGGCGGCTGCTGAAGTTCATCGGCGAGCATACCGAGGTCGATCGACCCACGATCCTGCGCGAAGGCGAGGATCGAGTCGCGGTGGAGGCCGTATTCCAACACCTGTTCCATCAGGATCGCGTCTGGGACTCGATGTTGCTGTACGAGCAGCCGCGCGGCGGTCTGGTCCTGTCGGTGGCGACGCGGATCGCCGCCGCCAGCGGCGTGCTGATGAGCACCGTGCCCGGGCCCACCTCGCCGTGGACCGACGTGCGTCGGCCATGGCGCGACTTCATCGCCGGCAAGCCCGCCTCGTTTCGCAAGAACCTGCGGCGCAAGCGCGAGAAGCTCGCCGCGCTCGGCGAAGTGAAGTTCGTGACCTACGACACGTGGCCGGAGGTCATCGAGGGCTTCGATCAGTATCGGCAGGTGGAGCAGAGGAGCTGGAAGCCGGAACGCGGGCTCGGGGTTGCACGAACGCAAAAGGATCTCGATTACCACACCGCTCTGCTGTTCGAGTTCGGCCCGCGACGGCGGCTGCACTTTCGCGTGTTGACGGTGGGTAGCAAGCCGATCGCGGCCACTTTCGGTTTGCTCGACAGCGGCCATTTTCTGTCGTTGCACATCGCGCACGACCGCGACTATTCGAAGTTCTCGCCGGGCGTGCTGCTCACGGCTTATGAGATCGAGGAGGCACACAACCGCGCGGACTACGAAGAGTATGATTTCCTAGGCGGCTTCCTCGAGAACAAAACCGACTGGGCCGAGAACGCCAGAGAAACGCAGCACCTGTATGTGTACCGCCGCAATGCGCTGTTCATGGCGCACTTCGGCTGGCACTTTGTCCTGGTGCCCGTCGCCAAGAAGGTTCTCGACCGGCTGGGGTGGCGCCAGCCCCTCGTCAAGGCCAAAGCGTATGTCCTCACCAGACTCGGCCGCGTCAATCAGGACGACTGAGGCCGCTCCGGCGTAGCGAGTGCAACCCATGTCAACCGTCAACCACCGTCTCGTGCACGTGCCCCCGGAAAAGCGGGCGCTCGACGTCGAGCAGAACGTTCTGGCGTTTCGCCACGAGCTTCAGAGCTCCGCGCTATTTTCCGATGCCGCGCTCGCGAAGCTGATCGACGAGCATCCGCACGAGGACCTGCACGTTCACACCATGAGCGGGACGAACGAGAGCCCGAACTACCTCGATGCCGACGTGGGCTCTCTCGGCGGGGCCGACGTGCTGGCGGCCATCAAGCGGGGCAGGATCTGGTTGAGCGTGGTGCACGTCGAGGAGCACGCGGCGTACCGCGAGCTGTTGGACAGGTTGTACGAGGAGCTCGAGGCGCAATCGAGTATTCGCACCGGCAAACGGCCGCGCCTGGCGAATCTTCTGATTTCCTCGCCGACCGCCGAGGTGTTCTACCACGCCGACGCGCAGCCGAACGTGCTGTGGCACATTCGCGGGCGCAAACAGTTGATCGTCTATCCGCCGTGGGATGCGCGATTCATGTCCGCCGAGAATCGCGAGCTGTGTCTCTTGGGTATGCTGATGGACGACGTGTACCGCCCCGAGAACGAACGTTACGCGACGACGTTCGACATGGGGCCGGGCGATGTCGTCACGTGGCCGCAGAGCACGCCGCACCGCGTCGTCAACGTCGAGGGGCTCAATGTGTCGATCTCATCGGAACACCACACCGCGGCGTCGAAGCGCCGGCAGCGCGTCGCGGCGGCGAACTGGTTCTTCCGCAACCGGTTTGGGCTGCCGATGCGCACTCTGCAAGGGGACGGGGCCGTCGCGGCGCTGAAGCGCGGCGCCTATCTCGCCTGCAAGGCAGTCGGCCGTGTGTTTGGCGGTGGATCGCTGGTGCCCACGGATGAGGACCCGACCGCCACGATTCGCCTCGATCCGCACGACCCGCGCGGCTACGTCGAGATCGCGGGCCGTTGACGGCTCCCGCGCCGGCCGCCACTAGCATGCGCAGCGCGGTATCTCGCCGTTTCAGCGTCGAGCCGATCCAAACAGTGGGCGAGTGGCGGCCTTTGGCTGCAGACTGGGATCGCCTGTTGCGCGCGACGCTCGGCCATACCGGTCTGCAGAGCTTCGACTTCCTGCTCACGTGGTGGGAATGCCTCGGTGAGCCGAGAAGCCTGTGGATACTCGTGTTCCGCGAGGCGGGCCGTATTTGCGGCGTCGCGCCGTTGCAAATCGCGCCCCGTCGCATTCTCGGCAAGACGTACAGAACGGTCGAGTTTCTCGGCATGACCGAGGACATCCTCGTCCCGCGCCTCTTGTTTCCAGAGCCCGATGCGCCGGCGCTGCGTGCAGCGCTGCTCGAATACTTGGGCGAGCAGTGCGCGAGCTGGGACCTGATCGAGCTCGACGAGCTCGCTTCCGGAGACCCCTTTGTGGGCGACCTCGAGGGTTGGGCTCGCGCTCGTAAGTTGATCTACCGGCAGCAGGCCTTTCACGACTGCCCGTTCCTCGATCTATCGGCGGAAACGTCGGAGTCTTTTTTCGGCGGGCGCTCCCGCAAGCTATTGAAGAATGTCCGTGCCGCCGAGCGCAAGCTTGGAGCGCTCGGCGCGGTGTCGGTGCGCAGCTACTCCGCGCCGGCGGAGATCGCCGAAGGCCTCGCGGAGTTCGCGCGCGTGGAGGAGTGCAGCTGGAAGCGGAAGGAAAGCGTCGGCTCCACGGGCGACGCCGCCTATCGGCGCTTCCACCGGCGCCTGCTCGAGGCTTTTGCGTCGCGGCATGCCGCCAGAGTCATGAGCTTGCGCGTGGGCGACCGGCCGGTCGCGGCGACACTCGCGATCGTGTTCGACGGCATCCATTGCTCGCTTGAGATTGTCCATGACGAGCAGTACGCCCGGTTCTCGCCGGGCACGCTGCTCGAGTTCCACGAGCTCGAGGTGCTGCTACGCGAGCGCGAGGTGCGACGCTACGAGTTCCTCGGCGGCGCGCTCGCCAACAAGCGCCGCTGGACGACGGATGCGCTTGCGACGGTTTGCGTGCGTGCACGCACGGCCGACGCGCGAATGCGGCTGCTCGATTTCTACGAGTTTGGCGCGAAGCCCCTGGTCAAGCGGCTGCTCCGCCGTGCCGGCCTCTACGCACCGGATCGATCGAAAGCGCTCAGTGCGGGGACGACATGAGGCATCAGCTCCGCATTCTGCGACACCGGCTGCCGGTGCTGCTCGATCCGGGGCTCCGGGCCGCCAGCGTGCGAGCCGAGGCCGCGTGGCGCTTGCCGCAACGTGCCGAAAGCCGCGTGCTCTACACGTTCGGCGGCACTGCGGCCGTCTACCAGGCCGTGAAAGCCCTGGCGTTGACGGCCGGGGACAAGGTGTTGATCCCGGCCTACAACTGCGGGCACGAGATCGAGCCCGTGCTGCGGGCGGGCGCGGGTGTGGCTTTCTATCGCGTCGACGGCAACATGCGCATCGACCTCGAGCACCTCGAGGCCGCCGTGGATGGGCAGACGCGCGCCGTGCTCGTCACGCACTATTTCGGCTTTCCGCAAGCGATAAGCGCGATCCGGGAGCTTTGCGACCGGCACCGTCTCGCGTTGATCGAAGACTGCGCGCATGCGCTCTTCAGCCGTGACGGCGAAGAGCCGCTCGGTCTCGCGGGCGACCTGGCGGTGTTCAGCCTGCGCAAGACGCTGCCGCTGCCTCACGGCGGCGCTGTCGTGTGCCACGATCCCCGGCTGGCGATGCCGGCCTCGTTGCAGCGGCCGCCGCGGCTGTCGACGCTGCCGAAGCTGCTCGAGCGCTACCAGAAAGCGTGGTTGATGCCGCCCGCGGGATCGCCGACAGCGGGTGACAGGATTGCGTTCGTCGCGAACCGGCTGCTCGTCGACGCGATCAAGTGTGCCCGCGGGGCCGCGGCCTTGGCCGGGCGGACCCAGCTCGATCCCGACGCCGAATCCCTGGGGTTTCCCGGCGAAGCCCTCGACTGGGGAATGGATGCCTCGGCCGTCAAAGCGCTTGGTGACGCAGACCCGGAGGCGATAGCGGCCGCGCGGCGGCGCAACTACGGGCTGCTGCTCGCCGCAGCGGATCGGCTCACCGATTGCCGGCCGGTGTTCCCCGATCTCCCGGCAGGCGTGTGCCCCCTGTACTTCCCGGTGTTCGCGGAACACGCCGAGCGGCTCGTGCGCCGGCTCGCCGGCGGCGCCGTGGCCTCCGTGCAGTGGTGGGCGGGTACCTTTCACTCGGCCGTGTCATGGGAGCAATTTCCGGACGCGGCGTTCCTGAAGCGCAGCGTGGTGGCGTTGCCGATTCACCAGGACCTCGGTCCGGCGCACATGCAGCGTATCGTCGGCCTGCTCGCCGAACGATGAACGCACAGCGATGGTAACGGCGACGCCGCTCGATTGGCGGAAGATCGGCCACGACCTTCTGCTTGCGGGCGGCGCGAATTTCTTTCGCAAGCTCATCAGCTATGTGGTCGTCGTCACGCTGGCGCGCTACCTCAACAAGGACGACGTCGGCGCGATGTTTCTGGCCGCGTCGATCGCGTCCGTTGCCGCGGTGCTCACCGAGCTTGGCACGACGCGGTACGTCGTCCGTGAGATCGCCGTAGATTCGTCTCGGGCTGCCCGCGCGCTCGGCGCGGTGCTCGCGCTGCGGATTCCTTTGCTGGCGATCGTGTGCTCGGTCTTGAGCATCGTCGTGTGGGCGGCGTACCGAGAGATCGCGTTGGCCGTCTCCCTCAGTTCGCTGTATGTGTTCCTCGAGAGCCTGTTTTTCAGTTTCTCGGGCGTGTTCGTGGCGACGCGCAACGTGCGCTACCGCGTGCTCGCCGACGTGTCGTCACAGGTCTTGCTGGTCGCCCTGGTATTTCTCGCGGTTCGGTGGGACGCCGGCTTCGTGACCATTCTTCTTTGCTACGTGGCGGCGAACTCCCTGCTCGTAGCGGCCGCCGTGGCGATGTACTTGAGCCGGATCGGGCCGCTCGAGCTGCAGTGGGACCTCGACATCTTCCGCCGGATCTTGCGGCAATCGCTGCCGTTCTTCGCGCTGATGTCGCTGTCGGTGCTGCACTTCAAGGTGGACACGCTGATGTTGGGGTTCATGGCCTCGCTCGAGGCCGTCGCCAACTACGAAATTGCCTACAAGTTTCTCGAGGTTTCGAGGATCGTCGTGCGGCCCGTGGCGATGGTGTTCTTGCCGATCTGCACGGCGTTGGTGGCGCAGGCAGCCTGGCCCATGTTCAGCGGTCTGGCGAAGAAGTTGTTTCTGGGCACCCTGTTGGCTGCGGTCGTCGGCGCGGCCGTCGTGGTTGGCGGCGCCGGCGCCGTCATGGGGACGGTGTTTGGGCCGAGCTACTCGCCATCGGTGCCAATCCTCCGAATCCTGTTTCTGGCGCTGCCGGCCGTTTACGTCTCCTTCATCGGCTCGGTGCTGGCAAACGCGCTGGTCCTGGACAAGAGGCTCATTCGCGCCACGGTCGCGTGTCTGCTGCTGAATGTACTGGCGAATCTCTATGCCATTCCGCGCTGGGCGGGGATCGGTGCGGCCTGGACGACGCTTGCGACGGAGACGCTGCTTGGTGTTTGGACGTGGATTCTGGTGGTCGGTGCTGTGCGGCATGCGCGCCGGCATGTGGCTCCGGACGCGCTCGCGGGCCGCGAGCAGTGAAGCTATTGCGCGAAAATCGGCAGCGGGCCGAGCTCGAACTGCGGGGGCTGCGGTACGCCATGGATCTTGAGTAGGGTCGCCGGAACCTGCAGCAGGTCGCCGGAGCACTGCGCCGGGCCCGCCACGAACGCCGGTCCCTTGGCGAGCAGGAAGCTGGCCGAACGGTGATTGCCGGAGCGCTGCTCCCGCACTGCGAGCGACAGCGTGCCTACAGAGTCGGACCGCAGAGAGTCGATCGGCGTGTCCGCGGCCCACTCGACGACCAGATCGGGCAGATCCTCGGCGCGCTCTCCGGGGAAGATGTCGCGTGGCCTGAAAATCTCGATCACGGCGGGTGTTCCCGTCGCGCCGTTGCGCAGCTCGAGTTCGAGGTGGTCGAGTAGCGCTTCGTACTCGGCGCCGGACTCGACGCAGCCCTGCGGCTCGCGGCCGCGAAGGTTGACGCGCAAGTAAGTGTTGCGATCGGTCGGGAGCAGGAACACGCGCGTTCGGTGCCAATCGATGCGGTGAGGGGTTAGTCCGAGGGCGGCGGTCGCGGACGGCGGCCCGTCTGCGGCGCAGTCAAACGCGAATCGCGGAATTGCCTGCAGATTGCGGGACGGACGCGGTCTCCGCGGGCAGAGCTGCGAGCTCGATCGCCGGTTTGTCGAGCCGGTTGACCGGCGACCCGCACGTCGAGGCGAGCAGGTAGCTCGGCCTACCTTTGATTTCCTCGTAGATCTTGGCGATGTACTCGCCGATGACGCCGAGGCTGATCATGACCGAGCTGCCGATCAGGAGCAGCGTGACGAGCAACGTCGCAAAGCCGGACACGGCTCGACCGTTGGCCCAGGACCAGAGCGCGTCGCCGCCCGTAATGACGCCGAGCAGCAACGTCGCGGCGCCGAGAACGGTGACGATGCGAAGCGGAGCGCTCGTGAAGGAAACGAGAGCGGTGATCGCCAGGCGAACCAGTGACCAGGTCGACCACGAGCTCGCGCCGTTGTGGCGCGGCTCGACGTCGAAAGCCAGGTTCGTTTGCTCGAAGCCTATCCACTCCGCCAGGCCACGATAGAAGCGGCGGTTCTCGCGAAGCGAGTTGATGAGAATGTCGACGACGCACCGGTCCAGGAGCTTGTAGTCCGAAGCATTGCGCAGGTCCACGCCGCAGAGTTTCGTAATCAAGCCATTGAACATGTCGGCACGCCATCGCGCGAAAAGGCTCTCCTCGCCGCGACTTCGTTTCACGGCGTTCACGACCTGTGCGCCCGCGTACCACGCTCGGAGCATGTCCGGAATCAACGCGGGCGGATGTTGCAGATCGGCGTCGATGGTAATGACAGCGTCGCCGGCGGCCGCGCGTAGCCCGGCGAGCAAAGCGGCTTCCTTCCCGAAATTTCGCGACAGCCGCAACCCGCGCACGCGACTGTTGCGCGCGGCTACCTGTGCCACCTGTTCGAATGTTTTGTCGGGGCTGCCATCGTCGACGACGATGATCTCGTAGTGGTCCACCTCGCGGGAAAGCACCGATTCGATCACGTCGATTGCGTGAACGATGCCGAGTTCCTCGCGATACGCGGGGACGACGACCGAAACACTCTTTTGCTTTTGCGCGGAGGGCCTCATGGCGCGAGTCCCTAGCAGCCCTGTGGGAGCGGCGGCAGAGGGCCGGGCGACGCAATCACCGAGTAGCGTGCGACCGTAATTTTGGTTCCGGGCGGAGCGTCCGATCGAGCGACTTCCGACTGCACTTCGCCGACGGAATCGAGGCGCAGGTGTGTGTCTCCGATTGCGGCCTCGCCGTCGGGGCCGAACGTGAAGAGCTTCGTCATGCTCCCGGCGTCCACCGTCACGAGAACGCCTTTATCGTGACTACGCAGAAACGTCTCCAGCAGAACCGGATCCATCGGAAGACCGGCGCCGGGTGCGAGACATAGCTGGCGCGGCGGCAGCTTCGTGTGGAGGGCGACGAAGTAGGTGGCCGCCCAGCCGAGCGTATCCGCGACGAGGGGGCCGTGGTCTGCTTTTCGGGCGAGCTCCACGAGCGCGAGAATCCTGCGGGCGTCCGGCTCGCTCTCGAAATGGGGTACGGGCTGCACGAGCAACCGAACTCCGCCGGGGAGTGCTCGCCACAGCGGCTCGATCATGAAGACGCTGATCGCGCCCACCAGCACCGCCACGGCCGCCACGAAGCGACGCCGTGACCAGCGCTCGATGCCAATCGCCTCCAGGAAGCCACCTGCGAACGGAACCAGCATCAGGCCGAAAGTGGCTGTGTAGCGAAGATTGACGGCGAGGGAGCCACGCCACGCGGCGAAGACCAGCAGCAGAAAGAGCCCGAGCGGCGGAAGTAGCCACACCGCCACTGCTCTGCGGTAGCGCAAGCAATAACCGACACCGAACGCTACGAGAAGCACGAGGGGCGGCGTCATGCCGCGCGCCAGGGTTCTGATGAGATCCCAGACCTGGGCAGCACTCCATGCCAAGGTGACGCGCTCCGCTCTGCCGTGCACCTGCCGTTCCCAGTTGGACGCCCAGGTGAATCCGTACAGCGGATCGCCATGGGCCATGCCGTTGCCCGCCATCCAGAACAGGGGATGCACGAGCGCCAGCGCGAGGAAGACGGCGCAGCGCCGGGGCTGATGCACCAGCACCAGGCCGAGGAACGGCAGCATCATCCATGACTCGTAGCGCAGCATCGTCGACAGGCCGATCGCGACACCGGCGAGTGCCGCGTCCGCCATGCGTCCTTCCGTGCGCTGCGCCCGGATCAGGCCAAGCAGGCCGAGGCCGAGGCACAACAGGAAGGGACCTTCCGACAGCGCGTTCAAGCTGATCTGGATGGCGGCGGGATAGACCGCGAACGCGAACCCTGTGACCAGAGCCGCTCTCGCGTTGCCGAACATCTCGAGCGTCAGGCGGTACACGACCACGGGCAACATCGCTCCAAGGACGACGTGCACGAGGAGCGGCGCCCAAACCGGGTCTCGCCAGAAGAACAGCGTGACCCCGTTCAGGTAGTAGTGAAGCGGACCCCACACTCCTTCGGTGATGAGGTGAGGATGCTCGAGCCAGAGCCAGCCGCTCCAGATACGCGAGGCGGTGTCCGCGCTCGCGAGCGTTGCGTATGGGGCGAGCGCAAGCCGCATCGCGAGCGCGAGCGTGAATATCGCCAGCGTTTCATTGAGCAGGGCGGTGTGGCGGGCAGCACGACGCTCAGCAATTGCCAGCACGTCGAGAATCGCAGTCAGCATTTAAAAACCGGCCTCCCCGGATCGGAGTTTGTGCACGTGATTTGGGCGCTCGGTTCTTCGAGCTTCGGGATGCAGCAACGGAGACGTTAGTAGTTCTTCTTGTGCCTCGTAGCCTTACATCCCGGGGCGGGTCGCTTTGGGAGTCGCTTGCGCGCGCGAAAATACTAGCCAGAAGCGAGGTCGAAAACTGTGAACGTTGTCGCAATTGCTTGGAGCGATGCCGCTTCAAACGCGCGTTATGTCAATGGGTTGGCGCGATCGGGTCCTGTAAGATTCGGCTCGATTACATGGGTCGCCGTCGGGCTCCCGGCCGTACGAGGCTGCCCCGACGGTGGTTCTGCATACAACGGCGGTTTCTTGAGGTGTTGCGCACGATGATGATCGAGGAAGCAGACGTTGGTGGAATCGGTGTGCGCCCGTTTCAGTCCCTCGCGGAATGCGCCCTGTACGTGTTGGAACGCGTGGCCTCGGGTCAAGGCGGGTTCGCTGTCGCGATCAATGCGGAAAAGGTGGTGTCGTGTCGGCGGGATGCGGACAGCAAACGCGTCGTCGAGGCCGCGACACTGCGCTATCCCGACGGTGCCGGCGTGGTTCTCGCGCTGCGCTTGAAGGGAGCACCGAGTGTACGTGTCCCGGGCGCCGACCTGTGGGTGGAACTGTTGCGGCAAGGCGCAGGGCGAGATTTGAGCGTGGCTTTGATCGGCGCGGCTCCCGATGTGCTCGCGGCCACGCAGCGTCGCCTCGCGCGGGAGTTTCCCGGTGTGCGCGTGGTGATCGCGCGTGACGGGTTCAGTGGGGTGGCGAATTCTGCCGACCTCGCCGCGGACATTCGAACCCACCAACCTCAGGTGATATTCGTCGCAATGGGTTCGCCGCGGCAGGAAACGCTGATCTTGAAGCTGCGCGAAGTGCACGCCGGCGGCTTCTATTTCGGTCTCGGCGGCTCATTCGATGTGTTCTCCGGATATAAGCGGCGCGCGCCGCGCTTCATGCAGCGCATGGGCCTCGAATGGTTGTATCGGTTCCTGAGCGAGCCAACGCGCGCCCGGCGCGAAACCAAGCGCCTGGCGTTCCTGGCGTTACTCCTTCAGGGGCGGTTATGACGATACCGGCGGCCGGTACGATGGGGTGCGACGCCAGCGCGGGATTCTCGAACGCCGACGTTGAGCGGCAGCTTGCGGCCTAGTAGGCCTTTTCGTCCCGAAACCACACCGCGAAGGTCTTGAAGAGAATCTTCAGATCCAGAAACAACGACCAATGCCGCAGATACTCTAGGTCGTAGTGGATCCGCTTTTCCATGTCTTCCAGGGCCGCAGTCTCGCCGCGGAACCCGCTCACCTGCGCCAGGCCCGTAATGCCCGGAGTAACCTTGTGACGGACCATGTAGCCGTCGATCAGCTTGCGGTATTGCTCGTTGTGGGACACGGCGTGGGGACGCGGTCCCACGACGCTCATCCGTCCCTGTAAGACGTTGACGAGCTGCGGCAACTCGTCGAGCGACGAGCGGCGGAGAAACCGTCCGACCCTGGTAATGCGGTCGTCGTCTTTGGTGGCCTGGCGAATCGTGCCGCCGTCCTCGGCCACCGTCATGGTGCGAAATTTGTAGACGATGATCTCTTGCCCATCCAGGCCGTAGCGACGCTGCTTGAACATGACCGTGCCCCGCGATGTCAGCTTGATCGCGATTGCGATCACTGCCATCACCGGCAAGCTGAGCACCAGCATCATCGACGCCAGCACGACGTCGCTCGCGCGTTTTACGACGCCGCGCCAGCCGTAGAACGGCGTCTCGCAAAGCGCCACGATGGGAATGCCGTTCAACTCGCTGGTTCGCGACTGGATGAGGTCGAACACGAAGATGTCCGGCACGAAGTAGATCGAGATCGTGGTATCCCGTAGCTCGTTGAGCAAATCCTGGGTCCGCTGCATGTGGTTCACCGGAATCGCGATGAACACCACGTCGATGCGCTCGCGTTTCACGAATTCCGGCAGGTCGGCCAGCGTGCCCAGCAGTTGCTCCGGCGGCACCTTCTTCAGGCGACCGAGGCCCCGATCATCGAAGAAGCCTTTGAACTTCAGGCCGAGTTCTGGCCGATCCATGGTGCTCAGCGCGAGCTTCTGGCTCACGTCATTGGCGCCGGCGATCACCGCCGAGCGCGCGTCGCCGGAGGCAATGACAATGGCTCGTAACGTCTTTCTCAGCAGAATCAGGCAGCCGGCGATCAGCGGCGGCGTGAGTGCCACCCACAGAAACAGCGCCGATCGCGAAAACGTCTCGGACGTCTTCGTGGCGTACCCCAGCAACAGTAGAACGCCGGCGACGGCGAGCCAGCCCAGCACCACCCGGCTGACGGTCGGCCAGCCGGTAGTGAACGTGCCCCACTCCTCGGAGATGGCGGGGCGCATGAAGATGAAGCAGAGCAGCGCGGCGATGATCGCCAGGGCCTCGTACTCGTCCGTAAACGGGGTTCCGGACATCCACGTGGAAAACACGAGCGCGAGGGCGGAGATCAGAGGGGCGAGGGTCGATTGCAGCACGGTGAGCGCAGCAACGCTGAAGCCTATGCGGTGGTATTCAGTGGGCACAGTCGTTGGTCACAATCGGGCGTTTGTTGTAATTCGGACTCCGTGTCAGCAGACCTTGGTCCCGCGGCCGGTCTTGCGCCCCCCCCGACACGTGAAATGATACAGCAAAGCGGCGGAGGGGTAGGCCTTCGCTCGATTATGTTGTCCGCCGATCGATGATCAGTCTAACAACCCGAGTCGCAACATGACTGTGATGCGGTTCGTTGTTGCGCAGCGCGGTGTCTTCTTTTTGCGACGGCTACCCGCGTTCCACGACGAGGGCCGCTGATATACTGGCGCCGTTCGAGCGGTTCGCTCGCGGCCCATTCGGGCCAAATGCCAGTGAGCTTTAGACGATGCAGTTCCTGATCTTGTCCATGATCGTCGCCGTGATGTCGTTTCCATTCCTGACATCGCGTGGAGTGTTGCCGCAGGTATTCAACTACGCGCCCGAGATCGTGGCGCTCGTGGCGTGCGTGACGGTTGTGATCGTCGGTGTGCGAAGCCGGTTTCGCTACGTCCGGCCTGTCTACTGGCTTATTTTTGGCGCCTTGTTGCTCGCGACGGTCTGCGGCGCCGTAGCCAATCTGCTCGAGCCCGGCCCGCTATTCGCGGGAATCAGAACGTATCTGCGCGCTCTGCCGTTCTTCTTCTTGCCGGCGGTCGTTCTTTTCAAGGAACGGCAGCTACGCACTCAGCTGTTGCTCTTGCTCGCGCTTTGCGCGATCCAGCTACCGCTCACCTGGGCTCAACGCATGGGTCCGCTGGCGATCAAGTACAGCCACACGGGCGACGTGGTCTTCGGAACGATCATGGACTCCGGCATCCTGTCCGTGTTCCTGATCTGCGCGGCCTGCGTGCTGACCGGCGTGTACTTGCGACGCAGAATCTCGCTGCGACTCTATCTGGTTCTCATGCTCATTATTCTCGTGCCCACCACGCTCAACGAAACGAAGGCGACCCTGTTCCTCGTGCCCGTGGGGCTCCTGGTCACGTTCTACGCCGGTTCGCCCCGGGGCACGCGCTTGAAGAACACGCTCATGGGAGTCGTGGTCCTCAGCGGATTTCTCGCGATTTTTGTGCCCGTGTACGATCATTTCATGGCGTACAAATACAACTACGGGATACTCGATTTCCTGACCATGCAGGGACGAGTCGAAGGCTATCTGGCCAAGGGAACGAAGCCCGGCGAGCAGCGCGAGGCAGGGCGCCTCGATGGCGTTTTCGCGGCGTTTTCGGAGTTTTCCAAAAACCCGACGAACATGGTATTCGGCTACGGCATCGGTAACGCGTCTGAATCCTCCCTGGGCAGGCAATTCGTCGGGGCCCACCACGAGCAGTTCGCGAATTTCCCGTTCACGACTCTCCTGAACCTGTTCCTCGAAGAAGGCCTTTTCGGTTTGGGACTCGTGCTTTTTTTGCACTGGATGATCTTCACCGACAGCCTGGCCGTTGCGAGACAGGGCACGGGGCTCCTCGGCGCGTTGGCCATAGGTTGGGTGGGGGTGACTGTCGTCATCATCATGAGTTTCCCCTACACGAAGCTGATCACGTTTCCGGCGGTGTCGTATCTCTATTGGTATTTCTCCGGGCTGATCGTGGCCTCTCGCATGCGCGCGGCCGAGAACGCTGAGGCTCGCGGTCGCGTGTCCGCAAATGCGGACCTGACTCAACCGCCGATCAGCTACGCCGGCTAATGCCGTCCGCAAAGAAGGCTCGCCACTTCGACTGGCGCCGGAACGCGGCGGCCTCCCGGCATTTTCCGTGAATCGCATCGGTATAGCAGCGCAGTGAGTGGCAATTGGTGGCTCAACCGGCTGCGCGTCATGAGCGCCTCGGAAATCGTCCATCGTTTGGCGAGAATGGTTCGCTGCCGCGTGGAAAAGGCGGGTTTCGCGCTCGCGGACAGACCGCCTCCCAAAGGTTCGACCGGGTCATGTTGGGTTGATGCCATTCCGAAGGCGTTTACGCCGGCGATCTATCTGGACGCGGCCGACCGGATACTCCAGGGCCGCTTCGCGCTGTTCGCGCTGGAGGCGGCGGACCTGGGGTTCCCGCCTGACTGGAATAAAGATCCTCTAACCGGTGTGAAGGCCCCGCTGACTTTCGGTAAGACCATCAACTACCGCGACCAGAAGGTCGTCGGCAACATCAAGTATTTATGGGAGGTCAACCGGCATCTCGAGCTCGTCACCCTGGCCCAGGCGTGGCATTTGAGCGGGCAGAGGCGTTACGCAGAAGGGTGCAAGACGCTACTCGAATCGTGGTTCGCCCAGTGCCCCTACATGCTCGGGGTGAACTGGAACAGCGGTCTGGAAGTGGCGATCCGCCTGGTGAACTGGTCTTTCGCCTGGCACTTGCTTGGCGGCGATCGATCGCCGTTGTTCGCCGGCGACGCGGGCGCCGGGTTTCGAAGCCGCTGGCTGGAAATGGTTTTCCGGCATCTTCACTTTGTCGCCGGCCACCGATCCTACTACTCGTCGGCCAACAATCACTTGCTTGGGGAACTGCTTGGACTACTGGTGGGCAGTCTCACGTGGCCGTTATGGCGCGAGACGGAGCGCTGGTCTGCACGTGCGCATGCCGAGTTCGAGCGCGAAGCGCTGCTGCAGAACACGGGCGACGGTGTCAACCGCGAACAAGCCGTGTGGTATCACCACGAGGTCGCCGATATGATGCTGATCGCCGGCCTGATTGCTCGAGCGAACAGCACGGATTTCTCGCCGGCATTCTGGACGCGCCTCGAAGCAATGTTGGATTTCATATTCAGCGTCATGGACACGCGCGGCGGCGTACCGGCTTGGGGCGATTCAGACGATGCCGTGATAGTTCGTTTCAGCCCCGACCGACATCTCCCCGTCTATCGGTCGCTGCTCGCCACCGGCGCCACCCTGTTCGACCGAGCGGACTTCAAAAGGAAAGCGGTCTCGTTCGACGATAAATCGCGCTGGCTCCTCGGCGATGCGCCGGCTGGCAGATTCGAAGGCGCACGCGCGGAGAAAGTCCGTCGTGAACCAAGGCAGTCGTTTCCTGCGGGCGGATACTATGTTCTCGGTGCCGACCTCGAGACGGACGCGGAAATTCTCGTGGTCGCAGACGCCGGCCCCCTCGGTTATCTATCAATCGCAGCACACGGGCATGCCGACGCTCTCGCGTTCACGCTCAGTGTCGGGGGGGAGGCCATCCTCGTCGACCCAGGCACGTATTCGTATGACACGAGTACGCCCTGGCGCAACTATTTTCGCGGAACGTCGGGTCACAACACACTGCGCGTGGACGGCCTCGATCAATCGGTGGCCGGCGGCAGCTTTCTTTGGACGCGGCACGCACATGCCGTTTGCGAGAATTTCGAAATTTCGTCGCGCGCGGATCGGCTGGTGGCGAGTCACGACGGGTACATGCGTTTATCGGACCCCGTTTCGCATCGACGTGAAATCGTGCTCGACAAAGTGCAGCGTACGCTCGAAGTGAAAGACGACGTGCGCTGCCGATCGGCGCATCTTGTCGAGATTTTCTGGCACTTCTCCGAAGGTTGCGACGTACGTCTGGACGATGGGTTCGCGCTGGTCGCGAGCGCCGGACGTGAGATTCGGGTGGATTGGCCGCAAGACGCCACCGTGGATCTCGTGCGCGGTAGAGAGTCGCCGCCGCTCGGATGGGTCTCGCATCGCATGCACGAGAAGCACCCCTCCTACACGCTCGTGGTAACCAAGAAAATAGACGGCGACTGGAGCGCGAGCACGCGTATCAGCGTCTCTCGCGGCGAATGACTTCCGCGCGGAAGACGCAGTCCGCCGGCCGCGTGTTGATCCTTGTCCCGGATCTTCATGGGCGGGGAGGTGTCGTCAACTACTTCAACACTCTGCGTCTGCACGAGCTTTGTGCCGTCGAGTATTTCTACGTCAACTCTGCAGATCGCCAGCCCCTTCTCAAAGCTCTTTGGCGCGTGTCGACGAGCGCCTGTAGCCTCGCAGTGAAGCTGCTGACAAATCGCTACGATCTGGTCCACGTGAATCCTTCCTTGAATCCACGGTCGTTTTTTCGGGACGGATTGTTCGTGCTGCTGGCCGCCGTCAGCCGAACGCCCACGGTCGTCTTTTTCAGGGGTTGGGACGATCGGTTCGCTTCGACCATCGAGCGCAGTCGCTGGCTACGCGGCTTCTTTCGGATGACCTATGGCCGTTGCAGAAACTTCATCGTGCTGGGCGAGGTTTTCGAACAACGGCTGCGCACTCTGGGTATCGGCGCCGCCAGAATCTGGACGGAGACGACCGTTGCAGACGCGCGGCCCGGCCACGATGAGAAGGCGCGGGCGAAGGTCGATGCGCCCAGGAAGGAAATGATCGTCCTTTTCATGTCGCGCCTGCTGGTATCGAAAGGTGCGCTGATTGCCATCGACGCCGTCAGGCGCTACCAGGCATCGAAGCCGGCGGGGGCTGCGCCGTTGCGTCTTTGGATCGCCGGCACTGGCGATGACGAGCAGCGCGTCAAGCAATACGTCGAATCGAACCACCTCGATTTCGTGGAGTTCCTGGGGCATGTCGAGGGCGCCGCAAAATGGAGCGCGCTGGAGACCGCGCACCTATTCCTGTTCCCCACCTGTTACCCGGAAGGGATGTCCAACGCGGTGCTCGAGGCAATGATCCATGCGCTCCCCGTCATTACGCGAGACGAAGGCAGCATGGCGGAGATCGTCAAGAACGACGTCAACGGGTTCGTGACCTCGAGCACGGATCCGGCGGTGTTCGCGGACTACCTTCGCGCGCTGGTGGCGGACACGGAGTTATACCGGCGAATGGCGATCGGCAATCTCGACGGGGCCATGCGGCGTTATGCGCGCGCCGAGGTCGCGAACCGCATCCTGAAAATCTATGCCGAGATCCGCCGCTGAGCATCGCCGGCGAGTTACTTGAGCGGGATCAGCGCGCGCCGTTTGCCCGATCGTTCCGGCAGGATCTCCGAAACCTTACGCCAATCGAAGGTCACCGTCTTTCCGACCATCGCTGCCAGCTCTCGTTGCAGCGCGGGTATCCGGTCATCCGCCCTGTCGTGCCGTGGAACCCACAACACGTCGAAGCGATCGGGCTCTTTCTGCACCAGTTGGTACTGTGCGATGTCTTCGAAGGCATACCTGAAGATGCCGCCGAGCAGATTCAGGTTTATCAACAGGCCGCTGGCCGTGATCGCCACGTCCGCCGAACGGCCCAGCACTTCGGCCATGAGCGGAAAGCGGTTGCCGCACGGGCAAGGCGCGTCGTCGGCGGGCCAGCGGCCGACGTCGCCGATCCGGTAGCGCACGAGCGGCATTGCGGGGTCGCGAAAAGCGGTAACGATGATGTCGCCGTTTTCGCCGCGCTCGGCCGGTCGGCCCTCACGCAGAAGCTCGACGTGGAATCGTGCGAGGTCTAAATGATAGCCGCGGTGCTGGCGGCACTCGAAACCGATGTGCATCGCTTCGCTGCCGCCGTAGTCTCGATACACTTTGCCGCCGAATGCGCGCTCGATGACTTCCGCCTGCTCCGGCGCCAAGCCCTCGCCGAGGGTGACGATCAGCGGAATCGGACACGATAGTTTCTGCCGCAATACTTCATGGGCGAACAAATACACGGACGCCGCGTAGCCGCGCAGGTAGGAGATGCGCTCCCTGCCGATACGCTCGACCATTCCAGGCACTTGCTCGCTCCGGAAATCCGCGGCGAGAAACCCGATGTCGCGCTCGCCCATCAGCAGCCCGAGAAATTTGCGCAGGCCTTTGGGTTGCAGCGGCTCGACTTTGAGCGTCGCGCGCCGCAGCGGCGCTCGCCAGCCGATGGCCTCGAGGTTCAGCTCCATGGCCGCAGAATCGGCGCGCTGACCGGCTCTCGATACTGGAAATTTGAACGGCTGCCCCGTGGAGCCCGACGTGTACGTCCACGTAACGTTGCCGGCGCGCACCGGCTCGCCGAACCACGAGTCGGTGTTCTGGCGAAAGTCGTTCTTCGTCAGAATCGGCAGGCGGCTCCAGTTCTCGATGGCAACGCGGGTCGCGAGGCCGTCGCGTTGCAGCCGCTCGCGGTAGCCCGGGCTTTCGATCGCCATGCGGTTGGCGAACGCTACAGCCTGCTCGAGGCTGTAGCGGCGCGCCTCCTGAACGCTGCCGCTGCGCAGCCGCTCCTGTGCGCGGGCTTCCCGCGCGCGATCTTGGTGGACCGTGGCGCGTAACAAGATCCGCACGAGGTGCGCCGCGGAAACGTCCATTATGTCACCCGATCGAGCCGGATCGGCCCTTCCGGGAACACTATGAAACCCCCGATTTCCGTACAAGCGAAGGCGTCACGGCATGGTCCCGGCGCGTTCGCTATCCTCCGTTTGCTGTGTTCTGGCCCGGGCTCTAGAATCATTCGGGCGAGCCACCAAGAGACTAATAATGAGGCTGCGCTACGGATCCCCATGTCTTCTCCGGCCGCGTCGCCATGTTTGAGAGACGCAAGAACAGGCGCGTGCGGCCATGGAATCCTTTGGCCGATGACCAGCGCGCGCTCAACCAGGCGAGCTATCACCGCCCGCTGGACGCCGAGTTCATGAGCGTGCTGCCGGAGTTCGGGCCGGCGGGAGCCGAGATCAACGACATTCATACCCGCCTCCGGGACATGATTCTCGGCGAAGGGTACCCCTGTGTGGGATCGCGTTCCGCGTTGAACAAGGACATGTATCGAATCGGGCTCTACGGCGAGCTCGGTTCCTCGGCCAACGCCTATGGCCTGTGCCACGATCTCTACGAGTTCTCGCGCGAGTTCACAGCGTACGGCAACCATTCCGTTACGCTGATCGCCTGCTTTCGCACGCCGGAGATTCTTTCCGAGATCCATTTCGAGGAACTGCTATGGGAGCAGATCCGATGCCTGCATGACGTCGACCGGCACTTCTTCGCGTGGGATCCCACCGTCAGCAGCGATCCGAGCCACGGCAATTTTTCATTCAGCATCGGCGGCAGAGGGTTCTTCGTCGTCGGTTTGCACCCGCATGCGTCCCGCCGCGCGCGACGATTCGGTTCGCCGGTGCTCGTGTTCAATCTGCACGAGCAGTTCGACCGGCTGCGAGAGCGCGGCAAGTTCGAAACGATGAAGAAGCTCATTCGGGCTCGCGACACACACTACGCGGGTTCGATCAATCCGGTGCTCGCGGACTACGGAACGAGCAGCGAGGCAAGACAATACTCCGGCAGAGCCGTTTCGGCCGATTGGAAATGCCCGTTTCACGTCGTGGACAAAGGGAAGCCATGAGCGGGTCGAAGGTGATACGGATCCCACCGCAATCAGGCCAGGCATTTCCGCTGCGGAAGGGCCAAACCTTGCGGGTCATAGACCCCGAAGGCGAGCAGGTGGCCGATTTCTTCGCGTTTGCGGCGGACGACTCCCGCTGCTGGCTCTCTTCCGGCCGCACCATCGACTACGCCAGCACCATTTTCCTCACGACCGGCAGCCTTCTCTATTCGAACGACAGCAGGCCAATGGTGACGATCGTTGCGGACACGGCCGGCCGGCACGATTTCCTGCTCACGCCTTGCAGCCAGGAGATGTTCGAGATTCTCTATGAGCACAAGGGCCATCACCCGAGCTGCTTCGAGAATCTATACACGTCGCTTGCGAAGTACGGCATCCAAAGCCACCAGATTGGCACCACCTTCAATATATTCATGACGGTCGACGTCGCGAGCGACGGCGTCGTGAAGGTGGGGGTGCCGTCTTCCAGGGCGGGAGCCCACGTGGATCTGCGTGCCGAGATGGATCTGATCGTGGGCCTCACCGCTTGCTCCGCGGAAAAATCGAATAATCAGCGTTTCAAGCCCATTCACTACGAGATACTGGACTGAGGCGCCGCCGAGTACATGCCCGCTCTCACCACACGCGTCGCCCGGCGGCTGAAGTCCACCGGATTGGTCAACCGGCTGGTCCGCTACAGCCCGCGCCATTACGGCGAAGTTCGGCACCTGTTGCGCGACCTCGATGCCAAGGACCGCGAGCGGCGGCGCGCGCTCTCGCTCCGGTTGACCGCGAGGGCGCTGACGTGGGCACGACGTGCACCGGTCGGGCGCGAGCACGGTGCGTCACTGGCCGACTGGCCGATCATCGACCAACGTGCGTTGCGAGAGCGCGCGAGCAGTTATTGCGTGTTGGAGTGTTCCTGGCTGCCGGCGGAAACTGCGGGGACCACGGGCGCCCCGGTAAGCGTGGATCGGTCGCGGCGCTGCCTGGCCGCCGGGCAGGCGTTCATCGACGACTTGATGGGCGTTTGGGATTTAACGTTCGCCACCGCGCGAATCGCGCGGCTACGTTCGGACAGCGCGCATGTGCAGCTCGAGGCAGTGCCGGGTTCCGATTCGCCTCCGGGGCACCGCGCATTCGGGATCATCGCCACCGGCTTTTGGAACGAAGCGATGCCGCTGGTCCGCTACCGAACCGACGACGTGGCCTTCGTCCCGGATTCCTACACGCCGTCCGATATCGACGACGTGACGCTCGGGCTGAAGCCGGTGGTCGCGATTCGGAGGGCAAGCGGAGAGCGGCCGCGGAGCTCCGGCGCATGCTAGGCTTAACCGTGAATGGCGCTGAATCGATGCTGCCACGTTCCGCTGTAGCCCCGATGCTGGGCTCTTCGGCCGCGAAGGCGAGACGCCGCCCGCTCAAGCTCTGTGTCCTGTTGCCCAATCACTGGAGCAAATACAAGGGCGGCTCAGAGTACCAGGCGATGGTCCTGGTCGATTACCTCCTGAAAGAATACGACGTGCAGATCACGTATCTGACCACCGAGTGCGACCCTGAATTCGTTCCTCCCAACTACCGCCTCGTGCGCTTTTCGGCGAAGCGCGGCATCCGCCGCTACGGCCTGTTCTTCGATTTGTTTCGGCTGTATGGCGCGCTCAAACGCGAGGCACCGGATGTCATCTACCAGCAGGTGGCCTCGGCGCATACCGGTATTGCGGCCTTCTACGCGAAGCGCAGGAAGTGCCGCATGGTCTGGCGCCTCGCAAGCGACAGCGACATCGCTCCCGGCAGAAGCAGCTGGCTACAACCCCACCGCATCATCGAGCGCTGGTTTCTTCGCTACGGCATTCTCAACGCCGACGTGATCGCCGCCCAGACGAAGCACCAGCAACGCCTGCTCGCCGACCGTTTCGGTCGGTCCGATACAGTCGTGGTACGAAATTTCCATCCGGCGCCCACTGCGCCAGTGGTGAACGCAGCCGGGAGCAAAAGGACAATCGTCTGGATCGGGAACATCAAGCCTTTGAAGGGGCCCGAGGTGTTCATTCGATTGGCGGCTCGTTTCGCGCAACGTGTGGACGTGGAGTTCGTGATGATTGGGGCTCCGATGGGCAAGGAGTCGTGGCTCGCGGAGATTTCGTCGATGAGCGCCGCCCTCCCGAACTTTCGGCGCCTGGGAGAGTTGAGCCAAGACGAGGTGAATGCGGTTCTCTGCCACTCTTACGCGCTGGTGAACACGAGCGACTACGAAGGTTTTTCGAATACCTTCATCCAGTCCTGGATGCGGGGCGTGCCCGTCGTGAGCCTGGCGGTGAATCCCGACGGACTATTCGATGCACAAGGCATCGGGCTCGTGTCCGGCAGCGAGCAGCAGCTCTATGCGGATATCTCGAAGCTGTTGGACGATCCCGATCTCGTCCGAGCGATGGGACAGCGTGCGCGCGCGTTCGCACTCCAGGAATTTTCTGAAAACAACATCGGGCACATCGCGCAGATGCTCGGTCTCGAACAGCGGGGTGAATTGACGTGTGCGGAATAGCCGGGATCTTCCATCTCGACGGGCAACGTCCGGCCGTTGACGCGCTCGTTCGGCACATGACCGAATCGCTCGTGCACCGCGGGCCAGACGGGAGCGGATGCTTCACTCGCGGCAACGTGAGCCTCGGCCACAGGCGCTTGTCGATCATCGACCTCGCAACGGGAGATCAACCGTTCGTCAGCGAGGATCAGAGTCAGGTCCTGGTCTACAACGGCGAGCTCTACAACTACATCGAGATCCGGCAGCAGCTGAAGAGCCTCGGCCGACGGTTCCGAACGGAGTCCGATACGGAGGTGATCCTGCAAGCCTACGACGAATGGGGCACCGACTGCCTGTCCAGGTTCAACGGGATGTGGGCGTTCGCGTTATGGGATGAGAAGCGGAAGCGGTTGTTTTGCGCACGTGATCGGCTCGGCGAGAAACCGTTCTATTACGCCCTCTGGAACAACTCGTTCCTGTTCGGTTCCGAGATGAAGGCTCTGTTCGCGGCCGGCGTTCCTCGTGAGATCAACGAGGAAATGCTCGACGCGATCCTGTGTTTTGGCTACCTCCCCGCGCCGTATACCTTCTACAAGTCGGTTCATAAATTACCCGCCGGTTGTTACATGACCGTGCAGGAAGGCCGTGGCGTGCAGGTGGAGCGCTACTGGCAGGTGCCTTCGCGCCTTGCCGGGGAGTTACGCACCGATGGACCTGCGGTTCGCAGCGAATTCGAAGCGTTGTTCGTGGACAGTGTACGGCTGCGGCTGCGCAGCGACGTGCCCGTGGGCGCATTCCTGAGCGGAGGGCTCGACTCCGCGTCCGTGGTCGCCGCCATGAGTTCGGCCAGCTCCGCACGCGTTAACACGTGCACGATCGGCTTTGATCCCTCGGGGAACGACGAGCGTTCACTGGCCCGGCTGGTGGCGCATTCATTCAACACGAACCATGTCGACGTGCTTCTCGGTCGCGAGCACGCGGAGCAGCTCATCGAGAAGATCGCGTGGCATTTCGATGAGCCGTTTGGCGACACTTCCACGGTACCGACCTACGAAGTGAGCCGGATTGCGCGCGGTCTGGTGACGGTTGTGCTCACCGGAGACGGTGGGGACGAGGTGCTCAGCGGTTATCCGTCGCACCAGCGCGAGAAGCTCATGTCGTGGTGGACACACGTGCCGAGCCTGATCCGGCGCCCGCTCATCTCCGCCGCGGAGGGTGCGCTATTCATGGCGGATCACAGGGGCCAAAGACGAGGCGTTCAGCGCGCGCGGCGAGTGCTCGCTTCCGTGAACGCCGATTTCGTCTCGCGGCTCGAATCGAAACAGATCGGGTTGTCCGGCGAGCAACGACGAATGCTTCTCGGCGGCAACCCCCGTGTGCGCCCCGCGCGTGAGTTCATCGAAGAGGCCATCGCACCCGCGGCTGCGCGTGACGGGCTCGGACTCCTGAGCTTCTGGTTGCACGCAGTAGCCCTGCCGGAACGGTACCTGTGCAAAGTGGACCGCTGCTCGATGGCGCACTCGCTCGAAGCGCGTGTGCCGTTCCTCGACCATCGGATCGTGGAACTCCTGGCAAACGTGAGCTCTCAAGTGAAGATGCCAGGGCTCAAGCGCAAGGACGTGCTGCGACGGACTATCGGCAAACGGTTGCCGCAGCCCTTACTGACGGCGGGGAAGCGCGGATTTGATGCGCCGATGGACGACTGGCTTACCCGAGACAACAACGAGCTGTGGCGCGTCGGAGAGGCGAAACTCCGTGCGTCAGGATTGTTTGCGTCCGAGGGTCTCGCATGGTTCCAGCAGCTCGAGAGGGGACCGAACAACCTGGCCTTGGGAAGGTGGATGTTATCCATGCTTGCGCTGCAGATGGCGGAGTCGTCTCGCCGGAAGGCCGCCTGAGCGCGATTGCTGGCATGGACACGAAGCTCAAATACCTCGTCATGACCGCCGACAGGTTTCCGCCGAATCGGGTCGACGTGCGTGTGCTCTTCGGCGAGGAGTTGGCGGTGCGTGGCCATGAAGTCGACTGGCTCATGCAGTCGGATCGGCCATTGAAACGAAATGGGGTTCAGAGGTTCGGAAACGGGACGGCATGGATCGGCGCTGCAGTAGCCGGCAACTCGACGTTGGCGAAAGCCCTTCGCCAACTACAGGCATTCTTCAACGATTTTCGGGTTTTTTCGCTCGCGCTGCGGAACCGGTACGACTGCATTCAGGTGAAAGACAAGTTCATTGGCGCGCTGCTTGGGCTGATCGCTGCCCGTTTGAGCGGGGCGAAATTCGTTTACTGGCTCGCATTTCCGTTTCCGGAGGCATGGCTCCAGGATGCCCGAGAGGGGACATCGCCTCACCCGCTCGTTGACCGCGTGCGAGGTTGGATATCGGGTGTTCTGTTGTATCGTCTGATTCTCCCGTGCTCGGACCTGACCTTCGTTCAGAGCGACGAGATGAAACGCGTCGTTGCGGCCAAAGGTATTCCAGCGGACCGCATGTTCGCAGTTCCCATGGGCGTGAGCGTCGGTCTGCTGTCGACCGGTGGCGAGACGAAGTCCGAGCTCGTCAGGAGCCCGGCTGTTCTGTACCTGGGCTCGATGCTGCCCATCAGGCGGCTCAACTTCGTGCTCGAGTCCTTTGTGCGAGTTCTCGAGGTCGTGCCGAACGCGACGCTCTACATGGTGGGCGGTGAACGCGCCATCGACATCGAAGTCCTGCGCGCGGAAGCCAAACGATTGCACATCGCGAATCGAGTCGTATTCACTGGAAGCATGCCGCGCGACGAAGCGCTGAAATGGACGCGTTCGGCCGATGTGTGCGTGTCGCCGCTGTTTCCCACGCCGATTTTCGATCTGGCTTCGTCTACAAAGCTCGTGGAATACATGGCGCTTGGCAAGGCGGTAGTCGGTAACCGACATCCCGACCAAGGGCGCGTGATCGACGAAAGCGGCGGTGGCCTGTGCGTTCCCTACGAGGTCCGAGCCTTTGCTGACGCCATCATTACCCTCCTGAAGGACCCAGAGCGTGCTCGAGCCATGGGAGAGCAGGGTCGCAAGTACGTTGCGCAGTTCCGTTCGTATCCCCGGATCGCCGACGGTGTGGCGAGCATCTACGAGTCGATCGTCGGCGCCAACGCAACGGACGCCAAGTAATAGCTGCGAGCCATTGGGCGACCACGGAAGGATCCTTTGACTCAACAACCGCAAGACTCTGTGCTCGAACGAGAGCGCTGCCCGGGTTGCGGCTCGACGGCATTCAACTTCATTGTTCGCGAATCGTTCGAGAGCTTAGCGCTCAAGACGTATTTCGAACAACACTACGAAGGCCGGGCTGATCTGAAGTTACTGAAGGGTTTCAGCTACGAGCTGGTGCGATGCCGTGATTGTGGACTTGGTTATCAGCGCACAATACCTGGCACTCACCTCCTGAATCAGATATACGAGCACTGGATTCCGCCTACCGAAAAAGAGCGGCTGCAGCGGCAGTACGATCTCAACGATTTCCGCTACTGGGCCGAACAGGTTCAGTTCCTGGTGCAATATCTTCGACTTAGCCCTCACTCGATCCGTGTCTTCGATTTCGGCCTTGGATGGAGTGAGTGGGCGAGCATGGCCAGAGCATTCGGCTGCCAGGTCGCCGGCGCGGAGCTCTCTCCGGCACGAATACAGCATGCACGCTCGATCGGAATCGAAATCATAGAATGGAACGACATTCCGACGCGGAGCTTTCATTTCATCAATACGGAGCAAGTTTTCGAGCACTTACTCGAGCCGCTGGAAACGCTGAAGCATCTTGCGGGCAGCCTGGAAACGGGGGGGATTCTCAAGATCAGCGTTCCAGATTCGCGCTCGGCACTGAGGCGTATCGAGAAGGGCGGTAACTTCGGCGCCTTGTCTCGCTCGGATCGGATGCCAGTTGCTCCGCTGGAACATGTCAATTGTTTCGAGTACCGGTCGCTGGTCCGCTTGGCGGGAATGGCCCACTTGCGCCCGATTCGCCCACGTCTGCGGTTGGTCTACGACAGCGCTTCCGGATGGTTGAGCCCACATAGAGCGCTCAAGGCACTTCTACGACCGATCTACAGACATTGGTGGCCGAAGAGCACCTTCGTGTATTTCGTCAAACAGTAGATCCACTTTGCGTATGGTAATGGGAAGGTAACGACCGCTATGGACAGTGATTCAGTTTCGACACCCGCCAAAGCCCGCTCGCCCGTCAAGAAGGTGCTCAAGGGATTGTTCAACTCGCTTAGATCGATATCCCCCACCGTGTTCTTCTTGTTGCGTTACCAATTGGCCAGGCGCCAAGCGCGGCGAGCCTACGCGTCTTTGGGCGAGGATAAACAATGGCGTGATTTTCTCGACGACGCGAATTCGCCTGGAAAAAAGTGTCTTCAGATCGGTGTGCGAGACCACGCGGGCGGCAAGTTCGGGCCGAACTGGGTCAGCGTGGATAAGTTCGACGAAAGTGACTTGATTGACTACCGTGACGACGTCCAGTCCTTGAGCTTCGGCAATGACACGTTCGACGCAGTTGTCTGCGACGCGGTTCTGGAGCACGTTCCCCGCCCCTGGGTTGCAATCGCGGAGCTGAATCGCGTGCTAAAGCCGGGCGGTGCGATCTGGGTTTCCGTCCCGATGAGCTACCCCTATCACGAAGGCCCTAAGGACTACTGGCGTGTGACGCCCGACGCCCTGCGGATCTGGATGGCCGATTTCGTCGAAGTGTGTTGCGGAATTCACTACTGGTCGCGATCGTCGCTCGTCTGCGCAACCCACTTCTACGGGCGGAAGCGCAACGACTGAAGAACCCGACGATCCCACCGGAGAGCATGCCGACCTCGGACTCTGCGTCACATACGCCGCGTCACGGCGCAGTAATTGCCTGATACATCGCTGCCCACGAGCCAGTGGAGTCCATGATCGTTACGTTGTCGTACCGGGCCTCCCATTGCAGCCCGTCGTCTCCGTTGCCCCGCCATGCGGAGAGATACCCGCCGATCTTGAAGAAAGGATCGTAAATGTCGCCCTCCGGCGGCGCGTGATCCGTCTGACGGTTCGTTACGGAAAAAGTCGGAGTTCCGCTTGAATCCGTATACACATACATGAAACCCGTACCGCCTTTGGCTCGCGTGCGGGTATCCCACTTGACCCGCATGATGATTGGCCAACAATGGCCCGGCGTTTTACCCGTCCACAACGTCTCAAGCATGTCCTGGCCTGCGGACGCGCGGGAACCGCCGCCCGAGCCGCGACCAACCCCGGCTGGCTCGTCCCAGTGTTCGGCGTAGATAGCTAGTTTGGTTTCGGTGAGGGAAATGCCCCATCGCGGATCGCGGTCGTAGGCCTGTTCGTCCGCATGCCATTGAGATAAGAAAATCCCCGGAGCCGCTGGATGCGTGCCACTGGAATAGCCGTATTTGTCAACGCAGACGTTATAACCGTACCAGTACTCGCCGCCGGTATAGTCGCCTCCCCCTACCGAAACGCGCGGTTCCTTATACGGAGTGCCCGAATATGAGAGTTCGGTGCGATACACGTCCGAACCGTGGTGCGTCGCGTAGACGTGCAGATAGTTTCCGCCCCCTGGACGAAGAGGAGTCGCATGCGCGATCCGGACGTTGCACTCGGAAGTCCCGAAGTGTGTGCCGCAGGCTAATCCTCTGATCCATGCACTAACGTTCGAGAAGGTCGCCGCGAGCGGGATTGCGCTGAATTGGTCTTGAAACAAGATCTTTCCGCGTGGCGGCTGGCTCGTCTCGGGGTTATCGATTGGTGGCGCAACGGGAGTCGAACCACCACCGGCCAAAAGTTGCGGTGGTTTAGGTTGCTGTGCGTGGGCCGCTCCACACGTAAGACAAAGGGTCACGAACAACTCAAGCAAAGCCCGCGCTCTGAATGCTCCGGGCCGCCGGGTGTCACCAGGCTCGACTGTCGACGCGCCGCGATTTGTCGACTCTTCGCTGCAGCTACCGATATTCATCATGCTGATCTCCTGCATCACCTCGTGGTGACCTCAGAGCCGATTCTGCGTGGCCGACGCCGCGAACACCGGGTCCGCGACGATTGGCCGAAGCCCAGGGTCTAAGGTGGACTCAACCCAAACTACGACGATTTGACCGCTGTGTCGCGGACGAGGCGTGAACGACGTTGCACCAGGCGCCCGAATCCGTGACCCGAAGACGCTCGATCGCACGTCGGCACATCGATCCATAAGGTCGTCTCGGAAGGGGCCACTGTACAGAAGTTTTCTAGACGAGCAATTGTCTGCCTCTGGCGACAAGGCGCTCGCGCGCGAAACTCATTGGCGGACATCGACACGCGACGGGGTTCGACGAGTGGACCTTGTTAATCTGAACTCGTCTCGTCATTCAGAAGGTGCCAGTCGCGTCTCTGCAATACCGCGCACTTAAATCGACTGCCGGAGCCAAAGGCTAGATTTGCGACGTGCGCCATCACGCAAGAGCAGATGGCAACGTCGAAACATTGTCCGGCCGCCAAGATCTGCGTCATCCCCTCACGCAAGCCAATAGTGGTCGATTTGCCGGCCCGGGCCGCCGCGATGGGCGAGGTGCGCGTCGACGGCGCGGACGTGGCGGCGAGTTCGGCACGGAAGGCGTCGTTTAGCGTGCGGAGCAACGTGGCGTGCATCGTCCCCACGTCGTCGTGGGCAACGAAGCCCGGATAGTCGCGGCCCAGGTCATGTTGGAGTGATTAGTGACGGGCAGCGACTAAGGGCTTGCCGATACGCAGCACCAGCAACACGCTTTGGCCACACACCTCACCCTCACTGCGCGGAGGATTGACCTATTCGTATCAGAGGGCCCGGACTACTGGCATGTGACGCCGGAAGCCCTGCGGATCTGGATGGCCGATTTCATCGAGGGGTGTTACGGAAGTCACTCCTGGTCCCGCTCTTCGCCCTTATGCGCAACCCATGTTCACGGGCGTGAGCGCAGCTTTTGAGGCAGAGCTGCCGCTGCCGCGTTCGTGGGCCCCGAGCCCGCCGCTTTAATCGCGATTATCGATTTCGTGAACCCAAAAAACGATTCGACCGCGATGCGTGCATCCTCAAATAGATGCGCGAGCTCTTTCTTATTCAGAAGGTGCCAGTCAGGTCTCGCCTTCTTGATCCAGAAGCAGTTTGAAATCTTCAGGAAGGGAATGAGGAGGATCCTGGGCAGCCAAGCGGCGAACGGAAGCCAGCTGTGGCTTTCGACCGGGAAGTGCTTGTAAGGCGTCTGTACGAAGTATTGTTTCGCGGTCCGCCGTATTTCAGCTGCGAATTGTCGTTGATGCTCCCATGCCGCGATCTTGAATCGCCTGCCGGAGTAGGTTGACCAGACTTGCTCCTTCGGCACGGTGACGTGCTCGATCACTGAGGAGCAGTAGACGATGTCGAAATATCGGTCGGGGAAGGGAAGCGTTTCCGATTCGTCGATGACAACGGGAACGTAGCCGTAATTCTCGCGGCCTTCTTCCAGGAGCCCGGGATCAATATCTGCGATGTAGACGTTCGCTGGGGCAACCGGCGTGCCCTTAAGTATGGCGTGAATATTACTTCCAGTTTCCGATCCCAAGTCCAGAATCTTGGTGGTCTGATCGAGACGAAACGCGGCTTTGAAGGCTAACCCTCTCCTCTGTCGAGCGCGGCTCGAGAGAGCTAGGACGGCTCTACGAAGCGGGTTGCCTCTATGGAGTTCTCGAGTCACGTCGCCGACGCCCCCTCTCCGTTATTCGCGCACCACACGTCACGGCGTAGTGATCGACTGATACATCGCGGCCCAGGAGCCGGTCGAGTCCATTATCACGAAATTGTCGTACCGAGCGTCCCATTGCAGGCCATCCTCGCCGTTGCCGCGCCAGTCCGAGAGATATCCGCCGAGCTGGAAGTACTTCTCGTAGACATCCCCCTCCGGCGGGGCGTGGCCAACTTGCCTGTCCACCACTTCGAACGCAGGCGTCGAATTGGTGCCCAACCAGAGCCTGAGAAAACCTGTCCCGCCCTGTGCTCTGGTGCGCGTGTCGTGTTTGATCTGCCAGATGACCGGGAAACAATTGCCTGCGACCTTCGTCGAAGCAGTGCCCCAAACCGTCTCGTACATGTCTTGGCCGACGAATACGCGAGGAGCGCCACCCGATCCGTTGCCGACACCCACCGGCTCATCCCAGTGCTCTATGTAGAGCCTGAGCTGGTGCTCGTCGAGGGTCAGCGCGGCGATCGGATTGTGCTTGACAACGTTGTTAGGATCGTCGTCGTCGTCGTGCCATTGATTCGCAAAGACGGAAGGCGCGCGGGGATGGGTGCCGCTAGCGTAACCGTACTTGTCTACGCACAGATAGTAACCATACCAGTAGACTTGGCCGGCGTAATGGCCGCCGCCCACCGGCTGGAGATTCACTCTAGGTGAGTTATACGGAGTCCCCGTGTACCCGTATTCAGTGCGGTAGACTTCTGAACCGTGGTGCGTCGCGGAGACGTGTAGGTAGTTTCCGCCCCCTGATCGAACAGGGGCGGTATTCGCAATCTGTACGTTGCAGTCTGGGGTCCCGAAGAATGTGCCGCAGCCAGTGCCTCTGATCCATGCGCCCACGTTCGCGATGGTGCTCGCTAAGGACATCGCGCCGAATTTCTCCTCGAACACAATGTTTCCGGGCTGCGGGTTGGTCGTCCCGGGGTCATTGACTGGCGGGATAACAGGCGACGAAGCACTGCCGGTCAAGAGCTGTGGTGGCTTAGGCTGCTGCGAGTGGGCGACACCGCACGCAAGACCGAAAGTCGCGAACGTCGCGAGCAAGGCCAGAGCCGTAAACCCTTCGGGCCGCCTGGCGCCCCGGATATCAACCATGGTCGATTTGTTGCTGCAGTTACCCGTGTCCATATCCTGATCTCCTTCATCACCTCATTGGGACCTCAGAGCGATCCTGCGGAACCGAAGCGCCAACACCGTACCGCGCGACTTCTTACGAAAACCCTGAGTCTGAGGTGGGCTCAATCCTGCTACTACGATTTTACCGCTACGTTGCCGACGAGGTGGGAACGAGGTCACACTCAGAGCGGCGTAAGGGTGCTTGACTCGAAATACTCGAATCGCCGGTCGGCACATCGATTCTTCGTTTTCGTCTCGGGACAGCACTGTGTACAGAAGTTTTCTTGATGAACAATTGTCTGTCTCTGGCGACAGCACGGTCATAGTGTAAGACTCGCCTCGCAGACGAGCGCCACGGAAATCTGACGAATGGATCTTGTTAATCTGAACTCGTTTCTCGCCTTCGGGTATTTTCTCGACTACAGACATCCGCGGTACGCGATGCGCCTCCCCGCAATCGATAAAGGCAAATACGCGGACGCTTCGGAACACGACCTGGTCGACGAAGGTGCCCGGCTGTTCAGGAAGGCTATTCACGCGCAGTGTGTCTCCGGCGACCGGCACCTAGTGCCTCTCAGTGGCGGTCTCGATAGCCGTGCCATATTGGCTGCACTCGTGGAATTGACCGACGCTAGGAACATCTACACCTATACTTTTGGCACGCCTGGCACGCTCGACTACGAAATCGGCTGCGCCATGGCGCGGCGTCTCGGCACGAACCATACGGTCTTTGACCTGACGCAGCACAGGTTCACTACCAACGAGGAGATGGAGGTATCGCGGCGCACCGGACTTCAGACCATCCTTTTCCATCATCAGCCTATTTTCGAGGTGGAGAAGCGATTCGGCGGATGTGTCTTCTGGTCGGGCGCGATCATCGACGTGTATTTCGGCATTCATACCCACACCTTGCAGGGCGCGACAGTTACGAGCGCGAAGCAGAACAGTTATCGCGAGAATCTCTTCGTGAAGAGTACGAGCCTGACCAACGTCGATTTCGACGCGTTCCTGCCGAAGACCGAGTACGACGCGAGCACCGACGGAATCCTCGTGCGCGAGCATTGCATCGATCTTCTGAATCGTCAGCTGAAGATGGTGGCGGCCCACGTATTGATGGCCGGGTTCGACTATCGCGTCTTGTTTACGGACGACGATCTCGTGCGTTTCGCGCTCAACATAGACAACCGCTGGCTAAACCATCAGGTGCTGTACCGGAAGATGCTTCTCCAGGCGTTTCCAGCGTGTTTCGCCTACCCGACGAAGACGACACTCGGTCTGCCCTTGACAGCGAGTCGTTTGGCGCTCGGCGTGAGGCGGGTGAGGCGCAAGATAGCCGAGCACGTCGCGAGGACGTTTCGAACCGGGCGCGTGCACCCCGGTACCAATTACATCGACTTCGCCACCGGAATTCGGGAGCGATCAGATCTTCGTGCGATCGTTACCGAGCACGTTTCCGATCTCGATCGGCGGGGCGTGGTCGACTGGGTTCCTTGCAAGTCGCTGCTCGAGCGGCACATGTCGGGGAGGGCGAATCATGCGGACGCGCTCATCGTGCTCGCGTCGTTGGAGATGCACCTGAAGAACGGGAAAGTGCTCTGAGGCTCTTCGAAACGTCACTTCACCGCGTGAAACATCAGCGATCCGCAGAACCGCAGCGGCAACTCCGGGGGTGGCGAAGCGCCACGTAGGCGGTACGCCAGCCGCCAGAGCCCAAGACCCAGTTTGTACTTCAGTCGATTGACAGTCCGAGTGACTCTTCTTACCGGACGAACTCTGTTCCAAACCCAGAAGCTATTGTTCAGCGATTCCAGGCACGACCATCCCGGGGAGATGTGGACGCTGGTGAAACCAGCGCGCCTGAATACCTCGGTGAGCCCGAGATGGGACATGTGGAAGTATGAAAAACCGTGATATGCCTCCAGAAACGCCGCCGATCCGACCAGGGCGCCGCCAGGTTTCAGCACTCGGTGAATCTCCGCCGCGGCAACGAACGGGTCGCTCAGGTGCTCGAACACCGCAATCGAGGTGACGATCTCGAATTGTTCACCCGCGAACGGCAAATTGTGTCCGTCGCAAATGTAGTCGGTGAAATCGCCGGGGAAGATGTCGAAGGTGGTTACGTCGTATCCCTGCGCCTCCAGCCATTTCCGATCGCTGCCGTCGCCGCTTGCATGCGCGAGCAGTCGTTTCCCCGGGCTCGCGCGCAGGTACTGTGCGAGACTGCCGGTTGACCAGTGCTGGCGCGCGCGGCCCATGTCCGGATTCGCCGGCGCCGCTTTCATGGCGAGGATCTCGGCCCTGTTCAGAAGGGATTCCGGGCCAATAAGCACGGGAATTTCGTGGTGTGCGTGGCGCGGGAACTCGGCTCCGCAGTTCGCGCACGTTAACCGCGAAGCGTTCTCGCCCACTGGGCCGATTCGGCAGTTCACGCAGCGCAATTCGATCATCTTCGCTCTTCCCTCGTGTGCAGCGCCCAACCCGGCGGCTCAGGGTTTTGTACTATACTCGTGCGGCTTTGTTCGTTGGACGGCGTCGCAGAATGATGCCGACATGATCCGCGGGGCTCACGTCGGAGTGCGCGCCCCGCGGTGTCTTCCCCACAACGGCGCAACTAACTTCGTTGCGAAAACCAGACTCCATGCGAAAGCGTCGGAAGGGCGTCGGCGGCGTGCAGTAGGCGAAACGACGTGAAACTGGTCTATTTTTCGGCCTCGACCATTCCCTCGCACGCGGCGAACAGCGTCCACGTAATGAAGATGTGTCAGGCGTTCGCGGACAATGGACACGACGTGGAGTTGCTGGCACCCGAGCGCGGAGGCGTCTCCGAATCGGGCGCGGCGGTATTTTCGGCCTACGCCGTGCGGCAGAGTTTTCGGTTGAGCCGGATCAGGCGCAGCAACCGCAGGTGGGGCAGCCTCTCGTACGCCTATAACGCTGCGCGCTACGCACAACGGGCGCGGCCCGATATGGTATACGGACGAGACATCCGAGCCTGTTGGCTGGCGGCGCTCCGCGGTTTGTCGGTGATCCTGGAAGTGCACGATCTCAACTATATTCGGCGCAGTCTGATCGATCGTTTCGTATTCCGGGCGCTGCAGCACGCAAAAGCGTTCCGCTATCTCGTCGTAATCTCGCACGCGTTGGCTCGGGACGTCGTGGCGATGTACCCCGGTTTGAAAGGTCGTGTTCGTGTCGCACACGACGGCGCGGACCCCGTGGCGAACGAAACGAGCGCCGCCGAGCCCGGGCTCGGCCGTGCCGCGCTGCGCGTCGGCTACGTCGGCAACATCTATCCTGGACGCGGCGTCGAGTTGCTGAGCGCGATCGCGCGCCGACTGCCTTGGGTCGAGCTGCACATCGTCGGCGAATGGGCCTACGGTGTAGCCGGCGACCCAGGCACCAGGTCGCTACCCGCTAATGTTCACGTGCATGGCTTCTTGCCGTACGCCGATGCGGAACGCGTGCGCATGACGTGCGACGTGCTATTGGCGCCCTATCAAAGGCAGGTGTATACGCGCGGAGGGTCCAATACGGCCCGCTGGATGTCGCCGCTGAAGATCTTCGAATACATGGCGGCAGGCAAGGCCATCGTGTGCTCGGATATTGAGGTGCTCCACGAAGTGCTCGAGGACCGGAAGACCACGTTGTTCTGTCCGCCGGACGACGTTGACGCGTGGTGCGCGGCCCTCACGCAGCTGCACGAGGATGAGGAGCTGCGGCTTCGCCTGGGACACGCTGCACGCGCGACTTTTTCGCGGCTCCATACTTGGCGATCCCGTGCCGCTCTCGTGCTGGAAGACCCCGTGCAGGCGCCCTGCACCTAGCGTTCGGCGGAGGCTACCTCGATCAGGAACGCTTCCAGGCGTCTCACGTTGGTTTCCGGATCGCAATTTGCGATCGCGAACTGGAACGCGCGTTCCCCCGTGGACTCTCGGAGCGCCCGGTCCGCCACGAGGCGCGATACATCGTGCTTGAATGCAGCGTGGCTGCCGGAGCACAGGCCGATCTTCTCCGTGACAAGCATGTTGCCCGGATCGAAACTCAGGCTCACGACGGTTCGGCGCTGCAGCCACGCCTGGATGAACACGTTCGGGAACCCTTCCTCGGCAGAGGTGCTGACCAAGAACAGCGAGCCCTTTATTAAGGAGTCCACCTCGTCCGGGCTCTGTGCCCCGAGGTACCTGAAACTCCCGGGCAGGGAGGCCCGATCGTTGAGCATACGGGCATAAACAGCGTCCTGGATACCGCCGGCCATCCAGAACTCGACGCCGATATTCGGCAATTCGGCCGCAAGGCGTATGAAGTGCTCGGGGTGTTTGATGGTTTTCAGATTGCCTACCCACAGCACGTAGGGTGCGCTCGACGGGGCCGGCGTGGCCTCCAACGGCTGCCGGGAGTTGTAGATGATTCTGGAGGTGCCGCGGAAGCCCGGTGGGATTTGCCCCGAGTGCTGGAACACGACCCCGTCGACCAGCGATAGCGCGAAATGGTTCGCCATGCCCGTGAAGGTGGTTCCGATCGCGGCGGCCCGCCGCCATAACCGTCGCAAGAGACCTACGACATCGTTCGCCAGGAGTTGCCTCTTGTTGAACATCTTCACGTCGGCGCCGGCGGAGACCGCAAAGACGAACTTGACATGCCGCCGCTTCGCTGCAAACACAGATCTCAGCAAGTACCGTTTGTTGCGTCTCCAGTAGACGATGTCCGGTTCGACCTGTGTCAACGCGGCTGCGAATGCCGCCGGCAACGATCCACGCAGAGGGTAGGTTTTATACGGAACGTCGTAGGTTTGCCTTCCGGGCCGGCACACGGCGTAAGTCACCGCGTGGCCCAGCTCGGCGAGGCGCAAGGCAATGTCGTGGCATTGAGTTTCGCTGCCGCCGGGGATGTCCAGCACGTGGCTGTTCACGATCAGAATGCGCATGCGACGCTCTAGGTAACGAGCCCCACCAGCTTGAGCCACCGGCTCTCTTTCCCTTTGAGCACCGAGCCAAGGATGGCGCGGTCGGAGGCACACAGTACCGGCGTGCGGGCGTAGACGGCAGCGACGGCGAGGCAGAGCGCGGCGCCGATTACGAGGTGAACGAGCGGCGCCACGGTCAAGTGGCTTTTCAGTACGCTGCAGGCAACGTAGAACCCGCCCCAGCACACGGCCGTGGACGCCATGGCCGGCCCGAAGTTCGTCCACCGTGCCGTACGCCGGGTCGACCACCAGATGAACAGTTCCTTCAGGAAGTCGGAACCGCCGGTAGCCAGGGCGGCACCGTAAACCCCGAGTATCGGTATCAGCAGGAACATGCCGGCCAAACTGACGAGGCCGAACACCTTGCTGAGAAGCACCGTGAGCGCTTTCTCCTCGTATTGGGCCGCCAGCGCTACCGGCGTCGACACGATCTTGATCGTCACGAACGCGAGCACCATGGGCAGCAGCAGAGAGTCCTCCCGGAACTTGCCGCCGAAGACGACGTCGACGATTTCACGGTGGTAGATCGCGGCGTACGCCGTGATCGGCGCCGTCAGAAGCAAGCTCATGTTGATCAGCAGCGTGAAATATTTCGGTATCTTGACCGGTGCGTCGGCTCGGGGCGTGGCAAAGAAAACGGGGCGGATGACGTTCTGAAACAGGCTCGTGGGTAATGCCTTGTCCACCATGCCCGAGAGACGCGTATAGAAGGAGAACGTGCCGACCCGCGCGGTATCCATGAACGCGGCGACGAAGAAGTTAGCGACGCCGGAGCTCAACGCCAGCGTGCCCACGTCGTTGAAATTGTAGAACAGGCCGTAGCGCAGCAGTCTCTTCTTCTCTTCGCGGCTTGGCGGTTCGGGGAACGTGCCAGGCGGCAGCTCGCAGAATCGCCGGTGAGCGAGATACATGAACGCGAATGCCAGGGCGGATGCGACGGTGTCCGTCGCGATGGCGGTCTGCAGGGTAAGACGATGAGTCAGGGTGAAGAAGACGTAGCCGACGAGCTTGATCACGGCCAATATGGCGTACCCGCCCACGCTGTACTTGTGCAGCATGTGGGACGCGAGGGATACGTCGAGCACGCGTATCTGAAAGAACAGCAACGTAATGCCCGAGAAGGCCAGGAACTCTGCGCGATACGGGTCCAGCTTGAACGTGGGCATGATCATATGCCAGGCGGCCAGCACGAACGTAAGCACGACGAGATTTGCGCCGAGCCGCGCGCGGCTGATGAAGCGAACGAGCCACGCCGCCGTGGTGTATTGCCTGCTTGCGATGTATTCCGGCTGATAACGTTGCAAGACGTTGTCCACGCCGAACGACGCCAGAGCGCTCATGACGGGAACCACGGCGTACAGCAGATTGAAGACGCCGAAAGCCTGCTCGGTCATGCCCCGAACCATGACGACATAGCCGAGCATCGTCGCGGCCTGAGAGATCGTGCGATAGAACGCAGTGTCGAACAGCGACCGCCGCGCACGCTTGCTGCTGTAAAGGTGCATCTATGTTGTCTACGCTGGTGTGCTCGAGGCAGTCCACATGCCTGCACGCGGTGCCGATCTTACCGCAATCGCCATGCTGCAATGCGCGACGCAGGTCTCTTGCGCGTCATTGCATCCTGCCGATTGCAGCGTGAGATCGGTCATGCATGGACGCGGAAGTTTCGCGCCGGTGTGAGGTGACGGGAGCGCACCGCGATTCTGGTAGAGTCGCCGTCAATCGCCCCGCGTGAATCGGTGCCGGCTCAATGAAGCAGCGTTTGAAGTACTTCGCGAGAAGCGCCTTATGGAAGGTCGCGCCCTGGAAATTCGCGACTTCGGAGCAGGACCTGGCCGCGTTCTCGATAGGTATTTACTCGGGTCCGTCGCCGTTCGATCTCTGCCCCGCCGAGCAGGCTCGAAATCCTGTCCTCCGCTGCGAAGACCTTAGGGATATCCCAACCACAACGGTGGCGGATCCGTTCATGTGGCGCGTCGATGGTCTTTGGCACATGTTTTTCGAAATCAAGAGTCGGTTGTCCTTGAACGGCGAAATCGCCTACGCCACGAGTCAAAACGGCTTCGACTGGCGCTACCAGCGTGTCGTGCTGCGCGAGCCGTTTCACCTGTCCTATCCGCAGGTGTTTCGATGGCGGGATGACTTTTTCATGATTCCGGAGACGGGGCGAGCGAAGGCCGTGAGAATCTATCGAGCCACGCGATTTCCCGACCGCTGGTCGCACGTTGCAACGTTGCTCGAAGGGAGCCGATTCGTAGACAGCTCCGTATTCCATTTCGACGGCCGATGGTGGATGTTCACCGAGGCGGGTCCGGGCCCCGCTTCGCCGATCTTGCGCCTGTTCTTTGCGAGCGACCTGATGGGCCCATGGACCGAGCATCCCGCGAGCCCCCTCGTGACCGGAGACGGCTTCATCGCGCGGCCCGGCGGTCGCGTGGTCATGTTCCGAGGGCGCCCGGTGCGTTTCGCTCAGCGGGTACTGCCGGTGTACGGCACGGAGGTTCGCGCTTTCGAGGTTCTCCAATTGTCCACGACGCGCTACGAGGAGAGGCAGGTCGGCGCCGATCCGATGCTCGGTCCGGGCAACGACTCCTGGAACGCGGGAGGTATGCACCATGTCGATGCGCACTTGCTCGACGATGGCACGTGGCTTGCGTGCGTGGACGGTTTCAGTTCTCCGCCCCGACCGGCCGGCGAGGAAGCGCATGCGCCGGACGAGCGAGTAACTTAGGAGCTGTAGTAGTCCGCCACGGTCGCGTGCGACCGATTCAGGACGATCCCCGCGAGCGCGTACTCGGAGAGTAGATCCAGCGCCTGTGCCGCGCCGTCTCGCCGCGATTTGCCTTCGGACAGCACCAGCAGGCAGGCATCGACCTTCGGGGCGATGATGATGGCGTCGTCGGTGGACAGTAACGGCGGGAGATCCACGATGATGAGCGGCTCGGGAGCCACGCCGCGCACATACTGAAACAGCTCCTCGACTCGCCCCGTCGCGAGAAGCTCCGAAGCCCGGTCGGTTCGTTTCAATGTGCCCGCCACGCTGAGATTGTCGACGCCGATCGAGAACATGACGTCCTTGGCGGCGGCGTCTTCCGTGAAGTAGTCGTTGATGTTTCGATCGGGGGCAACGCCCAGGTACTGACAGACCTTGGGGTTGCGCATGTCGAGGTCGATCAGGAACACGTTATTGTTCCCTTCGCGGGCGGCGGCCAGCGCGAGGTTGATCGCAGTAATGGATTTGCCGTCGCCTTGACCAGGGCTCGTGACCCCGATTGTGTTCCAACTATTGGAGCGTGCCCGCTGCAGGATTCTGGTTCGCAGCATGCGATAGGCGGCAGCCCCCGGGGAGTTTTTTCCGTCTTCGCTGCCGGCAATGAGCACGCGCGCGGTGATGCACGCCTCGACGTCATAAGGAATGAGGGGGAATACCGGCATCGATTGGATCGCGGACTGACGCTCTGCGGCCGTCTCGGCCACGGCCCGCGTCGCCGAGGACTTCTGCGTGGCCCCGGGCGCTGGCTTGGCCGCGTCCTCGGAATCCGAGCGCCGCTGGCGCAGCCTCTCCAGCGCGGCCTCTATTCTGCCCGACATATCGAGTACGCTCCCTTTGCGCGTGCGTCGCCTACCACGGCGACGCTTGCACGACAGTCGCGCCGACGAAGAGGGCGGCGACGGCGAAAACGATCGATGCTGCTGTCCATGCGATCACGCGTTTGCGCCGATCCTCGGCGGTCGGCAGGAAGGGTACCGCGCCAATAGGCCTTATGTCCGTGAACTCCAGCAAGTCGCGGGCGCTGCGTATGGTCGGATCCGAGCTCTCGCGGAAGGCTGCGAGCCCCACCGCCAGCGCGCCCCCGAGAACGATGCCCAGCAGCAGGATCCCGAGCCGGTTGGGGCTCGCGGGCCGTGACGGCTTGCTGGGGTTGCGGATCAGCGTGAAACGCTCGCCGCGCTGCTCCGACTCGAGACTCCTGCCGAGCTCGGCCTCGTTCAGGCTCTTCTGTATGTCTTCGAAACGTTGCTGGGCGACCTGGTATTCGCGGAGCACCTGGTTGAACTCGCGCTCGACTTCCGGCGCCAGTTTGGCGCTGCGCTCGTACTCCTTGAGCTGCGCTCGCGCGCGATCGGCGTTCGCGTTGAGCGCGGCCAGCTCACGCTTCGCTGCGTCGAGCTGGTTGGCCACTTGAATGTAGTTGGGATTGTCGGGAGTGACGGGGGTCGAAGGCTGTGCCGCGCCGTTGCGCGCGCTCATCTCCTCGATCGATCGGGTCAGGCGGCGAACCGTGGGGTGGTCCTCCGAATAGCGTTGTCGCGCTTCGGCGAGCTGAGCTTGCAGCGTATTGAGCTGGGTGCGCCAATCGCCCGCCGGGTCGAACAGGCGCGGATTGATCTGGTTGAGCTGGAGCTCGAGAAGGGCCTTTTTCTCTTCTGCCAGTCGGATCTCTCGCAGCGTGCCATCCAGGTCGCGCTCGGTTCTGTCCTGCGCCTGGAAATTGCGGCTTTGGACGTCCGGCATGGCGTCGCCGTGCTTCGCCTTGAAGTCCGCCAGTTTGTGCTCCAGCACAGTCATGTCTGCTCGCGCGTCTTTCGACTGCCCGGACAGGAACTCGAAGTTGTCGCCTGCGCGCTTGACGCGGGAGTCGCGATTGACGTCGAGGAACATTTCGACGAGCTCGCGCGCGATCGCGACGCTGATGGCCGGATCGGGATTCGAGTAGCTCATGGAGAACGCCGGAGACTCTATGACGGGTTCCAGCGTGATGGGGTCAACGTGCTCGATCTGCGTATTTTCCGCGATCGCTGCCGCTTTCGCGTTGTAGCTCAGATCCTCGCCGGGGTACGGATCGATTTTCGCGATCAGACCCTTCAGGTTGTCGGGCGCCAGCAACTGACGCTGCACGAGCTCGATGTACTGGCCGGCGTAAGACGTGACGGTCGTGCGGATCATGTCCTGCGGAATCGAGGACGGCTCGAGGATGATCACTCCTGAAGACCGGTAGACCGGCGGCAGGGTGTAAGCAACGTACAAGGCGATCAGAACCGCCGTGGGTAGGACGGTCGCTACGTATATCCAGCGGCGGCGGATAACGTCGAAGTAGTCGCCGAGCGTGTACGGAATGTCCTTATTATTCATGTTATGTCCGTATAGGCCGGGCAATTGCAAAACGATGGTAGCCGACGGGAGGTACCGGCGACAGGGGAATTAAACCTAAGCGGGCGCCGTTCGTCGCGTTCATGGGACCAGCACCACGTCGCCGCTGTCGAGCGGAATGTTCTGATTCAGGTTCTTGCCCTGGCTAATGTCGCCGTAGCTAATTCGCAGCACCTTCTGCTCGGTTCCTTTGCCGCGGATCACGATGATGTCGTTCAATTTGGCAAAGGGCGTGGTACCGGCCGCGAGGCTCAGCGCCTGAAGCACGCTGAGCTGCGGGTTCATCGTGTACGCACCGGGCTTGTTCACCTGGCCGATCACGTAGATGCGGTTGCCGTCGATGGCGGTGACCGTGACCGTGACCACGGCCTCCGGAATGTACGGCACGAGCTTGCGCGTCATTTCGGTTTGCACGTCTGTGGCCGAGCGGCCGGCTCCGATGACCTCGCCGGCGAGCGGAAACGAAAACTTGCCGTCCGGCCGGAGAATCACGGTGCGCTTGAGATCTTCTTCTCCCCAGACCGACACTTCGAGCTGGTCTCCCGCCTGCAATTTATAGTCCGGTGCGGTCTGCGCATGGGTGGCCGCGGACGCGAGTAGCCACAGCGCCGTGAGCGCGGGCATAGCAGAAAGGATCGTCACTCGGCAGTAGCGCTTTGCCATATGAATCTCTTGGTCAGTAGGTAGGTTAAATGCGTGTGCCCGGCATGGGCTATGGCCCCGGCGATCCACTGGGGCCCATCCGAAGTATAGCGTGGCCGCCGTACTCGTTCGACCAAGCCACTTCGGGATTCAATCCCTGCAGATCCGCCAGCACGGAATCGAGCAGGCGTGAGTCGATCACGATGAAACTGCGAGGCGATGCCGCGATACGTTGGCGTAGTTCCGGCACGGAATAGACGAGAGGCCGGTTGCTCCACCGATCTACGGTGCCGCGCTGACACGACCAGCCGCCGAGCCGTGCGTCGCTGGGGTCCACGAACACGAAGTCCAGGCGCGGATAATAGAAGTCGAGCGAAGCAATGCCTTGACCGCTGATCACGAGGTCGGTCGGCTTGGTATTCGCGGCCAACCAGTTCGCCACTTCCCGGATGTCGCCGCGACCGACATAGTGGTTGCGTACGCCCGGTGGCATGTTGCGTCTGAACGTGACGTCCGCGCTGTCGATGTTTCGCAGGTGTGCCGGCTGAAAGTCCTCCGACAGCGCGAAGGCGGACACCGTGGCCACGATCCCGAGCGCGACCGCGGTTGACGGGCGTTGGGCGACGAGCTCCGCGATCCGGAACACGGCGGAGATCGCGAGCACCACCACCAGCGGGTACAGGAAGAAGATATAGCGAGTCTCGGCGCGCGGCGGATCGCTGAGCCCGACCAGCAGCAGCATGACGGCGACGAGTACCAGCAGCGCCGCTTCGATCGATACGCCGGCGCCCTTCGCAAGGATCACGCGGCCGGCGGCGAACCCCAGCAACAGCATGAGCCCCAACCCCAGGAACGGGGCCGCTCTCGCCCATGGCTGCGCGATCACCTCGGCGATGTCCGGAAGGCCGAAGAATTCGTAGCCCAGGCTCACCAGGCGCGACATGCCTGACAAGGGTTCGTCGCCTTGCCAGCTGTTCGTGGTCAGACCGAACGCGGTCCAGAAGATCGCGGCCACGGCGATCGTGGCGAGGAATGGCAGCGCCGCCCGTGCGAAGAGCTCGCGCCACTGCACGAGCCGCGTCAGCAACAACAGCACGAGCACCGCACCGACCACCAGAAACTGATGAGCCAGCGCGGCCGCAAGCGCCGCCAGCAATCCCGCCGCGGCGAGCCAGCGCTCCCGGAAACCGAAGATCCACTTCAGCGCCCAGAGGGCACAGGCCAGCAACGGCAGGCCGAGCACCATCCACAGCGGCTGCGAGGTCAATGTCGTCCACAAGGCGTACGGTCCATCGGGCGCCTCGGAGCGCTGAGCGAGGATGTCCAGGTAACCCGGGGGCCATGGGGGCACGTCGCCGACGTAGCGCAGGTCGTTGGTGGTGAGCCAGTACAGCGGCGGAACGAGCAAGGCCATGGCGCCGAGGTACGCCCATTGCCGCGCGGTCAGGCGCCCTCGAGTGTGATTGATGAAGGGGGGCAGCAGGTTGGCAACCGCCATCAGGGCGCCGCCCTCCCATACGAGCGCGCCGACGATCGACAGGATGGCCATGCCCCACAGCGCTTTCGTTTCCCGATCGATCGTATAGCGAACGAAGAAGACCAGATACCAGACGAAAACGGCCTGGAACGGCGCGTACATGCGGCCGAACCGCGCGATCTCGATCTCCCAAACCGAGAGCGCGAGCAGCGCGACGGCCAATACCCCGACGGTGCGGCCGTGAACTCGGCGGCCGAGGAGGAACACTGCGGGCAGCGCGATCAGACTCGAGACGGCCGCGATGGCTCTTGGCGCAAGCTCCGGCGCGAACCCGGCGAGCCGCAGCCCGGCCGCGAGGTATTGCATCAGGATGCCGCGCACGTAGTAACCACCGCATTCGTAGGCCGGTGTACCGAACCGAAGCACGTTCTCTACCGATCTGCCGAAGTAATACTCGTCGACCTCGAACGGCCATTTGCCCAGGCCCTTGAAGCGAGCAATGACTCCGATGATGACGGCGATGGCCGCGGCGGCGAACAGCGGAGCACGGCGGTAGATCCCGCGCTTGACTGATCCGGCGGCCTCGTCGGTCACGAGAACTTCCTTTCGAAAGCGTCAGCGGCAAACGACGCAGTGTACGAGCTGGAAAGCAGCGCCCGCGTGATAGTTGTCACGAAACGGCGACACCGCTGGATTCTATGATCTCTTCGACTTGATAGTCTTGAGTCCTGCCGGCGTGGGTAAAGATGATCAGTTCCCCCAACAGCCCGATGGCGAGGAGCTGCAATCCCAGCACGACCAGCAGCGAAGACAGCAGCAGCACGGGACGCTCGCCCAACGGTTCCCCGAAGACCAGCCGGTCGATCCCCAGGTAGCCGATGATGGCCGCGCCGAAGATGAAGGTGAGCACGCCGAGCATGCCAAAGAATCGCAGCGGCTTTTTCGTGAAGCGAATCAGGAACAGCACGGTCAGGACGTCCAGCGCGCGGTGCGCATATTCTTTCGCAGGATAGCCGCCTTCGTACCGATCCAGGGGCGACTGCTTCACATCGATTTCCGCGATGCGAAAACCCTGGCGATCGGCCAGCAAAGGCAGGAACCGGTGCTGGTCGCCGTACAGAGGAATCTCTTCGAGCACTCGTCGTTTCAATGCGCGCGCGCCGCACCCGAGATCCCGGAAGCGAGAACCCGTGAGCTTGCCGACCAGGGTGTGGAAAGCGCCGCGGCGCAATCTGTCGAGTGCGCCACCGGCTCGTGGCCATCGCCTGCCGACCGCGAGGTCGGCAGAGTCGAGGGCGCCGACGAGCTTGGCGATTTCCGTGCCTTCTATCTGATGATAAGCGGGCAACGTCACCACGATGGAACCGGCGGCGCGCTCGAACCCGGCCATCAGAGCCGTGGCCTCGCCGAAGGATCGAGTCAGGCGGAGCACGACGAGCCGGGCGCCGCCCCGCTGGATCTTACGCAGCGATTCGCTGACCTGTGGACGGAGCCCGTCGAGGACGAAGATGATCTCGTACGGCAGGCCGAGTTGCTCGAATCCCGACCGGTACGCCTCGTAGAGCCCGACCATGTCCGCATGCCGGCGACCCACCGGAATGACGCCGGACACCATGATCGGCGCGGTCTCGTCAGTCATTCCGCACGTCCTCATCCGTCAGCGGCAAAGCCGGATCCTGCGTCAGCCGCGCGAACTGATATGGACGGACGTTGCCGAGCTTGTAGATGAGGTCGCCGAGAGCGCCGCTGCAGATCGAAATGATCGCGGACGCCAGGAAGATCAATCCGGAGCCCGCGGTGGGTAACGGCAGCGTGTCGTCTTCCAGCAGAGAGTAGGTGGTGTAGCCGAGAGCCGCCGCTGCGAACAGCAACGCCGGCACGGACATCAGTCCGAACCACAGCAGTGGCTTCGAGGTAAACGATACGGCCGTCTTGATCACCAGGAGATCGAGCAGCACTTTCGGGACCCGCGATACGCCGTACTTCGATCGACCGAACCGGCGCGCGTGATGCCGCACTTTGATCTCCGCGAGCCGGGGTCCCGTGATCGACACGATGGCGGGGATGAAGCGGTGCATCTCCGAGTACAACGGAATTGCCTTGATCAACGATGCGCGATACGCCTTCAGAGAGCAACCGCTGTCTTTGATGTGCACGCCGGTTACGATCCCGATCAGCCAGTTGGCGGCTTTCGACAGAAGCTTCCGTGAGAAAAGCTTGTCCTGACGGTCGTAGCGCCAGCCGACGACGATGTCGAATCCCTCGGCGATCTTCTCCAGGAAGAGCGGAATGTCGGCGGGGTCGTTCTGCAAATCGCCGTCCATCGTGAGCAGGGTCGCGCCGCGCGCGTATTCGATGCCGGCCGCCATCGCCGCTGTCTGGCCATAGTTGCGGCGAAACCTGATCACCCGCACGCGCGGATCGCGATTCGCGATCGCGGACGCGATAGCCATCGTCGAGTCGACGCTGCCGTCGTCGACGAACACCATCTCGAACTCGATGCCGAGCGGAGCTACCGCGTCGACGATGGCAGCATGCAACGGCCGTATGCTGTCCTCTTCGTTGAAGAAGGGCACGATGACTGACAATTGCGGATTGCTGGGCGCCAACTGACTGATCCTCGAAGCATCGCCTCTTAACCACCCGAGCTCGCTGGGCAAACCATTCCTCCCGACGCGCGCGATCAGCGCGTCGTCTGGAGCGATTCCAGCCGCGCGTTCACCTGATCGATCGATTCGTTGAGGAAGAACAGCCGGCCCCAAATCTCCAGGGCCAGCAGATTGAAGAAGCCGTGCACGTTACTGCGCCAATTGTCGACCGTGTGCAGCAATCCCGGCGCCTGCATCTCGAGCACTTCGGTGCAGAAGCCGTGTTCGAAGAACTTTCTGTTCGCCAATGGCGCCAAATAATCCGCGACCGGTAAAGGAAACCCCTTCTTCTTGCGATCGACAATTTCCGCGGGGACATAGCGCCGCGCGACTTCCTTCAGAATCCACTTGTCCGTGTTGCCGCGAAGCTTGAACTTCATCGGTAGATTGACGGCGGCGTGAACGATCCGGTGGTCCAGGAACGGACAACGAGTTTCGATCGAAGCCGCCATGCTCATGCGGTCGAGGCGCGACAATAGAGGCGCCAGGAAATCGGTGACGTCGGCGAGCATGCCGCTCAGGATGGCGCGTTCCGTTTCGTTCTCGACGAACGCATACGCTTCCTCGCAGCGAAGCCGCAGAGTCTCGCGCGCGTACCTGTCTATGAAAGAAGTGCTGTGCCCGAGCAATCCCGGATATCCGCCAAAGGCGGCCAGGGGCACCCCGTCCGCAACGTAGCCGAGCAGGGACATGGCGCGCCGCAGCCACGGCGGAGCGTGCTTCAGAACGCGTTGCGCCTTCGCAATGTGGCCGATGCGCCTGTGACGGTGGCGGTATCCGCCGAACAGCTCATCGGCTGCTTCTCCGGACAAGAGCACCGTAACGCCCTGTTGGCGAGCAAACTCGCATACCAGCAGGTAGGCGATCGAGTTGGCATGCGTCAACGGCTCGTCGCTGTGATACATCGCGCGCGTCAACGTTCGCCGAAAATCTGCGCCGGTCAGCGAATAGGTGAGCAACTGGATGCCGAGCGAATCGGCCACGGTTTGCGCGAAGCGATTCTCGTCGAGCTCGTGGTAACCCTGAATCGCCACGTTGAACGCCGCCACGCTCTTTCCCAGGCTGTGCGTGCAAAGAGCCGTGACCAGGCTGGAATCGATGCCGCCGCTGCACAACGTGCCGACGGGCACGTCACTGACGAGGCGCGACTCGACGCCTGCCTTGATCAGCTCGTCGAATCTGTCGACGACCGCACGCTCGGGCATCCCGGAGAACTCGAGATACTGATCTCGAGCTACGTGCGATTCAGGTGAATAGTAGGCGCGCTGCTCGCCGACGGTCGTGCCGTTGATGGTCAACAGATGGCCCGGCATCAGCTGATTCAGCCCCTGGACGAGCGTGTCCTTGGAGCCGAAGTCCACGTTGCGATAAAGGGACCACTCGATCAATCGCTGTTGATTGGGTCGCAGGTCGCTCGAGACCTGCATCAAGGCCTGCAGCTCGGACGCGAAAATGAAGTGCCCGGAACGCTGTGTGTAGTAGAGCGGTTTCTTGCCGTAGCGGTCGCGTACCAAGGTCGTCGTTCGAGTCTTCGGGTCGAAGATCGCGAACGCGAACATGCCGAGGAATTTGTGGATGCAGGCTTCGCCCCATTCCTGAAAGGCGTGCAGAACGATCTCCGTGTCGGTGTGTGTCTGAAACGTGTGCCCGTGGGATTCGAGCTCGCCACGCAGCTCCTTGAAGTTGTAGATCTCGCCGTTGAAAACGATCCACCAACCCGCGTGGGTCATCGGCATGTGGCCCGCGGCGGACAGGTCGAGTATCTTCAGGCGATTGGAGCCGAGGTAAACGTTGTCGATGGCGACGCCGCCGCGGTCGTCGGGTCCCCGGTGGTGCTGGAGGTCGCAAATGCGGCTCACGATGTGCGCGTGATCTTCCGGCCGACAACCGGTCGTAAGACATGCCAAACCCGAGATTCCGCACATTGCGTTCGTCCCTGCGTCGTTGCCTGGTCTTCTATTCGATCCGAACGGGCAGGCTCGTGACCCAATTCGCGACCGCTTCGGCAAGCACTGCGCTGCCGAATTCGTTGAAGTGTATGTCTCGCTTGAAGTAGGGCGCCTGCTCCCGAGCCCGGGCGCGGAGAACGGGAATCAGGTCGAGCACCGGGATTCCCATTTCGTTGAGTTGCATGCCTACGGCGGACGCGGCACCGTGCGCATTGGCAGGAGCCGCGAATACCTCTTCTTTGCTTGGAATCAGCAGCACGGCTACCGCCGCGCCGTTCTGGTGCGCCAGCGTTTGTAGTCTATCAACTGCGTCGACGAGAGAACGGACTTCTGTCTCATCGCCATGGTACTCGGTCAGGGCGAATCTGACTTTGGCTCTGTCGAACAACAGCTCCTGTCCATTCGGCATCTTAAAGACGTGCGGAATGCCGAACCACGGCTCGACGACCGACTGGAGCCAGGAATACGCCTGGTGGCGCTCGAGACGCTTCGACAGATTGAAGCCGGATCGCGTGTCGTGGCGTTCGTCGTAACTGAGCCGATAAGGATCGTAATCCATGCCGAGCGGGTCGGCGACCCACGCGCGGAAGTGCCTGTCATTCTCGAAGTCGCTGGCCAGGTAGATACCGGCGACGATGAGCTTCGCGCCCGTGCGGATTCCGTACTGCTCGTATGTGCGCAGCTGACGCTCGGGGCCGGCGCCCGGGTTGCCGAGATTCAGCACGGTCGCATGTGGCAGCATGTCGTCGACGAGCTGCACGAAGCCTTTGTCGATCCCGACGCCATAACCCACCAACAGCGAGTCGCCGAGAAATATCACGTCGGCACGGTCGAGAGCGGCGCGATTTGGAAAGCCTTGCGCGTCGTTGATCCACGTGTACGTGTAATCGTCCGATAGGATTACGCGGGTTTCGTTCGGGACCCCGACGAAGCCAATCTTGGCCTCCGGAACGCTTTTCGAAGCGATCTGAGAGGCCTCCCTGCGCACCTGCAGCAGCGGCGGGAAGTGTGCCGGGTCCGCTGCGATCCACGCGTCGGCTTCGTGGATGGCCAAGCGCGCCAGCAGCAGCGTAACGACGAGCAACGGAATGCCGATCAGCAGCCGTTTCTTCCGCTTCGGCGTCATGAGCACAGCTGCTTCAGGTGATCCGCGAGACGGATGGCCAGCGCGACGATGGTCAGGGTCGGGTTCGCGTGCCCTGCCGTCGGGAAGACGGCGCTGCCGGCAATGTATAGATTCTCCATCCCATGCACCCGGCAGTTCCGGTCGACGACACCGGTATGCGGGCTGTCGCTCATTCGGGCCGTGCCGAGATGATGCGATGCATCGGTGAATCGAGGCGCGGAGTCCAGGGTCATGCCCTGCTCGAGCGTACCGATACCCACTGCGTTCAGGCGACGTGCGAGGCGTGCGTGCAATCGCTCGATGCTCGCGACCTCGGCCGTGCCCACGCGCCAGCGCAGCACGAGCTTGTGCATGTCCAACGCATCGCGTTCGGTGCCGAGCGTGACGCGGCTATCCGGGTCTGGAACCTGTTCGCAGAAGTTGATCACCGTCAGGTGGCTCACGGACAACGTGCGCCGCATGGCACGCTTCAACCAGGCGTAGTACCGATAGAGGAAGTGCGGCATGAGCTCTTTGGGCGTGAGCAAATATATCATTTCGCGCACGTCGGCGATGTTGGTCGGGTTGAAGCGGATACGACTTCCGGAATGCCCGCGCTTGAGCACGGTCTTGAGTGCGTTTACGGTCCGCCCGTACTGCTGAGCGGCGAAATCCGATAACTGCGGCTCGACGCTCAGGTAGCTATTCAGCACGCGGTCCTCGCGCTGCGCGCGTTCGGACAAAGCTATCCCCAGCTGTACTTTGCCGTCGGCCAAGGGCAGTCCCATGAGGTACGGCAGCCGTGCCGGCAAATTCAGTCGTACGCTGCCGAGCAACGTCCTTGGATGGTCGAGATAGTAGCGGCCGACGAGATCGTTCTCGTTGCCGATCCCGTGAGCGTGACGTCGCCTCGACACCAACAACAATCGGGCGTTCTCGAGGCCCCCGCAAGCGAGCACGTACTGGTCCGCCTTCGCCCGGAAGCGCCTGCCGGCGAGAGTCCTGACCTCGAGCCCGGCGATCGCATCTCCGCCTTCGGTAGGCACTATTTCCGTGACGTTGGCATTGAGATAGACGGAAATGTCGCGGCTGTTGCGCAGCTGACGCCGGTAGATCTTGCCGAAACGCATCGGCTTGGCTCCCCACAGGGCCACGCTTGGCGAAAACTCGTCGCCGTCGAAGAGCGAACGTTCCTTGGGGTCTGCGTCCCGCAAATCGGCGACGCGCTCGAAACGGGAGAACGACGGCACACGGAGCACCCGCTCCGCGAGCGGGTAGTAGCGTGAAAGATCCTCGAATCGAATCGGCCAGCCGCTGTGAGGCACCCAATCGCGTTCCTCGAAGTCGATGGGACTGAGCTTCATTGCCCTGCCGGCCCACAGGTTGCAGCTACCGCCGAACGCGCGAACGCGCGCCATGAAGTTTTCCCTGATGGGGTAGCCCTGGTTGTCCAGATCGTAGAGTGCCTGTACGTCGTCGCTGTGGTGCTCGTTGCCACTCTCGAGCAGGCATACGGAGCGGCCGCTTGCGGCTAGTTGGAGCGCGATGGTAATGCCGGCGGCGCCGGCGCCGACTATGCAGACGTCGGCGCGTAGCTCCGCGCCGTCCTCGAGGCTATTCGAGTCAATGATCGTCACTGTATCCACCGCTGCGTCCGGCCGTCGCGTAGCGTTGCAGGACGCGGGCCGATTCGCGAGGCGTGCGTTGCTGCGTTGCGTAGTCCACGGCGGCCAGCCCGAACCGCGGCCGTGTTCCCAGCGACCATTCGTAATTGTCGATGAGGCTCCAGTGCATGTAGCCCAGAATCGGCGCCCCGGATTCGATGCTCTCGCCAAGCACCTGCAGGTGTTGTTCCAGGAATACGCGGCGCAGGTCGTCGTCTTCGGTGGCGATGCCGTTCTCGGTCACGAACAGCGGTAGGCCGTATTCGGAGAATCGATCCAGCACGCTACCAAGACCGCGGGGGAAAACTTCCCAGCCAACCATGCTATACGGGCCCTGCTCCGGATGATGAGCACGCTTGCAGGTTCGGCCGAGCAACGCGCTCGGACCGAACGTGTCGGTGGTGACGAAGCTGCGCGTGTAGTAGTTGATGCCGATGAAGTCGAGGCGTCGCGCGTTGGCAGCCGCTTCGCCGAGCCGGCAGCCGAGGAGTCGAAAGAAGAGCCGGTTTCGCCACTGGTCCCAAAGATGCGCCGCGAATCTGTCGCGAACTTTTCGAGGGTTGCATGGCAGAGTTATCTGGGCGTTGTGTGCGAAACCGACCAGCGCGCCCGGGTTCGCCTTCTTGATCGCGGCGCGTGCTGCCAGGTGCGCGGCGGCCAGGTTGCGTAACACGCGAACCGCCTTCCACCAGGAGCGCCGATAGAGCGGCGGCCATTCCCCGTTGATGTATCCCTGCACCGCCAGCACGGTGGGCTCGTTGATCGTGATCCAGTACCGAACGCCGGGCAGGTGCTCGATCGAGCGCTCGACGAAGCGGCTGAACTGTCGAGCGGCATCGCTTTGCTGCCAGCCTCCGTTGCGTGTGAACCATGCCGGGTTCGTGAAGTGATGAAGGGTCACGACGGGCTCCAGGCCGTGTTGCTGCAGCGAGCGGATTACTTCGCCGTAGTGGCGTAGCGCAGCGTCATTCCATTGGCCCGCGCGCGGTTCGACTCGGCTCCACTCGATCGAGAATCGATGGCAATTGTGGCCGAGAGATCGAGCCAGGTCGAAGTCCTGGTCGAAGAGCTCGAAGTGCTTGCAACAGTCGCCCGACGCGTACGGCAATCGACCCGCCTGCTCATACTCCCACCAGTCGTTCCAATGGTTGCCGCCTTCGACCTGGTGGGCTGCGGTCGCGGCACCCCACAAAAACCCCTGAGGAAATCGAGCCAGTCGTCCCCGAGTGGTCACCGGGCTCGACCCGTTTGCCACACCGCGAACGGCCTGAGATCTTCCTTGCCGAGCTCCTTGAACAGCACGAGCAGTATCCAGTACGCACACTGGAGTATCGCCAGCACGAGCAGAACCCCAAGCCCCGGCAAGTGCAGAAAGACTCCCAGGATCGACACCAGCCCGGTCGCGACGGTGACGCGCAGCAGCATCGCGAGGCGCGCCGGGTTGCCGAAATACCGGTGCACGACGATCACGCTCACGATCGCCCCGGCAGTAGTCGTCGCCAGAAACGAATGCGCGGCCCCGACGGGGCCGAAGGTGGAGGTCAGCGCAACGCCGAGCACCAGAAGTGTGGGCAGCATGGCGACGAGGATGGCGGCAGCCAGGTAGCGGCGTTTGGCTGCGATCAGGCAATTCAGCATCGTGAGCAGCAACGACAGCATCCCGCAACCCAGCAGGAGCGGCACGAAGAAACTTGCGCTGTCCACGTAAGCGTCCGAGTACATCAAAAGCATGATCTCTTTCGCCTGCAGCGCTCCGAAAACACACACCGGCGCCAGAACTACGAAGGTAAATCGGCTTGCGCTCTGAACGTAGCGGTGCGCCCGCGCTTTGTCGTCGGCTGCCAGGGCGGCAGAGATGGAAGCCAGGACGATGCCGCTGAGAACCGTTGCGATCATCGTGGGTAGTCGCGCGACGTTCAATGCGGCCGCGTAGTAGCCAATGACTACGTCCGGCGTGTCGCCTATGCGTTTCAGCAGCCACATGTGTGCCGATGTGACGAGCTGAAACGTGAAGTCGAATATCGCGATCGGCAACGCTATGGACATGAGCTGGTATACGAAAGCGCGTGCCGGGATCGTGAAGGACGGGCGCTCGGCGGCGACGAAATACACCAGTGCCGCGACCGTGGTCACGACGTTGACCACCAATGCCGCCTCTACGCTGAATCCGACGAAGAACAGCAACAGCGTGCCGAGGAGCTTGGTCGACGCGTAAACGATGAGCCCAATGGCGATGGAGCCGTATCTCTCGTATCCCTGCAGGGTGCCCTGGTAGGCGAGAAACAGCCCGAAGAAGGGCAGGTCGGCTACGGCTATCCTGAACTGTGTCGCGCCGTATTCGAGCTTGAAGAAGGCCGCACCCCACGGCGCCAGTATCCAGCACGCGGCGAACAGCACGAGGGCCATCGTACAAATGATGATACGAACGGCCTGCGCGATCTGCGCCGCGTTGCTCGAGCCCGGAATCGTCAGCATCGCGGCCTGCGCGACGCCGAGCCCCATGAAGCCTTCAAGCCAGACGAGGAGCGAAATGATCAGCCCGTAGGTTCCGTACTCGGCCGGCCCCATGTTGCGCGCAAGGATGATCGTGATGAGGTAACCGGAGGCCAGGAAGAACATTCGCCCGGCGAAGATCTGGATCGTGCCGCGGGCCGCGCCCGACGAGCCTCGTTGGGGTGCGGCCATGGCGGCGCGTCTAGGCGGATCGTACTGCGCCGGCGCGTTGCTCCGCGCCGCGGGTTACGCGCCGTATCAGGGCCGCGGCCTCCGACGCTTGGTGGGTAGTCGACGTGATCATCTCGCCGAGCAAACCGAAGATCAGAATCTGCACGCCGACGATGATCATCAACGTGCCGAGCATCAGCAGCGGCCTCTCGCCGATCCCCTGGCCCATGAACCACAACACCGCGAGATAAGTATCGATTGCGATGCCGAGCGCTCCGACTGCGAGGCCGATAGGGCCGAAAAGGTGCAATGGGCGTTTTCGGAACGTGGCGAGAAAGCTGATGGTGAAAAGATCCAGCGCCCCGCGCATGAATCGTTCCAGGCCGTACTTGGACTTGCCGAAAACTCTCGGCCGATGAGAGACCGGGATCTCGCCGACGAGGAACCCTTTCGAGTGCACTATTAGCGGGATGTAGCGATACAGTTCGCCGTAGATGTCGAGCCGTTCCACGACCTCGCGACGGTAAGCTTTGAAACCGCAGTTGTAGTCACGCAGCTTCAAACCTCCCACGAACGATGTCACGGCGTTGAACAGTTTCGACGGCAACGTTTTGGAAATCGGATCCTGGCGGTCCAGCTTCCAACCGGTAACGAGGTCGAACCCTTTGTCGAGCTCAGCCAGGAACCGCGGGATTTCTTTTGGATCGTCCTGCAGGTCGGCGTCCAACGTGAAGACGATGGTGCCTTGTACCAACCCGAACCCGGCCTGCAGCGCCGTCGCTTTTCCAAAGCGTCTACGCATTTCCACGAGAACCACTTGCGGATCGCGTTGCGCGAGATCGCGAAGCAGTTCGGTCGAGCCGTCGGTGCTGCCGTCATCGACGAACACCAGCTCATAAGCGGAGGTGATGCCATCGAGTGTCGTTCGCAGCTCCTCATGAAGCTGCAACAGGCTCTCTCGTTCGTTGAGAACCGGCATCACTATCGAGATATCGATCTTCATTGGATACGTGGTTCCGTCGAGATGCGGAAATTATAGCCCAGGAAAGATAGCGGTAATGCCGGGCCAACTACGCCGACGGCATCACGGAAATCACGGCCGTGCGTCGGATTCGGCGATTCGCTGCGCGACGACCGTGGCCGTCAGGCGATAGCCGTCGGCGTTGGGATGGCCGTCGGTGGGGAAGAACAGCACGTCGCCGGCGGCCGCGCGTTCACGGAAAACGGGGCCGAGATCCAGGTGCTCGATCCCCGCCTTGTCGAGCGCGGCAACGACCGGAGCGCTGGCGTCCGCGACCGAGCCGCCGGCCAGCGGCATATAGGTTTCTTCCTTGCTGGGCTGGAGCACGACCAGGACCTTCGCGCCTCGTTTCGCGGCGGCTTCGCGCAGGCCGACCAGCTCCTGGATCGCGAGTGCGAACACGGGGTCCGCTGGGTTGTCATGTTCCGTCGCATGGGCAAAATCGCCGGGCGCGAGCTGGAGCGTCGTGCCATGCCACTCGAGAGGCACCGGGTGGGCGCGTGACCTCGACGCCGAACCCGCAAACCGAATCAGCCCGTAGAGGTAGCTGTGGGAGTTCAGCCATTGCCGCAGTAACTGACGCGGTTGTCGCCAGTTTGGATTGGACCGGCCGCCGTCGCGCCAGCGCATGTAGTTGCCTTGCGCACCTTGTTTGAGCCATTGGTCGAACAGGTTGGCGTCCCAGAAGTCGTTGCGAGGGAACATTCCAACGACGATCAGCCGAGGGTTCAGCGGTTCCGCAACGGCCTGGTAGATCCGCAGGAACTGCTGCGGACCCGCGCCGATCAATCCCAGGTTGACGACGTTCCTGCCGAGAAGCTGCGCGAGCCGCTGGGGCCAGGCCTGCTCGAGCTTTACGCCGTAGCCGAATACGAGGGAATCGCCGATCACGACGATGTCGGCTTGCTCTGGCCAGGGTTCCTCGTTACGGAAGCCGTGCGAGTCGGTACGGTACTCTTGCACGAAATCCTGGGTCCGGATCGCGCCGGTGGTATTCGGCGGCAACCGGTTGCCGATCACGGGATCGGCCACCTGGCCGCCGTCGGTGCCGGTCGACAACGCGATCTGGAGCGCTACCGGCAGCGCCTGCGGGACCAGCCGTAGCATCAACTCCGCGAGGACGAGAGCCGCCGCGAGACCGGCCACGGCCAGGCCCAATGCCTGCAACAGGCTTGCCGGCGTGATTCGGCGTGATTCGGGGCTCTTCATTGTGGTATCACCGTCTGGCTAGGTGAGACCGTCGATGATCGGTGCCGCCATATGCTCACCGGGCTCGACGCCGAGATGCGCGAGTGCCGTCGGAGCGATGCTCAAGATGCTGGCGTCGCCAGCGCCGGCGGCGCGAGAAAGTCGCGGTCCGATCCCGCCGAGAAACGCGGTTGGCCGATGGTTTCCGGTATAGAAGGGGCCCACTTCGTACGCTGCCTGGTCCCTGTGTATGACGCCATAGTTCTGCGTCTGCAGGTCGGTGGTCACCAACGCCTCGGGGTCCCAGTTGATGATCACGTCGGGCATCGCGCTACGGCACGGCCCTTTGAAGATGTCGTCGGTTTTGTACACGTGGGAGGCCGCCAACCGTCCCGTCGCCGGGTGGGTCATGGTCGCGGCGGTCGCCGCGAGCCGATCGCAGATTTCGGCATACTCGGCTCCGGGTTGCACCACGCCGGAGGGCTCGCGATCCCGCAGATTGAGTCTGAGATAGCCTTCGTTGGCGTTCTCGATCACGAATGCCCGGGTTCTGGCCCAGTCGATGCCCGCCGTCTTCCAATGCAGGCTAAGCCGCTCGTTGACCGATCTCGGCAACAAATGTCGCGAGACGGCCGCGCGAAACTCCCGCGGCACGAGGCCGCGAATCGTGCTCAGGAGGTTCGTCTTGCGTTTTGCGCTCGCCGGTGCGGCCCCGGCTGTCGCTTCGCGCGGCGTGTCGTTGAGCAGGCGCATGCGTTGCAGCAGCTCCTCGAGCAGATGCGAGCCGCTGTAGTTGGGTCCCATACCGTCGCCGGATAGCACGAGCACCGTCGTTCGGTCGTCCGCGAAGCGAACCATTTGGCCGATCGCGCGGTCGAGGGCCACATAGACATCGCGCAGTGCCGTGCGCAGCCGCGCATCCGCGTCGCGTGCGTACGCAACGTAAGCGGGGTCCTGGTAATGCCAGAAGTAGTGACCCGCCGCGTGGCACTCGCCGAATACGGCCAGGAAGAAGTCCCACTGCTGCGTCTCGGCGAGCCACTGGATCGCCCGAGCCTTCGTCTCCACCGACTTCAGCAGTCGGTCGCGAAATCCGACCGGATCCGGGGGAGGCGTCATTCCGACTTTGCTGTGATTTTCGGACGCATAGGCGCCGAATCGGGCCAGCATCTCGCTCTTGACGGATTCTGGCAGGATCGTTTGATCCCAGAATGCCGTCCAGCTGCCCCAGTCGACGATCTGTATGCCCGAGAAGTTCTTCAAAGGGCACGTTAAAAACGCGTCCATGACGATACAGCGTTTGCCGTGATCGTCGAGTAGCTTCCACAGGAAAGGCACGGGACAGTTGTCCGGCCTGGGCCTTACCGGTGTCTGGTGGCCGGGCTGCATCACGTAGGCGTGATACAGACCGTGCTGATCCGCCGGCGTGCCGGTGAATATCGACGGCCATGCGGATACGTGCACGACGTCGGCCGTCGTTTGCAGAGGCAGCCATACGCCCTCGGCTCGAAGCTTGGCGATGTTCTCGAGGTCGCCTGAGGCGCACCACGTGTCGATCAAATCGCGGTCACACGCGTCGAGACCGATCATCATCAGACGAGACTGGCGGGAGTCGGACATTGTTTACCTTTCAGCCGATGCCGGCGCGCGTGCGCAGGTCTGCGCCGAAGACGTCGTCGATGGCGGTGAACTGGCCGGTGCTCGCCGAATGGCCCGCCGCTTCGAACATCGCCAACGTCCAGAGGTTGTCGCGCCCGCTCGTTTCCGGTTCCGTGCCTTGCTCGATGGCCGCCCGAAACTGCGCGAGCATGGCAACCATGCCTGCAGCGGGGTATCTGAGCGGCTCGCCGTCGGGCATGGGCACCGGCTCGACGAGACTGAGCTTGCGCTCGCCGGTGCGGCGCAACCACACGCGCGAGCGGTCCGTCTCGATCGTTCCGCCGTCGCCCCGGATGCTGAGCTTGTACTGATAGCGGCTGCCGACGAAGCTGCCGCTGTACTGAATCTTTTCCCCGCCGCGGAGCTCGATCAACGCCTCCATGGCCCCGTTGCCGTCGTAGTCGCTACCGCGCGGATTGAACGTGCGCGTCCAGACTCTGGTGGGAGAGTTGCCGAACAGATACCGAAAACTGTCGAAATGATGTACGGCAATCTCCGTCAGGAACGGCTCCTTCATGCGCTTGACCCACGAGCCTTGCGCTCTCGAAGGCTGGTCGCGGCGGTCGACGCAGACGGCTCCCGATACGCGGCCGATCGCGGACGACTCCAGCAACTTGCGAACCGTCCGCTCGGCGCGGAAGAATCGGTAGTTCTCCGCGATCATCAACGGACGTCCGAGCGTGCGGGCCCGTTCGACCACGGTCACCGCCTCGGCGAGATTGGCGGCGAGCGGCTTCTCGACCATCACGGGGAAGCCGGCCTCGAGAGCCTGGATCGCGTGCGGCCCATGCAGCAGAGACGGGCTGGCTATCAGGACGCCGTCCACTTCGGCTCGTTCGAGAGCCACAGCGAGATCCGTGAAACCCTCGCAGCGGTACTTGTCGCGCGCCGCGGTAAGTGCTCGCTCATCGACGTCCACGCACGCGACCGACGTTACGTCGTCGCGCTGCGCGATGAAGTCCAGCCAATGAGCTCCGCGGCCGCCGGTTCCAACGTGCAGGAGTCTGAGTGGTTTGTTCATAAGCCCGTAGGTCGTCGTAGTGCTAGAGCAGCACGGGTCGGACGAGATTCACGGAGATACCGATGATCGTGAATGCGACGAGTATATAAGCGTAGCTGAGCTTGGAAGGCCGGTTGCCGACGAGCACCTGGAAGGCAATCAAGGTCAGCACGAGGATGATTTTCAGCCACAACGCGCGGCCCCATCCCGTCGAGATCAGCTGAGACGAGAACAGGTCGCCGAGCGAGATCCCGCGATAGTGCAGCATGAATATCCCGGTCGGCCATAACACCGCGTGGGCATACCAGCCGACGCCGCGTAGCTTGCGTTCGAAGAGCCGAGAGAAGAATCGCGTGCTGTGTGGATCGGCGAAGAACATGGCCCCGATCCAAAACGCCATCGCGAAGATGTGAGCCCAAACCGCCAGGATGTAGAGAATCGTCATGGTTGCTTCCTATAGCCGTAATCGGATCAATGCGAGCTGGTCGAGGCCGTGGGTGACTCCGCGACGAGCGCCGGGGTGGCGACGCCGTCCGCGCCGCTTGCGCCGTCGATTCCGAGCAACCGCAGCACCGTCGGCGCCACGTCGATGAGGCGGGCCGACCCGTGCCGGCCCGCAGCGACTCCAGGCCCGTGCGCGAGCAAGAAGCCGAGGGGAGAATGCGTTCCGGTTCGCGGGTCCGGGCTCGGCTGTGCGATCGTCCCGATGGACGGGCCGGAGATCGATTCGATCGGCGCCGAATCGTTCCAGACCACGATCAGGTCCGGCAGATACTCCTGAGCTTCGCCGGGGAACACTTCGTTGCGCACCCAGACCTTCTTCACCGCGGCCTCGCCGGTGGTGGTGTTCTTGAGCTTTTCGAGATCCGCCTTGATCTCCTGACACAACGCGCGATACGGCTCGCCCGGCTCGACGATGCCCTGCGGTTCGCGTCCCTTCAAGTTGATCCTGACGTAGCCTTCGAGGTCGGTGGGCAACGTGAACGCGCGGCTGCGGCTCCAGTCCGTGCGCGCCGCCTGCAGGCTTGCACCGATCTTGTCGCGCAGGGACATCGGGAGGCGATCGGCGATCCAGCGGCGTGCCGAGGGCGGGAGACTGGCCTTGATGCGACTCAGGAGTGAGCCGGAGCGCGCCGCGGGATCGGACCCACCGCCCGCCGCGGGTGCGACCGTGTAGCCGAGTCGATCGAGAATGTCGGGTAGCAGGTGCCAGCCGCAGTGATTCGGCCGGACGCCGTCGCCGCTGACGATGATCAGTTCGGCGTCCCCGGCAGATCGCCGCAGCTCGCCGATCGCGTTATCGATCGCGACGTAGACATTCAGCATCGGCGCAAACGCGCTCGCCTCGCGATCCTCGGGCCCGAACGAATTCTTGGGCCACAGGTAATGGCCTGCCGGGTGCGTTTCGCCGAAGACGGCGACGGCGAGGTCCCACGGTTCCGCGTCAAGCAGCCACTGCAAGGACTGGCGTTTGTGCTCGACGCTCGCAATGAGCCGTTTCTCCAGCGATCGCGGCTCCGGAAACTTCAAACCGAGCTGTTTGGCTTCCATCTTCAGAGGATACGGTCCGAATCGCTGCTCGATCTGCTCGATCAATGTCGCCGGCTGAGAGGCGCGCTCGCCGTACCACGCCCATACGCCCCACTCGAAGACGGCACGTCCGCGATAGTCCGTTTCCGGGAACGTCTCCGGGACGTCGTACGCGATGCACCGCTTGCCGTGGTCGCTAGCGATGCTCCACAGCGTGGGCCGCGCATACTGATCGGATCGAATCGGCTGAGCGGTCTGGAAACCTGGCGCAGGCTGAAACGGGTAGTAGACGCCGTGTCGCCCCGGCAGGCACCCGGTGGCGAAACTCGGCCATGTCGACGTGTGCAGGATCTCGGCCGTGCTTTCCAAATCGAGCCAGGTGCCGGTCTCGGTCATGGCTGCGAGGTTCGGCAGGGCTCCTTGCTTCATCCACGTTCGGATCAGACGGCCGTCGCCCATATCCAACCCGATGACCAGGACCCGCCGGCCATCTGTCTGCGTTCGCGCTGTGTTCACGGTACGATCCGTTTGCTTCTTTGTTGCATCATGGGCCGGCCCCTAGCGTGGAACCGCGCCCGCTAGCGGGACGACGCAGCCCATCTCGTTCGACTGAATGGCCGCACTGGCCAAGGCCAACGCGTCGACGGAATCGGCAGGGGCTTTCCCCGCCGTCTCGACCTTGGCCAGGGCGGCCAGTCGGGCCGTATCTTTGTCTTCGCCGATGCGCCCGAGCGAAAAACGCAACGGAACGAAGAACCGCCAGCCACGTTTGCGCCACAGAACATTCCCGCCGTCGGTTCTCAGGGAGCCGCCCGTGCCTTCGATCCACAGCTCATGATGGTCCGGCCCGGATCCCACGGAGCCGAAATACTGGATGTGGACACCTTGCTCCAGCTCGACGAAAGCAGCCGTCGAAACGTCTTGCGGACTCCTGGCCGTGAGCTCTGCCATCACGTTCAGCGGGCGCGTCGCCACCAAAGCCTGGACGCTCATGAGGTGGCCACACCCCACGCTCACGAGCTGCGTCGATGCCTCGGGGCTGCTGGCGTTTCCGGCGGAGCTGCGGTGGTCGACACAGCTCACGTGCCCGATGGCCCCGAGCCTGCCCGTCGTCAGGAATTGCCGCAGGAGTCGTGCGCGGCGCGCATAGCGGTTCGTGGCACATACCAGCGTCACGGCGCGCTCGCGCCGCGCAGCCGCGTCGCGGAGTGCCCTGAGCTCGGCCGCGCCGGAACTGGAAGGGTCCTCGAGAATGACCGCCAATCCACGCTCGGCCGCGTCGATTGCCGCAGCCGTTGCGCACCCCGAAACGATCGCGAGGTGGGCGGGCGTATGAGCGAGCGCGTCCTGCAGCGACGAGAACTCCGGAATGTTCCCGCTGCCGGCACGATCCGAACTGCCGACCGTGGCGGCGAGATCTGCGCGCCCAAACCTGCGCAGCGCCTGTAACCATTGGTCCCGGCGCTGTGCGTTGCCTAAGAAAATCGTCCGCATAAGAGTGGGGTCCCTACCGCGATCGTTCATGCTACCTGAGGACGCGAAGCGGCATCGCGGAGGCGGCTACCGAACTCGTAGTAGGCGCGTGCCGTGGCACGCCAACTCATCGAAGCAACCTTGGCCGCCGCTCTGCTTCCCATTTCGGCGAGTTTTTCCCGCGTTGGAAAGCTCTCGAAGAACTGGCGCCACTCCCGTGGCCCATTATCGAACAATATCCCCGTCGTCGCATTCTCGATCAGCGTGCGAATGTGGCCGCTCGGTACGCTGATCACGGGGCGTGCACAGGCCATGTACTCCGGGATTTTCAATGTCGAGAACGAGACCTCGCCTTTGTAGAACCCCTTGGTGTGATAAGGGGCGAGGCATGCATCGGCTGCGGCCACGTACTCGGGGATACGCTCATGACCGATCTTGCCGATGAATCGGACCGCGGCCGCGCTTTTCTGCGCGAGCGACTCGTATCGCTGCCTGTACTCACCGTCGCCGACGACGAGAATCTCAAGGTCCGCGATTGTGCCATCGCACAACGCCAAAAACATCGGCGACAAGTCGTGATACTGATCGAGCCCGCCCACATAGATCAGCAGGATCTTGTTCGGGCTCAATCCCAGTGCCGCTCTTGCACGCGCCTGGTCCATCGGCCGAAACAAGGCGTGGTCGACTCCGAGATGCACTACTTCGATGCGTTCCGCTGCCACATGCCGCTGCTCGACCAACGCAGTCTTCAGCTGCGCGGTTTCGGCGATGATCAGCGGCGTCCGTCTCGAGCAATAGGCTGCAACGCGCTGTGCCGAGAGATGCGCGAGGTACTTGGCGAGCTGCCGTAGCGTGGCGACCGGCTCGTTCCAATGTCGTGCATCGTTCTCGATCAGAATCGCGGGGACTCCATGTCTGCCGAATGCCAACGCGAGATATCCGGACAGGCGCCAGCCTTTCTCGAACACGAGGTCGAACTCGTGCGCAGTCGTCGCGGCGAATCTGTTCAGCGTGCGGCAATAGACAAGGTGCGACAGCGGATTCAGCCCGCGCGCCGCAACGTCGTCGCGACGCCGGGCATCCACGGCATTGGTACGCTCGATTTCTGTGACCGCAAAGCTCGCGGCCGCAATCTCGTCCGACACAGTGCGAAACGCGACCGTGACATCGGCCTGTTCGCCAAGCGCCTCGGCGACGGCGAGAATGTTTCGGGTCGAGCCCGCAGAAGCAACCAAAGTGTGCCCCGGCGCCGCGTAGCAAATCGACAGGCGGCCGTTCTTCATGGCGTACTGGTGCGAAGCACGCGGTCGTACAGCGATTGGATTCCCGCCAAACAGGCGCTCCAGTCGTACTGTTTCGCAACCAGTGCTCGGCCGGCAGCGCCGATCCTGCGCGCCAGCTGGGGGGAACGTTCCAGGGCGAGCACCTGCGTGACGAAGTCTTCGGGCGTTTCTGCCAACAGGATGTCTTCTCCGTCGGTGACCGCTAAACCCTCGGCCCCGATGGCCGTCGAGATCACCGGGCAGCCAATGGCCATTGCCTGAAGTATTTTCAGGCGGGTTCCGCCGCCCGATCGCAGTGGTACCACGAACGTCAGCGCGCCTGCCACGTAGGGTCGAATGTCTTCCACCGCGCCGGTGACGGTGATTCCTTCGTGCTGGCCCAGTGCAGCGACGGCCGGCGTCGGTCGCGCGCCCACTATTAGGAGCTGGGCGTCCGGTTTTCGCTTACGCAGCAGAGGCCAGATTTCTCTTGCGAACCAGGCGACCGCGTCCACATTCGGGGGGTAGTCCATGACGCCCGTAAAGACGATGTTGGTGGTCGACGCGGATCGCTCGTCGCGGCTCGCGAAACCCAGCGTGTCCACTCCGTTCGGAGCCAGGGCGACCTCGACGTCATGTGTGCGATCTGCGATCCACGCCCGGTCCGACTCCGACACGGCGGCGACGCCATCGAAAAGTTGCACGGCTCGCTCCTCCCAATCGGGGAAGAACGCGCCGTCGACAGCGACCGCCAGCCGCCGAAAGCCGAAAGGGGAGATGCGACTCTCCCGCTTGAGGCGCTCGGATTCGATGTTATGCGTCGAGAGAATCAACTTGGCTCTACTCGTCGGGCTGATCGCGGCTACATAGTGTGCAAAGAACGAGAACTCCATGTGCACGATGTCGAAATCTTCTGTTGCGGTGAGCTCCGCTATGCGCCGCGCAAGCCGAGAACTGAAATGAACGCTCTGGATCGCCGCCCGCCAACGGAACAGTCCGAGCAGGATCGTGCCGATTCGATGTGCCGGAGAATCCGGCGCCGCATAGACTTCCACCCGCTTGCAGTATTGCCGCAGCGCGTCGACGTGCCGCCGCTCGTCCTCGCTGTGAATGTGCGCGAGTAACGTCACTTCGTGGCGTTTGCTGAGGAAGCGCAATGTCTCCAGCATCCTGATGCGGCCACCGTCGAAGGGTGGCCACGGCAGCCAGGGCGCCAGCATGAGTACTCTCGGCACGTCGTATCGTCTGCTATGGGCTCACGGGTGGGGCACGATCGACGAGCGGCTCTGGCCCTGCTGCGAGAAAGCCCTCGACGATTCCGATCTCCGAGTCCCATTCGAAGCGGCCGGCCTGGCCCAGTATTTCCTTTCGGAATGGGTCTTCTAAACCGTTTTCATAGTATCTGACGATGGCATCGGCGAGCTGTGAGGCGTCTCTTGGTTTGACGATTAGGCCGGTCCTTTCATGCGCTACGGCTTCGGGCAAACCGCCGACATCCGTGGTGATCACGGGCGTGCCGAGCCCGAACGCGATTTGCACGATGCCGCTCTGTGTTGCGCTGACGTACGGCAGCACGGCGACGTCGGCGGCCCTAAAGTAACGCGCAACTTCCTCGTTGGGCACGTACCGGTCGACGACCCGTACCGACGACCCGATGCCCAGGCGATCGAGCAAGTCGAGGTACTTCTGCTTGTCGTCGTAAAACTCGCCCACGATCAACAACTGGCAGCCGAACTTCCTGAGCACGGCTGGCATTGCCTCGATCAGATAGTCGAGCCCTTTGTAGGTTCGAATCAGGCCGAAAAAGAGGATCGTTCGCTGGTCTTCCGGTATCGCCAGGGCGGCACGTGCATCCGCTTTGCTTTCGCCGTCCCAGCTACCGAATTCCTCGTAGCTCGGATGGACGCCCTTGCATACGGTTGCGTCGGGCTTGAGCTCCAGGAGGTGTTTTTGATCCTGCTCCGAGTGGACGATGAAGAAGCGTGCGCGCCCGAAAGCGAACTTGGTTAACAGTCGAGAAACCGAGCTGCCCTCATGCGGCAGCACGTTGTGGCAGAGAAAGCACACGCGGCGCTGCAGATCCCGTGGCAGAAGACGAACGATCGTTCCGAAGGCCGGTGCGAAAAACGGATGCCACCACTGAAATATGATGAGTGCCGGCCGTTCGCGTCGCAGCATGCGGGCGACTTTGAGCCACGTAAGTGGATTTAGCGTGTCGACCAGGCGCTCGTTGCTCTCCTCGAGTTTCCGCGCGCTGTAGTCGTACTGCGATTTTCCTGGGAACAGAAACCCGGGGTACTGACGCAGCAGCGAAATGAACCGCACGGGACGTCGTTTTCGCAGCTCACGCACGAGCAGCGTCGTGTAGTGCGAAATGCCGCCACGAAACGGATAGGACAGGCCGATGACGGCAATACTCTTTGCGTCGGCGGCGGATTTTCGCGCGGGCGGCTCCATCGCGGCGGAGTATAGCGGCGCGGCTGCGGAAATGGCGTGCAGGAGTCAACGAGTCGCGGACTTCTGCGGCGTATCGATGCCCGTGGCGACGTTTGCCTCGGCGTGGACAGGCCTAAAGGACTATATAAAGGGGTAGACGGAGCGCCCGACGTGACCCACGCCCTACACATTGTCAACTACGGGCCTCACCGCTCGAAAGCTACTATATCCTTCCGCAGACAAGACGATCACTGTCCCCGAAGAACGGATTCGACAACGCAGGGGTGGCTCCGATGTTCAGGCCCGACTATCCGCGGCACCGCCGACCTCTGCGTACGGCATGGGTGGTCCTCGCGGCGGCGCTTCTCACGCCTGCATTCGGCTCGCCGCCGGGTCTTCCGTTCAGCGAGGATTTCACAACCACTAATCTGCGAGATTCAGCGAAGACGTCCGCGGACTGGAATACGTCGCTCGGCGTCTTGAGGTTGCCCAGTGGCGTGCCGCTCAATAATGTCGTCGACGCCGCGTTGCCCGGCTCGGACATCGGTAGCGTGGGTGCATCGGCGCGAAAGCTCGCCCTCGCGGACTTCGACGGTGACGGCGATCTCGACCTGTTGATCGCAGGTAACGGCAGCACGCGCATCTTTTTCAATAACGGAACGAGCACGCCGTTTACTTCCGCGTCGGTTGCCGTCACGTTGGTCGGAAGCTCCGGAACGACGCGCAGCGTCGCTGTCGAGGACTTCGATCTCGATGGCGATCTCGACATCGTGTTGGCGGAAGACACGGGCGGCTCGGATAACCTGGTCTACTTCAACAACGGCGGTGCGACACCGTTCGCGGGTGTGGCGCCGGTGAACCTTGGCAACGTATTCACGTCGGCAGGTTCGGTCGATACCGGCGATTTCGATAACGACGGGGACCCCGACATCGTCGTCGGTAACCTGAACGGGGCGGATCGCTACTACGTCAACAACGGCAGCGGCTCTTTCGCCGAGTTCAGCATTACGCCGCCGCCGACCGTCGAGACTCGCGCGGTGCGTCTCGGGGACATGAACGGCGACGGCTTGCTCGATCTCGTCGTCGCGACGACCCTTAAGCCCATCATCGTCAATGGCGAGTCACGACTCGATCTCGCGACCGGCACCACCGAAGGCACCTATCTGTATCTCAACAACGGCACCGGCACGCCGTTCACGAACGTGGCGCCGACACGCATTTCGGACGACGAGAACAAGCTGAACGGCTATGACCCCATTGCACTCGGCGATGTGAACGGGGACGGTTGCCTCGACGTCCTGGTCGGTAATCTCGGATTCGACCGACTCTACTTGAACAATTGCACCGGTCCCGGCGCGGACCCTTTCAGCGGCGTGTCCGGCTCCAATATTTCCACCGATCAACGCAATACCTATAGCACCGTGCTCGTCGACATCGATCGAGACGGTGATCTTGACTACATCGCCGGCAATCGCGCCCGTGCCCACGGGTCGGCGGCAGACAACGTCGCGAACGATCGGCTCTACCTGAACAACGGCAACGGTGTTTTCAGCGCGGGTATCGACATTTCTGCCGATGCGACGATCGACACGAACTCATTGGTGGCCGACGACATCGACGGCAATGGAACAATCGACATCGTGGCCGGTTGGGACCTTGGGGTGAGCCGCTACTATCTGAATCGGGGCACGCCGAGTGGGGCCCCAGCTACGGCACAGCTGCGGGGGGACGGGCGATCGCTGCGGGTAGACACTGAAACGAGCAGTATCGTCGGCGTGCATATGGCGTCCGCCGACACGCGCCCCTCTCACACGAGCATTCGGTACTGGCTGACGAACGACGGTGGATCGACCTGGAAACTCGCGCATCCGGGACACGACACGAGTTTCGTGGCTGCCGGCGGTGCCACGGACCTTCGATGGCGCGCCGAGCTGCGCACGCTGTCGCGGGCCAAGGCGCCGAGCGTGGACAGCCTCAGCATTCAGTTGACGGCGTCCGGCGGCGGGACGGGACCTTACCAGCAGCAGAGCGACGGTTCGGTCACGATCGAAGCCGAGCATGCGGACGCGAATGTGAATGTCGGTGGTCTCTGGGGGCTGATAGCGCCGAGCGGTGCATCCGGCGGTCAGGCCATGGAGGCTTCGGTCGATGGCTCGCCGCGGCTCGAGTATCGGGTGGACTTCAGTCAGACGGGCACTCATTACGTCTGGGTGCGTAGCTGGGGCAGCAGCAGTTCGTCGGACTCGGCCTTCTTCGGGGTCGACGGCGGTTGGACGGTCAATACCGTCAACATGTCGCCGCGCAACAGCTGGGTGTGGCAGGGTCCGTTCGCGATCACGATCGGCAGCGTCGGCGTGCACACGCTCGGAGTGAACCGTCGCGAGCCGCTGGCGCAGGTCGACAAGCTGTTCGTCAGCAGGAGCGCGAGCGCGGTGCCAACCGGCACCGGTCCCAGCGAAAGCGTTCGCGGCAGCGGCACATCGAATGCGCCTCCGACGGTGACGATCACGGCACCCGCCACGGGCACGAGTTTCGTCCAGGCCACGACCGTGAACTTTACCGCGAACGCCTCGGACACCGAGGACGGCAACCTGACCGCGTCGATCACGTGGTCTTCCAGCCGCGACGGCAACCTGGGGACACTTGGGGGCGCGTTCTCGACGTCTGCGCTCAGTGTCGGTACGCACGTGATCACTGCCACGGTCACCGACTCGGGGCTCGTCACAGGCAGCAGCTCGATCACGATCACGATCACGAGCGCAGGGTCGGGCGGCGGCACGGGTGCGTATACCCAGGGCTCCGACGGCTCGGTGTCGATCGAAGCGGAGCACGCTGACGCGAACGTGAACGTCGGCGGTGGTGTGTGGGCGCTGATTGCCCCGAGCGGTGCGTCGGGCGGTCAGGCCATGGAGGCTTCGGTCGATGGCTCGCCGCGGCTCGAGTATCGGGTGGACTTCAGTCAGACGGGCACTCATTACGTCTGGGTGCGTAGCTGGGGCAGCAGCAGTTCGTCGGACTCGGCCTTCTTCGGGGTCGACGGCGGTTGGACGGTCAATACCGTCAACATGTCGCCGCGCAACAGCTGGGTGTGGCAGGGTCCGTTCGCGATCACGATCGGCAGCGTCGGCGTGCACACGCTCGGAGTGAACCGTCGCGAGCCGCTGGCGCAGGTCGACAAGCTGTTCGTCAGCAGGAGCGCGAGCGCGGTGCCAACCGGCACCGGTCCCAGCGAAAGCGTTCGCGGCAGCAACTGAACCGGACGCGTTCGGTGAGGCGCGAAAGGTCTGCGCGCTTACGCAGCCCGTAGAACCACGCTGGAAACTGTGATTTGCGTTGGCGCGGATCGGGCGTGTCGTGCCTATAGTCACGAATTCGTCATGGTTTCACGGAGCCGCCGGGTCGACCGCCAGGCACAGCACGTGAGTTCTGCTATAAACTATTTCATCAGTATGCAAATGGCTCAATCCCAACACGAGGCCATGAGTTACTAACATGGCATCGGACAATATTCTCGGCATCTCCGCCTTCTATCACGACAGCGCCGCTGCGCTGCTTCGGGGGGGCGTGATCGTCGCCGCTGCTCAAGAGGAGCGGTTCACCAGGAAGAAACACGACGCCGGATTTCCTGCCAAAGCCGTCGAATACTGCCTGCGCGAGGCGGGCCTGCGCATCGAAGATGTCGACTCCGTCGTCTTCTACGACAAGCCGCTCGTGAAATTCGAGCGATTGCTCGAGACGTACCTGGCATACGCGCCGAGCGGCATCCGGTCTTTTGCCATGTCCATGCCGATCTGGCTCAAGGAGAAGCTCTTCCTCAAAGATCTCGTGAAGAAAGAACTCGCCGCGGCCTTGGGGTGCAAGAAGAAGGACCTTCCCTCCTTGTTGTTCTCCGAGCACCATCAGTCGCACGCCGCGTCCGCTTTCTACTTCAGCCCCTATCAGGAAGCCGCGGTTCTATGCATGGATGGGGTGGGCGAGTGGGCGACTACGTCGGTGTGGAAGGGTGAGGGGAGCAATCTCACTCCGTTGTGGGAAATCGACTTCCCGCATTCGCTCGGGCTGCTGTATTCAGCGTTCACGTACTTCACCGGCTTCAAAGTGAACTCGGGCGAGTACAAGTTGATGGGGCTGGCTCCTTACGGAGAACCCAAATACGCCGACAAGATTCGGGATCAGCTGATCGACGTCAAAGACGACGGCACGTTTCGGCTCGACATGGATTTCTTCAACTACTGCACTGGCCTCACCATGACGAGCAGCCGTTTCGACACGCTGTTCGGCGGCCCACCGCGCAAGCCGGAATCCGAAGTTACGCAACGCGAAATGGATCTCGCGGCTTCGATTCAGCTGGTGACGGAAGAGATAGTGTTGCGTCTGGCGGAAACGGTTCACAAGGAGACGGGTTCGAAATATCTGTGCCTGGCCGGCGGCGTCGCGCTCAACTGCGTCGCGAACGGTCGCCTGCTTCGCGAAGGCCCGTTCGACGACATCTGGATACAACCAGCTGCAGGCGATGCCGGTGGCGCCATCGGGGCGGCGGCGGTCGCCTGGTATGCGCGCGGCGGCACACGGGTCGTCAACGGCGGCGACACGATGCGCGGTTCTTATCTCGGACCGCGGTTCGCTGCTGACGATATTCGAAGTGCATTGGACGAGTCGGGGGCCAAGTACGAGGAGCTCGACGAGGAAACGCTGCTGGCGCGTCTGGCGGAGATTCTGGAGTCGGAGCACGTAGTCGGCTGGTTTCAGGGACGCATGGAGTTTGGGCCGCGCGCTTTGGGCGGCAGATCCATCATTGGCGATGCGCGCAGTGCTCGGATGCAGTCCGTGATGAACCTGAAGATCAAGTACCGGGAGTCGTTTCGGCCATTTGCGCCGTCGGTGCTCGCCGAACGTGTTTCCGATTACTTCGAACAGGATAGACCCAGTCCGTACATGCTGATCGTCGCCCCGATCAAGGAGGATCTGCGGATCGGCTTGACGGAAGAACAGCAGACTCTGTTCGGGATCGAGAGGTTGAATCTCAAACGCTCGACCCTACCGGCGATCACGCACGTCGACTATTCGGCACGCATTCAAACGGTGCACGAGGACACGAACCCGAGGTACTACAAGCTTCTCCAGGCGTTCGAGCGGCGCACGGGTTGCGGTGTGCTGGTCAACACGTCGTTCAACGTGCGGGGCGAGCCGATCGTCTGCACGCCGGCGGATGCGTACCGCTGTTTCATGCGCACGGAAATGGACTACCTGGTCATCGAAAATTTCCTCCTGGACAAGCGAGCACAGCCGCCGTGGAAGGAAACGGGTGACTGGCAGAACGAGTTTGGTCTCGACTGATGAGCAATACCCACGCCATTCCGGAGCTCGACCGAAAAGGTCTCCGAAACTTCGCGCTCACTACGGGCGGCATCATTATCGGGCTATTCGGCCTGCTGCTGCCGTGGCTCCTCGGTCGCGGGCTCCCACGGTGGCCTTGGATCGTCGGCGGAGTCTTGATCGTTTGGGGCTTGGTGGCTCCGGGGACCCTGCGGCCGGTCTATCGCGCGTGGATGCGGTTTGGTTTGTTATTGAACAAAGTGACGTCGCCGCTGATCATGGCGTTGGTATTCTTCCTGGTGATTACTCCCCTCGGTCTGTTCAGACGGGTTTCTGGTCGAGGCCAACTGTCGAAGGGACGCGACGGATCTATTAAGAGCTATCGTTTGCCGAGCAAGAAACCCGAAGTGGAAGATTTGGAGAGGCCATTCTGATGATGGAGCTTCTGAAAGACTTGTGGGGATTCATGCGCGCGCGCAAGAAGTTCTGGCTTGCGCCTGTCATCGTGGTCATGCTGATGCTCGGCGTGTTGCTCGTTCTCGCGCAAGGCTCCGCCGTTGCGCCGTTCATCTACACGCTGTTCTGATACACGGGTTTCGACCCGGTGGCGGATGAGGTGTGGTGGGCGATGCTGGGATTGAACCAGCGACCTCTGCCGTGTGAAGGAAGCGCTCTCCCACTGAGCTAATCGCCCCTGCCACTATTCTCGACGAGTTGTGCGCGGCCGGCAAGTCGGGCGTGTCGCCTGGCGTCGCTCTGACGCGTGCGTAATAATGACGAGGTCGCGGACCTCGGACCCGTCGTGCGCGAAGTGATGTGACGCGGAGCGATTTTCATGACCGACGCCGAGCCGGCCCAGAGAGGTAAACGACGGCTACCGTTGTGGGCGCTCTGGGCTAGCTCTCTGATCCTCGCGAGCGGGCTTTCCGCGACAGCCGTCTACAAGTGGCGTAGCCGCGTCGAGTCGGTCGTGGCGTCTGTCAAGGACCACATGCCCGGCGGCGATGCGCGGAAGGTTCCTGTCATTGATTCGAGTCTCTACAGCCTTTGGGCTGCGGAGATATCCGGGTCGTTCGAGGGTCGCGACGGGGGGCTTGCGACGGTTGGTAATACCGTGTTGGTGGCCACCAGAACGGGCGCGTTCTGGCGCGTCGACCCCGAAAGCGGAGCCACGACCAAGCTCGCGTTTCGAGTGCCGATCGACATCGGCACATTCGTCGACTCGGTGCAGGATATTCCGGGCGTCAGACCCAACACTTTTGGCGTCAAGAGCATTGCGGTCATTCCAGGCGCGACTACGTTTCGCCTTTTCGCGTCCTATCACCGTTGGGATGCGCAAAACTCGTGTCTCGTCGATCGCGTTGCAGGCGCAGAGCTGCCATACGCTGCGCTCCAGGCCGAGTCGCCCAGTGCTGATACTGCCTGGACCGTGCTGTTCGACACTCATCCATGCATCTCGACCAACGTTACGGAAGGCACTTTCGCGGGTATGCAGCAGGCGGGCGGGCGCTTGGTAGTGCTTGACGACGCGCATCTGCTGCTCTCCGTGGGCGACTACTTCAACGACGGCCTCAATGGCCCGAGCATGCCCCAACAACTCGACAATTCGTACGGCAAGACGATCTTGCTGAGTCTTGACGGTGAGGCGCCGCGAATCTTCAGCTTTGGACATCGGAACTCGCAAGGATTGACGCGTGCAGCCGACGGCACCTTGTTCCTCACCGAGCACGGACCGCAGGGCGGCGACGAGCTGAATCTGATCAAAGACGGTGTGGACTACGGCTGGCCGCGGGTGACCTACGGCACCGACTACGGTACCTCCGAATGGCCGTTCAGCCACAGTCAGGGCCGCCACGGCGGCTTTCGGAGGCCCGTCTTCGCGTGGGTACCGTCCGTGGGAATCTCGAATCTGATCAGCGTCAATTCCCCGCTGTTCCCGCGTTGGCAGGGGGACCTGCTCGTAGCTTCGTTGAGGGGCCGCTCGCTGTTTCGGGTGCGGGTGGTCGACGGCCATGCCGTCGTCGTGGAACCGCTGCGGGTCGGGCATCGTATTCGCGACATCATCCAGGCGCCCGACGGAAGCATCGCTTTGAAAACGGACGACGATCTCATCGTCTTCCTTCGCCCGGTGGATAAGTACCAACGATCGGAATCCGCTATCGATCTTTTCAACGGCCGGTTGGTCGCGAATCGGTGCGCCGGCTGCCATTCTTTCGACAGCGACGTAGAGGAAGACGGTATCGGCCCGACGCTCGACGGTGTGATCGGCAGACCCATCGCTTCCGTCGACGGCTACCGCTATTCCGATGCGATGGAACAGTTAGAGGGCCGTTGGACCGCCGAATCGCTGCGCGCCTTCGTGCGCGATCCGGACGCCATGGCCAAAGGCACCAAGATGCAGTTCAAGAGCGACTTGACCGAGACCGATGTCGCCGATCTCGTCGCCTATCTCGCCACCGTCGAGTGAAGGTCTCGAGCGGGATGACGTGACGCGCCCGTAGTGGGCTCGGGTTGGTCCGCAGTGTCGCGCCGCTGTCCGTTCGTGACGAGATTCCTGGCACCGATCACATTGTGTAATATCCTTGCCCGATCTCACTCTCCGTTGGCCACTACATGCGCGTCACAATCTTCGGCTCCGGTTATGTCGGGTTGGTCACCGGCGCTTGCCTCGCTGATACGGGCAACCACGTGCTCTGTGTCGATATCGATGCCGGCAAGGTCGACAGACTGAATGCCGGCGAAATTCCCATCTACGAGCCCGGGCTCGAAGCCCTCGTGAAGAGGTCGCGCGACGCGGGCCGTCTGCAGTTCACGACCGATGTCGCGGCGGGCGTCGCCCATGGCCTCTTCCAGTTCGTCGCAGTTGGCACGCCGCCCGATGAAGACGGTTCGGCGGATCTGTCGCACGTGCTCACCGTGGCGCGGTCGATCGGCGAGCACCTGGACGAGTATCGAATCATCGTCGACAAGTCGACCGTGCCGGTAGGGACAGCCGATCTCGTACGGGCCGAGGTGCAAGCCACGCTGAACAAGCGGAACCGCCGGATCGATTTCGATGTCGTGTCGAATCCCGAGTTCTTGAAAGAAGGGGCGGCCGTCGACGATTTCATGAAACCCGACCGAATCATCATTGGCACCGACAATCCGCGTACCGCCGAGCTGCTTCACGCTTTGTATGAGCCGTTCAATCGCAACCGCGAACGGGTGATCGTGATGGACATTCGCTCGGCGGAGCTGACCAAATACGCGGCGAACGCGATGCTGGCCACCAAGATCAGTTTCATGAACGAGCTCGCCAACCTCGCCGAGCGAGCGGGCGCTGATATCGAGAATGTGCGCAAAGGGATCGGCTCCGATCCGCGGATCGGTTACGAGTTCATCTATCCGGGCTGCGGGTATGGCGGTTCGTGCTTCCCCAAAGACGTGCAGGCATTGGTCGCCACGTCGAAGAAGATGGGTTACGCCACCGAGCTGCTGTCGGCGGTAGAGCACGTCAACGAGCGTCAGAAGCACGTGCTGTTCGACAAGATCAGCTCGTACTTCGAGGGAAACCTGGCCGGCAAAGTAATCGCACTCTGGGGGCTGGCCTTCAAGCCGAATACGGACGATATGCGTGAGGCGTCGAGCCGCGTCCTCATGGAGGCGCTGTGGGCGGCCGGTGGTAGTGTCCGTGCGTATGATCCCGTAGCGATGGAGCGGACGAAGGAGATCTATGGGGAACGGGAAGACCTGACGCTCTGCGAGAGTGCCGATGACGCCTTGGAGGGCGCCGATGCCCTGGCGATCGTGACGGAGTGGCGCGAGTTTCGCAGCCCGAGCTTCGAGCTCATCAAGAGTACGCTACGCGAGCCGGTGATCTTCGACGGCCGCAACCTGTACGATCCGCGCATCACGCGGAGCTTCGGTCTCGAGTACTACGCGATCGGTCGAGGGGAGTCGGTCGCCGTGCCCTCCCAGCAGCACGAGCGTCGCCACGCCGACGATCGCCGCCGCGGCTAGGCCGAACCAGGCACTAGTGTCGCGACATCCCGCGGTAGCGAATGCCCGCAAAGATCGCGTGCGTGTCGTGCAACCCCGTGGGGTCCTCTTTGAATTCCTGCGACGTGAACGTGTAGCCGAAGCCCGCGAACAACTTGGGCCGGATCGCCCATTCAAAATTGAGTTCCGCTCGCCGGTAGTCCCGCGTGTCCGCGACACTGACGTTGCCTACGGTCTGCGTATGCGACGTCAGAACGCCGACCGTGGTCTTGAGTCGTTGCGTCAATTCGCGATTGTAGTAGATTCTGACTTCGTCACGTAACGATGAAAAGCCGTTCGAGCTGGGGCCGACGTCGCGAAGCACGTCGAAGTTGATGGCCGAGCGCTGTGAGCGTTTGCGGAGCCCGAGGCGCGCGGTGACATTGCTATCGGAACCCGTTACCTGTTGGCTGGCGGCGACGAACATGAACTTATCGCGCATCAGGCCGCCGGCGAAAGTCAGAGTCCACAGTGGGTTCATCTGCCGCGTGAGCCCGGCTTCGACGCGCACGGCGTCGGTGTCGTTGTTGTTGACTTCCGCGCTGTAGTTCTCCAAAGCGACCGTCGTCGTGAATACGTTGCGTGTGCTGACGTTGCGTGTCAGTCCGAACGATATCTGCGTATCGTCGAACCCGGTTCGATTCGACAAATTGGAACCGGAGTACGAGACCTTGTACTTCGTCGCGGCAATCGTGAACGTTCCCCGCGGAGAGGCTTGAAAAGTTACGTACGGTCTCACGTATTCGCGGGTCCGATCGTCGCTGATCACCGCGAGTCGCCCACTGTCAACGGGGGGCGGATCATTCGTGTCGGGATTGCCGTCCGAGTCGACCGGCACGAGCTCGGCCCGCAAGACGTTCACGCGGGAGAAATCCAGGTCGAAGCCGGTGCTGCCCGTAAGCCAGCGGCGCTCGCCTTTACCGTTCAGGTAGATGTCATTGCTCTCGATGTCGCTGTCGGTGGCGCCCGAATACCGATTCGCAATGAGCTCCGGGGTGAACGACACGGAGCTGCGGTCGCTGAACGACGAGAAGTCGGCGGCGACGTCGACTACCGTACCATGGGATCTGGAGCTGGCGCCCGCTACGCTCGACGCGAGGCGCGGATTCGTCTCCGTGCCCATGCCGATCTGGAGGTCCGGGACCACCTCTTTGGCCGCATGTGCCGCGGAGCCGCAAGCTGCGATCACGAAAACGCTCCACGCGAGCAGGTGGGCGGCAGGCCGTCGGACGGTGCTTGTTGACATCGATTAGATCCCGCGCGGTTTTCGAGCGGGTATTGTCCGGGGACCTACTGTGCGGCGCAACCATGGTCGCGCCGACCCGAGACAGAATTGCTTCAGTTGAGGTCGAAAAGGGCCTCGTTCGACAGCGCGCTCCGCACCCCGTCAACGTTGTAGGCCATCATCACGAAGTAGTAGTCGTTCGGCACGAGCCCTTCGACCACGTAAGTCGTGAGCCCCGGGTTATTCAACGTAATTACATTCGGATGATCGCCGGCCTGGTTGCCATAACGTATGCGATACCCGGCCAGGTTCAGCAGCGCTGTCCCGTCCTCGTTCTCCGTCGGCGGCATCCACGACAACGTCACCGACTTCGCGCCGTTGTCGACGACTTGAATGTTGAACGGCTGCAGAGCTTTCGATTGCCCGCCGGCCGTCACCGTAATGCTCACGGCCGTGTAGGTGCCCACGTTTGCCGCGGTGGGCGTTCCGGTGAGCCGGCCCGTCGCCGTATTGAACGTCGCCCATGACGGCATATTGGCGATGCTGAAGGTCAACGCGTCGCCGTCGGGATCGGATGCGCTTGGACTGAATGTGTACACCTGATCTACGAGGGCCTGAGGGGCCGGAGTACCGCCGATGCTCGGCGGCGTGTTGGTCGGCGTGGGCGTGCCCACCGTCGGGCCACCCGTGTCGATGACTTGAATGTCGAACGGCTGCAGCATCACCGATATCCCGCCGGCCGTGGCTATGATCGTCACGCCTTTATAGGTGCCCACATTCGCGGTCGACGGCATTCCACTGAGCTGGCCCGTTGTCGGATTGAAGGTCGACCACGCCGGTCGATTGCCGATGCTGAAGGCCAACGCATCGCCGTCGCGGTCGGAGGCGAGCGGCTTGAACGTGTAGGTCTGGCCGACAGCGGCCTGCGCGGACGGAGTGCCGCTGATGGTCGGCGCAGTGTTCGTGCCGGGACTCGTTGCCGTATTCGGCGGGGTGGACGTGCCAGCCGGCGGGCTGGTGGTTCCGACGTTACTCTGCTGCACCCCTGGATCTTCGCCGTCTCCGCAAGCGGCGAGCGCGAGCGCGAGTAAGACGACGAGACTCGCGTGGCGGGCTCGCTCTCCGATTTGTCCGATTTGTCGCATCCGATTTCCTCCGGTTCTCGTGTATCGACGAGTTCCGCAAGGAGCAGCTTCCGCGCACCGTGGAGGCGAGCGCCGTCACAAAACAGCGTGGTTTTGCGATACCACGCGGTTGCGTTTGGCGGCCCCACTGTCGTAGGCACTCGTGCCGTTAGACTGGTGGCTTTGCGTCCCCGCCTTTCGGTCGGGTATGCCCTTGTCGAAACGCCCAAAGATGGACGCAAGCTCGGCAGCGCATGGCTGCGACGAAAGCTCTGCGGTCGGTGCCTGAACGGATGGGGGCGCGCACGCCGGTTCAGCGGCGGCCCGGGTCGGTCCGATTCGGCAACCCCGCTGTCTTAGGCCGTAAGGCCCTTAGACCGGAAGCTTTGCGTCCCCACCTTTCGATGGGTTTGCCTTTGTCCTCGAGTTGCAGCCTGACGAACAACGCGACACGCGGCAACGACTTTGCGACATAACTCGCAGATTCTTCGGATAGTACTTACTATCGAAGTACGGTTGGGGTCGGCCGATGGGAATGGTAGCGAGCTCGATAGTCGCTGTTCACACGCTCGCAGCGTCGCTGTTCGCAGTGCTCGCGTTCCTCCTCGTGTCGGGAAATCGCTTGCGCGGCCGCGTCGCCCTGCTCGGGCTCGCGACGATCGCGTTGGCAGTCTGGAACATCATGCTCGCGGTAGCGGTACTGCGCTCGGCGACGCCGGCGGAGCCCCGATGGCTGCAGACCGTGCATGCCGTTGGCTGGTTGTTGCTCTCGGCCGCGATCGTGTCTTCTATCGGCCGCGGCTTCTGGCTCGTGTCGATTCGCGCCGTCGGCGTTGGCGCCCTCGGCGCGACCGCGCTCGCGCTCGCCAGTGGCACGTTCGATCTGTCGCAGACCTTTGCCGTGACCACCTTCATTGCCGTGGTCGCGGCGTTCATCGAGATGTCGTGGCGGGCGAAATGGTTGCCGCCGCGCGCATGGACACGCTTTGCAGTGTGCGCGGCCGCGGTGCTGGTCTCCAGCGTGCTCATCAGCTCGCGATGGACGCAGACAGCGAGCGTGGCAGACTCATGGTTGGCGGCGCGCGGCCTCATCGTGGTGGCGCTGGCTCCTCTGCTCGCCGTGCTGTGTCGTCAGGCCGAGAGAATGCAGGTGCGCGTGTTCGTTTCCCGTTACGCGCTCACGGCCGTCATCGCCGGTGCGGTTGCCGTGACGATCGTCGGCGTTCCGACGGTGGCCGTATATCGGCTCGTCCAAGACGATCCGCACCAGCTGCGCGCGGTGTTCCTCACCGCCGTCGTCGCCGCCGGCGCCGCAGCGCTGGTGCAACTGCTCGGCCGCGGGTACGTCGACTGGATTCGAGTGCAGATCAGCAAGCACTTCTATCGTTTCAAGTACGACTATCGCGACGAGTGGTTGAGGTTGACCGACAATCTGGCCACTCCCGCGAACGATCTGCCGATTCCGAAACGCGCGGTGAAAGCGCTCGGCGATCTGATTGGAAGCGAAGCCGGAGTGCTGTTCGTCGCGGAACAGGAGGGTCAGAGCTTCGTGCCCGCCGCGTCCTGGAACACGCGCGCCGATTTACTGATTCAGGAGTATCGCCGCGATGCCCTCATCGATCTGATGCAGAGCGCCGAGTGGATCGTCGACAGTGCCGAGGCCCAGACTGCACGCGATGTGTCGCCGAGCTTTGTGGAGGACTTGCTCCATTCGTTTCCCGGCGGCGTGCTCGTCGTCCCCTTGCTCGTCGTGCATGGCCTCCTCGGTTTCGTGGCTCTCGAGCGTCCGCCGGCGCTGCGGCGACTCAGCTACGAAGAGCTGGATCTGCTGAGAACGGCGGGTAGGCAGGTTGCCAGCTACGTTGGCCAGCACTATATGGCCGCTCGGCTCATCGAGGGCCGTCAATTCGAGGCTTTCGGCCGGATGACGGCGTTTCTGCTGCACGACCTGACGAACATCAGCGCGCAGCAGAGTTTGATCGTCCAGAATGCGGAGCGGCACAAGAACAACGCGGAGTTCGTGGCCGATGCGATGCGGACGATCTCGGCGTCGGTCAGTCGCATCAATCGTCTGGTGGCTCTCATCAGAGCGGGCGTCGAGCACGCGCAGACGACAGAGACTGCGACGGCGGATGCCGCTGCCATCATCGAGGAGGCCGTGAAGCTGTGCGGAGGTTATCTACCGCACCCCAAGCTGTCGCTGCCGAGCGAAACGATTCGAATCGTGACCGACGCCGATCGGTTGAGCCACGGGCTCGCACATTTAATACGGAACTCTCAGCAGGCCGCCGCTGGCCACGGTGAGGTGACGGTCTCGCTCGGCCGCGATCAGGAGCATGCCGTCATCAAGGTCACGGACAACGGTTCGGGCATGTCAGAGGATTTCGTCAGGGAGCGGCTCTTCCGGCCGTTCGATAGTACGAAGGAGGGTAATGCGCTGGGCATCGGCGCGTTTCAGCTGCGCGAGATCGTGCATGCTTCGGGCGGCACGCTGGGTATCAGAAGCATCGAAGGCGTGGGTTCCGTGTTCAGCATCCGTATTCCGCTCGCGGCGAGCTCGGGAACGGTGGAGCGAGCCGCCGCGCTCTAGCGAGCCGTTGCAGAGTCACTTTGCTTGACAGCCGGCGAGCGTTTGACTTAGGGTCGCGCCGGTTCGTGGGGCCATAGCTCAGCTGGGAGAGCGCTACAATGGCATTGTAGAGGTCGGCGGTTCGATCCCGCCTGGCTCCACCATGATTCAACGAAAACCGGCTAACGGCCGGTTTAGTTTTTCTCGGTTGTCCCCATCGTCTAGAGGCCTAGGACATCGCCCTTTCACGGCGGTAACGGGGGTTCGAATCCCCCTGGGGACGCCATGTCGACCATCGTCTCGCCAAGCGCCCATACCATGGCCCCTTCTCTCGTGCGCACCCGCTTTGCCCCAAGCCCCACCGGTGCTTTGCACATCGGCGGCGTCCGCACGGCGCTGTTCTCGTGGCTGTACGCGCGTCGCCACGGCGGCCAGTACCTGCTCCGCATTGAAGACACGGATCGCGAGCGCTCCACCGATGAGGCAACGCAGGTCATCCTCGACGGATTTGCCTGGCTTGGAATCGACGCCGACGAGGGGCCCTATTTTCAGAGTCGCAGATTCGAGCGGTATCGCGAGGTAGCGGGGCAAATGATCGCGGCCGGTCTCGCGTACCGTTGCTACTGCACGCCGGGAGAGCTCGCAGAGATGCGCGCGCAGCAAACCGCGCGCGGCGAGAAGCCTCGCTACGACGGTCGGTGTCGTGATCGCGCGCAGGGCCCTGCGGATGCGCCGCACGCCGTGCGCTTCCGGCAGCCGACCGAGGGGCAGGTGATCGTCGAGGACCTTGTGCATGGTCCCGTCGTGTTCGAGAACAGCGAGCTCGACGACCTCGTGCTCCTGCGTTCCGATGCCACGCCGACCTACCACTTTGGCGTCGTCGTCGACGACACCGACATGCACATCACACACGTCATTCGCGGCGACGATCATCTGAACAATACGCCGCGGCACATCAACATATTTCGCGCGCTGAAAGTGCCCGCGCCGCGCTACGCGCATATCCCGATGATCGCCGGCCCCGACGGAGCAAAGCTGTCGAAGCGGCACGGTGCCGTCAATGTGCTCGAGTATCGCGAGCAGGGCTATTTGCCGGAGGCGCTACTAAACTACCTCGTGCGCCTCGGTTGGTCGCACGGTGACCAGGAGCTCTTCAGTCGCGACGAAATGATTGCTCTATTCGACCTGTCAGCCGTACAGCGCTCGATGGCTCGTTTCGATGTCGACAAGCTCAACTGGCTAAATCAGCACTACATGAAAACGGCTCCCGCCGGTCGGCTCGCGGAGGGCGTTCGCCACCAGCTGCTCAGGTCGGGGCTCAAGTTTGACCAGAACTCCGTTGCGCTCGAGCCGCTCGTCGATGCGTTTCGAGAGCGTGCCAAGACGCTCCGTGAAATGGCGGAGCGTCTGCACGTCTATGTCGCCGACGATCTTAGCTACGAGGCGAAGGCGGCTCAGAAACACCTCCAAGCACCCGCCGCGGATCCTTTGCGGAAGGTTCATGCCGGCTTGGAGGCGCTGGCCGACTGGACTGAGGCCGGCACGCAGGGGGTCGTCGAGAGCGTAGCCGCCGCCGCGGGGATCGGACTCGGCAAGGTGGCACAGCCCCTTCGCGTCGCGATCACCGGCGACACGGCGTCACCGGGCATCGGCTTGACGCTGAAGCTGTTAGGGCGAGAGCGAGTTCTGGCGAGGATCGAGCGCGCGCTGGCCTACATCCAGTCCAACTCGGCGGCATCCGCAGGCTGAGCGACGAGGCGAGCGCTAGTTTGTGGGCTGCTACTCGCTCAGCGAGCTTCGCACGGCCTTGATCTCGTCGACATACTTGTCCATGTCTCCTGGTGCGATGCCGACGCGCCGCAGCGCGGGGTAGCGTGCGAGATCCTGCTCACCGCGCTGCACAAGTTTCGCGGCCACCAACACATCGGCGAGCCCGACTTCGCCCTCGAACTCGACCTCGAACTCGTCCTGATGCTCCACGGCGCTCTGTAGCGTCTCCGGCAGGCCCCATGTTTCGAGGATCGCTTTGCCGATGTTCGCGTGCCAACCGTCGATGATCTCGCGCAATGCCGTGTCGCTGAGCTCCGCTGTGTCCTTGGAGCGCATGATGATATAGAGGCGTCCCAGCACGTGCAGCAGGCCGATCAACAACGCCTGATCGGGGCTCACCCGCGTGAACCGCTTCGCGATCACGAAGCACGCCGCGGACGTGTCGAGGCTGTCCGCCCACGCACGTTCGAGCTCGGCCTTCGCGGCCGGCGAGTAGCTGTCCTTGGTACGAAGCTGGCGCATCGCGAACGCCACGGCCACGCTGCGGACCATGTTGAAGCCCATGCGGCTTACCGCTTTGCGTAGATCGGTGATGTTCGCATCCGCGCGACGGAACTCCGCCGAGTTCGCGATCCGCAGCAGGCGGGCAGCGAGCGCGGGCTCGGAGCTCAAGATTCGGACGATGTCGTCAGTGCTCGTATCGGGCGATTGCAGCGCGCGCTGGATACGCAGCACGGCTTCGGGAAAGGCGGGTAACTCGAGGCGCTCGTCGTGCAAGTCCTGGGCGAGGCGTTCGACGAAGCTGAAACCAACGGCCTGTGCCGTACTTGACATAATAAAACCTCACCCCAGCAAAGCCAGTGCCTTAACGTATCGACCGCCGTTCGGATACCTTGAAGCCTAAATGGCCGAAAACTCATCCCCAGAGTTCGATGCAGTGAGTCCGATTTGCGGCCTAGTCCTGGCGGGTGGCCGGAGCAGCCGCCTCGGCCGCGAGAAGGGCGAGCTCGACTACCACGGCCTACCGCAGGCGGCGTGGGCTTTGCGGTTACTCGAGGGCTTCTGCCGCAATTCATTCGTGTCGCTGCGCCCCGAGCAGGTCGACACCCCGGCGTATCGCGGCCTCCCGACGATCGTCGATCGGGGAGCCAGCGCCGGCGCGGCCAGCGGCCTGGCCGCCGCACTGGACCGGTTCCCGGGCGCGGCCTGGCTCGTGATCGCGGCGGACATGCCCCTACTGACGGACTCCGTTCTCGCCGCGCTCGTCGCGCGCCGCGATCCGTCCTCGTTCGCGACGGCTTATCGGCGCCGCGAGGGCATGCCCGAGCCCTTGTGCGCGATCTGGGAGCCGGCCGCTGCCGCGCGACTCGGGGCGCCGGGCCCAGAGCGGGGTGTCTCGCTGCGCCGCCTGCTGGAACAGGGGCCCGCGCGTCTGCTCGACCTCGACGACCCTGAGGCCCTGATGAGCGTGAACACCGCGGCGGACGACGTTCGGGTGCGCGCCCGGCTCGGTGCCCGGGCGTCGCCACTTATGTGAAGTCGGAGCGGGGTACTGGCTCTCAGACACCCCGATCGCCGCCGTTTACAGTCGTGCCAGCGCTGCTTCCTGACGCGGCGTCCGGTAACTATCCGAGAGCAGCATGGCGGCCAAGTACGAGGACCGGTCGATCGGCGGCATGCCGGGCGCGTTGCCCCTTGGCCGCGAGGTGCGGCTAACGGCGGCCCAGGTCGATCGTGGCCTCCTCGACGACACGCTGCCGCCGCAACCGCTGAAAGATCTGTTGTCCACCAAAGACGCGAACCTGTTCGTGCTCTCGGCGGACCCCGACCTGATCGATACGGTTCGGCGTGCAAGTGGCGATCAGTACCCGGTATTCGCTGTCGAGCAGTGGGCCGAGCTCGAGGCTGCGGTATTCGCGGGGCGTTGCGGCATCGCGTTCCTGGACTCGGAGCTCGTCGGTTCCAAGCTCTTCGACCACATCGCCGCGCTCGAGACACAGGCGAGCCGCGTCGTGACGCTCGTTGCGGCCAACCGAGGCGTGGCGCAGGAGCTCATGGGGTATCTGTCGGATCGTCGGATTCACCGCTTGCTGATCAAGCCAGCCGCGCTCGGCATCACCAGGCTCCTCGTCGAATCCGCGTTGAACCGCTGTGTGCAATTGCGCGACACAGCGGCGGCCTCGGTTGGGCTCGAGATGCTCGGGGGTGGTAGCAATTCCGAGCGCGTCCGACGGTGGCCGCGCATGGTGTTCGGCGCGGTCGTCGTGATCGGCGTGATTGCCGCGGCGTGGCTTTGGCGCTCTGGGGTACCGCGTGATCGGGCGACGGAACCGGCGCAGCCGTCGTCGAGCGCTTCGCCGAACGTCGGCGAAGCAGGCGAACGGTTTGCGGATCTTCTAAATCGTGCCGCTCAGGCATTTGACGCCGGGCGCCTCGTGGCACCGACCGGCGACAATGCGCTCGACGATTACCTGACCGTCCTCGCCATGGACCCAGGCGACGCGACCGCGCGGGCCCGTCTCGCGGTCGTGGTCGACGCTCTGTTCGCACAGGCCGAATCCGCGCTGCTTGCGAATTCGCTCGGGGATGCGACCACGGCACTTGCCGGCGTGCGGCGCGTGGACTCCGCGAGCAGCCGTCTGGCGTTCCTCGAGGCTCAATTGGAACGTGCGACTGCGGCGCGGGCCGCAGCAAGCGCTGTCGCCAAGCGTGCGAGTGCCGCGCGCGAGGCGGCCGGTTCGCCGGGTATCGCCCAGTCCGAGCTGGCGGCCGCCGCGCCGACGGAACTCGACAGCCTGCTCGTCATCGCGACCGCGCGTCTCGCCCGCGGCCAGCTGCTCGATCCGACCGGCGACAGCGCACTCGAGTACCTTCGCCGCGCGACCGAGATCAATGGCAATGACGCCCGCGTCGTCCGCGGCCGCGCTGCGCTCTCGAGCGCGTTGCTGGAGGCGGCTCGCGTGGCGATCGGCAGGGACGGCGTGGACGATGCGGCGCGCCTGATCAGCGCTGCGAGGGACCTTGGCGCATCCGCCGAGGCGTTGACGGCGGTCGAGATCGACTTCGCGAGCGTCGAGCAGGCAGCGGCGGAGCGTCGTCACGCCGAGTGGCTCGCGCTAGCCTCCGATCGGTTGCGGGCCGGCGCGTTGGCGGAGCCGGCGGGCGACAGCGCGCTCGACTACCTGCTCAAGGTGCAGACCGAGGCGCCGAATGCCGCGGGGCTGAGCGGGGCGTGGGACGCATGGATCGCCGCGCAGAGCGCGCGGGCGCGACAGGCGTTTGCGAGCCGCAGCTGGGCTGCCGGCGAGACCGCGCTGTCGGCAATCGCGGCCGCGCCTCGCGGTCCGGCCGTAGTTGCACCGCTGCGCGAGCAGCTCGAGACCGAGCGATTGCAGACCCAGTATCTCGCGGCGGCGTCGGCTGCAGGCGAGCTAAAGCTGCTCGATGCGCCCCCGTCCGTCTATCCGTCCGATGCGCTGCGGCTGAACATCCAGGGTTGGGTCGAGCTCGAATTCGTGGTCGACCGCTCGGGGCAGCCGAAGAACCTCGCCGTCGTGACGGCAGAGCCCACCGGTCGATTCGACCAGGCGGCGCTCGCGGCCGTCGCGAAGTACCGCTACGCACCGTTCGAGCGTGGCGGGCACGTATACGAACGCCGGGCTCGACTCCGCATCCGGTTTGCCTTGAACTAGCGATTATCCGGGGTTGTAGCCGGTCTCGACACTCGCTCATAACCCAATGAAAAATAAAGGCTATACGATCGGTCTTGGCGGCGCGCCCTTAGCCCGGTTATCCTGCGAGCACGAGAACATCAGGGCACTCCCACCAGTTGGTTCGGGGGCGCGCTGTCGGGCTCGGAGCCTAAGGAAGCCATGGGTAGTCCGTTTTGTCGGCGGCGGTTTCCAGGGCGCTGAGTAAGGCAGCGTTGCCCTCTCTCTCGATCGCACCTTTTCGGACCCGCTTGACCACTGTCGTGGTCTGGCGTTGCAGCGTCCGGGTGCGCTCCGGCGCTGGTTAGGAGCATCAGGCAAGGGCTCATGCAAGTACCGTTGCTCGACCTCAAAGGTCAGTACGCGCCGCTTCGTGCGGAAATCGAACACGCGATCACGCAGGTTTGTAACGAGCAGCGCTTCGTGCTCGGACCCAAAGTCGGCGAACTCGAGGCGCAGGTCGCGGCGTATTCGCACGCCAAACACGGCCTCGGCGTTTCATCCGGAACCGATGCGCTGCTGGTCGCGCTCATGGCACTCGGCATCGGTCCCGGCGACGAGGTCATCACTTCGCCGTTCACGTTCTTCGCGACGGCAGGAGTCGTGGCGCGCCTCGGCGCACGGCCGCTGTTCTGCGATATCGATCCGCGTACCTACAACCTCGACTCCGCCGCGGTTCGCGCCATGCTCGCGCAGCGCTGCGAACAACGCGGCGACCGACTCGTGAATCGCGCCACGGGTGGCACCGTGAAGGTTCTGCTGCCCGTGCATCTGTACGGGCAGATGGCTCCGATGGACGAGCTCATGGGCATAGCGAAGCGCCATCGGCTCGCAGTCGTCGAAGACGCGGCGCAGGCGATCGGCGCGGCGCTGCCGGATGGCAGGCGTGCGGGCAGTGTCGGCGACGTCGGCTGCCTGTCGTTCTTCCCGACGAAGAATCTCGGCGCCTTCGGCGACGCCGGTATGTGTGTCACGAACGACTTAGGGCTCCAGGAGCGGATGCGGATCCTGCGGGTCCACGGCGGCGAGCCGAAGTACTACCACTCGTTCATCGGCGGCAACTTCAGGCTCGACGAGCTGCAAGCTGCCGTGTTGCTCATCAAGCTCAAGCATCTCGAGGACTGGACACGCGCGCGCCAACGCAATGCCGATCACTATGACCAGCTGATCCGCGACGCGGGAATCGCGGATGTCGTCGGCGTCCCGTTTCGCGCTTCCGGTTATCGACATGTCTTCAATCAATACATGATTCGCGTGCAGCGGCGCGATGAGCTTCGCGCACATCTGACGGCGAACGGTGTCGGCACCGAGATTTATTACCCGGTACCGCTCCATGCCCAGGAGTGCTTCGCCTATCTCGAGCATTCGCCCGATGATTTCCCTCACTCGCTGGCGGCCGCAGCGGAGGTTCTGGCCTTGCCCATTTATCCCGAGCTGACGGCCGAGCTACGCGAGTACGTGGTTCGGCAGATCGCGGCGTTTTTTCGGGCGTGAGTTTGGGCTTAAAGCACCGGCGAGTACCAGTTTCCAAAGCCAGGTTCTGTGAATCGGTCCTTTTCAACTCCGGAGCCGGTTGTGGCAGCATCCTCCTGTGCCGGATACCACCCGTAAGCTGCTGATCGTCGAAGACGATCCCGGAATCCAGAGCCAGCTTCGCTGGTGCTTCGAGGACTACCACGTCATCGCGGCCACGGACCGTCAGAGCGCGATCAACGAGGTGCGGCGTCACGAGCCCCCGGTCGTGCTCCAGGACCTCGGTCTACCGCCGGACGACGAGGGCGTCGGCGAAGGATTCGCGACCCTGCGCGAGATCCTGCAGCTCGCGCCCTTTACTAAGGTCATCGTCGTCACCGGCCACGGCGATCAGAGCAATGCGCTGCAAGCCGTGGGCCTCGGCGCTTACGATTTCTACCAGAAGCCGGTGGACGTCGACACGCTGCAGCTGATCGTGCGGCGTGCCTACCAGATCCACACGCTTGAGGCGGAGAACCGCCGCTTGGGCGACGCGCTTGGTGGCTCGTCGCCGCTGGACGGCGTGATCGTCGCCTGCGACGCGATGCTGAAGGTCTGTCGTATGATCGAGAAGGTGGCGCCGACGAATGTCACGACGCTGCTGCAGGGCGAGAGCGGCACCGGCAAGGAAGTGCTGGCGCGCGCGATCCATCAGCTGAGCTTGCGCGCGGATAAACCGTTTGTCGCGATCAATTGCGCCGCGATCCCCGAGACACTATTGGAATCGGAGCTGTTCGGCTTCGAGAAGGGCGCGTTTACCGGTGCTGTGAAACAGACCCCCGGTAAGATCGAAGTAGCGAACCGTGGCACGTTGTTTCTCGACGAGATAGGCGACATGCCGCTGTCGCTCCAAGCCAAGCTGTTGCGCTTCCTACAGGCGCGAACGATAGAGCGCATCGGCGGGCGAACCGAGGTTCCGGTCGATGTCCGCGTGGTCTGCGCCACGAACAAGAACTTGAAGCAGGCAATGAGCACAAGTACGTTCCGCGACGATCTGTACTACCGCATCGCCGAGATCACAATCGAGATTCCGCCGCTGCGCGCGCGTGAAGGCGGGCGATTGCTGCTCGCACAGTTCTTGCTGAACAAGTTCGCGAAGCAGCAGGGCAGTGCCATCAAAGGGTTCACCAACGACGCGCACGACGCGATTGAAGCGTACGCGTGGCCCGGCAACGTCCGCGAGATGGAGAACAAGCTCAAGGCCGCCGTGATCATGGCCGAAGGCAAGCTCGTGACGGCTGCGGACTTGGGGCTCAGCGTGACACCAAATCCGCCGAGTCTGAATTTGCGCGTCGTGCGGCAGAACGCGGAGACACAGGCCATCCGTCAGGGGCTGCTACGGACCTCTGGCAACATTTCGCGGGCGGCCGAACTGCTCGGCATCACGCGACCCACGCTCTACGACCTGATGGCGAAGTACGACATCCGTGCCGACGCCGTGGAGCTGTTGCCGCCCGCGAGCGCCGAATCGTAACGGCACGGCGCTGCTAGCGTACGTCCTTGAACTGCTCCGGGTTCAGCTGATGCCGGCCGAGCAGCTTGTAGAAATCCGTCCGATTGCGCTTTGCGAGCCGCGCGGCCTGGCTCACGTTGCCGCCCGTGATCTGTAGCAGCTGCGACAAATAGTTGCGCGTGAACTCGTCGCGCGCCTCGGAGAATGACGGTAGCACGTTCGCCTGCTCGCCGAGCGCATTGCGTACCTGCTCCGTGGAGATCACGCGCGTCGGCGACAGCGCGACGTTCTGGTGCACGACGTTATAGAGCTGACGCACGTTTCCCGGCCAATGGCTTGCGACGAGGAGCTCTACGGCCTCAGGCGCGTACACCTTGCGCTCCTGGCTCGACTCCGCGGCGATCTGCACGAGGAAGTGCTCGACCAGCAACGGAATGTCTTCGCGCCGCTCGCGCAGCGCCGGCAGATGGATATTGACCACGTTGAGCCGGTAGTACAGGTCCTCGCGGAACGTGCCCTTGATCATCAGCTCTTTGAGATCCTGGTGCGTGGCCGAGATCACGCGCGTATTGACCTTCATGGCCTCCGTGCTGCCGACCGGCCGAACCTGCTCCTCTTGCAGCACGCGCAGCAGCTTCACCTGCAGGCGCATCGGCATGTCGCCGATCTCGTCGAGCAGGAGTGTGCCCTCGTGAGCGGCTTGGAACAGGCCTTTGTGCGTGCGATGCGCGCCCGTGAAAGCGCCTTTCTCATGACCGAAGAGCTCGGATTCGAGGAGGTTCTCGGCCATCGCGCTGCAATTGATCGCGACGAACGCATTGTCTTTGCGCACGCTCGCTCGGTGGATCGCGCGGGCCAGGAGTTCCTTGCCCGTGCCCGACTCGCCTGTGATCAAGACACGGGTGTCAGTACTTGCGACCATTCGCGCCTGCTCGAGGCATGCCCCCATGACCGGGCTGCGTGTGATAATTTCGGCGCTCCACGCGCTCTCGTTCCTAGCGACGCCTGACACCTTCATCGCGCGCTCGACGTAGTCGAGTAGCTGTTGCTTGTCTACGGGTTTCGTGAGGAATCCGAACGCGCCGCTCTGTGTCGCTTCGACGGCATCGGGGATCGTGCCATGGGCCGTGAGCAGCAGTACTCGCAGACCGGGGCGTTGACGCTGAATCTCCTTCAGCAGCGCGATGCCGTCCATGTTCTCCATCCGCAGGTCAGTCACGACCAGATCGGGGCGGAACCGCGATAGCGCCGCGAGTGCCTCGGCGGCACTCTCGACTGCTTCGACTTCGTAACGCTCGGCGCGCAGACGGATGCTCAGCAGGCGTAGCAGCCCCGGGTCGTCGTCGACCAGCAGGATTCGTCCGCGTGTCTGTTCCTGAACCATCGGATTACTTTGGATTGGCACCACTTTCACGTTCCCTGATCGATTTTTCGATGTTCGTTATCGCGTCCAGTTTGGCGCGGGCCTCGTCGAGCTGCTGGCGCAGCTGCCGGTTCTCGTCGAGCGCGGTTTGCAGCCGCTGCGCGCTTTGGTCGTTGCGCTGAGTCGTAGCAACCTGTGCGGCTCGCTGGAGTCTCGCTGCTTCGGCATCGAGAATCAGCCTTTGTTCCACGTCCTTCAGCTCGACGAGCGCTAGCACACGCTCTTCTGGCAGCAACGCGTTATCTTTCGCAAGCACTTCATTCAAGAGCCGCTGGGCCTCGAGGGGATTGCTCGAGGGGTGTCCAGGCGTAGCGAGGGCGAGCGCGAGGTTCAATCGATTCGTCGTGGTGGGCGCCGCATCCGCGGCGGCAGCCACGTCGCGAAACACATCTGCTTTCAGCACGGTGTCGCCTTCTAGCAGGTCACGCAGTGTACGCAAATACAATGCGAGTCCTTCGTCGCCAAGCGCACGGGGGCTCGTCGGCGATTGTGGCGCGCTGGCCGGCTTTGCAGGTTGGCCGAAGCTAGGGCCGCCACCAAATGCGCTGCAGCCCGTGATGGCAATCGTTAGCAAGAGTGCGGCGTGCTTAACCATTGGCCACCGCCATGAGGTGCTTGTCGGCCGCACGTCGCAGCGGCAGGCGGACCTGGAAGTGGGAGCCCGATTCGCCGGCATGCAGGAGCTGGACCGAGCCGCCGTGCGCCTGAGCGCATTCGAGCACCACCGAAAGGCCGATACCGGTACCGCCGACGGGCCCGTCCTGCGGCCGGCGACCCTGGTAAAACGCCTCGAAAATTCTGACACCGTCGTCGGGGTGCACGCCTGGGCCGGTATCGTCGACGTCGATCACGAGATCGCTGTCCTGCATCCCCGCACCGACGCCAATCGTGCCGCCCGAAGGCGTGAACTTGATCGCGTTCGACACCAGGTTCTCTAGTACGAGCCGCAATTTACCCTCGTCGGCGCAAACTCGGATGGGGCTGACTTTCATCTGCAATTTGATCTTCTTGTTCGACAGCACGAGGCGATGCTGGCCGAGCACGCTGAAGACCATCGGCTTCAATTCGAACTCCGTGAGCTCGAGCGATGCGGTATGCGTTTGCCAGGCGCTGAACGTCAGGAGGTTCTCGATGAGCTTTTGCAGTTTGACGCCGTTGTCGCGCAGGATCCCGGTGACTTCTTGCTGTTGAATATCGAGCGGCCCCACCGAGCCGTCGAGCAAAAGCTCCGTTCCTTCGCGGATGTTTGCGAGAGGTGTTTTCAGCTCGTGAGACATGTGGCGCAGGAATTTGTTCTTCTCGTCCGCTGATTCCTTGAGACGATGGCGAAGCCACTCGAGCTGTCGGCCAAGCGTTTCGATGTCGTGAGGGCCCGTGACCGCGATCGGCCGGCTGTAGTCGCCTTCACCCAGCTCGCGGATCGCGCGGTCGACCTGGCGCATCGGGCGACCGACGAGCAACAAGAACAACACGATCAGGATCATAGTGCCCGGGATCAGCGCCGCGGATTGCCAGGCAATCGATCGCTGCGCGATTCGAGTATTCTCCTGGAGCGTGCTCAAGCGCGTGTCGATCAGGTTGCGCATGCCCTGCGAGACGTCGCGGGACGCCGCGATCATCGTGCGGAAGCGATCGACTATGACGTCCTCGTCGCCCTGGTTTGGCCCGCCGCGCAACGCGCGGTGCACGTCTTTAGATTGGGCCGCAAGCTGCTCGAGCGCGGCCGCAATCTCGGCGTTCTTCGGCAACGAACGCAACGCGCCGAGGCGCGCCTCGAAGTCGGCCTGGTCGCCGTCGTACAGCGGCAGCAGGTTCGACGCCGAGGCGACGTCCTTCAAAGCGACGTATTGGCGTGCGTTGCGTTCCATGTTCATCAGCAGGTTCGATATTCGCTGGTTCTCCGTCGTTGCCGTGGCGCTGTCGCTCAGCACTGTTTCGCTCTCGGCGGCGACCTGGCCGAGCTTCACGAGGGCATTGCCGACTGCGATTAGCAACGGCACGGTCACGAACGCGAGGCCCACGAGCACCATGCCCAGCAGGGTTCGCGGACGCCGCATCTTCATCGGGCGTCACCAGCCGCGATCAAGGGCGCCAGGGATTGCTGGCGAGTTTTTTTTCCCATGCGAGTGCCGTCGAAACAATTTGTCTAAGGTCGTCGTGACGAGGTTGCCACCCGAGGCGTTCGCGAATCCGCGTCGCACGGGCGATCAGGGCAGGCGGGTCACCGGCGCGGCGTGGACCTTCTCGCTTGGCAATCTCGTGCCCCGCCACGGTTTCGACCATTCTGATGAGCTCGCGAACGCTATAACCGCGCCCGTAGCCGCAGTTCAATGTCGTGGATCCCTCGCCCCGGCGCAAGTACGCGAGCGCCTGTAAATGCGCGTCCGCCAGGTCCTCGACGTGAATGTAATCCCGCACGCCTGTTCCATCGGGCGTGGCATAGTCAGTGCCGAAAATCGACACGTACTCGCGCTTGCCGACGACCACTTCGCACGCGACCTTTGTCAGCAGCGTAGCCTTCGGCGTCGCCTGACCGATTCGCCCACCGGGATCGGATCCCGCCACATTGAAGTAGCGCAGCGCGACGTAGCGAAGCGGGTTGACGGCCGCGATATCGCGCAGCATCCATTCCGTCATTAGCTTCGACGTGCCATAGGGATTGATGGGCGCTGTCGGTGTTTCCTCGTCGGCCTCCCCGCTCGCGGGAATGCCGTATACGGCGGCGGTCGAGGAGAATACGACGTGCTTCACTCCAGCGCGCAACGAGTGCTCGAGTAGGGTGCGGGTCGCGCACGTATTGTTGCGGTAGTACTTGAGAGGGTCCGCCACCGACTCCGGCACGACCGTGTGGGCAGCGAAGTGCATCACCGTGTCCACTTCGAAGCGGCCGAAGACCTGCTCCAGCACTTTCGCATCGCCCGTATTTCCAACGACGAGCTCGCCATGCAGCACCGCCTGACGAAAGCCGGTGGACAGGTCGTCCAACACGACAACGCGTTCGCCGGCTTCGCCGAGCTGGCGGACGACGTGCGAGCCGATGTAACCGGCGCCACCAGTCACGAGAATGGTCTTGTCAGTCATCACGGAGGCAAGCGACATAATTGGATTCAAGGAGTCTAGCAGCTCCCGTGCGACGGACCGGGAGCTTGGTCGCAGTTTGTCGCTACGAGCAGACACGCGTTAGCGCAGGGCTGTCCGTGCACACCCCCTTGGCAAACACGTGAAGCAGACATCGGTGGCATGCTGCGTGTCGGGTTAGGATCGGCTCGAGCCCAGCGAGGCTCGGTCGCAGTGGGACCACATTGAAGACGGTTTCGTGGCGGGGCGCGCAGTTCGCCGTGCTGGGACTATGGCTGCACGGCTGCGGGGGCGGGAGCGATCCGGCACCCAGCCCGCCGACACCCGTGCCCGTGACGCTGCAGGGAACCGTGACATTCGATTTGGTGCCAGCGGTCGCCGGTCGAGGACTCGACTATCCACAGACCGTCGAGCGTCCCGCCCGCGGAGTGACCGTGGAAGTCGTAGCCGCAGGCACCGTGCTTGCGAGCACCGCGACTGACTCGGCGGGGCACTACTCCGTCACGGTCACGCCGAACACTGAGGCCTCCTTGCGCGTGCGCGCAGAGATGGTCCGTGCTGGAGCGCCGAGCTGGGACTTTCGGGTTGTCGACAACGTCAACTCGGACGCGCTGTTCACGCTAGCCGGCGTCGCGTTTAACACTGGGACTGCTGACCTCGGGCGCGACTTGCACGCCGGGTCCGGTTGGACAGGCTCCGCATACTCGGCCCCGCGCTCCGCCGCTCCGTTCGCCATCCTCGACGTCGTTTACGAGTGCGTGCAGGTGGTACTAAGTGCGTCACCGGCGGCCGTGTTTCCGCCGCTGCAAATGAAATGGAGCACTAGCAATTCGCCCGTGACCGGTCCCGGTTTCGGCGAGATTGGCAGCAGCCGGTTCGTCGCAGGCGTTGGCATCGAGTTGCTCGGCGCGGCCGAGCAAGATACCGACGAGTACGATAGACACGTGATCGCGCACGAGTGGGGACATTACCTCGAGAGATCGTTCTCGCGTTCCGACAATATCGGCGGCTCGCATTCGATCACGGATCAGCTCGACATGCGCGTCGCGTTCAGCGAAGCGTGGGCGACCGCGTTCGCAGGGATAGCCATGCACGACCCGATCTACGTCGACACGTTCGGCGCGGGGCAGGCGCACAACTTCAGCTTCGATCTCGAGCAGAGCCCGAACCGCCGTAATCCAAATGCCGGCTGGTTCAACGAAGAGGCCGTGCAGTCCTTATTATACGATCTGTACGACAACGGTCGCGATGTGGCTCCGGGAACGTTAACGCTCGACGATCTTGCTCTCGGGTTTGGTCCGTTGTTTGATGTGATGATCAACGCGCAGCGGCAGACGCTGGCACTCACGAGCGTCTTTTCATTCATCGACGCGCTGAAACAGGTTCGGCCGGCGGACGCACCACTGATCGATCAGCTCACAATGGCGCAAGGAATCCGCCCCGTCGCCAACGAGTATGGAACGAACGAGACGAACTACGGCGTGCCGAGCAAGCGCACGCCCCAGGAAGTCGCCGCCGATTTCCACGGCGTTTACGACACGGTCGCGGTGAACGGCCCGGCGGTGAACGTCTGCAGCCTCGACGATTACACCAGCGCCTCGACCGGCGCCGGCAACAAGCTCGCGTCGCGACGTTTCGTGCGTTTTGCAGTTACCACACCCGGTCCCCATGTCGTTACGGCGCGCGCCATCGCGCCGCTCAACGGCGCCGCGGATCCAGATCTGAAGTTGCATGCGCCCGACGGCTCCCTGCTGTCGTCGACGGGGCCGCCGCAGTGCACGATCGATATGCCGCAGGCCTGTGTCGAGAGCTTCACTCCCACGCTCGCGGCGGGCGAACACGTGCTCGAGGTGTACGAATGGACAAACACGAACGATACATCCGATCTATACCCTCCGATCGGGCGAACGTGCTTCGACGTAACGGTGACGCGATGAGAGCGCCTGCCATCGTGCTTGCACTCGTGGCGACCGTCGTGACGATCGGAGTCGCGGCTGCGCCGGTGGATGCTCCGGCGGCCGCGACGCGTGAGGAGTCGAAGCCAATGGGACCGATCGCGATCGACGTGCATCTCTCGGCTGAGCCGATGCCCGGCGTGCCATTGGCCGCAACCGTTACGGCGCGCACGGACGCGGTCGCTGTCGATCGCCTCGCGATCGAGGTGCGGGCCGACGATTCTGCGGAGCTCGCGGTGGGTGCCCCGTCGGGGCTGGTTGAGCGCGCGGGCTCACGAAGTTGGGTCGTAACCGTCGTGCCCATGCACGCGTCGGGTGGCAACTTGACCGTCGTTGTGTTCGGCGAGATCGACGGCGTTGTTCAGGCGCAGTCCGTCACGACGAAGATCCGTTCGGCGGGAGCGGGTCCCACGGTCCGCGCGCTGGCCACTGCACCGGCGCCCGCCGGCAGTGAGAACCTGTCGTTGTTACCGGTCGAAGAGCGGTTCTAGCGACCGCCATGGACGGCGGAAGTGCAGCAATTGCAGGAGCAAATTGCTGCCCGGCCAATAAACGAGATTTGAGTCACGGCGGGCAGACCCCGCGCATTCCATATTAGGCGGATTCGCGTTTGTCGCGGCACGTCGGGAAGGGAATGGCGAAGGAACGCCTGAGACGCAGGATTGCCGAAGCGCTGGCGGGCCCATCCGTTCGCGACGACCTACAACGAGTCCTGCGGGATCACGCGTCGGGACCGGGCTATGCCCATGGCGCGGACCGTCTGCCCGCCATCCTGGACAACGTCAAAGACCCCATCGTTACGGTGGGCCGCGATGGCATCGTGCTCGGTGCGAATGCCGCTGCGGCCCGCGTGCTCGCCGTGGGCGTCGAGGCCGTCGTCGGGCGGGCGCTGAGCGAGTTCATTCCGCAGCTCGCACCCGCTGGCCCCGCGCTAGAGGCACTTGCAGATCGCGTTGGCGATACGTTCGTCGACGTGACACCGGAGTTGATCGAGGCGCGGCGTAACGACGGGCAATCGCTGACCGTTGAGATCAGCGTGAGCCGTGCTGGGCTGACTCGCGACGGTTACTTCGTCCTGTGCATGCGCGACGTCACGGAGCGGCTCCAAGACGAACAGGCGCTGCGCGAGAGCGAGGCGCGGTATCGCGCGTTGGTCGAGAACGCGCCTGAAGCCATCGTGGTGCTCGACGTCGATCGTGGTCGCTTCGCTGACGTCAACGACAATGCCGTTCGGCTGTTCGGCGTGGCGCGTGAGGAGTTGTTGAACATCGACCCGGAAACGCTGAGCCCCGAGTTTCAGAGCGATGGGTTGCTGTCGGCCGGTCTCAACAGAGGTTACGTGGAGCGCGCGTTGAAGGGCGGCCGGCCCGTCTTCGAATGGCTGCACCGCGATGTCGCCGGGCAGGACTTTCCGTGCGAGGTGCGGTTCATCCGGCTGCCATCGTCGAAGCATCGACTGATCCGTGCCAGCATCATCGACATCGCAGCGCGGCGGCGTGCCGACACACTCGCGTACGGTGAACGCCGCGTGCTCGAGCTCATTGCCGCCAACGCCCCGATCGAGCGAACGTTGCAAGCGGTCGTGCGGCTCGTCGAGCAAATGCATCCGGCCGTGGGCGCGGCGATCCAGTTGCTCGACGAGCGTGCCGCGGAGCTCAAGCTCGCGGCGTCGACCGGTTTACCGAAGGGCGTCACTGATCTGTTGGAAAGGCTGGTGGTCGATTTGCGACACGGACCGTGCGGCGCCGCCGCGTCGCTCGGCAGACAAGTCGTCATTCGCGACGTCGCGGTCGATTCCTTGAGTACCAATATCGCCGGCGACCTGCTCGCGGCTGGCATCCACGCCTGCTGCTCCACGCCGATCGTGACGGCCGGCGACCGGATTCACGGCACGCTTGCCATCTACTTCGAGTCGGCTCGCGGCCCTAATACAGAAGAGATCGATCTGATCACGCGCCTCACGCAGCTTGCCGGCATCGCGATCCGACGCAAGCAAGACGAAACCGCGTTGCGCGACAGCGAAGCACGCTTCCGCGCGCTGTTCGACAATGTCGTCGACGGCGTGTATCAGGCGAAGCCGGACGGCGAGTTGTTGTCCGTGAACCCGGCGCTCGTGCAGATGCTCGGCTACGACGACGCGCAAGAGCTGCAACGTTGCAACATGGCCCACCTGTTCCTCGATCCGAAGGATCGCGAGCGGCTGATCGCCGAGCTCACGAGCTACGGCCGCGTGCGCAACTACGAGTATCGTCTGCAGACGCGCAGCGGGCGTGCGATCGTGGTGATGGAAAACTCCCGTCTCGTCGTGGATGCCGATGGTCGGCCGCTGTACTTCGAAGGCACGATCACCGATATCACGCAGCGCAAGGCCGCGGAACGCGCCCTGTTCAACGAGAAAGAGCGCGCGCAGGTCACCCTGCAGTCGATCGGCGACGCAGTAGTTACTACAGACGCGCAGGGCAACGTGGACTACTTGAACCCGGTCGCGGAGCAGCTGACCGGCTGGGAGGCCCGCGAGGCGCGCGGTTTGCCGATCGAGACGCTGATCAAGCTCACCGACGAAACCACTGGTGAATCGGTGCAGAACCCCGTGCTGCGTTGCTTGCAAGAAGGCCGGGTCGTGGCTCTCGCCGGCAACGTCGTGATCGCGGCGCGCGACGGCTCGAGCGTCGCAATTCAGGATTCCGCGGCGCCGATTCAGGATCGCAATGGCCAAATCGTCGGCGCCGTCATGGTGTTCCACGACGTGAGCCAGGAACGTCAGTTGCATCGCAAGCTCGCCTACTTCGCGAGCCACGACGCTTTGACCGGCTTCATCAACCGTCGCGAATTCGAGGAGCGGCTCGGCACGGCGCTCGCCACGGTACACAGCGAACCGGGACGCAGCGGCGCGTTGCTCTACATGGACCTCGATCAGTTCAAGGTCGTGAACGATACCTGCGGTCACGGCGCTGGCGATTTGCTGTTGCGCCAGCTTGCCGATGTGCTGCGCCAACGCGTGCCGAAGAGCGGTGCGCTCGCACGCCTCGGCGGAGACGAATTCGCCGTGCTGCTGCCGGATTGCACCATGGCTGTTGCCGGGCAGATCGCAGAGGGTCTACGCGAGGCGATCTCGGCATTCCGCTTCGCCTGGCGCGACAACGCGCTGCAGGTCGGCGTTAGCATCGGCATCGTGCCCGTGCAGGCAGCGAGTGAAAGCGTCGCAGCGCTGATGAGCGCCGCCGACGTCGCGTGCTACGTGGCGAAGGATCTCGGCCGCAACCGCATCCACGTCTACGAAGAGGGCGACGCCGCCGAGCGCCATCAGGAGATGCAATGGGTCGCGCGAATCAATCGCGCGCTCGAGGAGGAGCGCTTCGAGCTCTACTATCAGCCGATCGTGCCCACCGGTCCCCGCAACGACACTTGGCCGCACTACGAACTGCTGCTCCGTATGAAGGACGAGCGGGGCGAGATCGTCCTACCCACTGCGTTCATTCCTGCGGCCGAGCGCTACAACCTGATGCCGATGCTCGATCGTTGGGTCATCAGTCACACGCTGGAGACGCTCGCGTTCCGCGGTGAGTCTGGCACGTCGCCGTACACGTTGGCCATCAACCTGTCCGGCACGACACTGAACGACGCCCGGTTCCTCGACTTCGTGCTCGACGAGCTCACGGCCGCGGGTATTCCGGCCGGCGCGCTGTGCTTCGAGATCACGGAGACCGCGGCGATCTCAAATTTGAGCCAGGTCGTCACCTTCATGCGTGCGCTGAAGGCGCGCGGCTGCCGGTTTTCGCTCGACGATTTCGGCACGGGGCTATCGTCCCTGACATACCTCAAGAACCTGCCGGTCGACTACGTCAAGATCGATGGGCAGTTCGTACGCAACGTGCTGCGCGATGGCGCGGACGAGTGTGTCGTCGAGTCGATCGCGCGCATGGCCAGGGCGTTCAAGATAGAGGCGATCGCGGAGCGCGTCGAAAGCCGCGACGTCATGAAGCGGCTCGGTGAGCTCGGCGTCGCGTTTGCGCAGGGCTTCTTCATCGCGGTCCCACGGCCGGTGTCTGAACTGCCGGTCCGCTCCAACGTCCGCAAGATCCGCGCGTGACCTAGCCCCGGCAACGGAAGGCTTGCATAATTGCGGTCTCAACCCGCCCCCGTTGCCTGCGGCTGGCGCGATTGTATGCAAGCCGGACCACGATGACCTCACACCGATTGTGCATTGCGCCGATGATGGATCGCACGGACCGGCACTTCCGGTATTTGCTGCGGTTGCTGGCGCCGCACGCGCGCCTGTACACCGAGATGATCACTGCGCGCGCGCTGCTGCACGGCGATGCGGAGAAGCTCCTACGCTTCTCCGGCGTGGAGCATCCAGTGGCGTTGCAGCTCGGTGGTAACGATCCCGCCGAGCTCGCGGTTGCGGCGCGAATGGGCGAGGCCGTGGGGTATGACGAGATCAACCTGAATGTCGGCTGTCCCAGCGATCGCGTGCAGGCCGGTTGTTTCGGCGCTGCGCTCATGCTCGAACCGCAACGCGTTGCCGAGTGCGTGACGGCCATGCGCGAGGCGGTCCACGTGCCCGTTACCGTGAAGACGCGGCTCGGTGTCGATGACCACGATAGCTACGATTTTGCGCACGACTTCATCGCCGGCGTGTCGGCTGCGGGTTGCGACACCTTCATCGTCCACGCACGCAAGGCGTGGCTGAAAGGGTTGAGCCCGAAGCAAAACCGCGAGATCCCGCCGCTCGACTACGGCCGCGTTCACCGCCTCAAGCGTGACTTTCCGAGCCTTTGCATCGTGATCAACGGCGGACTGACGACCGCAGCTGCAACGCTGGAGCAGCTCGATCACGTCGACGGCGTAATGCTCGGTCGGGTGGCATATCAGAATTCGAGCCTGCTCGCCGACATCGATGCCCGCGTCCACGGCGGCGATGCGCCGCGCGAAGCGGATGTGCTCGCGAACTACGTGCGTTATGTGGCGAAGGAGATCGAGAGCGGGACACCGCTGAAGACAATGACGCGGCACCTGCTGGGCATGCGCGCGGGCCGCGCCGGGGGCCGCCAGTGGCGACGCGCGCTCGGCGAGCTCGACAGCTTCGACGGGTTAAACCGGCTCGTGCGCGACGCGGACGCCATGGAGAGCCCGCGGCCCTTACCATTCGGGCTCGCGCTCGCATTCGACTCACTCTGAGCAAACAGCGGTTCGCGGCGCGTTCGATGTCGCTACAATGGCGAGCCGTTCACATCATTCTCATGGCATCGAGGTAGGCAGCGTGGCAGAGAGCGCGAAGCGAAAAGTTCGGAGTACGCTGGCCGACGAGGCCGACATCCACGACTTGTACGAGCGCGCCGTCCAGTCCGTCGACGTAGAGGTCGAGTTCTTGAGAGACACGTTCCGTGCGCTGCGAAGCCGCGACGCACAAAGTTTTCGTGAGGATTTTTGTGGGACGGCAGCTCTATCGTGCGAGTGGATCCGCACGGGCAGCAATCGCTACGCGATCGGTGTGGACAATGACCCTGGCGTGCTCGACTGGGGAAGGCGCAAACACGTCGCGCGGTTGACCGAGCTGGCTCGCAGCCGCGTGAAGTTGCTGAACGACGACGTGCGCACCGTGGCCACTGACCCCGTCGACATGGTGGGCGCGTTCAACTTCAGCTACTACTGTTTCACGACCCGCGACGAGCTGCGCAGTTACTTCGCGAGTGTCCGCGCGGGTCTTAAGTCTGACGGCATTTTCTTTCTCGACGCGTTCGGCGGACCAGAAGCTTCCGACCTGGTGAAGGAGAAGACCAAGCTAGACGGGTTCACTTATGTCTGGGAACAGGCGGTGTTCGAACCCGTGACTGGCCGAATTCTCTGCCACATTCATTTCAAGTTTCCAGATGGATCGAAGATCAAGCGCGCATTCACCTACGACTGGCGCCTGTGGACCTTGCCAGAGTTGCGCGAGCTGTTGACCGAGGCCGGTTACTCGAAGGTCCGCGTGTATTGGGAAGGCGACGACGGCGATGGTGGCGGTAACGGTGAGTTCACCGAGAACGCCACCGGCGAGGCCGATCTCGCATGGATCGCCTACCTCGTGGCCGAGAAATAGGCGCGTTATACTCCGGGCCTGCTCGCGGCCGCTCGTTCTCGAAGGAAGCCATGGGTAAGGATGTAGAGGTTGCGATTCTGTTTGCCGACGTGGTGGGCAGTACGCAACTGTACGAGCAACTCGGGGATGTGAAGGCGCGGCAGATGGTGGCCCGATGCCTCGACATCATGCGCGAGGCGACGGAAGTCAATCACGGCACCGTCATCAAGACCATGGGCGACGAGGTCATGTCGACGTTCCCCGCGGCGGATGATGCGATGAATGCCGCGAAGCGCATGCAGGAACGCATTTCGACGGACCGCGAGCTCACGCACGACAACGGTCGGGTCGCGATCCGGATCGGTTGTCACTATGGGCCGGTCGTGCAGGAGCAGCGCGACGTATTTGGCTCTGCCGTGCATACGGCCAATCGCATGACGAGCCAGGCAAAGGCCAAGCAGATCATCACCACGCTTTCGACCGTGCAGAAGCTATCGGCCGAGTGGCAAGCCGCGTCGCGTCAGATCGACATCGCTACGGTGCGCGGCAAAGCGGACGAGGTGGTGCTGTTCGAAGTGCTTTGGCAGCCCGAGGAAGCGACGAGCATGCTGCCGACCGTCGGGCACGGACGGAAGACGGGCGGTCGGACGAAGCGGCTCAGTCTTCGTTACCAGGGCCGCGAGGTTACCGTCGGTGAAGGCCGCAAGAGTGCGACGCTGGGGCGCGCTGAGGACAACGACGTTGTCGTCAAAGGCAATCTGATCTCGCGCGTGCACGCGCGGATTGAATCGAGCCGCGATAAATTCACGCTCATCGACGAGAGCACGAACGGCACGTTCGTGCAGACCAGTAGTGGCGAGGAGATTTTCGTCCGCCGCGACAGCACTCAGCTCACCGGCGAAGGCGTCATCGGTCTCGGCCGGGTGGCGCAGCCGGGCACGGCGCTGGCCGTGCACTTCGTCGTCGAGGAGTAAGCGGCGCGCGGCTCAGCCGAGAGCGCGCACCACCTTCTGATGCTCGACCGTTAGCTCGCCCGGCAGACGGTCGCCGAACTCCGCGAAATACTCGCCGATGCTCTTCATTTCCGTGCGCCACTGTTCCGGATCGACGGCCAGCAGCTGATCCAAGGTGGCGCTCGATACGTCGAGCCCCTTCAGATCGATGTCGCTCGGCTTCGGCAGGAAGCCGATCGGCTTCTCGACGGCGTCGACCCGATTGTCGCAGCGGTCGATGATCCAGCGGAGCACGCGTAGGTTCTCGCCATAACCCGGCCACAGGAATTTGCCGGCGCTGTCGCGACGGAACCAGTTCACGTGGAAGATCTTCGGTAGTTTGCTCGAGCGTTTTGCGAAGCTGAGCCAGTGAGCCCAGTAGTCGCCATAGTTGTAGCCGCAGAACGGCTTCATGGCCATCGGGTCGCGGCGCACGACGCCGACCTTGCCCGTGGCAGCGGCCGTGGTCTCCGACGCAACGCTTGCGCCCACGAGCACGCCATGTGCCCAGTCCTTGGCCTGGTACACGAGCGGCGCAAGCTCGCGCCGGCGGCCGCCGAAGATGACCGCCGAAATCGGGACGCCCTCGGGTGCCTCGGCGAGATTGGAATACGCCGGATTCTGGCGGGCATCGACCGTAAAGCGTGAATTCGGATGCGCCGCTGGGCCGTTCTTGGCGTCGTAAGGTTTGCCCACCCAGTCGACTGTCGGCTTGCCGCTGCCTTTCTCTTCCCACCACGGGTCGTTGTCGGCGGTGACGGCGACGTTCGTGAAGATGGTGTCGTGCTGAATCGTGTCGTAAGCGTTCTTGTTCGTGTGCGGATTCGTTCCAGGCACGACGCCGAAATAGCCGGCTTCGGGATTGATCGCGCGCAGCTGGCCGTCCTTGTCGAGATGCATCCAGGCGATGTCGTCGCCCAGCGTCCAAACCTTCCAGCCCTTCTGGCTTTCCGGTGGAATCAGCATCGCGAGGTTCGTCTTGCCGCACGCTGAGGGAAACGCACAGGCCAGATAGCGGATGTCGCCCGCCGGGCTCTGCACGCCGACGATCAGCATGTGTTCGGCCAGCCAGCCCTCGGTACGGGCCTGATAGCTAGCAATGCGCAGCGCGTGGCATTTTTTGCCGAGCAGTGCGTTGCCGCCATAGCCCGAGCCGTAGCTCATGATCGTGAGCTCCTCGGGAAGGTGCACGATGTAGCGGCGTTCGGGGTTCAGATCGCCCGTCGAGTGCAGCCCTTTGACGAACGTTTTGTCTTTCTCGATGCGTTTCAGCGCGGGTTTACCGATTCGCGTCATGAGGTACATGTTCGCGACGACGTAAGCGCTGTCCGTGATCTCGACGCCGCAGCGAGCGTACGGTGAGTCGATCGGTCCCATGCAGTACGGAATCACGTACATCGTGCGGCCGCGCATACACGCCGCGAAGCAGGACTTCATCAGCTCCTTGGCTTCGGCGGGGGCTTTCCAATTGTTGTTCGGACCGGCGTCTTCCTGCTCTCGCGTGCACACGAAAGTCAGGTGCTCGACGCGCGCCACGTCCTGAGGATCCGAGCGGTGCAGGTAGCACCCCGGATAGTTCTTTTGGTTTAGTTCGAGCAGCGTGCCGCTGTCGAGCATTTCGTCGAGGAGCTTGCGGTATTCCTGCTCGGTTCCGTCGCACCAGTGGATTCGATCAGGACCGGTCAACTCGGCTACCTCTGCGACCCAGTCGCGGAGAGCCTTCAAGCGCGTCGTCATGGATTTAGCTATTAGCTCAAGCCTAACAAGCTGGCTAGTATAACGTGGCATGGCCGGGAAATGGCGAGACCCTCTGCCGCTCGCACGCGCACCGGCTGGCGCAGAGGATGACCACGTCACCTTTATCATTATGTCGTTGGCGAAGCCGCGCCAGCGCTCGGTCTCCGGCGCGGTGGGCCAGGGCGGCCTGCCTGTTGTTGGCAGGCGTGGCACTGTGGGTCTCGATCTCCGTCGCAGCGTTCGCGCAGCTCGCCGATTGGACGGCCGACAAGGGTATTCGGCTCGACGCTTTGCTGGAGAAAATCGTCGAGTCGAAGGGGCCGGACGGCGCGCCGCGCTTCGATCTCGTGCCAGATGTCGTCAACGCCGACGGCGAACAGTTTGTGCTGACGCTGCGGTTCGCGAACACGACGGGCATCATGGTCGACGGCGTTCGAATCACGAGCGCCGTCCCTGCCGGCCTCCGTTACATCGCCGGTAGCGCGACGGGCCCCGGCGGCCTCGTGCTGTTTTCCGTTGACGGCGGTCATACGTTTGGCACCGAGCAGGAGCTCGCGGTTCGCGGCGCTGAGCAGCCTGCGTACACCCACGTCAGGTGGGTGCTCGCAGCGCCGCTGCAAGTCGGCGCCACGGGCTTCGTGCGTTTACGTGCGCTGGCGCGCTGACGACGCTGAGTATTCCGCGCGCTTTCGAGGATTTCACGTCGCCAGCGCGCCGTGCGGTTCGCGTTATAGTGGCCCGGCCCATGCAGGAACTCGCGGACATCTTTGGTTCGAATGGCGCTCTGGCGGAGCGCCTTCCGGGTTTCAGTTTTCGGGAAGCCCAACAGCAGATGGCGCAACTCGTCATGCAGGCGCTTACCACCGGTCGGCACGCCGCCATCGAGGCGGGTACAGGTATCGGCAAGACGTTCGCCTACCTGATGCCCGTACTGATGTCCGGTCGGCGCGCCATCATTTCGACCGGCACCAAGACGCTCCAAGACCAATTGTTCGCGCGCGACTTGCCCTTGCTCGGGGCTGTCGTCGGGCGTCCGATGCAGATCGCGTTGCTGAAAGGACGCAACAACTACCTGTGTTGGTATCGGCTCGAGACTGCTTTGCACGACGGTACGCGCGACGCAGAAACACTCGGGGCGCTACGCGCGCTTTCGCAATGGGGTCAAACGAGCGGTAGCGGCGATCTGACCGAGCTCGAAGATTTCGCCGACGAGCACACGTTGCGGCCGATCGTGACCTCCACGGTTGAGAATTGCCTCGGCCGCGATTGCGAGTTCTTCGATCGCTGCTTCGTGCTCGACGCGCGGCGTCGAGCGCAGGCGGCGGAAATCGTGATCGTGAACCACCACTTGCTCCTGGCGGACCTCGCACTGAAAGAGCACGGATTCGGTGAGCTGCTACCCGGCGCCGACGCCGTGATCGTCGACGAGGCGCATCAATTGCCGGATGTCGCCCAGCAGTTTTTCGGTTGGTCGGTGAGCACGCGTGAGCTCGAGTCTGTCGTGCGCGACGTCTACGCCGAAGCGCGGACCGCAGGAGTCGTCGGCGAGATCGACGGCGGCGTACGTGGACTGAGTAAAGCGATTTTCGACTTGCGCAGCGTCGCGGGGCCTCCACTAGGGCGGATGCCGTGGGCCGCGGCGCCGGCGGCGCTTCGTGACCTGTTGCCCGACGTGGGCGCAGCGCTCGAGACGCTCGCGCGAGATCTCGAGCCTCTGGTGGAGTCGAGTGGTGGGTTGCGTACCTGCGTGAAGCGTGCGGTGGACGCGGCCGCGCGGCTGCGATCGATCGCCGTTGCGGATGCGAACGAAGGACTGCGGTGGTTCGACGTGACGAACGGTACCGTCGCGGTACATTGGACGCCGCTCGACGTCGGTGCGGCGCTCGCCGCGCGTATCGAGGCGCAGCAGGGCGTATGGGTATTCACTTCCGCGACCCTGGCCGTCGGCGAGGACTTCAGTCACTTCCTGGAGCGCATCGGCATCGACCGGCCGCTCACGCGCGTGCTGCAGAGCCCGTTCGACTACGCGAACAACGCGCGCATCTTCGTGCCGCAGGGGCTACCGGATCCCAGCGACGAGCTGTACGTCGAGACACTGCTCGCGGGTATATGGCCGCTCCTCGAAGCCGCTGGTGGCGGCGCGTTTTTGTTGTTCACGAGCTATCGCGCGCTACAGCGCGCGGAAGCTTGGATCGGGCGCCACGTGGCGCCGGGCCCCGTGCTGGTCCAGGGGCGCGGCTCGCGTAGCGAGTTGCTGAAGCAGTTTCGTACCGACGGCAACGCCGTCCTGCTCGGCACCGGAAGTTTTTGGCAGGGCGTCGACGTGCGTGGTCAGGCGTTGCGTTTCGTCATGATCGACAAATTGCCGTTCGCCGTGCCGAGCGATCCTCTCGTGCAGGCGCGCGCAGAGGCCATTCGCCGTGCCGGTGGTGATTCGTTCAACGAGCTCTCACTGCCGCAGGCCGTGTTGACGCTGAAACAGGGCGTCGGGCGCCTCATCCGCGACTTCGACGACCGCGGCCTCGTGGTGTTGGGCGACCCGCGGCTGCGCAGCCGTGGGTACGGCGCGACCTTCCTCGCGAGCTTGCCGCCGATGCCGGTGCTCGAGGATTTTGCGGATGCCCTCGAATTTGCTGCGACCTTGGGATTCGTTGCCGAGCCGGCTGCAGCGGTGGCGTCGTCGTGAATCTGCTCGGAATCGAAACGTCCAGTACGGTCGGCTCGGTTGCGCTTCACACCGCGAAGGGGGTGCTCGTGCGCGAGATCGCCACGCCGCGTGAGCAGACGGAGCAGATCTTGCGCCTTGTCGACGAGCTGCTCGCGGCCGCCGGCACCACGCTCGACGCGCTCGACGGCATCGCCTTCGGCCGCGGGCCGGGTTCGTTCACGGGTTTGCGGGTGAGCACTGCGGTCGCGCAGGGTTTGAGCGCCGGCGCAAACCTCCCGGTATTACCCGTGTCGAGCCTGCTGTGTGTCGCCGAGCGCGCTTGGCGGGAGTGGGGCTGCGAGCGTTGTCTCGTGTGTATCGACGCACACATGGGCGAGGTCTACTGGGCCGAATCGGCGCGCCGCGACGGCGTGGTTCAGATCGTGGGAGCGGAGCGTCTGGGGGCGCCCGCCGAGGTGGCACCGCTCTCGGGCATGGCCTGGGCCGCGGTGGGGTCTGGGTTCGCAACGTACGGGCCGAACCAAGCGCTGGCGGCGCCGCTCGCCGCGGCAGCCCAGGTACTAGCGGCGCTGCAACCTTCTGCGCAAGATTTGTTTCCGCAGGCCCTGCGAGAGCTCGCGGCGGGGCGTGGGGTCGACGCGGCAGCGGCTCTACCCGTGTATTTGCGCGAACATACGGCTTGGCGGCGTAGTTCTTAACCAAACTGTAATATTGCGCAAATCTAATGGCGCGGTTCACTTTGTCCGCGAGTTAGCCATGACCCAGAAGAAAATCCTCGTTGTCGAGGATGAACGCGCGATCCGTGACATGCTGGCCTTCAACCTGGGCCGAGCAGGTTATGACGTTCGTCCCGTGTCCGATGCTCGCGAGGCGCGGGCAGCGATCGCCGACGTGCATCCCGACCTCGTCGTGATGGACTGGATGCTGCCTGACATCAGTGGCCTCGAGCTGACGCGCCAACTGAAGCGCGACGGTGCGACCAAGGAGATTCCCGTCATCATGCTGACCGCGCGCGCGGAAGAAGACGACCGCATCGCGGGTCTCGACGGCGGCGCCGACGATTACATCGTGAAGCCGTTCTCGCAGCGCGAGCTGCTCGCGCGGATTCGCGCAGCGCTGCGACGCTCGACGGTCGCGGATGGCGAGGTCGTAAGCGCGGCCGACCTGAAGCTCGATGCCGCAAGTCATCGCGTCAGCGTTCGGGACGCAGAAGTAGCGCTTGGGCCCACGGAATATCGGCTGCTCGAGTTTTTCATGCACCATCCCGACCGTGTCTACAGTCGCGCGCAGTTGCTCGATCGCGTGTGGGGCGGCAACGTGTACGTCGAGGAGCGCACGGTCGACGTGCACATTCGGCGTCTGCGCAAGGCGCTCACCCCCTACGGTTACGATAGTTTGATTCGCACGGTCCGTGGCGCCGGTTACCGGTTCTCACCACAGCAAACGTGACTTTGCCGCATCGTTGGATCTCTCAGCTCGGCGCGTTGACCGGGTTACTCGCCGGGGCGCTGCTGCTCGGCTTGTGGTTCGGCGGGATGGGCTGGTGGCTGGCCGGCGCTCTGCTCGTGTATGTCGGTGACACACTGCGCCACCTGTACGCCCTCGATCGCGTGCTCGAAGGTCACAAGCGCGTGCCTCTGTTCGAGACGCGGGGCTTTTGGGCCGAGGTCCTCGCGCGCATAGACAAGCTTCGGGCAAAGGCCCGCAGCCGGAAGAAGAAATATCACCGGCTGTTGCGCGAGGTGCGGGAAAGCACCGGGGCGCTCAGCGACGGCGGCATCATCTTGAATGCCGACCGCGAGATACTCTGGTTCAATCCGGCCGCGGCACGACTACTCGGGCTCAAGGCCGCCACCGACATCGGCAACCGAATCGACAACCTTCTGCGCCACCCGGGCTTTGCCGCATATCTCGCGGCGCCTAAGGGGGACGGCATTTCGATGCCCTCGCCGAAAGACGACGGCGGTTGGCTCACGGTGCAGGTCATTCCCTACGGCAGGGAGCAAAGCCTCGCAATCATTCGTGACATTACGCACGAGATGCAGCTCGAGCGAACCCGGCGCGACTTCGTGGCGAACGCATCGCATGAGCTGCGTTCGCCGCTGACGGTCATCAGCGGCTATATCGACGCGCTGTCCGAGGATCCCGAGATACCGGAAGCCTGGGGTCCGCCGGTGATGGAGATGCAGCGTCAGGCCGAGCGCATGACACGGATCCTGCGCGATCTGATCGAGCTCACACGCCTCGAGTCTGCGGAGTCGAACGCTCCACGCGACTTCGTGGACGTTATCGCGATACTGCAACCCATCGCCGCGGAGTTTCAGGGCCGCGGCGACCTCAGCGTGACATTCGAAGCCGACACCGACGCGGCGTTGCTCGGGCGGGAGTCCGAGCTGCATTCAATTTTCTACAATCTCGTGAACAACGCCGTGCGATTCACGCCGTCGGGCGGCCGTGTGCGGATCGTATGGCGCGCCGAGGACGGCGGCGCCGCGTTCGATGTCATCGACACCGGCATTGGCATTCCTGAGGAGCAGATCCCGCGGGTCACTGAGCGCTTTTACCGCGTCGACCCCGGCCGCTCGCGAGCGAGCGGTGGCACCGGGCTCGGACTCGCTATCGTGAAGCATGCGTTGCAGCGTCATGACGGCAAGTTGACGATCAGTAGTCGTGAAGGAGAGGGCAGCACGTTCAGCTGCCATTTTCCGCGGGAGCGCGTCGTGTTTCGCGCCGACGTGGTTCAAGCCGTACAATGAGTTGCGGGCTGTCGTAGAGGACGGACGAGAATGGAAGTCGAAGATCTTGGTCACCACATCTCCAGGCGGTTCAACGAGGACCTGGAACGTGTGCGCAATTCCGTGCTCGCGATGGGCGGGCTCGTCGAAGAGCAGCTCGACCGCGCGATCAAGGCGCTGTCAGAGGGCGACAGCGCGCTCGGCTTGCAGGTGGCGGAAGACGACCAAAAGGTCAACCGGATGGAAGTTGCGATCGACGAGGAGTGCAGCCGCATTCTCGCCACGCGAGCGCCGACTGCCGGTGACCTTCGCCTCGTAATCGCAATCATCAAGACGATCACCGACCTCGAGCGGATCGGCGACGAGGCCGAGAAGATCGGTGTACTGGCGGCGCGTCTCGCCAGCGTAGAGCGGCCCGCCACGAACTATCGCGAGCTGCGCAATCTGGCTCGGCATGTGAAGCACATGGTGCACGGGGCGCTCGACTCGTTCGCGCGGCTCGATCCGAAAGGTGCGCTCGATGTCGTGAAGGCCGATGACGCCGTGGACGACGAGTACGACTCGATCTACCGCCAGGGCATCACGTTCATGATGGAAGATCCGCGCACGATCACGCGCATGATGGATCTGACCTGGATGGCGCGAGCGCTCGAGCGCATCGGCGATCACGCGAAGAACATCTGCGAGTACGTCATCTTCATGGTCCACGGTAAGGACGTTCGCCACATCGGCATCGCGGACATCGAAGCCGAGGTCAAGCAGGGCGTGCGCCGCACGGAAGGCCGCTCGTGATCGCAACGCGTCGCGGCCGTCGAGCCGCGAACCTCGCCGGTGTCGTCATCGTCGTGGCTCTGATGGGATACGCGCTATACGAGCAGCATGTCGTCGGTCTCGAGGTGTGCCCGCTCTGCGTGATGCAACGAATGGCGATGATCACGCTCGGCTTCGTGTTCCTTGCCGCGGCGCTGCATTCGGCGCGCGGCTCGGTCTCCCGTGTATACAGCGTGCTCGGCGTGCTTACCGCCCTCACAGGTGCCGGTATCTCGGGGTGGCACGTGCGCGTGCAGCACCTTCCGCCCGACAAAGTGCCGTCCTGCGGCCCGGGCTTCGACTACATGTTCGATACGTTCCCCTGGCTGGACGCCCTGAAGATGGTTTTCACGGGCTCGGGCGAGTGCGCCAAAGTGAATTGGACCTTCATGGGCCTCGGCATGCCGAGCTGGGTTCTGGTCTGGTTCGTCATCCTCGGCGCCCTGGTCGCCATCGCGAACTGGCGCAAACTCGCGCGCTAGCTCGAGCGGCTTTCGGCGTCAGGGCGTGTGCCGCTAGCTCTGGACGAGCAGCAACTCCGCGATCCGGAAGTAGATTCGCTCGAGGCGTTCGAGGTCGGCGACCGAGACGAGCTCGTTGACCTTGTGAATCGATTCGTTGATCGGCCCGAGTTCCACTACATCGATGCCATACGGCGCGATGAATCGCCCGTCCGATGTGCCGCCGCTCGTAGACAGCTCGGGATCGAGCCCCGTTTCTTCGAGCACCGCGCGCTGAATCGCGGTGGTCAGTGCGCCACGCTTCGTCAGGAACGGCAGGCCGGCCACCTTCCAACGCAGCTCGTAGTCGATGTGAAGATCCTTCAGCACCGACTCCACTCGAGCCTGTAGCTCGGCGTACGTCCACACGTTCGAATACCGGAAGTTGAAGCGGCACTTCAGTTCGCCGGGCACCACGTTTGGAGCCCCCGCGTCGCTGTGGACGTTGACCATCTGAAACGTGGTCGGTGGAAAGAACTCGTTGCCGGAATCGACAGGCTCGCGCGTCATCGCCGCGACGAACTTCGCGAGCGCGTGCATGGGATTGTCGGCCTGAAGAGGGTAGGCCACGTGCCCCTGCACACCGCGAATCGTCATGATTCCAGACAGGCTGCCGCGCCTGCCGACGCGCACCGTGTCTCCGAGCTTCAGCGCGCTCGACGGCTCGCCGACGACGCAGTAGTTGAACGTTTCGCCGCGCTTCGCCAACGTCTCCATGACCTTGAGCGTCCCGTCGTCGGCAGCGCCTTCCTCATCGCTCGTGATCAGCACGCCGAGCGAGCCTTTGTGATCGGGATAGTGTTCGACGAAGCGACGACACGCATTGATCATGGCGGCGAGGCTGCCCTTCATGTCCGCAGCGCCGCGGCCCATGAGGATGCCGTTCTCCACCGTCGCCGCGAACGGATCGACCCGCCATTGCTCACGAGGGCCGGGCGGCACGACATCCGTATGGCCCGCGAACACGAGCGCCGGCGCTGCGTGTCCGCGCCGAGCCCAGAGGTTGTCCACGTCACCGAACCGCAGCGATTCCGTTTTGAAGCCGGCCTTGTCGAGTAGGTCGGCGACCAGCTGCTGACAACCGGAATCGGCGGGGGAGATGGACGGGCGGCGAATCAGCTCGCGCGCGAGGCTCAATGTGTCCATCTGGGTGCTTAGTCTTTTGAACTCATGGGGTTACGTAGGCACTGCTTGACGTCCGTAGCGTCGGCCGATACGTGGCTGCAATATTTCCTTAACATTACGTCGCTAGTCTTCCGGCACCAATGCTAACCCGCACGCCCGTTTTTCGGGGCCTGCTCACAACCTGTCAGGAGGATTCATGGGGAACCAGACTCGGCGCACTCCCGGTATCAGTCGGCTGATGTGCGTTCTGCTCGCGACCGCTGGCGCAGCGGTTTGCGGCGGCGCGCATGCGCAGGCAGCGCGAGACTACATCAGCATCGTCGGCTCATCCACGGTTTATCCGTTTGCCACCGTCGTCGCCGAGCAGTTCGGTCGCACGAGCAAGTTCAAGACGCCGAAAATCGAATCGACCGGCACCGGCGGCGGCCTGAAGCTGTTCTGCAACGGCGTGGGCGTGCAGCATCCGGACATCGCGAATGCTTCCCGGCGCATCACGCAGACCGAGGTCGATACCTGCACGAAGAATGGCGTCAAGGAAATCGTCGAGGTCAAGATCGGCTACGACGGAATCGTGGTTGCAAACTCGAAGTCCTCGCCGCGCTTCAATCTCGCGCTGCGCGACCTTTATCTCGCTCTGGCTAAGAACGTGCCGGATCCCGCGGGCACGGCGAAGCTCGTTCCGAATCCCTACAAGAAATGGTCGGACGTCAACTCGAAGCTGCCCGGGGACAAGATCGAAGTCCTGGGGCCGCCGCCAACCTCAGGCACGCGCGATGCGTTCCTCGAGCTTGTGATGGAGCCCGGTGCGAAGACGTTTCCGTTCGTCGCCGCGCTCGAAAAAGACGCGTTCACCGTGGGCTCCCACACGCTGCGTGAGGACGGTGCGTACATCGAAGCGGGCGAGAACGACAATCTCATCGTGCAGAAGCTCGAGGCGAACTCCCATCAGCTCGGCATCTTCGGCTACAGCTTCTTAGAGCAAAACGCCGACAAGATCCAAGGCTCGCAGATCAACGGCGTGGCGCCGGAATTCGAGGCTATCGCGGAAGGTAAGTATCCGATCTCGCGGCCGCTCTTCTTCTACGTGAAGAAGGCTCACGTGGGCGTGATCCCGGGCATTCGGGAGTACCTTGGCGAGTTCACGAGCGAAGGCGCGCTCGGCGACAGTGGCTATCTGTCCGACAAGGGCCTGATTCCAATGAGCGACAAGGAACGCAAGACCGTGGTGGCGGAAACCAAGGGCCTTGCGGCGATGAATCTCAGCGGTGGACACTAGTCCGACTGGAGATGTCGCCTAGGCAACATTCGAGGACAGCCGTGGTTCGATGATGCAAGAATAGCTGCCGCGTGACTTCCTCGACGTTGCTGATTGTGGTGCTTGCCCTCGCGCTGGTGGCCTATTACATGGGCCGCCAGCGTGCCATTTCCGTGGCCCTTGCGGCCGGCGGTCCGCGTTTAGTGCATTCGCTGCCGGGGTATCACGGCGGTTACGTCGCGTTGTGGTGTGTGCTGCCAGCCCTGGCGGTGCTCGTCCTATGGCAGATCGTCGAGCCGATTTGGCTGCGCAGCAGCGTAATCGCCTCTCTGCCCGAGAATCTGCGCACGCTGCCGGCCGCGCAACTCGGCCTCGTTTACAACGACATTCGAAACCTCGTCGCCGGCAATATTTCCTCGAGCGAACCCGGCGCCGAAGTCATGGCCGCGGTGCAGCGCTACGCAGCGCTGCGCGACCTTAGCCACGGTCTCGTGAGCGCGGCGGTGCTCGTGATTGGCATTGTTGGGCTAGCTTGGGCCTACCGGCGCGTCCGCGCGGATTTTCGCGCGCGCAATCGCGTCGAGCAGGCGATCGAGTATTTGCTGGTGGCTGCATCGTCAGTCGCCATTCTGACGACGGTCGGCATTTTTCTATCGGTGTTGCTCGAAGCCCTGCGCTTTTTCGGTCAGGTGTCGCCGCTCGACTTTCTATTCGGCCTGTCGTGGAGCCCGCAGACCGCGATCCGGGCCGATCAGGTTGGCTCGTCGGGTGCTTTCGGGGCTGTCCCGCTTTTCACGGGCACGCTGCTGATCTCCGGCATCGCGATGCTCGTGGCCGTGCCGGTGGGGTTGATGTCTGCGATCTTCCTCGCCGAGTACGCTAACCGTCGGTTGCGTTCGTGGGCGAAGCCGATGCTCGAGATTCTGGCCGGCATTCCGACCGTCGTGTACGGCTACTTCGCCGCATTGACGGTAGGCCCGATACTGCGCGACGCCGGTTCGGCCGTCGGGCTCAGCGTGGCGTCGGAGAGCGCACTCGGTGCGGGCCTCGTGATGGGCATCATGATTATTCCGTTCGTGTCGTCGCTATCCGACGACGTGATCACAGCCGTACCGCAGGCGTTGCGCGATGGCTCAGCAGGCCTGGGTGCGACGCGCTCGGAGACGATCCGCCTCGTCGTGTTCCCCGCGGCCCTGCCGGGTATCGTCGGCGCCATCTTGCTCGCCGTGTCGCGCGCGATCGGTGAGACGATGATCGTGGTGATGGCCGCAGGGTTGGCGGCGAACCTGACCGCGAATCCATTCGCGGCGGTGACCACGGTTACCGTTCAGATCGTCACGTTGCTGGTCGGCGACCAGGAATTCGATAGCGCGAAGACGCTCGCGGCCTTTGCGTTGGGTCTCGTGCTGTTTCTCGTGACGCTGGCATTGAACTTCGTCGCACTGCATGTTGTGCGGCGCTATCGCGAGCAGTATGAGTAACATACGCAGCGAGTCGGTCAAAGACGTGGTCGCGCGCGGTATCGGCCGCCGCTACCGCAACGAACGCTTCTTTCGCGCACTCGGATTTGGCGCGCTGTGTATCGGCCTCGGGTTCCTGGCCTTCTTTTTCTATACGCTGATCGCGAATAGCTATACGGCGCTGTGGCAAACCCGTGTTCTGCTCGACATCGACTTCGACGCCGCGGTGATCGACCCCGCGGGCGGTCGCGCTCCAGACGATCTCGCGACCGCGGACTATCAACGCCTGGCGCGCGACGCCCTGGGCGCCATGTTTCCCGACATTACCGCCCGCAACGAGCGACGCGAGCTGAACGGGTTGTTGAGCGCGGGCGCTGGCCTCGAGCTGCGATCGCTCGTGACGAACAACATTGGCCTGATAGGCACGAAACGACCTCTGTGGTTGCTCGTCGATGACGACGTGGACGTCGTGGTGAAGGGGCACATGTCCCGCGACTTACCGGAGAGTCAACGGAGGCTGAACGATCGGCAGCTGCGAGTCGTCTTGGCGTTGGAGCAGCAGGGGCGCATCCAGCAGCGATTCAATCGTTACTTCTTCACGAACGGCGATTCGCGGGATCCCGAACTCGCGGGAATCTGGAGCGCCACCGTGGGGTCGTTTTTCATGCTCCTCGTGACGCTCGTGTTGTCGTTTCCCATCGCCGTAGCGAGTGCCATCTATCTCGAGGAGTTTGCTCCCCGTAATCGCTGGACCGATTTCGTCGAGGTCAACATCAACAATCTCGCGGCGGTGCCGTCGATCGTGTTCGGCCTGCTCGGTCTTGCGTTGTTCATCAATATGTTCGGCTTTCCACGTTCGGCGCCGCTAGTCGGCGGCCTCGTATTGAGCCTGATGACGTTGCCCGTGATCATCATTGCGTCGCGCGCGGCATTGACCGCAGTGCCGCCGTCGATTCGTGAGGCCGCTCTCGGGCTCGGCGCGTCCAAGATGCAAGTGGTATTGCACCACGTGCTGCCGCTGGCGATGCCCGGCATGTTGACGGGCACGATCATCGGTATGGCACGCGCGCTCGGCGAGTCGGCGCCGCTTCTGATGATCGGAATGGTCGCGTTCATCGTTGACATCCCGAAGTCGCCACTGAGCCCATCCACGGCGCTGCCCGTGCAAGTGTATTTGTGGGCGGACAGTCCCGAACGAGCCTTCGTTGAACGGACGTCGGCGGCGATTGTAGTGCTGCTCGTATTCCTGCTGGTGATGAACGCCACGGCGATATTGTTGCGTAAGCGTTTCGAGCGACGGTACTAACAACGCCTGCGCGGCGAACTGGGGTAAACTGTGAACCTGGCCCTCACAGAAAAGAGCAACAGCGTGTCGCAGGCCGCGCCCCCCGTTTCTACGTCGCCGCCGCAGCTCGCCGAAGCAAAGCCAGCGGTCGAAGAGGGTTACCGGACCGTAGGCGACTACACCTCGGCGGCGGCCGTCATGCAGGCGCGGCAACTGAATGTGTTCTACGCGCAGAATCACGCGATCCAGAACGTGAACCTCGATATCGGACGCAACGAAGTCATCGCGCTCATCGGTCCATCCGGTTGCGGCAAGTCAACGTTCATTCGTTGCTTGAATCGCATGAACGACACAATAGAGTCTTCACGCACCACGGGGCAGATCACCCTCGACGGTGAGGACATCTACGCGCGGCACATGGACGTCGTGATGCTTCGTGCGCGCGTGGGCATGGTTTTCCAGAAACCGAATCCGTTCCCGAAATCGGTGTACGACAACGTGGCATACGGGCCTCGAATTCATGGCCTCGCGCGCGACCGTACGGAACTCGACGAGATCGTGCGCACGAGTCTCGAGCGTGCGGGTTTATGGGGTGAGGTCAAGGATCGGCTCGAGGGGCCAGGAACCGGACTTTCCGGCGGTCAGCAGCAGCGTCTCTGTATCGCGCGCACGATCGCGGTGCATCCGGACGTCATCCTCATGGACGAGCCGTGCTCGGCGTTGGATCCAATTGCTACGGCGCGTATCGAGGATCTGATCGACGAGCTGAAGCAGAACTACGCGATCGCCATCGTGACGCACTCGATGCAGCAGGCAGCGCGTGTGTCGCAGCGCACGGCTTACTTCCACCTGGGAAAGCTGATCGAGGTCGGCGACACGGACGAGATTTTCACGAACCCGCGCCACAAGCTGACCGAAGACTACATCACGGGTCGCTTCGGCTAACTCTTCCTTTCCTACCCCTTCGCATCGGTGTGTGCGTCTTGCGAAGCGCTATTTGAGCCCGGTCGCGAGTGCGGGCGAGGATATCGTTCCCGCTACCGCCCGTGCGGCCTAGGATGCCGCGCCGCTCGTAGAAGGCGTGCGGGCCGCGCATCGCGCTCGAAGCAACGCCGTAGCGCGTCGGTGTGCGTGCCGTTAGCAGCGGCGATGCTGCATTCATGGCCCGCTGAGCGTGGTCGCCCAAGCGCGGGCACGACATCCTCACCCGCACCCGCGCCCTCCGTGCCACAACGGGAGCGAGACGCACGCGTTCGCGCCGACGTAGGCCGCGTGGCGGTGCGAGGGCGATTGTTCGTGCCGCGCTCGGGCGGCCCCTCAAGCGGGCCATCAACGCACCGATGTCGTGGCTAACGGCACGCGCGTCATTTCAAGTTGCAGTGCTTCGAGCAGTGTGCGCGGTGCGTGCGAGCGCCGCCGCCGTACGGCCGCACGGGCGGTAGCGGCGCGAATAATCGTCCTCGCACCGCACGCCGCGGCCGGCCGACTGGCACCTCTTAGCTCAGTCGCCGCTGCGCAGAAGCTCGTTGAGCGACGTCTTGGAGCGTGTCTTCTCGTCGACCTTTTTGACGATGACGGCGCAGTAGAGCGAGTGCGAGCCGTCCTTCGACGGCAGAGTGCCCGAAACGACGACGGAGCCCGCCGGCACCCGGCCGTACATGACTTCGCCCGTCGCGCGGTCGTAGATTTTCGTGCTCTGGCCGATGTAGACGCCCATGCCGAGCACGCTTCCGCGCTCGACGATTACGCCTTCCACGACTTCCGAGCGCGCCCCGATGAAACAGTTGTCTTCGATGACCGTTGGCGCAGCTTGCAGCGGTTCCAGCACGCCGCCGATGCCGGCGCCGCCCGACAGGTGCACATGTTTGCCGATCTGCGCGCAGCTACCGACCGTGGCCCACGTGTCGATCATGGTCCCCTGATCGACATATGCGCCGATATTGACGAACGATGGCATCAGCACGACGTCGGGAGCGATGTAGGCGCCACGGCGCACGATGGCATCGGGCACCACGCGCGCACCGCCTTCTTTGAACTTGTCGGCGTCGTGCTGCGAATATTTCAGCGGCACCTTATCGAAGAATCGCGTGTAGCCCGCATCGATGACACGGTTGTCGTTCAAGCGGAATGACAGCAGCACCGCCTGCTTCAACCACTGGTTCACGACCCAACTACCCGCCTTCTTTTCGGCGACGCGCAACGTGCCGGAATCGAGCCCCGCGATACATTCGGCTACGGCCGCGCGCAGCTCGGGTTCGGGGAGGCTGGACGACAACTCGGCGCGTCGTTCCCAGGCCCGTTCGATGATTTCGGTGACGTTCGCCACGTTACTTCCTTCGCGTCAGTTGCGGGGATCAGCCAGGCCCTCGCGCAATGCTCTGCCGAGTCGTTCGGCGCTCGCATCGTCGAGTGGTCTCTGCTCTGCATTTGTCACGAAGAACACGTCCTCGGCACGTTCGCCGACGGTTGCGATCTTGGCATTCTGCAGCGCGACGCCCTCCTGGTCGAAAATCTTTGCGATCTCGAATAGCAACCCGGGGCGATCGCCCGCCACGAGCTCGACGATCGTGCGCGGATTCGATGGATCGCGCGATGTGCTGATTTGCACGGGTGTCGAGAACATGCGCACCTGGCGCGGCGCGCGGCGCGTGACACGCAGTTGCTGGTCGTTGCCGCTGGTCAGCGCCTTCAACAGCCGGTTGCGGATCTCGTCGAGGCGACGCCGCTCGTTGATCGCGCTGCCGTCGCTTTCGAGCACGCAGTAAGTGTCGAGCGATTGGGCTTCCGCGAGCGGCACGATTCGGGCGTCGACGATCGTGAGGCCGAGCTCGTCGAGCACTGCGGTGGCGCGGACGAACGACCGGGTTGCCTTCGGCGAGTACACGGCTACGGACGTGAGGCCCGGCTGCACCGTATCGTTGACGTCGACGATGATCGAGCCCGGATTGCCGCTCTCGATCACACGCGTGTGCCACGCGATTTCTTCCGGCCTGTGGCGAAGGAAGTATTCCTCGGTGTAGCTGGCCCAGATCTGCTGCCAGCGCTCGCGCGGCAGCCCCGCCTGGGTCAGCAGCTGCTCCGCTTGGGCTTGTCGAGCGGTGATGAACTCTTCCTTGTCGATCGGGTTCGATACGCCGCGGCGTAACGCCCTGCGCGTCGAGTGATACAGGTCGGCGAACAGCGTGTCTTTCCACGAGTTCCACATCTTCGGATTGGTGCCGCGCACGTCTGCGACGGTGAGCACGTACAAGTAGTCGAGGTGTGTCTGGTCGCCGACGGTGCGCGCGAACTCGTTGATCACCTGCGGATCGTTCAGATCCTTCTTCTGCGCCGTCAGTGACAGCAGCAGGTGATGTTGTACGAGCCACGCCACGATGCGCGCGTCGTACCGGCTCATTCCATGCTCGCGGCAGAACGCCTCCGCGTCGACGGCTCCTAACTCCGAGTGGTCGCCGCCGCGACCCTTCGCGATGTCGTGGAACAGGCCTGCGAGGTACGCGACCTCCGCCTTCTCGAGGCGCTGCATGACCGCGCTGCAGTGCGGAAACTCACCGTCGAAGCGGGGCAGTGCGAACCGGCGCAGGTTCTCGACCACGAACAATGTGTGCGCATCGACTGTGTACGCGTGGAACAAGTCGTATTGCATGCGGCCGACGATGCGACCGAAAGCCGGGATGTAGAGCCCGAGCACGCCATAGGTATTCATGCGCTTCAACGTGCGCGTCACGCCCTGCGGTGCGCGCACGATGTCGAGGAACAGTCGGTGATGCCGCGGGTTCTGGCGGAACTCCTCGTCAATGAGCCATAGGTGCTGTTTTACGAGCGCGATCGTGCGCGCGTTCACGCCGCGCAGGTCGAGGTTCTGTTCGAGCAGTAGGAATATTTCGAGCAGCGCGGACGGTTCACGCGTGAAGACCTGCTCGTCGGCCACTTCGAGGTAGCCGTTGCGGCTCTGGAAACGCGGGCCGAGCGGTACCGTCGGTGCGTTCTTGTCCAGGAGGATCGCTTCCTCGAATAGCTGCATCAGCATCTCGTTGAGACGGCTCAGCTCCATGACCGTGCGGTAGTAGCGCTGCATGAGCTGCTCGACCGCGAGCGTGAAGCTCGCGTCTTCGTAGCCGAACATTTTCGAGAGCTTGACCTGGTGGTCGAACAGCAATCGGTCCTCACGCCGTCCGGTCAAAAGGTGCAGTCCGAACCGAATGCGCCAGAGAAACGCCCGGCCGGCCGTCAGGATCCGTAGCTGCCCGTCGGTGAGGAAGTTGTGCTCGACGAGCTCTGTAAGGCTCTTTGCGCCGAGGTGTCGGCGTGCGAGCCAGGTGATCATCTGGATGTCGCGGAGTCCGCCCGGGCTGCCTTTGACGTTCGGTTCGAGGTTGTAGGCCGTGTCGTGGTAGCGGGCGTGGCGTTCGCGCTGTTCCTCGGTCTTCGCGCTGAAAAACTCCGCGCTGCTCCACATGCGATCCGTGCCGATGCGTGCTGGCAGGTCGCCGAACAGGCGCCCCGGCCCGTGCAACAAGCGCGTTTCCATCAAGGTCGTCAGCACCGACACGTCGGCGCGCGCCTGCGTCTCGCAATCGTCGAGTGTGCGGACGCTATGGCCGACTTCCAGGCCGATATCCCACAGGAACGTCAGGAACCGGCCGATGGCCTCGTCGGCGTCGTTGTCCGTGTTGTCGATCAGCACGAGCAGATCGATATCCGAGTGCGGGTGCAGCTCGCCGCGACCATATCCGCCTACCGCCACGAGATCGGCCGAGAACGAGAGGTCGCCCGCGAAATGCAGCCAACTCGAGACGATGATCTGATCGATCACCTGAGCGCGCGCCGTCACGAGCGTCTCGATCGATTCGTTGCGACGGAATCGCTCGGCTAGCTGCTCGCTGGCGGAACGCAGCGCTTCGCGGAACGGCCCGATCGTCGTCGTGTCGCCGCCCCATGCACGGTCCAGGGCCTCGCGATCGACGAGCTGCAGCGCGCCGGCTCCGCCGCGGCTGTCGTCGACGCTAACTGCCACGGTCGGAAGCGCCGAGCGTGAGAACCTCGAACCCGGTCGGCGTCACGAGCACGGTGTGCTCCCATTGGGCGGACAGCGAATGGTCCTTCGTCACGACGGTCCAGCCGTCGGACAAGAGCTTCACCTCGCGCTTGCCCGCATTGACCATCGGTTCGACGGTGATAGTCATTCCCGGCACGAGCTCGAAGCCGGTGCCAGGGCGGCCGTAATGGAGCACCTGTGGGTCCTCGTGGAAGATCCGTCCAATGCCGTGGCCGCAGTACTCGCGGACGACGGAAAACCGCTGCTCCTCGACGAAACTCTGAATGGAGTGGCCGAGATCACCGAGGCGGGTGCCGGGCCGGATCGTACGGATGCCGCGCCACATCGCGTCAAAGCACGTGCGAGTCAGGCGCTCCGCCATGATCGACGGGTCGCCGACGTAGAACATCCGGCTCGTGTCGCCGTGGAATCCGTCCTTGATGACCGTAATGTCGACGTTCACGATGTCGCCGTTCTTCAGCACCTTGTCGTTCGGGATGCCGTGGCAGACCACGTGGTTGACCGAGGTGCAGATGGACTTCGGGAAGCCCTTGTAGTTGAGGGGAGCGGGGATCGAGTCGAGCTCGCCGACGATGTAGTCGTGGCAGATCCGATCGAGTTCCTCGGTCGCGATGCCCGGCTTCACGTGCGGGCCGATCATGTCGAGGACCTGCGCGGCTAGGCGACCGGCCACACGCATCTTGTCCTGTTCTTCAGGCGTTTTGATCGTAATCATTGCGTTGGGACTGCGAAACCGCGGGATTTTCGGGACACCGTGGGCTGCCTCGACGGGGGCGGCAACCCGTTCCGCAACTGCGGATCCACATTGTTTGCTGCAAGGCGCCTATGGTATAAAGCGCGCGCCTCGGAGGCAACGCGCCGCCGGGGTAATTTCACACACGCGCCAAAACCTGTTGGCGGGGTGCCTCGGTAACGGGGTCGCCGGCAGAAACGCGTGGAGGACCAACCCCAAAAGGAGCTTTCCATGGCCGACGTTTCAATGCGCCGGATGCTGGAGGCGGGTGTGCACTTCGGGCACCAAACCCGTTTCTGGAATCCAAAAATGGCCGAATTCATTTTCGGCGAGCGCAACAAGATCCACATCATCAATCTCGAGAAGACGCTGCCTCTTTACGAGAGCGCGGCCGAGTTCATACGTAAGCTGGTTGCCGATGGGGGCACGCTGCTGTTCATCGGCAGCAAACGCGCCGCGCGCGAAGCGATGGTCGCCGAGGCGGTCCGTTGCGGCATGCCGTACGTCACTCAGCGCTGGCTCGGCGGCATGCTCACGAACTTCAAGACGATCAAGCAGTCGATCAAGCGTTTGAAAACACTGGAGGACATCACCACTCCAGGCGCTCCCACCGAGTTCACGAAGAAAGAGCTGCTGCGCTTCGGCCGCGAAAAACTGAAGCTCGAGAAGACGCTCGGCGGCATCAAGGGCATGGATGCACTGCCGACGGCGGTGTTCATGATCGACGTGGGTCACGAGGAAATCGCCGTACGCGAGGCTCGCAAGCTCGGCATTCCGATTGTCGCGGTCGTCGACACGAACTGCTCCCCGGAAGGTATCGACTACCTCATTCCGGGCAACGACGATGCGATGCGCGCGATTCAGTTCTATGCCGAAGGCATTGCCGATGCGGTGCTCGCCGGCAAAGCGTCGAGCCCTGAAGTGCCGAGCGGCGACGATGAGTTCGTCGAGCTCGATGAGTCCGGCAAGCCGCGCGTCGAGGCCAAAGACAAGCGGCCGCCGCCTGCCAAGAAGCGCGGGCGTGTCACGAAGGTTCGCGCGAAGGGCCGAGGCAAGCCAGGCGCCGAGGCAGGTGGTGAGCCCAGCGCCGAAACCGAAGGCGCGGCAACCGAAGGCGCGGCAACCGAAGGCGCGGCAACCGAAGGCGCGGCCGAGAGCGAGTAACGAGTTCGGTCG
>JBDTOT010000002.1:0-189916 GCA_039933105.1 Gammaproteobacteria bacterium | reverse complement strand
GCGCAGCCGAGCCGCAGGGATGCGATTTCCGGCGTGTCCCGCGAGGGGCCCTCGGTGCACACGAACGCCTGAGGGGGGACCTCTTCGGCGCTTGGGGCTGGTTGCGGGCGGCGTTCCTAAGGGGCGGAGCGCCCAAAGCCGACGCGGACGCCGACCCACAGCATGCGGGGGGCGCCGGGGGCGTAGAAGGTCGCGTGCTCGAGCGGGCGTTCGCCGTCGATGACGGGCGTGGCGAATGGGCGCGAGTCGAACGCGCCGGTGGCCGTGAAGCCGGTCGCGGCGAGCTGGGAGGCCGTGTAGTACTTGCGGTCCGCCACGTTCGTGAGTTCCGCGAACACGAGCACGTGGCTCGCCGGGCGAATGTGCGCGCCCAGGTTCAGGACGGTGTAGCCGGGTGTGGCACCCGGCCCGAGATAGTAGACGCCGTCGGGGGCGTGCTCGCCGTTCTCGTTACCACGCGCGGTGGAGCCCCCGACATACAGCACGTCCGCGTCGAACGCGAGCTTCGCTGTCGGCGACCACTCGGCGTAGGCGCGCGCCAAATGCTGCGGCGTCAGCGGAATCCTATCGCCGGCGTGAACCTCGATGTTGCCTTCGAAGCCGGCCGCGTCGGCGTCGTTGCTGCTATTCGCTTCGCCGTTCACGAGCTCGTCGCTGCGATACGTCGCATCGAGATACGTGAAGCTGCCGCCGACATTGAACTTGCCCACCCGGCTGTCGACTCCGAGCTCCACGCCCTGGCGTCGTGTTGCGCCGAAATTCCTAAAGTATCCGAATCCGGCCTGTTCGTCGGCGACGAACAGAATGTCCGCGTGGTTGTCGGCGCGAAACACTCCGATGTTCCAGGTGAGCACGCCGCCCTCGTTGCCGCGCACACCGGCCTCGAACGTTTTGGTTACGACTTGATTCAGGGGCGGATCCCCGGCCATTGCGTTCGGCAAGCGGCAAGGATTCTCCGGATCGGCGCAGCCGAGCTCGATGGCGGAGGGCGCGCGGCAGCCCTCGTTGTAGCCGACGTAGAAGCCGACGCTGTCGGAAGGATTCACCGTCAAGCCGATCGCGGGATTGAAGCGGCTGAACGTGTGCTGGCCGTCGAGCGATCCCGGTCCACCGCCGGGGGTGAGCCCATCGGCGTTGTCGATCGCGCTGCGGTCGTAGCGGCCGGACAGCGTGAGCCCCACCGAGTGCGAGAGTCCGAGCGCGTCGCTGACGAAGACGCTCGACGTGTGCACACGGCCCGTGAGATCGACGCGCGCGTCGAACGCGTTCTCCGAATCCTGCGAGCCATCGGCGAATGCGCCAGGCCCTTCGACCGCCGTCACGCCACGCTCGCTCGTGAGGTAGCCGAACTGCGACGATTGATCGAATTGCGCGTGACTCGTCAGATACGCGGCGCCGAACGTCAGGCGGTTGCTGCGCGCGCCGTTTTGCACGGCGCGCGTAATCTGCGCGCTGATCCCGCTATCGCTCTGAACCGTCCGCGTGCGATTCAAGAGGCCGTTGCACTTCTCGTTCGGCTCCGTGTTCAGCAGCGCATTCGCGATGCAGCGCCAGGACGGGAACGGTGTATTCGCGGCGGTTTCGCCGGCGAGCGGGAAGCCCGTGTAGCCGGCGGCCGTGAGTGCGTTGCGCTCCGCCAAGGACGGTTGGTAGATGTTCTCGCCGAGCGAGTCGTCGTTGATGTCGCCGTTCAATGTCGAGCTTCTGATCTCGCGGTAGTACGCGTTGCCCGAGAGGGAGAGCCGGTCGCTGAATTCGTGCTGCAGGCCGAGGCTCAACAGGCCCGAGCGGTTCCGCGTGGTATCCGGTTTCGTGTAGATGCTCGCGTAGTCGCGGTCCAAGAACCGCTGCTCCTGCAAGCCGTTGCCGGTCAGATCCGTATCGGCGTACGCCGCCGTCACGGATATGTCGTTCGTCCCGTGGCGCCAGCCGACCTTGCCGAACAGCTGCGTGGCTTCGGTCGGCGACGCATCTCGCCAGCCGTCGTCGGTGAGGCGGTTGGCCGTGGCGTACCAGTGAAAGCCGTTCTCCGTGTGATTGCCGGTCTGCACTTCCAAGCCGAGCCGACCGTAAGAGCCATACGCGGTTTGCACGCTACTGCCCGGGCTCGTATAGCCGTCCTTCGTGCGCAGCTCGAGCGCCGCGCCGAGCGTGTTCAAGCCGAACAGCGGGTTCGAGCCTGGCAATAGGGTGAGCGACTCGAGCGCGGCCCGCGGGATCAGGTCCCAGCTCACGACGTCGCCGAACGGCTGGTTCAGACGCATGCCGTCGAGGAACACGGACAACCCCTGCGGTGTGCCGAGCAACGGCGACGCCGTATAGCCGCGATAGTTGATGTCGGGCTGCAGCGGATTGTTCTGGATGTCGTTGACGTACACGCCGTTCAGACGCCGGTTCATGTAGGCGGTCAGATCGACGGCGAGGCTGCGGTCGAGGTCCTCGGCCGTTGCGGTTTGGACCGGCGCGGCCACGAGTCGCGAATCGAGTTCCTGACCCGCCAAGGGCATGGTGCCGATCACGTAAACCGTCGGCAGGTTGGCGGGCGGCTCCGACCCGGGAGCGGCAGCCTGCGCCAGCGTAGGAACGGGCGCCGTGAATGCATACCATGCGGCGATGAGGGCGAAAATCCTTGATCGGGCCATGGGTGGTCGCTTTAACGCAGCAGCGTCGGGGCCGCGAGTGTCGGCCAACGGTGCTCCAGGGACCAGAGAGTCTTTCCCGGGGCAACCGGGAATTTTTCCCGACGCACCCCGTCGCCCGCGAGCGAGGTGAACCTCATGCCAGAAGCAAAGGTGCAGCCCACGCCGCGCCGCGATGTCATGCGCGATCTCGTGCTGGTCGCGGTCGTCACACTGGTGAGCAGCGCGGTGTCGGCGTATTTCGAGCTCAGCGAGTGGCTGTACACACGCACTCGGCGTTGGGAGGCGCTGCAGCTCGACGAGCTGCCGGTGGCGCTGATCGCGCTGACGCTCGGGCTCGTGTGGTTTTCGCACCGGCGGCATCGCAGCACGCGCATCGAGCTCGCCGCGCGGCAGCAGGCCGAGGCGCGGCTCGCGCGCGCGCTGGCCGAAAATCGCGGGCTCGGTCAGCGCCACCTGCTGATGCAGGAGGCGGAGCGCAAGCATCTTGCGCGCGAGCTGCACGACGAGCTTGGCCAATACCTGAACGCGATCAAGCTCGACGCGGTCTCGATTCGCGAGCACGCGGCGGGCGACCCCGCTTTCGCCGTCAAGTCCGCCGCCGCGATCGTCGCAAGCGCCGATCACGTGCACGCGGCCGTCAGCGACATGATCCGTCGCCTGCGTCCCGTAGGTCTCGACGAGCTTGGGCTCACGGCTGCGATCGAAAGCTGTGTGGACTCGTGGCGCCAGCGCGTGCCGGGCACACGCTTCTCGCTCATCTTCGACGGCAAGCTGGACGGGCTCGGCGAATCGGTGGATCTCACCGTGTATCGCTTGATCCAGGAGGCGCTCACGAACTGCCAGCGCCACGCCGCCGCCAGTCGCGTCGACATATCCTTGCAGAGGAGCAGCGCACGCGGCGCGGAGGAGCTCGTGCTCAGCGTCGCGGACGACGGGCGCGGGATGCAGTTGGGCGCGCGTACGCCCGGCTTTGGAGTCAGCGGTATGCAGGAGCGAGTCGAAATGATGGGCGGCGCATTTCGTCTCGTCAGCGAGCCGGGCGAAGGCGTCACGCTCGAAGCGCGTTTGCCGTTGAATGGAAAGCCGGCATGAGCAACAGCGCCGTCACTGTACTGCTCGTCGACGATCACGCCGTGGTTCGTGAAGGCTACCGCCGACTGCTCGAGCGCGGCGGCAACATCGACGTCATTGGCGAGGCCGACACCGCCGACACGGCGCTCGAGTGCTTTCGCGCGCTCGCGCCGCAGGTCGTCGTCATGGACATTGCATTGCCGGGCGTCAGCGGCGTCGAAACGATGCGGCGGATGTTGGCCGAAAAGCCCGCGACCCGCGTGCTGATGTTCAGCATGTACGAGGACGCGATCTTCGCGAATCGTGCTCTGCAGGCCGGCGCCTGCGGGTACGTGACGAAGGCCAGCGCGCCGAACGTGCTGGTTGAGGCCGTGCTCACGGTCGCGCGCGGCAAACCGTATCTATCCGCAGACGTCGCGCAGTCGCTCGCGCAGCGCAATGCGGTCGCGGAGGCTCCCCCGGCCGACGCGCTGTCCGCGCGCGAGTTCGAGGTGCTTCGTCTCGTCGTGCAGGGCCTGCCGATCAAGGATATCGCGAAGACGCTGGGCCTCACCCCGAAGACCGTGTCGAACCATCAGACGGCCATCAAACAGAAGCTCGGCGCGGAATCGGCGGTGCAGCTCGTGCGCATCGCGAGCCGGCTCGGCCTCGCGCCCTAGCCTTTGGGATAGCCCGCCCCCCCGCCTCGCGGCCAGCCGGCGCAGATCCCAATACGCAGTTTTTCTTAACGCCGCCGCTATACGCCGGCGCCCAGACTTCCCGCCGTCACTCGTTCGGTCGGGAGTCGCCGTGGGATTCGCAGTGCTGGTCGTCGTCGGCTTCTTGGTCGCGAGCACGTGGCTCGTCTATCGCGTGGCCGTTGCGGCGCGGGTGGTGCGCCGATGACGCTCGTGGGCGTCATTGGCTTGCTGCTGGCGCTCGGCCTCATGGTCTATCTCGTCGTGGCGCTGCTGTATCCGGAGAAATTCGAATGAGCGCGCAAGCGTGGCTGCAACTCGGCTTGTTCGTCGCAGCGCTGTTACTGGCGACGAAGCCCCTCGGACTGTATATGGCCGCCATCTACGAGGGTCGGCGTACGTTCCTGTCGCCGGTGTTGCGCGGTCTCGAGCGCGGCATCTACAACGTCGCCGGCGTGACCGAAAACGCCGAGACCGACTGGCGGCGCTATACGGCGGCCGCGCTGGTAGTGAACCTGCTCGGCTTCGTCGTGGTGTATGCGCTGCAGCGTTTGCAGGGCGTGCTGCCGTTGAATCCACAGGCCTTCGGCGCCATAGGCCCCGATTCCGCCTTCAACACGGCTGTCAGCTTCGCGACCAACACGAACTGGCAGGGCTACGGCGGCGAAGGCACGCTGAGCTACCTGACGCAAATGCTCGGGCTCGGCGTGCAGAATTTTCTATCGGCGGCGTCCGGCATGGCCGTGCTCGTGGCGTTGATCCGTGGTTTCGTGCGGCGCGAAACGACCGCACTCGGCAACTTCTACGTCGATTTCACGCGCAGCACGCTGTACGTCCTATTGCCTTTGTCGCTGCTGCTCGCCGTGGTGCTGATGTCGCAGGGCGTCGTGCAGACATTCGCGGCGTACCGCAGCGTGCCGCTGCTCGATCCGCCGACGGTCGAGATGCCGGTGACGGACGCCGCGGGCCAAGCCGTGGTCGACGCCGCCGGCAAGCCGGTCACGGCGCCGCAAGTCGTCACGGAGCAGACCGTGCCCCTCGGCCCGGCGGCGAGCCAAGTCGCGATCAAGCAGCTTGGCACGAACGGCGGCGGCTTCTTCAACGTGAACTCGGCACATCCGTTCGAGAACCCGACTCCGCTCGCGAACTTCCTCGAGGTCGTCGCGATCCTGCTGATCCCGGCCGCGCTCTGCTACACGTTCGGGCACATGGTCGGTGACAGGCGGCAGGGCCGGGCGGTGCTGGCCGCGATGTTCGTGCTGTTTCTGCCGCTAACGTTCGGCACGATCGTAGCCGAGCAAGCCGGCAACCCGGCGTTGACCGTGCTCGGCGTAGATCAGGCGGCCAGCAGCACGCAGCCCGGCGGCAACATGGAGGGCAAGGACCTGCGCTTCGGCATCACCGGCTCGGGCATATGGGCCGCCGCGACGACGGCCGCATCCAACGGCTCCGTCAACGCGATGCACGATTCATTCACGGCGCTCGGCGGCCTCGTGCCGCTGGCGTTGATCCAGCTCGGCGAGGTCGTGTTCGGCGGCGTCGGCAGCGGCCTCTACGGCATGCTGATGTTCGCGCTCGTCACCGTGTTCATCGCGGGCCTCATGGTCGGCCGCACGCCTGAGTATCTCGGCAAGAAGATCGAAGCGTACGAGATCAAAATGGCGTCGCTCGTGCTGCTGATCCCGCCGCTCGTCGTACTAGGCGGCGCCGCGATTGCGAGTGCGCTGCCGGAGGGCATCGCGGGCGTCGCGAACCCGGGCGCTCATGGATTCTCCGAAATCCTGTACGCGTTTTCGTCCGCCGGTAACAACAACGGCAGCGCGTTCGCGGGACTGTCGGCCAACACACCGTTTTACAACTTAGCCCTTGGCATCGTGATGTGGATCGCGCGCTACTGGCTCATGATCCCGGTGCTTGCGATCGCAGGCAGCCTCGCGGCAAAGCGCGCCACCGCCGTCACCGCAGGCACGCTGCCGACTCACACGCCGCTGTTCGTCGCGATGCTGGTCTGCGTCGTGTTGATCGTCGGTGCGCTGACGTTCGTGCCGGCGCTGGCGCTCGGCCCGATCGTGGAACATCTGCAGATGATTGCCGGAGGGGCGCCATGACCACCGCGACCCATACAGCGATTCCCCCGCGCGCACGGGGCAGTTTCCTCGACCGCGCAATTCTGCTCGGCGCCGGGCAAGGGGCGTTAGCTAAGCTCGATCCGCGCGTGCAATTCCGCAACCCCGTGATGTTCGTCGTCTATGTGGGCAGCGTGTTCACGACGGCGATCGGCGTCGCGGCGCTGGTGGGGGTGGCACCCGACGCCGGCCGCCCCGCTTTCGTGCTCGCGATCGCGGTGTGGCTCTGGCTCACGGTGCTGTTCGCGAACTTCGCCGAGGCCGTGGCGGAGGGGCGCGGCAAAGCGCAGGCCGCGACGCTACGCTCAATGCGTCGCCACGTGCAGGCGAAACGCCTGCGCGGGAAGAGTCGCGGCGACTACGACACCGTCGAGGCCAGCGCACTTGCGCGCGACGATCTGGTGCTCGTCGAAGCCAACGACACGATCCCCGCCGACGGTGAGGTCGTCGAAGGTGTAGCGTCCATCAACGAGAGCGCCGTTACGGGCGAATCAGCGCCCGTCCTCCGTGAAGCCGGTGGCGACTTCTCGGCCGTCACGGGCGGTACTCGCGTGTTGTCGGACTGGCTCGTCGTGCGTATCACGAGCCGCGAAGGCGAAGGCTTCCTCGACCGGATGATCGCGATGGTCGAAGGCGCGAAACGCGGCCGCACGCCGAACGAAATCGCGCTGTCGATCCTGCTGGCGACGCTGACGATCGTGTTCCTGCTCGCCACGGCGACACTCGCGCCGTTCTCGGCGTACGCGGTCGCCAGTTCGGGTGCCGGCACGGTCGTCACGGCCACGGTGCTCGTCGCGCTGCTCGTGTGCCTGATCCCGACCACGATCGGCGGCCTCCTGTCCGCGATTGGCATCGCCGGCATGGACCGCATGATCCGCGCGAACGTGATCGCGACGTCGGGCCGCGCGGTCGAGGCGGCTGGTGACGTCGACGTGCTGCTCCTCGACAAGACCGGCACGATCACGCTGGGCGACCGGCAAGCCGCGGTGTTCCACCCGGCCCCGCGTGTCGAAGCGCGCGAGCTGGCCGACATCGCGCAGCTGGCGTCGCTCGCCGACGAAACTCCGGAAGGGCGTTCGATCGTCGTGCTCGCGAAACAGCAGTTCGAGCTGCGTGGCCGCGACATTTCGGCCTTACCGCACACGTTCCACAAGTTTTCGGCCAAGACGCGCATGAGCGGCGTCGACGTCGATGGTCGACAGCTGCGCAAAGGCGCCGCCGACGCGATCCGTGCATTCGTCGAAGCGGCCGGGGGCGCGTGGCCGGCGCCCGTCGGCGAGATCGTCGACACCGTCGCGCGAGCGGGCGCAACGCCGCTCGTGGTAGCCGAGAGCGGCAAGAGCGCGCGCGTGCTCGGCGTCGTCGAGCTGCGCGACGTCGTGAAGGGCGGCATCCGCGAACGGTTTGCGGAGCTGCGGCAGATGGGTATCAAGACCGTGATGGTCACGGGCGACAACCGCCTCACGGCGGCGGCCATCGCGGCGGAAGCCGGCGTGGACGAGTTCCTGGCGGAGGCCACCCCCGAGGCGAAGCTCGAGCTGATTCGCCGCCACCAGGCCGAAGGCCGGCTGGTCGCGATGTGCGGCGACGGCACGAATGATGCGCCGGCGCTCGCGCAGGCCGACGTGGCCGTCGCGATGAACACCGGTACGCAGGCGGCGAAGGAAGCCGGCAACATGGTCGATCTCGATTCGAACCCGACGAAGCTGATCGAGGTCGTCGACGTCGGCAAACAGATGCTCGTCACGCGCGGCGCGCTGACGACGTTCTCCGTGGCAAACGACGTCGCGAAGTACTTCGCGATCGTTCCCGCGGCGTTCGCGACCACGTACCCCGCGTTGAATACGCTGAACGTCATGCAGCTCTCGAGCCCGCAGAGCGCGATCCTGTCGGCCGTGATCTTCAATGCGCTGATCATCGTGGCGCTGGTGCCCCTTGCGTTGCGCGGCCTGAAGACGCGCGCGGCATCGGCCGTCGTGCTGTTACGGCGCAACCTCCTTATCTATGGTGTCGGCGGCATCGTGGCGCCCTTCGTCGGCATCAAGGCGATCGACCTCGTTCTCGCGGCGCTCGGGCTCGCTTGAGGAGACGGCCATGCTGAAGGAACTGCGTCCGGCACTCGTAGTGTTCGCAGCCTTGACGGTCGTGACGGGAGCGGGCTATCCCGCCCTCGTCACGCTGATCGGCCGCGTCGCGTTTTCCATGCAGGTGGAGGGCAGCGTCATCGAGCGCGACGGGAAGCCCGCCGGCTCGCGGCTGCTCGGCCAACCCTTCAGCTCGCCGCAATACTTCTGGAGTCGGCCATCGGCGACCGCGCCGCAGCCATATAGCGGCGCGGCCTCGAGCGGCTCGAATCTGGGCCCCACCAATCCCGCGCTGAAAACCGCCGTCGCGGCACGCATAGCCGCGCTGCGTGTCGTCGATCCGGACAACAATGGTCCCGTACCCGTCGATCTCGTGACGGCCTCGGCCAGCGGCCTCGACCCGCATATCAGCGTTGCGGCGGCGCAGTTCCAGGTCAACCGCGTGGCGCGCGTGCGTAACCTCATGCCTGGGGCAGTCGCGGCGCTCGTGCGCGAGCACACGGAGGCGCCCACGTTCGGCGCGTTCGGCGAGGCGCGGGTGAACGTGCTCGAGCTGAACCTGGCGCTCGACGGCGACGCGGCGCGATGATGCCCGAGTCATGATGGTGGAATTGCGGCCCGATCCCGACGCGCTACTCGCGCAGGTCAAAGCCGAGGAGGCGCGCGCCCGTCGCGGCCGCTTGCGGATTTTCTTCGGCGCAACGGCCGGTGTCGGCAAGACCTTTGCCATGCTGAGCGCCGCGCACGCCGCGCGCACGGCGGACACGGAAATCGTGATCGGCTACGTCGAGCCGCACGGTCGCGTGCAGACGGAAGGCCTGATGGCGGGGCTCGAGCGGCTGCCCACGCTGGCCGTGACCTACCGCGGCATCGTGCGCCACGAATTCGATCTCGACGCGGCGCTCAGGCGTCGTTCCGGCATCCTGCTCGTCGACGAACTTGCGCACTCCAATCTCGTCGGCGGCGAGCCGGCGCCCCGGCATCCGAAACGCTGGCAGGACATCGAAGAGCTGCTCGATGCGGGCATCGAGGTGTGGACCACCTTGAACGTCCAGCACCTCGAGAGCCTGAACGATCTCGTCGCGCAGATCACGGGCGTACGCCAGCGCGAGACGTTGCCGGACCGCATTTTCGACGAAGCCGACGAAATCGAGCTGATCGATCTTCCGCCCGAGGATCTGCTCGCACGTCTGCACGCCGGCAAGGTCTACGTCCCGGAGGAGATCGGCACCGCCACCGAGCGTTTCTTCCGCAAACCCAACTTGATCGCGCTGCGCGAGCTCGCGCTGCGGCGCATGACCGACCGTGTCGAGGCCTCGGCGCGCGAGTCGCTCGCGGGCGATCGGTCGTCGCGCGAATGGCTCGCGCAGGATCACCTACTCGTGGCGATCGGCCCGGACACTCAGGCCGAGCAGCTCGTGCGCGCCGGCAAGCGCATGGCCGACGCGCTGCGGTCGAAGTGGACCGTCGTGTATGTGGAGACGCCGGCGTTGCTGCGGCTCTCCGCAGCGGAGCGCAACCGCCGGGTCGACCTGCTGCGGCTCGCCGAATCGCTGGGTGCGGAGACCGTGACGCTCGACGGGCCCACGGCCGCCGCCGCGATCGCAGAGTACGCGCGCACGCGCCGCGCGACGCGCGTGATCGTGGGTGCGCCGAAGCCGCGCGGTTGGCGCACCCTGTGGCGCCGCTCGGCCGCAGCCGAGCTCGTGGGGCACGCGCAGGGGTTCGATGTCGTGACGGTGGCGGAGCGCGATCAGGTAGCGGTCGAGCGCCGCGGGTTGCAGGCCTCGCCGACCGTCATCGCGCCCGCGCCTGTGCAGTGGAAGCGCTATGTCGCGGCGACCGTAATCTCGGCGCTGTGCACGGCGATCGCGTGGCCGATGTTCCCGTACTTCGAGCTGTCGAACATCGTCATGATCTATCTGCTAGGCGTCGTCGTCGCGAGCTTACGGCTCGGCCGGCTGCCGTCGGTGCTCACGGCCGTGCTGAACGTCATCTGCCTCGACTTTTTTTTCGTCGCGCCGAAGTTCACCTTCGCCGTCGGCGACGCGCAGTACGTCGTGACCTTTGCCGTCATGCTCACGATCGCGCTCGTGATCGCGACGCTGACGGCCAGCGTGCGGCAGCAGACGCGCGTGGCGGGCGCGCGTGAGCGACGCACGGCGCTTCTTTACGCGATGAGCCGCGAACTTGCCGCAACGCGCGACGTCGAGAGCATGGCGCGCGTGGCCGTGCGCCATGTGGCCGAGGTGTTCGAGAGCGACGCGGTCGTTTTGTTGCCCGACGACCTGGGTCGGTTGCGTTACCCGGCCGGGCCGCCGAGCGACAGCGCGTTGCGCGGCGCGGATCTCGCGATCGCGCAGTGGGTGGCCGACCACGGCCATCGCGCCGGCCTCGGCTCCGACACTCTGCCCGCCGCGCCGGCGTTGTATCTGCCGCTCGCGGAGGCCGGCCGCGAGCTCGGCGTGCTGGCTGTTCGGCCGCGTAATCCACGCCGCGTGTTGTTGCCGGAGCAGCGGCATCTTCTCGAGACGTTCGCGAGCCAGATCGGGCTCGCGCTCGGGCGCGCCCGACTCGCGGAAGTCGCGGCCGGCGCGCGCGTCGCTGCGGAGCGCGAGACCCTGCGCAACACACTGCTGGCGTCGATCTCGCACGACCTGCGCACGCCGCTCGCGGCGATGGCTGGGGCAGCGTCGACCTTGGCGACGCGTGGCACCGCGCTCGACGAGCCCACGCGCGCGGGGCTCGCGCGCTCGATCGAGGGCAAAGCGCGCGACATGTCGGAGCTCGTATCGAAGGTGCTCGACCTCATGCAGTTCGATTCCGGGGAACTCACGCTGCGGCGCGACTGGGAGTCGGTCGACGACTTCGTGGCCGCCGCGCTCGAGCACAGCGCGGAACAACTGAAGAGCCATCGCGTGGATCTGATGTTGCCTGCCGATCTGCCGCTCGTGTTCGTCGATGCCACACTCGTGGTTCAGGTGCTTACGAATCTTCTCGACAACGCGGCGAAGTACACGCCGGCCGGTACGGCCATCGTAATCGGCGCGGTCGATGAGCAGGGCTTCGTGCGCGTGACAGTCGACGACAGCGGGCCGGGGCTTCCATCCGGCGACCCGGAACGACTGTTCGAGAAGTTTCAGCGCGGCAACGACGAAGGCACGATCGTCGGCGTAGGTCTTGGCCTCTCGATCTGCCGCGCCATCGTCGCCGCGCATGGCGGCACGATCCGCGCAGAAACGCGGTCCACTGGCGGCGCGCGCCTCACATTCACACTGCCGACGACGGAGGCCGCGCCGTGACGCAGGCCATGCATCAGATCCTCGTCGTCGAGGACGACACGACGATTCGAGAGGTGCTGCGGGTGCTGCTGACGGCGGAGCACTATCGCGTCGTCGAAGCCGAGACAGGGCGGCGTGCCGAGATCGAGGCGCGTACGCACAAGCCCGACCTGCTGCTCGTGGATTTGGGTCTGCCGGACGTCGATGGCATACAAGTGGTAAAGGGCGTGCGAGCGTGGTCGCCCGTGCCGATCATCGTATTGTCGGCGCGCACGCAGGAAACGCAGAAGATCGCGGCGCTGGACGCGGGCGCGGACGACTATGTCACGAAGCCCTTCTCGGCCGCCGAGTTGCTCGCACGCGTGCGCGCAGCGTTGCGGCGTAACGCACGCGGCACGGAGCAAGTCGCAACGGTGCGCGTGGGCCACGCCGACATCGATCTCGAGCGGCGGCTCGCCACGGGTCCGGGCGGCGACCTGCATGTGACGCCGCTCGAATACCGCGTGCTCGAATGCCTCGTGCGCCACGCCGGCATGATCGTGCGGCCGCAGCAGTTACTACGCGAGGCGTGGGGGCCGGACAAAGACGGCGATACGCGTACGCTGCGGGTGTGCATCCAGCACTTGCGGGCGAAGCTCGAACCCGACCCCCAGCGGCCGCAGTTCCTCGTGACGGAAACAGGGCTCGGCTACCGGCTGAAGCTCGCACCGTCGTAGACTCCTGCGCATGCAGGGGGACCGATTCTTATCGTGGCGCCGCGTTGCGCTCGTGCTCGCGGGCGCCGCCCTCGCGTGGTCGCTCGCGAGCGCGCAGGACCAGCGCAAGAGTGAGGCCGCGCTGAAGACAGTACGCAAAGAGATCAAAGACCTCGAGACCCGGCTGACGCGCGATAGCGCCCGGCGCGACGAAGGCGCGAAGGCGCTGCGCGCAGCCGAAGTCGAGAGCGCGGCGGCGACGCGCAAACTGGCCGACGTGCGCGCGAAGCTGGCCGAGCAACGCGCGGCCCGGCGCGCGCTCGGCGATCAGACGGACCGCGCGAATCAGCGGCTCGCGGCCGAACGCGCCGCGCTGGGAGCGCAGGCGCGCATGAGCTACATCACAGGGCGCGCCGAAGTGTTCAAGCTGCTGCTGTCGCAGGAGAGTCCCGCAACGCTCGGCCGCATGTTGGTCTACTACGACTACTTGAACCGCGCACGTAGCGCGCGCATTGCGGCCGTCGGCATCGATCTCGACAGGCTCGCTGCGTTGAACGCCGACACCGGGCGCGTGGAAGCCGAGCTCAAGGACCTCGAAGGCGCGCAGGCCACGCAGGTCGCCGCGCTCGCGAAGGCACGGGACGAACGCGGGGCCGTGGTCACGCGCCTCGACTCGAGCATCAAGGACGACAGCGCAGCCGTGGCCAAGTTACACGGCGAGGAGAAGCGGCTATCGGACCTGGTCGAACAGCTGCGCCAGCTGATGGCCGGTCTGCCGGTCGAAGGCGACCAGCCGTTCGCCAAGCTAAAGGGCAAGCTTGCCTGGCCGGTGCAAGGCCGCCTCGCCGGGGATTTCGGCCAGCCGCGTGCCGGCAGCGTTGTGAAATGGAACGGGGTACTGCTCGAAGCGGCGGCGGGTGTGCCGGTCCGCGCCGTGTATCACGGTCGCGTCGCGTTCGCGGACTGGTTGCCGGGCCTGGGGCTGCTGCTGATCATCGATCATGGTGGCGGCTACATGAGCCTGTACGGCCACAACGAGGCGCTGCTGAAGGAGTCCGGCGACTGGGTGCAGCCCGGCGAGACGATTGCTCAAGTGGGCGACACCGGGGGAGCGCCGCGGCCGGCCCTGTACTTCGAGATTCGCTTCAAGGGCGAGCCTGTTAATCCCCACACCTGGATCACGCGGCCGACGTCCCGTTGAGCCGCGCGCGTCCGCTGTTCGCGGCGCCCCATCTTGCTATCATCGCGCCGAAACCACGGCACGCCGCGCGGCGCCCCTTCGGCGCCCGCCAGCGTATTGCGAGGACGCATGAGATACACCCCGGGCCTATTGATTGCGGTTGTATGTGCGGCAGCGCTGTGCGGTTGCTCGAAGCCCGTTGAGCCCACGGCGGCGAAACCGGCCGCTGCTGCAGCGCCGGCGTTGAACCTCGAAGGCGCGTGGAGCGGAGTCATGACGACGCGCGACAACGACTTCTGGCGAGTCGAGGACTGGGCCTGCTTCAACGGCTGCACCGACAAGACCGTCGCGCAGGTCCGCGAACTCTTGAACGACCCAGCGAACGACAAACTTCCGGTCATGGCCCTGATCGGGCGCAGCTGGGGCATGGCGCGTGAAGAGATGAAATCGCATCTGACCGCACCCGCGCTCGAGATTTTCGCGAAGATCAGCGACGAGACCGATCCCACGCTGAACTGCGAGCCTTACGGGTTTGCCCGCGAGGTCGTTAACGCGCTGCCGATCAAGATCAGCAAGGATGGCGCGAACCTCGTGATCGACTACGAGGAGTGGAGCCAAAAACGCACGATCTACATGGACGGTACGCACCCGAAGGATGTGCCGCCGACGATGATGGGGCACTCCACCGGCCGCTATGAAAACGGCGCGCTCGTGGTCGACACGGTGGGACTCGCGCCGGACATCTTCTACCCCGCGTACTCCGGCGGCGGCTACAGCGAGCAGGCGCACGCGGTCGAGCGGTATACCGTCGCCGAGGATCCACGTCGGCTCCAAGTCGAGGTCACGATCGAGGACCCGAAGATGTTGACGGAGCCCTACACGTTTCGGAAGGTCTGGCTGCATGTGCCGGACTTAGAACTCGTGCACGACAGCTGCAAAGACTATCCAACGAAGCCGTGAGGATGCCGCCCATGAAGACCGCTCTACTGACGTTCGTGTTTGGGGCCGTGGCGCTGCCGGCGGCCGCCCATCATTCCGCGGCGGTCTTTTATCAAATGGACAAGGAGATCACGGTCGAAGGCGTGGTCAAGACCTACAACTTGGGTAACCCGCACGCACGAATTTACATGATCGTGAAAGGCGCCGACGGCAAGGAGCAGGAGTGGCTGGCCGAAGGCGGCTCGCGGACCGTGCTGCTGCGCAACGGATTCAAAGGCGATGAGGTCAAGCCGGGCGACAAGGTGAGGGTCGTCGGCAACCCGTCGCGCGACGGCACCAACGTGGTGCACTGGGAAAAACTGATCCTCGCGGATGGCAAAGTGCTGTGGGGCGAGGACGTGCCGGAGCCGGACAAGCTCGAAGAGCTGCGTCACAAGAAGTGAGCGCTCATAACATAAAGGTGCGTAGATGCCCGCTCGCGGGGTCCGTGCTAAGGTAATTCGCATCGTCCGGGGGATCGAATAAAAACAATGACCCTGAGTCTACGTGGCGCTCTCGTTCTCGTGATCGGTGTCGTGTTGGGCTTGAGTCTCGCGTTCAGCACGACCGTGTGGACCGCGCTGACGACGCACCAGAAAGCACTGGTCGCCACCACCGACCCCACGATCGAATCCGCAGCCACCATTGCCGAGGTCATCGACCGCGTCCGCCGCGAGTACGTCGATCGCGTGGACGACAAGCGCATCGTCGAAGCCGCGATTCGCGGCATCGTGTCGGATCTGGATCCGCATTCGAGCTTCTTGAACGCCGAGCAGTACGAGGCGATTCGCATCACCACCTCGGGCAACTACACCGGCATTGGCCTCGACGTGAATCTCGACGGCGGCAAGGTCACCGTCGTGAATCCGCTTGACGGTGCGCCCGCAGCGCGCGCCGGCATCCGCCCGGGCGACGTGGTCGTATCGGTCGACAACGTGCCGGTCGATGAGAAAGACGCCAGCGCGACGGTCGCCCGCATGCGCGGCGCTCCTGGCACGCCCGTGACGCTCGATGTCGTGCGCGACGGCACCGAGGTGCCGCTACGGTTCGCGTTGACGCGCAGCTCCGTGCAAGTGAAGTCCGTCATGGGCGAGTATCTCGGCAACGGTCTCGCATACCTGAAGCTATCGTCGTTTACCGACAGCACTCCGCGCGATCTCGACGCAACTGTGCGCGAGCTACTCGCAGTGGCGAATACCGACAAGCTGCTCGGCGTCGTGCTCGATCTGCGGGGCAACCCGGGCGGCGTGCTCGATGCCGCCGTCCACGTTGCGGATAAATTCCTGGCCGATGGTTTGATCGTCAGCGGCTCGGGCCGTGTGCAGCAGGCGAGCTTCGAGCAGTTCGCGCATCCCGGCGATTTGCTCGAAGGCGTGCCGACCGTTGTGCTCGTGAATCGCGGCTCGGCGTCGGCGTCGGAGATCGTAGCCGGCGCGCTGCAAGATCATCACCGCGCGCGCATCGTCGGCGAGACGACTTACGGCAAAGGCTCCGTGCAAACGGTCATGCCGCTAGGCGAGGGCACGGCCATCAAGCTCACGACTTCGCGCTACCTGACACCGTCCGGTCGTTCGATCAACGGGTTGGGCATCGAGCCCGACATCGTGGTCCACAACGCCGACTCTAACGCGCAATACCACGGTGCTAGCGGCTCGGTCTCGCTGCGCGACGACTCCCAACTCTTCGAGGCCATCAGGCTCATCAGCTACGACTCGATCGCGACCGCCACGCCGCCGTGATGCGTCGCGTCGAGGACGTCGTTACCCACATTTTCCTTCTCATAGCGACTTTAGTCGCCGCTCCCGCCGTCGCTGAGCCGCTGCCTAGAGTCGCGCTGATCATCGACGACGTCGGCTATCGATTGGTAGAAGGCGAGCGCGCCGTGCGTTTGCCTGGCGCCGTCGCGGTGGCGGTGCTGCCGTTCGGCACGCATTCCGTAACGCTCGCGCGCGAGGCGGACGCGCAGGGCAAAGAGGTCGTGCTGCACCTGCCGATGCAGCCGCTCCGTGGTGCGGAGAATCCCGGCCCCGGCGCGCTCGAGATCGGCCAGTCGCGTGCGGAGCTCGCCACCGTGCTGGCGGCCGATCTCGCCGCCGTGCCGTTCGTCGTCGGTGTCAGCAACCACATGGGAAGCCTGCTGACGCAGCAGGCGGACCAGATGGGCTGGCTCATGGATGAGCTGCGCCGCCGCGAGCCCTTGTTCTTCGTCGACAGCTACACAACTGCCGCCAGCATAGGTTTCGCTACCGCGCGCGCGCACGGCGTGCCGGCGTTGCGCCGCGACGTGTTCCTAGATGCCGATCCCGCGCCCGCTGCCATCGAAGCGCAGTGGCAGCGGTTGCTCGCGTTGGCACGCGCGCATGGCATGGCGGTTGGCATCGGTCATCCCTACTCTGCGACGCTCGCGCTGCTCGAGCGCGAGCTGCCGGCGCTCGAGGCGAGTGGCGTTGCGCTCGTGCCGTTGTCCGTGTTGCTGCAAGGGGGTGCGCCGTGAGTCGTGATCCGATCGAGCGCAGTCTCGAGATCGAGCAGGCCCAGCTGCGCGGGTTTGCTCGCAGCATTGCTGAAGTCGAATGGCTGCTCCTGATCCTCGTCGTGCTGTATCTGTTCATCGGCAACCCGGGCCTCGCGAGGAGCCCGGGCGTGCTCGGCGTGTTGCTCGTGTTCGCGGCGTTCGTGCTGCTGTTCCGTTATGCGCGACCGTTCGCCGCCCACGTGCACGTGAAGCTTGCGATCGAGATTCTCGCGATGCTTGCGTTCCTGACGGCTGTGCTCATGTTCGCCGGCGGCATCATGAGCCCGCTCGTGAATCTGTATCTGCTGCCGATCGTTACGGCCGCACTCGCGCTCGGCAAACGCGCCACCGCTCTCGTGATGATCCTGGTCTGCGGCTGCTACACGCTGGTCGAGTGGCTCACGCTCGGGAGCGCCGGGTTGGACACGCCGTTTGCGCTAGCCGCGGTCGGAGTGCTGGCGCCGTTCGCGCTCGTGGCGTTCTGCACGTCGCTGTTGGTGGACAACATCAACACGGCCAAGGGCCGCATACGCGCACTGTCCGATCGCGACGAGCTGACCGGTCTCTACAACCTGCGTGCGTTCTCCCGGCTCGCCGAGCAAGAGCACGACGCCGCGAATCGCGCAGGCCGAAACTACTCCGTGCTGATGGTCGACATCGAGCATCTGAAGGAAATCAACGACACCTACGGGCATGACGCCGGCAATCGCGCCGTGAAGCTCGTGGCGGAGGCGCTGACGCGGCTGACGCGCTCGACCGATCTCGTCGCGCGTTACGGTGGCGACGAGTTCGTCGTGTTGCTCAGCAATGCCGACAAGGACATCGCCGAAGAAGTTGCCCAACGCATACGTAATGTCGTGTTCTCGACAACGCTCGAGGTCGACGTAAAGATGGTCCGGATCAAGGCGAACGTGGGCGCCGCCACGTTCCCCGATAACGGCAACGCGTTGCAGGTCGTGGTGGCCGCCGCCGATCGTCTGCTGTACAAAGACAAAGAGCTGCGCGAGGCGCCGAAAGGCAAAGTGATCGTCACGAGACTCTGACACGCTGCGCGTCCGCTCGGGGGAGCATGTCGATGACACGAGCCGCGCTGCGACAGGCGACCTGATGGCCGACGCTCCAAAGCGGACGACCGACGCGCCGCCGCCGCAGGCCGAGCTCTTTCCGTGGTGGGGCAAGCTCGCGATTCCGGGCGGTGTGCTGTGGGGTACTGCCCTCGGCGCGCTGGTGGGTATCGTGGCCGGCAACGTCGTGATTGGAACGATGATCGGGGCGGGGTTGGGGCTCGGAATCGGCCTCACATTGTTCGCGGCGGCCATCGTCGTTGCGTCCGCAAAACTGTAGTCATGGCCAAAGTAATCAACTGGGTGGGGCGCGTTCTCGGCATGCTGTGCGCGGCTGCACTCGCGATCGCGTGGGCGTATACGTTGTGGGTCCCGGCTGCCGGCCTGCCCCTGTCCGGCGTGAGCGTGATCATGGCGCTCGCACTCGTCGCGTTCGCCGTGTTCGCGGGCATCGCGTCCGCCTACGGCCACCCTGTCGTGTTGGTGCTGTTCTTCCTCGCGTCGTTTTTTCCGATCGGCGCGTTCCTGATGGGTACCGATCACTGGTTGAGGTGGGCGGGCTGGGGCGATCTCGGGCTGCTCGTGGCGGCCGTTCTGATGTGGGCGACCGTGCGAGGCCGCGTTTAGAATGACGCCGTTCTAGTTTTTTCCGGAGAAGGTCGATGCAGGTGGGTGTAACGACGACCATTGCGGTGCGTGCAGTGCTGATGGCGAGTCTCGTAGCCGCCATCGCGGCGTGCGCACCCGAAGTCGGTTCGAAGCGCTGGTGCGCTGCGATGCGTGATAAGGCGCGCGGCGACTGGACGACAAACGACGCGCTCGATTTCGCGCGCCACTGCGTGCTGGCCGGCAACGACGAGAAGAAGTGATGCGCGCAGTGATGTGTCTGGTCGTTGTTTTGTTCGTTGCCGCACAGCCCGCGCCCGCGAGCGCCGACGGCGCGTTCGATGCGGCACGCGCGAAGTGGCGTGCGGCCAAGCTCGGCAACTACGAGTACGGCTACCACAAGTTCTGCGAGTGCCACCGCGATTCTCCGCCCGAGACTGTCGTCAGCGTGCGCGACGGCAAGGTGGTGAACGTGCGGCACAGGCCCGCCGGGTCCACGACCGAAGTGCCGGCTGCCGAGAAGAACTTCGAGTATTACTGGACGGTCGACGGGCTCTTCGAGCTGATCGCGGCCGCGCAGCAGCGCCATGTGGAAATCCGCGCCCAGTATGACTCGACGCTCGGTTACCCGACGGAGATCTACATCGACTACGACAAGAACCTGATCGGCGACGAGCTCGACGTGAGGCTCACGGCCGTCACACCGCTGCGCCGCTAGCGCGCCATACGCGCGGCCATTCGGCTCGGAGTCGCTGCCCTCCGCAGTCTGTCACCATCTTGAGTCCGGGATTGACCGGCCAAAACCGCCGCCGTAGAGTCTACGCAGCGCCCATCGGGCGTTGGTGCTGATCGTCGCTCGGCGCTCTTCCCCCGCCGTTGGTTGAGTCGCTTTCAAGTCGGGCAACGGCGTGAGAGTCGTAGCGATGAATATCTATGTTGGCAATCTGTCGTATGGCATGAGTGAAGACGAGCTTCGCCAAGCGTTCTCCGCTCACGGCGCGGTTTCGTCCGTCAAGATCCTCATGGATCGCGAGACGGGCCGCTCGCGCGGGTTCGGCTTCGTCGAGATGCCGAACCAGAGCGAGGGGGAAGCCGCGGTCGCGCAACTGAACGGCAAAGACTTGGGCGGCCGCGCGCTGCGCATCAACGAAGCGCGGCCTCGCGAGCGCAGCTAAGCGTCGGTGCGGGCGCCGCAGATTAAGGGCGTCGGCCGACGCACGAGTTTCTATTGGCCGGAGTTATGTCGCGCCGCGGCGGCGGCACGGGTTCGCTGGCTATAATCGCCGGACCCGTATAACAACAATAGACGGCGGCGAATGTTCTACTTGAAATGGACTCCGAGCGAGCTCGCCACTCTGCGGGGCGCGCTCTACACGGAAGTCGACGAAGATGGCTGGGTGCAACGCGAGCTCGGCATTGGCGACGACGGCCTGATCACCCACCAGCTGATTCCGAGCGACGCGCGCCCCGGCTGGTTCGGCTTGGCCCGGTTGTCGTTCGCGATGCTCGACAGCAACGTCTCCAAGGCCGAATTCGAGTCGCTGTGGCACGCAGGCGCCGCGCGCTCTAGCGATCCCTGACCGGCGGGCCGCTACCCCCGACGGGGTGGCCGTCGGTAGAATCGGAGCATAGCGCGGTCGAGCTCGACCGCCGACGTCGCTACCGGGGGGACTCATGAGCTTGCGATTCACCGCTGGGCGCAGCGCGCGCCTGTTCGTTGCCATGATGGCTTGTGGCGTTGCGGCAGGCGCGAGCGCCGCCGACACGTTCCGCATTCGGCTCACGCCCGTACCTATCGAAGCATCGACGGCCGCGGCCACTACCGGCCACGGCAGCGCAACCGCGGAGCTCAACGGCACGAAGCTCACGCTGAAGGGCAACTTCACCGGACTGAAAGGCGTTGCCACCGTGGCCCGGGTGCACGAGGGCGGGGCCACGGGCGTGCGCGGCCCCGCGATTGCGGACTTCATGGTCCCCGCGGCACCCAACGGCGACTTTACGGCCACGCTGGCATTGACTGCCGCGCAGGCGGAGGGCGTACGCCGCGGCCACGTCTACGTGCAGATCGCGAGTGCCAGCGCTCCGGACGGCAACCTCTGGGGTTGGTTGCTGCCATGAACATGCTCGCTCGTCTTGGTTTCATGACAGCGCTGTGCACCGCTGCATCGCTGGCGTATGCCCAGGGCGCTCCTTTCACGGCGCAGCAGGTGACCGCGGGGCGAGCGTCGTATCTCGCGAATTGCGCCGGCTGCCACCAGCCCGATCTGCGCGGCGCGAACGAAGCGAAGCCGCTCGCGGGCGCCGACTTCATGCGCACGTGGAGCGACCGAACGGCGCAGGATCTCGTGACGTTCTTGGGCGTGGCGATGCCGCCGCCGCCCGCGACTCCCGGCGGCCTCGGTACGCCCACCTACGTGAACCTCGCGGCGTTCATGCTCGCGGCGAACGGTGCGGTGCCCGGCAATTCCGAGCTCGCCGCCACGACGCCCGTTCGCATCGGCAGCGTAGCGACGGGCACGATGACTGACGCGTTTCGCGTCGCTCTCGCGAGCGCCGTGCCCGCCACCGCCACGCCCGGCGGTCGCACCGGCATCAGCGTGGCCGGCAACGCCGAGCGCGTACGGCCCGTTACCGATGCCGACCTCCGAGCGCAGCCTGGCGCCGACTGGCTGATGATGCGCGGCAACTATCGCGCGTGGAATTACAGCGAGCTAAACGCGATCACGCGCGACAACGTGAGCCAGCTCACTCTGCAGTGGGTCTGGTCCATGACGGACGGCGGCTGGAGCGAGCCCGCGCCGATCGTGCGCGACGGCGTGCTGTACCTGAACAACTCGACCAACATCGTGCAAGCGATCGACGCCGCGACGGGCGAGCTGATCTGGGAGAACCGCGTCGGGCCGATCGTGGCGGCGAAGGCCACGCGCGGCCTCGCGATCTACGAGGACAAGATTTTCATCGCCACGAACGATGCGCGGCTCGTCGCGCTGTCTGCGAAGACCGGCCAGATCGTGTGGGAGAAGATCCTCGGTGACCGCACGAACGGCGCGTACGAAGCGCCGAGCGGCCCGATCGTTATTCACGGCAAAGTCATCCAGGGGTTGAGCAACTGCACGCTGTATCGCAAAGAGAAATGCTTCATCAGCGCGTACGACGCGAAGGACGGGCACGAGCTCTGGCGGTTCGAGACCGTCGCCACGAGCAACAGGCCCGGCGGCGATACCTGGGGCGATATCACGGATCAATTTCGCGCAGGCGGCGACACGTGGATCACCGGTAGCTACGACCCCGATTTGAACACCACGTACTGGGGCGTGGCCCAGCCGAAGCCGTGGGTGCCCGCGAGCCGCGGCAATTCGGCGCTCGACAAGGCGCTCTACACGAGCAGCACGGTCGCGCTCGATCCCGACACCGGCCAGCTCAAGTGGTACTACCAGCACGCACCCGGCGAGTCGCTGGATCTCGACGAAGTATATGAGCGCGTGCTGGTCGACGTCGGCGGCGAGAAAGCGGTGTTCACGATCGGCAAGCCCGGCATCCTCTGGAAGCTGAATCGGCAGACCGGCGCGTACATCGACCATCACGAGACGGTGCTGCAGAACGTTTTTGACAAGTTCGATCCCGAGACCGGCCAGCCGCGCTATCGCGCCGACATCGTCGACGGCAAGGTCGGGGAATGGGTGCAGGCGTGCCCCAGCACCGAGGGCGGTCACAACTGGCAGGCCATCAGCTACAACGCACCGACGCAGCGCCTCATCATTCCCCTGAGTCAAAGCTGCATGGAGATGCGCGGCCTGAACGTCGAGAAGGTGCTCGGCGGCGGCGGCACGGCGGGGGACCGGCGCTTCTACGAGATGCCGGGTACGAACGGCAACGTCGGCAAGCTCGCCGCGTACGACACGCGCACGCTGAAGGAGCTGTGGTCGATCCAGCAACGCGCGCCGTTCCTGACGGCCGTGCTTTCCACCCGCGGCGGTGTGGCGTTCGTCGGCGATCTCGATCGGCAGTTCAAGGCCATCGACGTGCAGACCGGCAAGATCTTGTGGCAGACGCGGCTCGGCACGTCGGTGCAGGGCTTCCCGATCACGTTCAGCGTCGGCGGCCGGCAGTTCGTCGCGGTGCCCACCGGCACCGGCGGCGGCAGCCCGCGCGTCGTGCCGTCGCTGATCACGCCGGACGTTCATCATCCGGCGAACGGCAATGCGTTGTATGTGTTCGCGCTGCCGGAGCGCAAGTAGGGCGTAGGAGGCAGGCGATGCGTGTCGTGACTCGCTGCATGGTTCTGGCCGCCGCGTTGCTCGGCGCATTGGTGGCCGGGGCGCAAGGGGTCGTGACGCAGAAGATCCTGTCCCTGAACCTTGCAAAGACGATCGCCGAGGCCGCGCTTGCCGAATGCAAAGGCCGCGGGTTCCACACGAGCGTGGCGGTGGTCGACCGTTCAGGGACGTTGCTCGTCGTGCTGCGCGACGAGCTGGCCAGCCCGGCGACGATCGACATGGCCCGCGGCAAGGCCTACACGGCGATGGTGTTTCGGTCTTCGACGCTCGATTTCCAGCAGGCCACGGCGAACGATCCGACTCGAGCGCCGCAGCGCAACGTGCCCGGTATCCTGGCGCTTGGCGGTGGCGTGCCGATCACCATCAACGGTGAAATTCTGGGCGGCGTCGCGAGCTCCGGCTCGAGCCAGAAGGACGACGACGAGTGCGCTCGCGCGGGCCTGGCCAAAGCAGCTGATCTGCTGAAGTAACCGCGGGCGGCTGGCAGCCCTACCGCGCGATATACTGCCGGCCACGCGCCCGTAGCTCAGCTGGATAGAGTACTGCCCTCCGAAGGCAGGGGTCGGGGGTTCGAATCCCTCCGGGCGCGCCATGTTTCAAAAAAATGAGTGCACGCATGGCAGTCGCCATGGCCGATACGCTCGCCCCGTATAGAAGAGAGACTGGAAATACGACCATGGCAAAGAATCTGGAAGAAGCGATCAAGCAAGCCGGCGGCCCTGTGAAGCTGCTGTGGGAATCGACGTCTCCGCCGGCCATCGTGCCGCGCGTGATACCGGAGTTCACGAACTGGCGCGATGAGCAAATCGCGTGGCGCCGCACCGCCGTGCTGTTCGATCAGTCGCACCACATGGCGAACCTGAACATCAAAGGCCCGGATGCGCTGAAGGTCATCAGCAAGCTCGCTATCAACAGCGTGGCGAAGTGGCCGGTCGACATGGCGAAGCAATTCGTCGCCGTGAATCACGACGGCTACGTTATCGGCGACAACATCCTGTTCCACCTCGAAGAGGATGAGTACCAAGCCGTCGGCATTCCTCCGTCGATCAACTGGCTGCACTTCAACGCCGTGACAGGCGGCTACAACGTGCAGGTCTGGCGCGACGACAACTCGTTCTACCGCAAAGGCGATCCCAAGCTTTGGCGCTGCCAGGTGCAGGGCCCAGGTGCCATGGACGTGATCCGTGAAGCCACGGGTCAGGAGCCGCCGAAGCTGAAGTTCTTCCATATGACCCGCTTCAAGATCGCGGGCTGCGACGTGCGGGCGCTGCGCCACGGCATGGCGGGCGAACCGGGCTTCGAGATGTGGGGGCCCTGGAAGGACAACGACAAGGTGATGGCAGCGCTGCTTGAAGCCGGCAAGAAGAGCGGCTTAGTGCAGGTCGGCGGCCGCGCGTATCACACGAACGCACTCGAGTCCGGCTGGTTGCCGCGTCCGCTGCCTGCGGTCTACTCGGGCGAAAAGATGAAGGCGTATCGCGAGTGGCTCACCGACCAGGCCTACGAGACGACGTCGCCGCTCGGTGGCAGCTTCCACTCCGATAACATCGAGGACTACTACTTCACGCCGTACGACATGGACTACGGCCGCATCATCGGCTTCGATCACGACTTCGTCGGCCGCGCGGCTCTCGAGAAAATGGTGGCGGACGGCAGCAGCCAGCGCCGCAAGAAAGTCACGTTCGTCTGGAACGGCGACGACACCGCGGCGGCTTACGGCTCGATGTTCCACAAGGGGCCGATGGCGAAATTCATCAACTTGCCGATGTCGTTGTACGACACCTTCCACGCCGATCGCGTAGAGGCGAACGGCAAAGTCGTCGGAATTTCGACGTGGACGGGCTACTCGGCAAACGAGCGCGCGATGCTTTCGCTCGGCACGATCGACGCGAAGTTCGCAGCGCCGGGCACGGAAGTGACGCTGACCTGGGGCGAGGACAAGCCGTCCGCGAAGGTGCAGGTCGAGGAGCACGTGCCGTTCAAGATCCGCGCGACGGTCATGCCGGCGCCGCTGGTCGAGAAAGCGCGCACGGAGTACCGCTCGGATGCGGGCGTGAAATAGCGGCAGTGGAGGCGCGCCGACGCCTGTCGGCGCGAAGCTCCGCCAAGCCTAGAAGGATTACTTCTTCTTCGCCTGCTCGACCAGGTAGTCCACGGCGCCCACGATCTCGGCGTCCGAAAGATCCACGCGGCCGCCTTTCTGCGGCATGAAGCCCTTCTGGCCCTGGAAGCCCGTGAGCGCATGCATGTGCAGCGTGTCCACACCTTGCGCGATGCGCGGAGCCCAGGCTGCGGCATCGCCCATCGGCGGCGCGCCATTCACGCCGGGCGGGGCATGACACGCGATGCAGGCGGCGTTGTAAACCTGTACTCCCGTGAGCGGAGCGGCTTCGGGCTTCGGAGCGGCAACCGCTGCGGCCGCCGCGGCTGCGAGCTCGGCGTCACCCGCCAGCAGCACGTGCCCGACGGGCTTGATGCGGGCATCGATGGCGGCGAGCACCGCTGGGTCGGCGGCCACGTACTTGCCCTGGGTGTCGATCGAGATGGCTCGCGCGAGGAAGAACAAACCGACTGCTACGCCCATCAGAATGCCGAGCACGAGCATGAAGCTGTCGAAGAACTGCTGGTCTTGATGGCGCAACGGCGGGCTCCCTCGCTGAATCCGCGGCGATTATAGCGATAGCGGCGCCGGCCGAGATAGTGCCAGGCCCTCGATTCGAGCTTGACCTGACCGCCACCACCGACGGACGCTGCCCGCCAACGCTGTCGCATAGGGGTACCGCATGCCGATCCTGACCAACACATTGATCACCGCCGGCATGCTCGGTGTCTTGTACGGGGTCCTGTCCGCGCTGGTGATCAGAGCGCGTATCAAGCACCGGGTGAGTCTCGGCGACGGCGGTGTTCCGGCGCTGCAGGCGCTGATACGCGTGCACGGCAACTTCGGCGAGTACGTCCCGCTGATCCTGATTCTCATGGCGCTCGTCGAGCTCGCCGGCGGCAATCGCACGGTATTGATGTGGAGCGGCATCGCGCTCGTCGTGTCGCGCGTGTTCCAGGCGATCGGCGTGTGGAAGCGCGTGGCGCCGCAACCGCTAAGAATCGCGGGCACCTGCCTCACGCTGTTTTTGCTGATCTACTACAGCGTCTGGGCGATCGTGATCGGCTACCGCTTCCACTAGCGGCGCGCGCCGCTACTTCTTCTCGACGACTTCGGTCGTGAGCGGCCCCGTGCCGAACACCTGGATCACGGTCTCTTCGTCCTTCGCGCCGTCGTAGTGCGGTTGCCCGGTGAAGTGGACGACGTAGCTGCCGGGCTTCACCGGCACGGTGCTCGCGGGATCGAACTTCGTGCCGCTGCCGACCCACCAGGTGCCGGAGATCACGACGAAGAACCGATCCGTATTGTGAATGTGCGGGCGGCTGAAGTTGCCGGGCAGCCATTTGATGCGCATCACGTAGGGGCCGGGCTTGCTCGGGTCGCCGAACAGCACGGCCGTTTCATTCGTGCCGGCCGCATTGCGGACCCATTTGACCTCGCCCGCCGGCACCACCAGCACGGCTTTCGGATCGACGTCCGCGCGGCTCGCGGTCACGAACGCCGCGGCGCCGGCCACGAGACAGAACCACTTGAACCCCGTTCGCATTGCTCGCCTCCCCGCGGGCGGCGGCCCGCTACCCTGTGCGGGCCAAGGTAACACAGCGCAAATCTGGCGCGTCGAAACTTGCCGTTCGAACCGAACTTCCCAGTTCAGCGTGTCGCGGTCGACGGGTTTGAAGCGCTTGGTGATCTTAAGATTCTGGCGCGCGTTGCGGTACGTCGCCGCCGCGCGGAGGTTCGTGGTCTCGACGACCCACGTGCCGCCGTCCGAGTGCGATAGCCTCGACCGTTTAGCCTCTCTATGCATTTTGTAAAAAACGTGACGTAAATCAGTTTCCGCCGGGCTTGCAGCGTCTAACGTTCGAGGCTCATTGGATCTCGGGTGCTGTGACAGTGAGGAACAAAAACCTACTGAATTCCGCCGGTCTCGCGCTGAGCGCTGCGTTGTTTGGCGGCGCACATTCCGCGCTGGCCGACGCGGGGGACTTGCTCGATATGAGTATCGAGCAGTTGGCGGACCTTCAAATCACCTCCGTCTCGCGAGCGGAAGAGCGCCTGGCAGATGCGCCCGCTGCCGTCTTCGTGATCACCGGAGACGAGATTCGCCGCTCCGGCGTGAGGTCGATCGCGGAAGCCCTGCGGCTCGCCCCCGGCGTCGAAGTGGCGCGCCGCAACGCCGCGGCATGGTCGATCACGATCCGTGGTTTCAACAGCGATCTCGCGAACAAGCTGCTCGTGCTCATCGACGGGCGCAGCGTGTACTCGCCACTCTATGCCGGCGTCTTTTGGGATGTGCAGGACACATTGCTCGAGGACATCGATCGCATCGAAGTGATCGCGGGCCCAGGCGGCACGCTGTGGGGCGCGAACGCGGTCAACGGTGTCATCAACATCATCACGCGGCCCGCCGCGAGCACGAGCGGCGCGTTCCTCGAAGCCGGCGGCGGCAATGAGGAGCGGGGGTTCGCCGGCTTCCGTTATGGCGGCACGCTCGGCCGGGACATTGCAGCGCGCGCTTACGTGAAGTATTTCGACCGCGGCCCGACGACGCAGCTAACAGGCGCCGAGGGCACCGACGCCGCACATATGGCGCAGGCAGGTTTTCGCTTGGACTGGGGATCGGCGGACGCCGACCGGTTCACGGTGCAGGGAGACGTCTACGGTGGTGAGGAAGGTGGCACCTTCCAGGACTCGTTCACGCTCGGCACTCTGCCGGCGGGGAGCACGACGAGCGACGCAGAGCTTCGCGGTGCGAACGCGCTCGCGCGTTGGGAGCGCACGCTCGGCAACCACGCTTCGTTCGCATTGCAGGCGTACTACGACCACACGAACCGCGACATTCCGAACACGTATCACGAGAAGCGCGACACGCTCGACGTGGACTTTCAGCACCACCTCCGGCAGCGCGAACGCCACGACGTGCTGTGGGGCATGGGTTTCCGGTCGAGCGCGGACGAGATCGGTAACTCCGCGCTCGTGAGTTTCGATCCCGACCACCGCGACGATCATACGTTCAGCGCGTTTCTCCAGGACAAGATCGCGCTCAAGAGCGACAAGTGGTATCTCACGCTCGGGTCGAAGTTCGAGCACAACGACTATACGGGCTCGGAGACACAGCCGAACGTGCGGCTTTCGTGGCTCATGAGCGACCGGCAATCTTTCTGGACGGCTGCATCGCGCGCGGTCCGGATTCCCGCACGGCTCGACGTGGATTTGCAGCTGACTGTGCCGATCGCTGCGCCGACAATTCCGATTCCCGTTTACGTCACGGCCGAGGGCAACCACGACCTTTTGTCGGAGACCCTCCTCGCGTACGAGGCGGGCTATCGCATCCGCGTCACGGGGCGCTTGTCGTTCGACCTCAGCGTGTTCCAAAACTCCTACGACCACCTGCAAACCGTCGAGCCGGGCGCCGTAACGCTCGTGCTCATGTCGCCGCTGCCCTACGCTATCCTGCACCAGTCGCTCGAGAGCCTGATGGAGGGACATTCATCGGGTGGGACGTTCGTCGCGAACTGGCAGCCGGTGGACGGCTGGCGGCTCCGGTTCCAATACACGGGTTTCGATCTCGATCTTAAGACGAAGGCCGGCAGCACCGACGCGCTGCGGCCGCTGCTCGGCGGCAATAGCCCGGGGAGCCAGGTGTCGGTGCACTCGTTCCTCGACCTGCCGCACGCGTTGCGCTTGTACGTTGCGGCCCGCCGTATTGCGGCGTTGCCCAACCAAGGCGTCCCGAGTTACGTGGCCGTCGACACGAGCCTGCTCTGGCGGCCGCGCGAACGGCTCGACGCGTCCTTTTCAGTGCAGAATTTGAACGACGACCGCCACGTCGAATTTAGCTCGGGTGGCGGCAATCAGATCGAGCGCAGCGCCTTTCTCAGAGTTCTCTGGTCGTTCTAGTCGGCGGCGGGCGGCTCGTCACATGGGCCCGCGATTGACGGCGAGCCAGTAGTAACCCGCTTGACGCGCCACCTCTGCGAGCGACGTGAAATCGAGCGGCTTGACGATGTAGCTATTGGCGCCAAGCTTGTAGCACACCGCGATGTCGCTCTCTTCGTTCGATGAAGTCATGATGACGATCGGGATGTGCTTCGTGAGCTCGTTGCTCTTGAGTTCGCGCGTGACTTCGATGCCGCCGACTCGTGGCATCTTCAGGTCTAACAAAATCAAACGTGGATCGCTGCCGGTTCGTTGGGCGTAGGCGCCGCGGCGAAATACATAGTCGAGCGCTTCCTCGCCGTCCTTTACCCACGTGACGCTGTTCGCGAGCTTCTGGTCCTTGAAGCTGCGAATAGTGAGCTCGGCGTCGAACGTATTGTCCTCGACGAGGAGTATCCCGACTTCTTCAAACTGCTCCACCGGATGACTCCTTCGGTACGGTGAAATGAAACGTTGCGCCTTCGCCGAGCTTACTGTCCGCCCAGATCCGGCCGCCGTGGCGTGTCACGATACGGTGCACCAGCGCGAGCCCCACGCCCGTTCCCGGGAATTCATCGTTGCCATGTAAACGCTGGAACACGCCGAACAGATTCTTGCCGTAGCGAGGATCGAATCCCGCACCATTGTCCCTCACGAAATAAACGTGCTCGCGCTCTTCGCTGATCGCGCCGACTTCTATCGTCGCATTCTCCTTCTTCGAGGAGAACTTTACGGCGTTCGATAGTAGATTGACCCAGACCTGTTCGAACAAACTCCGGTCGCCGTTGGCCGTCGGCAAAGAGCCGAGCCGAAACTCCACTTTTCGATCCGGCTGGTCGCGGGTCAGCTGAGCGTACGCCTTGTTGGCGAGCTCACGCATGTCGAGCGCCGTGGCCTGCAGAGCCTTGCGTCCTAGCCTTGAAAAGGCGAGCAGATCGTCGATGAGCACGCCCATTCGGGCGGCTTCGCTCTGGATCACGCCGAACTTGCGCCGCGCCTCGGCATCGAGCTGCGCTGCGTGGTCCTGCACGAGCAGCGTGCAGAACCCGCCGATTGCGCGTATCGGCGCCCGCAGATCGTGCGACACGGAGTAGCTGAAAGTCTCGAGGTCCTTGTTCGCCTCTTGCAGCTGGGAAGTGCGATCGGCGACGCGTTGCTCGAGTTCGGTGTTGAGCGTGCGGAGGCTCTGCTCCAACACGCGCCGGTCTTCGATGTCTTGGACAGCTCCGATCCACTCGGCGACTCCACCGTCTTGGTCGATCACGGGGACCGCACGCAACCGCACGTAATGGTGACGCTCCGTTACGGCATGCCAGAGGCGCAGCTCGAGCTCGAACGTCGCCGGTACATTCGCCGCATGTGCCCAAGCAAGCTCGACCTCCTTCCTTCCTTGCTCGTCGAACGCCTGGAGCCAACCGGCATCCCGGTACTGTTCGAACCGTTGACCGGTATAGGTCTGCCAGGAGCTGCTCTCTTCGGTGATGTGGCCTCGCCAATCGGCCACCCACACCACTTTAGTGATCGCCGACACTAGAGTGCGGATACGCCGTTCGCTCCGGTCGCGCGCCCTCACGGCACCCTCACGCTCGGCTATCTCGCGCTGCAGCTCGCGATTCGACTGTTCCAACGTTGTCGTGCGGTTGCCGATTTCAGAAAGCATGCTGTTGAACGCATCGACTAGGACGCCTACTTCGTCGTGAGTCGTCTTGCGCGCGCGCAAAGAGAAATCTCTCTCCTCCATGACACGACGCGCGACCGCCGTAACGTCGAGAATCGGCCCCGTGACGGTGTTTTGGATTCGCAAGAACATCAATACCGTCGCCGCAAGGCTCCCGGCGAGCACCAACCCCAAGATCCCAAGGTAGTCTCGAAGCCGCCGGTTGGGCTCATAGGCGGCGCTGAAATAGACCGTGCCGAGAATCTCGTTGTTCGAAACGATGCGTTTCGACAAGACTACCTCGCCACCGCGGATCTGATAGCTGTCGCTCTCAGGAATCTTGGGAAATTCGGTATGGGCGTCCGCTGTTCCTGAATACGTTGCGAAGACGGCCCCTTTGGACGTGTAGATGGCGGCCGAATGGATGATGGGCTTCGCCCGGAGCAATTCGAGGTACTCTTTCGCCGCCTCCGGATCGTCGAATTCAAGGGCGGGGCCGGCCGCGAGACCGAGCACGTCGGCCTGTGCGCTCAAGTCGTTCTGCAACGTCTCGCGAAACGTGTGCAGGTCGTACGCGACCATCAACACGGCCGTGATCGAGAGGGCGGCCGCGTTCGTCGCGAGCACCACGAGCAATAATTTGTTGCGCACCGTTCTGATGCCGATCATTGCCCCGGCTCCGGGCCTCGGTGAACGCCTTGCGCGACGGCGAGCAAGCGCGCACTCAGCCGCAGCTGACTCTTCTCGGCGGCGTACAAAGAAATTTCGAAGCGGACACGATCCTGGTCGACCGTGAAATTGATGATGCTGCCGCTCGACAACGCGCCGTCCGATTCGGTGACCGTAAGAATCGGCTTATCTCGCGCGGCGGAAAGCAGCTGCGGCAAATGGTCGCCCTCTTCCTTCGCGATGAACAGAATTTCGAGATCGTCGAGTGAAGTGCCCATGGTGAGACGCCGAACGTTGATCCGCCGGCTGTTGATGGTGCGGTTCGCCGTAATTTCCGCGAGCTCACGCGCGAAATCCGTTGCGCCGATGACGCCAATCGTAATGGGCGCATCGGTTTTGGCGTCGACATCGGGCCACTGGACGTAGCTCGCGAACTTGTACAGGAACGCGGCTTTTACGCTGCGCTCGGAAACGTGCAACGACGCCTCCTGTGCTAGCCCTCGTCCGGCCGCAACGCCAAGACACAATGCCGCAATGCACAACCATCGCCTGTGCTCCTGCGGGGATCGTTGGCGTTCGTTTTTGGCCATGGATGCGACGGCTAACCCGCCACTCAGCGTTCGATCGGCGCGCTTGCTTCGATTGGGCCGGTGACGGGTAGTCGAATGGTGAACCGAGTCCCCTCGCCTACCTTCGATTCGCAGTCGATCGTGCCACGATGCCGTTCCCGGACGATCCGATGCGCGATCGCAAGACCTTGCCCCGTGCCTTTGCCGACCGCCTTGGTCGTGAAGAAGGGGTCGTAGATCTTGTCGAGAATCGCGGCGGGTATACCGCCGCCCGTATCAGCGACGGCAATCACGACGTCGGCGCCATCGGCGCGCGTGCTAATCCTGATTTCGCCTTTGGTCTTGCCGTCGCGGCCAACTACGTCGCTGATCGCGTGAGCGGCATTGACGATGAGGTTCAGCAGCACTTGCTGGATTTCCGACGGGTTGCAAGCGACTGCCGGTAGATCGGCTGCGAGATCCAGAGCGACGTCGGCGACGTATTTCCATTCGTTCTTAGCCACGGTGATGGTGGTCTCGATCACGTGATTCAGGTCGATGGCCTTCAAGTCGTCCGCGGGGTGCGAGAATTCCTTCATCGCTTTCACTATCTTCTTGACCTGCTCGACGCCCGCCGCGGTTTGTTGCAGTGCTGTCGGGAGCTCGGTCACCAGATAGTCGAGATCGGCAGCCTTGGCGAGGTTGTATAGCTCGTCGACTTGCGCGGGGGTGGCTGCTTGTCCCGTCTTCCGCAAGCCGGCGACGGATTTCAGTACGGGCAGCAGATCGCCAAATGCCTCCGACAAGAACGTGACATTGTCGCTGACATATTGCGCGGGGGTGTTGATCTCGTGAGCGACGCCCGCGGCGAGCTGACCGATCGCCTCGAGCTTCTGTGCGAGGCGCAGCTCCAGTTGTAAGCGGTTCTCTTCGGTCACGTCGCGCGCGATACCTCCGTACCTCGCCAGCGTTCCGTTCTCGAAGATCGGATAAGCGTGGTTGCGGATTCTACGAGTCTGTCCGTCGGGGCGAACGATCCGATACTCGAGATTGTGCTCGGCGGCGGCGGCCCAGAGATCCATCGCTTTCACATTCAACGCCTGGTCGTCGGGATGTAGAGAGCCGCCCCAGAGCGCCAACGTCATTCCTTCCCGAGGTCTTCCCCAAATTTGCTCAAACGAGGGGCTCAAGTACAAGAACTCGCCCTCCAGCGAGCACACCCAGAGAACCTCCGCGATTCGTGCTGCGACCTCGTCGAAGCGTTGTTGCGTGGCCTGCAGTGCGAGCTCGAGCCGGCGGCGTTCTTGCTCGCGAGCGATCATCCGCAGCAACACTGATTGCGTGAGATTGCGTTTTTGAATGAAGTCGCGAGCGCCACGCTTGAACGCCTCTGCGGCAAGCACCTCGCTATCCTCGGCGCTCACCATGATCACGACGGCTCGCGCTTGGACGAACTCCGCCAGCGCCTCGAGGCCGTCCATGCCCGGCATGTGGTGGTCGAGAAGCACGCAGTCGGGTTTCTCCTGCGCAAACAACGCGAGTCCCTGCGCTACATTGGGGGCTTCGACGACGCTGAACTGCGGACGCAGCATCCGCGAGGCGATTTCGCGATCGGCGGCGCTGTCATCGACGATCAGTACCTTAACTATCGCGTTGCTCATGAATCGATTCCCGTCGGCGGGTCAGGCGGCCGACGCGGCTTTGTCTCGCGCGGCCATGACGAGCACCTGGCCGCCGAGCAAGCCCGCATCGTGGAACTTCGTCAGATGCTGGCGGACGGTGGGTGTGACTTCTTGCCCGTGGCACACCAGCAGTATCCCAGTCATCGTCTTCACATCCTCTTCGATCCGCATCCCGTCCCTGATCTCTTTGATCGGGATTCTGAGCACCTTCGACGCGCCGGCCTCTCCGATACAGGCGCCGAAGGCGACGAGCACTTTGGGGTCGAAGCGACTCTTTTGACCACGAAGATTCTCGTAGATCGAGGCGTCCGACCACCCCTGATTCTTGAGTTCATCGTAGGCGAGCACCACGTGCAGAATTCGCGCGCCGATCGGCAGGTCATCGCCGCGGCGCTGATCGCCGGGAAAGCCCGTGCCGTCGAAGTGCTTGTGTTGATAGAGCAGGGTATCGGCGATGTTCTCCATCCGCGGAATGTTCTTGACCAAGTCCGCCGCCAACAACGGGTGCGCCACGTACTCCAGTTTTTGGGTTGCGTTCAACGCCGCGCCTTGCAGGACTTTGTCGAGCACTTCCGCCGAGAGTCCAACGCAGCCGAGCAGCGCGAGCGAGGCCGCGGTGTCGAGCTCCCATTCGGGGATACCGCCGAGGCGTGCGGCTATCTCCTTGGCCTTCGCGCGCAGGCGATCGGTCCTGCCGAAGATCTCCGGTTTGACGATCGAGAGAATATCCGCGAGCACCTTGAGGCTGCCGTTGAGGGTTCTCTCGAGCAGCTCCTTCTCCGCGGTGATCAGTTGATGCTGCCGCACGCCCAGCTCGAGCACGCTGCGCAACACTGCCGGGTCGGTTGGCTTGCTCAGGAAACGGAAAATCTCGCCTTTGTTGACGGCGTCGATGGCGGTCTGCTGGTCCGCGTTGCCCGTCAGCATGACGCGAACGGTGTCGGGCGCGGCTTTCTTGGCCTCCGCAAGGAGCTCGATGCCGTTCATTCCCGGCATCCGCATGTCCGACACGAGCACCGCAAAGGGTGTTGGTGAGCACAGCATGCTCGCCGCTCGCGTCGGGTCGTCGCACGTCTCCACCTCGAAATGACCTCGCAACGTGCGCTGCACGGCAGACAGCACATTCGGCTCGTCGTCGACGAACAGCACTCTCTTATTCACGATGTCACCGTCCTCTCCAATACTTCGCTAACGATGTCCTGCCACGCGCTCACTCGCGTCGAGCATTTCGCTGCCGCAAGGAATTCGGTGTCGAGTTGCGCTTCGAGCGAGTCGGGGCCTTCAATGGCCGCATGGAGCAACGCATTGGCGGCGTGAACGGCCGTGAGCGGCGCGAAAGCGCGTAGCGGGTATGCCGGCGGCTCATGGTGGAACGCAACGGCTTCGACGGTGCTGTCCGGCAACCCCCACAGCCCGAGCAAGTACGCACCGACCTCGGCGTGACTGGCTCCGATCGTCTCGCGCTCTATTTCGAAGAGCGGCACTTGTCGCACAGTGACGGCTTCTAGTGCGGCGTCTAACTGCTGGGGCAGATGCGTCGCGAGAATGAGCTGGCCAAGATCGTGAAGAATCCCGGCCTGGAGCGCCGCACCGACGACCAGCTTTTCCGCGCCTTCTGCCCTGGCAATCTTCGCGGCAATCGAGGCGACGAGCAGGCTATGGCTCCACAGGCGCTCGGCGGAAAAAAGCTTGCTGACTGGCTGAAACTGCGAGAACGCCGCGTGCGAGAGAACCAGCGACTTGATGACTTCCGTCCCGAGCAGAGTCACGGCTTGTTCGATGGTCTCCACCCGGCGCCCAAGGCCAAAGAACGCGGAGTTCACGAGCTGCAGCACCTTGGCGGACATCGCAATGTCCTTGGAGATGATCTCGGCCACGCGTTGCAGAGAGGGATCTTCGCTGGCGAGCTCATTGTTGATCGCTGAATAACTCTCCGGCAGGCTTGGCAGGCTCCCGATCCCGGAGACGAGGCGCGCGAGGTTGGGATCGTGCAAAAGACTACGCAGCGCGAGCACTCGCGCAATCGTCTCGCGCAAAACCTCAGCGTCGCATGGCTTCGCCAGGAATTGGTGAGCAATGCCAGCGGAGTGAACGGCCGAGTCCATCTGCGAATGGCCGCTCAGAATGATCCTGGCCACAGACGGATGTGAATCGCGGATGCGGCTGAGTAGCTCGGCGCCGCTCATGTCCGGCATACGCATATCGCTGACGACGACATCGAATGGCGCCTGATCAAACAGCACCACGGCCTCGTGAGGTCCCAAGGCGAACGACATTTCCCACTCCGCGCGCATGGGCCGAAGCAGCCGCTGCAGCCCCTGCAGAATGTTCGGGTCGTCGTCCACAAAAAGCACACGCATCATCCGGAGCGATCCTCTGCGAAGGAGAGCTATGACGAGCAGTGCGGCGCACGCAGAGGCCCAAAACAAGTTCGTGCGATCCCGCCCAGAATCGAGCCTACCGCCAACGTGGAGGCCCTTATGTGAAAGGACTCACGGTTCGCCGTCGAGAAGGCCTGTTTAGCCTATCGAACGAGTTGGTTGCGCCTGCTCACTAACGCGCGGTATGAAGTCCCTCAAGTAGCGTTCCGATCGCGACAGCGCAATTGCAACGCTTCGGCGACATGTTCGGCGGTGACGTGGGCGGTGCCAGCGAGATCCGCAATCGTGCGCGCCACTTTCAGTACGCGCAGCGAGCTGCGCGCGGAGAGCTGCCAGCGATCGGCCGCCCGCTTCAGCAGTTCGCGCTGCTCCGTGCCGAGCTTCACCACGCGCCACAGTCCACGTGCATCGAGCCGTGCGTTCAACCGCCCGCCACGATCGAGCTGCACCACTCGCGCCGCCGTCACGGCCTCGCGCACCTGCGCGGATTCGCTGATTGCCGAGGGCTCTGCGATGTCGGCGAATGCCACGCGCGGCACCTCGATATGCAGATCGAACCGATCGAGTAATGGCCCCGAGATTCGGCCCGCGTACTGCTCGAGACGGCCCGGCGAGCAATGACAGCGATCCGTGCCGTCACCCCGGAAGCCGCACGGGCAGGGATTCATCGCGGCGACGAGTTGAAACTCCGCGGGAAAAACGAGTTGCTCGTGCACACGCGAGATACGCGCGACACCGCTTTCGAGTGGCTCGCGCAGCGCCTCGAGCGCGGCGCGCGAGAACTCCGGCAGCTCGTCGAGAAACAGCACGCCGCGATGGGCGAGCGAGATCTCACCCGGCCGGGGCCGGGTGCCGCCGCCGACCAAAGCTTGCGCCGATGTCGTGTGGTGCGGTGCGCGAAACGGCGGCGCCAGAGTCGGCTCGGCTGTCACGAGCTCGCCCGCGACGGACGCAATACTCGCGACGTGCAGCATGTCGGCGTGTGCCAGCGGCGGCAACAGACCGGCGAGCCGCTCGGCCAGCATGCTCTTGCCGCTGCCTGGCGGGCCGATCATCAGGAGATTGTGTCCGCCAGCGGCTGCGACGGTCAGTGCGCGTTTACCGAATACCTGGCCGCGCACGTCCCCCAAGTCCGGCGCAATGCCGAATTGGAAGGGTTCGGTTCGTGCCGTGACGCGCGGCAATGGTTGCGCGCCGTCGAGATGTTGCACGACTTCCGTCAGCGTGGCGGCGACGTACACCTCCGCGCCGACCACGAGCGCGGCCTCGGCCGCATTAGCGGCGGGCAACACCAGCGCGCGCCCCGCTTTCTGCGCAGCGAGCACGGCGGGTAGGGCGCCCACGATCGGCCGCAGATCGCCATTCAGTGACAGCTCACCCAGGAATTCGAACGTGTGGGTTGGCCATCTGGCCTGGCGGTCGGCCATGATTACGCCGAGCGCGATCGGCAGGTCGAAGCGTCCGCCCTGTTTCGGAATATCGGCAGGTCCCAAGTGAGCCGTGATGCGGCTCACGGGAACGGAATACCCGGAGCTCGCGAGCGCAGCGCGTACGCGATCCTTGCTTTCCCGTACGGCGCCCGCGGGTAAGCCAATGACCGTGAAGCCGGGCAATCCGCCGGCGAGGTGAACTTCGACCGTGACGAGGTAGGCGTCGAGGCCGGCCTGCCCGCGGCTCAAGAGGCTCGCGAGCGCCACTAGGCTTGCCGCGCCGGCGTGCGGCGAGGCCGGCGGCTCTTACTTGGCCGAGAAAACCTTCTCGAGCTCGGCGAGCCGCGATTCCATGCTTTCGAGCTTGCCGCGCGTGCGTTCGAGCACGGCACGCTGCAAATCGAACTCCTCACGGCTCACGAGCTCCATGCGCTCGATCCCGGACTGCAGCAGCGTCTTGAAGTTGCGCTCCAGGTCCTGGCCGAGCACCTTCAGGTTCTGCGGCACCGACGCGGCCAACTGGCGAGCGAGCTCGTCTAGGCTGAAACGGGTCGATTTGTTGTCGTCCATTGCACCGTCCTCCGCAGGCCTGGGGCCAGCTGTGATTCTCGCGAACCGGGCGAGAAACTCGGATCATATCGCCTGGTCCCGGCGCAGCCTAAGATTTGACTTAATACCCCACACAGGCGTAGCTCTTTGTGCGTGCAAAAAGGGGAAATGAGTCACGCGGGCCTGAACGAGGCGCTGCTAGACTCGTGCGAGACGGTCGTCTTTCGGCGGAGATCACTGACGTGCAGATAGCTCGGTACCTGGTGGTGTTAGCGTTGGTCGCGGCGGCGGCGCAGGGTGCCGAGGTGTATCGATCGAAGAGCGCCGACGGCACCGTCACCTACAGCGACCGGCCGACCAGCGAAAACTCCGAATTCGTTCCTACCGTGCAAGCCCCACGTAACGGTGGTGCACAGGCGACGCCCGCGCGCACGCGCCCCGGCGCTCAGGACGCCCCCGCCGGTCCTCGCCGTCCCGAAGGGGCGCCCGAGGCCGCGACGCCGCCTGCTGCGTTGCCTGCCGGGCCAAATGCCGCCGAGCTGCGCGAAAAACGGCAGAAGAACTGCGACATCGCGAAAGAACGCGAGTCGCGCTACGAGGTCTCGCGTCGCCTCTTCAAGACCAACGAGAAGGGCGAGCGCGAATATCTGGACGACAAAGCGGTCGCTGAAGCTAGAGCCAAGGCGGCGCAGGATGTCAAAGACTGGTGCGGCTGAGCGCGCAGCCTCGGCGCTGCAGCCGCTAGCGCCTCCCGCCGATACTTCCCCGCCAGACACTGTCGGCATGGCGCCGGCGGTGAGCCGGCTCGATGCGTCCGACGACGACTTCTTCATTCCGGATTTCTGTGCCACGCGAATGGTGTTCGCCGTGGTTCTCGTCGCGGAGCTTCTCGCCGTCACGTTGAGCCTTGCGCGCCCCACGGCCGACTTTCTGACGGAGCTCGCGCGCGTGTCGATGTTCCTGCAGTGGCTCGGGCTTACGAGCGCGGCGGTGCTGTGCTACGCGCGTCGCGGGTTGAAACGACTCTCCGTCGCGCGCAGCTCGCTCGCGGTGTTCGGTCTGCTGGCCGTGAACACGGCAGTGATCTCCGAGCTCGCACTGTGGTTCGAAACGGGGTTCGACTACGCCACGGTAGGTGCCGTGCTCGCGCCGAGCGCGAGCTGGCCTTTCCTACTGCGCAATATCGGCATCTGCGTGATCGTCACGGCACTGCTGCTGCGCTACTTCTTCGTTACGCACCAATGGCACACGCATGTCCACGCCGAAGCGCGTTCGCGCATACAGGCGCTACAAGCGCGCATTCGGCCGCACTTCCTGTTCAACAGCATGAATACCATCGCGGCCCTCACGCGCAGCGATCCCGCTCGCGCGGAAGAAGCGGTGGAGGATCTCGCAGATCTGTTCCGCGCCACGCTACGTGATTCGCATAGTCCACTCCGCCTGAAGGAAGAGCTTGAACTCACTCGCATCTATCAGCGCATCGAAGTGCTGCGTCTCGGCGACCGGCTAAAGGTGACCTGGAATGTGGCCGAGCTGCCGATGCGCGCGCTCGTGCCCGGCCTCACGGTGCAGCCGCTGCTGGAGAACGCGATCTACCACGGTATCGAGCCGCTGCCGGACGGCGGCACGGTGACGGTCGCGGGGCGCGTCGTGAACGGCGAGATCGAGATCGTCGTTACAAACCCTGTGGCGCTCGACGGCGCGGTGAGCGAACGGTCCGGTAACCGGCTGGCACTCGACAACATTCGGCAGCGCTTGGCGCTCGCATACGGCGCCCGCGGTTCGCTCAATGTCGAGCAGCAGCCCGAACAATACCGCGTCACGATCCGCTTTCCGTTCTCCGAATGAGCGCGGGGCTGAGCGTGCTGATCGTCGACGACGAGCTACCGGCTCGCGAGCGGCTGCAACGGCTCGTCAGCGAGGTGCCGGGCTGCGCGGTAGCGGGCGTGTGTGCGAACGGCCCGGACGCACTCGCGCTCGTCCACAAGCTGGATCCGGCAGTCGTGTTGCTCGACATCCGCATGCCGGGCATGACGGGCATCGAAGTCGCCCGCCACTTGGGCGCGCTCGAAAGCCCGCCCGCCATCGTCTTTACAACCGCTTACGACGAGTACGCGCTCGAAGCGTTCGAGGCGCAGGCGGTGGGTTACTTGCTGAAGCCCGTTCGTCGTGAGCGGCTCGAAGTAGCCTTAAAGCACGCATCGCGCTTGAGCGCGGCGCAATTACATCGATTGAACACGCCCGAACAACCGATCGCGGCGCGTCAACACGTGGCCGTGCGTGTGCGCGACGAGCTGAAGCTGATTCCCCTGAAGAGCATTCGCTACTTCGAGGCGGATCAGAAATACGTCACCGTGCGGCACACGGGGGGCGAGGATTTGCTCGATGAGCCGCTGAAGCAACTCGAGGAGGAGTTTGCGCGCGACTTCGCCCGCGCGCATCGCAGCGTGCTGGTTGCCATCGCTCACATCGAAGCGCTCGAGCGAGTCGGCGAGGACAACTATGCGCTGCGGCTACGCGGCGAAGCCGAGCCGCTAGCGGTCAGCCGCCGGCAAGTCGCCGAGCTGCGCCGCCGCCTCCAGAAGGCTTAGGACTTCGGCTGCGAGCGGCGCGAGTCTAGCCACTCGATCAACGGATCCCACTGCTCCCAATCCGGCCACGCTAGATAGGGCGGCAGCTCGTGGATGCCGAGTCCGCGCTGATAAGCACGGATGTAGTTCTGCGCTTCGCGGAAACTGGCGACGTACGGGACCTTCAAGCGCGACAGCACGCCGTCGAGCTCCTCGAAGATCAACGTGTTTTCTTTCACGCGGTTCGCGACGAGGGCGGCCTTGGCCTTCTTGTCGGCTACCTTGCCGATCTCCAGCAGCTCCTCCACGAAACGCTCGGCGGCCTTGATGTCGATCGGCGACGGCAGGACGGGGACCACAATCGTCTCGGCCTTGCGGACGAGCTCGGCCAGTTCCTTGCCGCGCGTACCGGCTGGCGAGTCGATGACGACGTATTCCGTCGTACGCGGGACACCCTTTAGACCGCTCTCGTACCCCGGCACACCCGTGATGGGCGCGTAGTCTTCGGGTCGTTGCGCAAGCCAGCTCAACGCCGAGGCTTGCGGATCGTAGTCGACGAGCGCCGTCGCATAGCCTTCCGAAGCGAAATAGGCCGCGAGGCTCGTCGCGATTGTGCTTTTGCCACAGCCGCCTTTGGCGTTAGTCACCAAGATGTGTCGCATGGGCTCTCCGGGGGGGGGACGAGATCGTTGTTATTCGATGGCGAGATGGATGCTCATAAGGTAGCAGGCTTATGACAAATCTCCAACGCGCACGGGCGGTCAGAGGCCTAGTTGCCCCCATAACTCGTCGACGCGGGCGACGACGTCGGGCCGCATGGAAATCGGCCGGCCCCACACGCGATCGACCTCGCCCGGCCACTTCGTAGTGGCATCGATGCCGAGTTTCGAGCCAAGTCCCGCGATCGGAGAGGCGAAGTCGAGGTAGTCGATCGGCGTACGCTCGATAAACGTGCTGTCGCGCTGCGGATCGACGCGCGTCGAGATGGCCCAGATCACGTCGGCCCAGTTGCGCGCGTCAATATCGTCGTCCACGACGATCACGATCTTCGTGTACATGAACTGCCGCAGGTACGACCAGATGCCGAACATCAGTCGTTTTGCGTGACCCGGATACTCCTTTTTTATGCTGACGACTGCGACGCGGTACGAACACGCCTCGCTCGGCAGGTAAAAGTCGACGATCTCCGGGAACTGCGTCTTCAGGATCGGCACGAACACGTCGTTCAGGGCGAGTCCTAAAATCGCCGGCTCATCAGGCGGCCGTCCCGTATAGGTCGTGTGATAGATCGGGTTCTTGCGGTGGGTGATGCGCTCGACCGTCATAACCGGGAAGCGCTCGACCTCGTTGTAGTACCCCGTGTGGTCGCCGAAAGGCCCCTCGGCCGCTTCGTCGCCGGGCACGATGTAGCCTTCGAGCGTGATCTCGGCGTTAGCCGGCACGACGAGGTCGGAGCCCAAGCATTTCACGACCTCGGAGCGTTGGCCTCGCAACAGGCCGGCGAACGCGTACTCGGAGAGTGTATTTGGGATCGGCGTGACCGCGGCCAGGATCGTGGCCGGGTCTGCGCCCAGGCTCACGGCCACGGGAAATCGTTCGCCGGGGTGGCGCTCGCGGAACGCACGGTAGTCCGTCGCGCCGCCGCGATGGGGCAGCCAGCGCATGATGATTCGGTTGCGGTCGATGACCTGCTGGCGGTAGATCCCGAGGTTCTGCCGGTCATGCAGCGGCCCGCGCGTGGTCGTGAGGCCCCAGGTGATCAGCGGCCCCACGTCGTCCGGCCAGCAGGTCTGGATGGGCCATGCCGAAAGATCCACGGCGTCGCCTTCGAGCACTTCCTCCTGGCATGGCGCGCCGCGGATGGTGCGCGGCGCCATGTTCAGGATTTCCTTGAGTAGCGGCAGAGAGCGCCAGGCTTCGGCGATGCTGCGCGGCGGTTGTGGCGCCCGCAGTGCGGCGAGCAGCTTGCCGAGTTCCGTCAGCGCATCGCGGCTGTCCGCGCCAATGGCGGCGGCCACCCGCTCCTCGGTGCCGAACAGGTTGGTGAGCACGCGGACGCCGCGCGGGCTCGCGTTCGTGAACATGAGGGCAGGGCCGCGCTTGGCGAGCACGCGTCGCGAGATCTCGGTGATTTCGAGCACCGGGCTCACGGGCGCGGTAATCGTCGTGAGCTCGCCGCGCGTTTCCAGATGCGCCAAGAACTCGCGCAGGTCGCGGAACACGCGGGGCGGTTTCGACCAGATGGAATCCACTATAATTTGCCTCTGACTGAATTCGCCCCGACATGCATAGAATGCGGCAGCTGGCCGCGACATTAATCTCCGCGCAAGTGCATTGCCAATCGCCATGAAGCTCGCGTTCACCAAGATGAACGGCCTCGGCAACGACATCATGGTCGTGGAGTGGCCGAAGGGGCGTCCGCCGCCCTCGCCTGACCTCGTGCGGCGTTGGGGCGACCGCCGCCGTGGCGTCGGGTTCGATCAGCTCATGCTGATTGAGAGCGAACCGCCCGCGTCCGGGGACGCGAGCTACCGCGTGTTCAACGCCGACGGCGGCGAGGTCCAGCAGTGCGGCAACGGCGTGCGCTGTGTAGCGGCGCTGCTGGCGCCGCGGTTTGGCAGTGAGCTCACGCTCGTGAGCCCCGCCGGCGCCGTGGCGGCGAAGGTGCTTTCGGCCGATCGCGCGAGCGTGGATCTCGGTGTACCCGACTTCCGGCCCGCGGCGCTGCCGTTCCTGGCCCCCGCTGAGCTCGATGGCTACCTGCTCGATGTGGGCGGTCACACGGCCGAATTCGGTGCCGTGTCGATGGGCAATCCGCACGTCGTGATTCCCGTCGAGTCCGTCGAGACGGCTCCGGTCGGCACGCTCGGCCCCGAGTTTCAGCGTCACCCGAGTTTCCCGCAAAGCGTCAACGTCGGGTTCATGCAGGTCGAAAGCGAGCGGCATATCCGGCTACGCGTGTATGAACGAGGCGCCGGCGAGACGCTCGCGTGCGGTACCGGCGCGGCCGCGGCGGTCGCCGTCGGACGTCGATGGGGTCAGCTGTGCCCGGACGTCGTCGTGAGCCTGCCCGGCGGTGACCTGACCGTCAGCTGGCCTGGACCAGGCTCGCCACTGTGGCAAACTGGCGCTACTACGGCCGTATACGAGGGATATATCGAGCTATGAGTCAACAGCATGTCGGCGCCGCAGTCGGAACGCCCCCAGGCGACACATTCGCTGACGATTCGATTGCGGAGTATTTGAAGAGCAACCCAGAGTTCTTCGAGCGTCATCCGTTGCTGCTATTGTCTCTGAAGCTGCCACACCGCACGGGCGGTGCTGCGATTTCACTCGTCGAGCGCCAGGTCGCCGTGCTCCGCACGCGCAATTCCCAGCTCGAACGGCAGTTCAAGGATCTCGTCTCTGTCGCCAAGCAAAACGACGCACTCGTCGAGAAGATTCATCAACTCGCGCTGAAGCTCATGCGCGCGTCGAGCCTGCCCGCCAGGCTCGAGCAGCTCGAGACCAGCTTGCGCGAGGATTTCGGCGCGGAACGCGCGGTGCTCGTTCTGTTCCCGAGTGCGCCTGCCGCGGCGACGCGCGAAGGCTTCGTAAAGCGGCTCGCACTGGATGATGCCGACGTGCGGCCGTTCGCGGCGTTTCTCCGCGCGGCCAAGCCGCGTTGCGGCCCCTTACGCGATCGTCAGAAGAACGTGTTCGATCGCGATGCCGACCTCGTGAGCTCGGCGGCATTCGTGCCGCTTGGCGCCGAGTCCGGCCTCGGATTTTTGATCATCGGTAGCCGCGACGCAGATCACTTTCACCCGGGCAAGCGCATGGATTTCCTCGCTCGTCTCGGCGAGCTGCTAGCCGTTAGCCTGTCGCGCGAGCATCTGTAGCGTGGGGGAGCAAGAGCTGGCCGCGTTCTTGAAGCGGCTCTCCACCGAGCGGAGGCTGTCGCCGCATACCGTGACGGCTTACACGCGCGACCTGAAGGCGTTGTTCGACTTCTGTGCGCGCGAAAATATCGCGCAACTGCCCGCGCTCGATTCACACGCTGTGCGGCGCTTCGCAGCCGAGAGTCACCGTAAGGGCCTCGGTGCGCGCAGCGTCGCGCGCCGGCTGTCGGCTGTGCGCACGTTCTTGAATTACCTCATCGAGGTCGGCGTCGTGAAAGCGAATGCCGGCGTGCATGTGCAGGCGCCGAAACCTCCGCGTCGCTTGCCCGCTACCCTCGACGCGGATCAAGTGGCGAGCCTGCTCGCGATCAGCGGCGACGATCCGCTGACGCTGCGCGATCGCGCGATGCTCGAGATCTTCTATTCGTCCGGGCTACGGCTCGCCGAGCTCGTGGGCCTGAATCTCGGCGACATCGATACGGCGGATCGTACGGTACGCGTCGTCGGTAAGGGGTCGAAGGCACGCATCGTGCCCGTCGGCAAGCAGGCGCTCGCGGCGCTCAGAGACTGGCTCGCCGTGCGCTCCGAGTTAGCGCGCCCCGGCGAGCTCGCAATGTTCCTATCGCAGCGCGGCACGCGCGTGAGTCCGCGCACCGTGCAGCAACGCGTGAACGAGTGGGCGCGCCGCCAGGGCGCACCTACGGGTGTGCACCCCCACATGCTGCGGCATTCGTTCGCCACGCATGTCCTGGAATCGAGCCGGGACCTGCGCGCCGTTCAAGAGATGCTCGGGCACGCGAGCCTGTCGACCACGCAGATCTACACTCACCTCGACTTCCAGCATCTGGCTCAGGTCTACGATCAGGCGCACCCACGCGCGCGCCGCCGCTCGGAATGAGCCACCGCGGCGCCACTGCGCCGCATCCTAGGGTTTGAGACGCATGGAAAAAATCCACGCCACCACTATCGTTTGTGTGCGCCGCAACGGCCGCGTCGCGCTCGGCGGCGACGGCCAGGTCACACTCGGCAATCAGGTCATGAAGGGCAACGCGCGTAAAGTCCGGCGCCTCGCCGACGGCAAAGTGCTCGCGGGCTTCGCCGGCGGAGCAGCGGACGCGTTCGCGCTGTTCGAATACTTCGAAGCCAAGCTCACGAAGCACGGCAACCTGATGCGCGCAGCGATCGAGCTCGCAAAAGATTGGCGCACGGACCGCATGCTGCGCCGGCTCGAAGCGGTGCTCATCGTGGCGGATGCGCACAACTCGTTGCTGGTATCCGGCACCGGCGACGTCATCGAGCCCGAGCAGGACGTGCTCGCGATCGGGTCCGGCGGCGCTTATGCGCAAGCCGCGGCCCAGGCGCTGCTCGAGAACACTGCGCTCGATGCACGCGCGATTGTTGAAAAAGCACTCACGATTGCCGGCTCGATCTGCATCTACACGAACAAGTCGCTGACGATCGAAGAGCTATAGCCCGATGTCCATGACACCGCGCGAGATCGTCGAAGAGCTCGACAAGCACATCGTCGGCCAGCACGACGCCAAGCGCGCTGTTGCCATCGCGTTGCGGAACCGTTGGCGGCGCGCGCAGGTCAAGGAGCCGCTGCGCAGCGAGATCACGCCGAAGAACATTTTGATGATCGGCCCCACGGGCGTCGGCAAAACCGAAATCGCGCGCCGCCTCGCGAAGCTCGCACACGCGCCGTTCATCAAAGTGGAAGCCACGAAGTTCACCGAGGTCGGCTACGTAGGCCGCGACGTCGACTCGATCATTCGCGATCTCGTCGAGATGGCGTTGAAGCTCACGCGCGAGGACGCCATGACACGCGTCGCAGAACGCGCCGCGGATGTGGCCGAGGACCGCCTGCTCGACGCGCTGCTGCCAGGGGTCGGCGAAGAAGGCCGCGAGACGCGCCAGCGCTTCCGCAAGATGCTGCGCGAAGGCAGCCTCGACGACCGCGAGGTGGAAGTGGACGTGGTGGCGCCCGCGGTCGGTGTCGAGATCATGGCGCCGCCCGGCATGGAAGAGATGACGCAGCAGCTGCAGGGCATGTTCCAGAATATGCGTGAAGGCCGTTCGAAGCGCCGCAAGCTGAAGGTCAATGACGCGCTGAAGCAGCTCAAGGACGACGAAGCCAGCAAGCTCATCAATCAAGAGGACGTGAAGTCGCAGGCCGTGCGCGCGGTCGAGGAGCACGGCATCGTGTTCATCGACGAAATAGACAAGATCGCGCGGCGCGCGGAGATGCACGGCGCCGATGTCTCGAGGGAAGGCGTGCAGCGCGACCTACTGCCGCTCGTCGAAGGCAGCACGGTCAGCACGAAATACGGCATGGTGCGCACCGACCACATTCTCTTCATCGCGTCGGGCGCGTTCAGCGTCGCGAAGCCGTCCGATCTGATTCCGGAGTTGCAGGGCCGGTTTCCGATTCGCGTGGAGCTCACCGCGCTCGGAGTCGACGAGTTCGTGCGGATCCTCACCGAACCGTCGGCGTCCCTGACGGAGCAGTACAAGAGTTTGCTTGCGACAGAACGCTTCGACATCACGTTCGAGCCGAGCGGCGTACGTCGCCTCGCCGAAGTCGCGTTCCAGGTCAACGACCGCAGCGAGAACATCGGCGCCCGGCGCCTGCATACCGTGCTCGAGCGGCTGCTCGAGACCGTGTCGTTCGAAGCCGCCGACCGCGGCGGCCAGGGCGTCGTGATCGACGCCGCATACGTCGATGCGCACCTGGGCACGCTGGTGCAGAACGAAGACTTGAGCCGCTACATTCTCTAAGGCCAGCGCCAATGACCGAGCTGCAGATTCCACCGCCGACCGATCTGAAGTATCACAAGCGCTCGCGCGAGCTCGAGGTGGTTTTCGGTGACGGCATGAACGCAAGGCTCAGCGCCGAGTTCCTGCGGGTGCACTCGCCATCCGCCGAGGTCAAAGGCCACGCCGCGGGCGAGGGCATCCTCGTGACCGACAAAGAGAGCGTGGCGATCAAGAGCATCGAGCCCGTCGGTCTCTACGCCGTGCGCATCGTGTTCGACGACACTCACAACACGGGGCTGTACACGTGGTCGTACCTGTATGAGATGTCGAGCGACCACGATCGCATGTGGGCGCGCTATCTCGAGCGTCTCGCGCAAGCCGGCAAGGCGCGCCACCCGGAGCCGAAGTGGGCTGGTTGACACCTCCGTTGCTCTATCTTCGCGGCCCCCTCACGTTTGCCATTCCGTCAGTTCCTCCAACTGGTACAGCAGCGTCCAGCTAGGACGGGCGCGGGCGAGATCGGCAAGACGACGCAGTGCCGGCCAGTCGGTGGCGGGCTTCGGCATGTTGCGCGACCAGCGCATGTACATCGTCGCGAGCAGGTCGACGGCCGAGAACCGCTCGCCCAGCATGTACGGGCCATTCGACTGCAAGTGATCGTTCACGAGCGCCCACGCTGTCTCGATCTTTCCGCGCAGCGCCTCGCGGACGGCCGGCGTGTGCTCCGTCGTGCCGAGATCCGGTGGATAGAACCACTGCCGGTACGACGGGCCGAGCGCGTTCGCGAAAAACACCAACCACTGGTACCAGGCAGCGCGCCGTTCGCTTCCCGGCAGCGGCGCAAGCCCGGCGTCCGGGTGACGTTCGGCAAGTATCATCAGGAGCGCCGCCGATTCGAAGTAGGGGCGACCATCGATCACGAGTGTGGGTACCTGCCCCCGCGGATTCAGCCGCAGGTACTCAGGGTTACGCTGAGCGTTCTTATCGAAGTGAACCTGCTCGAGGCGGTGGGAGACGCCTAGCTCGAGCAGCATGAGGTGCACGGCCATACTGGCGGTGCCGGGCGAGTAGTAGAGCGTGTACATCTGACGATCTCTCGGGCGTAAGTGAATCAGCATAGCTGAACTGCGCCGATCTACGGCTCGTCCGAAATTGAGGACGCCCCGAGTGGATCGTGCGCCCGGTTGCCCGCAACGCCGTTGGCCTATACTTCGGGCCATGGCGGATAGCGAGAACAACAGCGCCCGCGAAGCCGATTTCGGCTACGAGCGCGTCCCTTGGGACGAGAAGAAGAGCCGCGTGCGCAGCGTGTTCGACTCTGTCGCCCCGCGCTACGACCTCATGAACGACGTGATGTCGGGCGGCATGCACCGGCTCTGGAAGCGTTTCACGCTCGCGAAAACAGGGCTTAGGCCCGGCCAGCAGGCGCTCGACGTTGCGGCCGGCAGTGGGGATCTCGCCGCCGGCCTCGCGCGTCAGGTGGGCAAAGCCGGGCGCGTCGTCGTCACCGACATCAACGCTGCGATGCTGGCCGAAGGCCGCGACCGTCTGCTGAACGAAGGCTTCGCCGGCAACGTCGAGTACGTGCTCGCGGACGCCGAGAATCTGCCGTTTCCGGATGGCAGCTTCCACTGCGTGACGATTGGCTTTGGCCTGCGCAACGTCACGGACAAAGATGCGGCGCTGCGCTCGCTGTACCGCGTGCTGAAGCCGGGCGGTCGGTTGCTCGTGCTCGAATTCTCCCGCCCGCAGCTCGGACCGCTCGCGCCGCTGTACGAAGCGTATTCGTTCAACGTGCTGCCGCGGCTTGGGCAGCTCCTGGCCGGCGACTCCGAAAGCTACCGCTATCTCGCCGAGTCCATCCGCAAGCATCCCGATCAGGACACGCTGAAAGCGATGATGCAGGGCGCGGGTTTCGAGCGCTGCGAGTACTTCAATCTGACCGCGGGTGTCGTCGCGGTGCACGCGGGCTTCCGGCTCTAGCCGCAGATGTCGGTAGTGGTTCCCTTCCTCGGAGTCGTGGAGCGCGAGCTGAACCGGCTCGTCGGTGAGTCGACGGCCGCTCAGGATTTGCTCGCGGAATTGAGCGGCACGAGCTTCGCGGTGCACGTCGAAGGGCTCGGGATCACGGCCGTGCTGCACGCCGAGGGTGAGCGTTTGCGCGTCGGCACGGACGCCGAAGGTGCGACGGCGACCCTGCGAGCGACGCCGCTCGATCTCATGAAGCTCGTTCGAGCCGAAGGCGTGAGCAGCGTGAAGCGCACGCAAGCGAATTTCAGCGGCGATCTCCACGTGGCCGAGCGCTACTCGCAACTACTGAAGCTCGCGCGCCCCGACATCGAGGACGAGGCTGCGAAGTGGCTCGGCGACGTTCCGGCGCACGCGCTCGGGCAAATGGCGCGCGGCGCCGGCGCGTGGCTCACGCGCGCGGCCGGCGCGTTGCGCATGAACACCTCGGAGTATCTGCAAGAGGAGAGCCGGGCGATGCCCGCCGCGCTCGAGGCCGACGCCTTCTACTCCGACGTCGAGCGCTTGCGCGACGACGTCGAGCGCACCGCCGCGAGACTCGCGCGGCTTGAGCGGCGGTGAGATAACGGTGCGCCGACTCCGCCTACTGCTGCGGTTGTTCACGATCCAGCGCGTGCTCGCTCGCCACGGGCTCGACGAGATCGTGTGGCGTACGCATCTGTTTCGCCCCGTCGTGTGGCTACGCCGCCTGCTGCCGTACGGCCGCAGCAACGAGGCGCTCGGCGTGCGGATTCGCGAAGCGCTCGAGGAGCTCGGGCCCATCTTCGTGAAGTTCGGCCAGGCGTTGTCGGTGCGACCGGATCTCTTGTCGCCCGAGGTGGCCTTCGAGCTCGCGAAGCTGCAGGACCAGGTGCCGCCGTTCCCGGGCGAGCACGCGGTGGCCACGCTCGAGGCCGCGTTCGGCAAGTCTGTCGATCAGCTGTTCGCGGAGTTCGATCGGACGCCGCTCGCTGCCGCGTCGATCGCCCAGGTGCACGCGGCGCGACTGGCGGACGGCAAGGCCGTGGTCGTCAAGGTGCTGCGGCCAAACGTCGCCGGCTTGATCCAGAGCGACATCGAAGTGCTGCATGCCATCGCATCGCTGGCGGAAGCGTACTGGCCGGAAGCACGGCGTCTGCATCCGATCGAAGTAGTGGCCGAATTCGAGAAAACGCTCGCCAACGAGCTCGACCTCATGCGCGAAGCGGCGAACGCGTCGCAGCTGAAGCGCAACTTCCTGGGCTCGGAGCTTTTGTACGTGCCGGACATCTACTGGGATTTCTGCCGGCCGAACGTGCTGACGATGGAGCGCATCTTCGGCATCCGAGTCGACCATATCGACGAGTTGAAAGAGGCGGGCACGGACATCAAACGTCTGGCCGAAAACGGCGTCGAGATCTTTTTCACGCAGGTGTTTCGCCATAACTTCTTCCACGCCGACATGCACCCCGGCAACATCTTTGTCGACGTGACTACGCCTGCGCGTCCCGTCTACGTGGCCGTGGATTTCGGCATCGTCGGTACGCTCGATGCTCGCGATCAGCACTACCTCGCCGAGAACTTCCTCGCGTTTTTTCGCCGCGACTACCGTCGCGTGGCGACGCTGCATGTGGACTCGAGCTGGGTACCGGCGGGAACCCGCGTGGACGAGCTCGAAGCCGCCATGCGCGCCGTGTGCGAGCCGATTTTCAACAAGCCGCTGAAGGACATCTCGTTCGGCCTCGTTTTGCTGCGCCTCTTCCAAACCGCGCGCCAGTTCAACATGGAAATTCAGCCGCAACTCGTCCTGCTGCAAAAGACGCTGCTCGCGATCGAGGGGCTCGGTCGCCAGCTGTATCCCGACCTCGATCTGTGGAAGACGGCAAAGCCCGTGCTCGAGGAGTGGATGCGCGAGCGGCGCGACCCGCGCACGCAGTTCAAGCAACTGATCGCCGCGTGGCCCGAGATCAGCGAGGATCTCGGGATGTTGCCCCGAATGCTGCATCGCGCTGTACGGAAGATGGACGCCGATACCGCGGCCGAGCAACGCAAGCAGGCCGGCTCGGCGCGGACGCGGGGAGATCGCCGCCGCGCAACGCGACTCGAGCAGCTCGTGCAGGGCGGCGTGTTGCTGATCGCCGGTGTGTTGTGGACCGGGCTTGGGTCGCCGACCTGGCTCGGATGGGCGGGGGCGGCCGTCGGGCTCGCGGTGCTCGCTTTCGCCCCGCGCCGCGGCTAGATGCGCCATTCACGGCTCGCCGTTCCCTTTCGCAAACCTCATCGCATTCCTTACGACGTCTTCCGGAAATCCCATCCTCCCCAGCAAGCGAATCGCGTTTCTCTCGTCTGCGCGGCCGGGCCGTAGCCGGTAGTCGAACCCTTCTACGTCCTGGTTCTCCTGAAAGTGGTACAGGTCGAAACGGCGCTCCAACAGCGCCTGTAGCTCGACGTCGTGCGTCGTTACGAGCACCTGCGCGTTCGAGCTGATCGATTCCAGCACGGCTCGAGCCGCCGCGATTCGCTCGACTGTATTGGTGCCGCTGAACAGCTCGTCGATCAGGAATAAGCGACAGCTTCCCTGCTTTGCACTCTCCAGGAACGACAGAATCGCTTCGATCTCGGCGAAATAGTGGCTCCTTCCGGACTCCACAGAATGCTCCGCTCGAATCGAGGCACGCACGCTCGATCGAGGAATGACGGCCTTCGAAGCCAGGCAAAATCCCAGCGTTTGGCCAAAGATGATGTTGATGCCGACCATCTTGATGAACGTTGTCTTGCCCGCCATGTTCGACCCCGTAATCAAGGCCGACCGTCCATCGAGCCGAATCGAATTCTCGATCGGCCGAGCGAGTAGCGGGTGCCATCCGTTGTCGATGTCGACCAGCGAGGTCGACCAGCGAGTCGGACATTACCGGCTGGCAATGCGCCGGGCAGCGCTCCAGGAAGGATGCAATGGCAATCGCTGCGTCCAGAGAGCCTACGAGGTCGTACGTCGAGGCGAGGTCGGCTCGACGAAGAACGAACTGATCGACCGCGCGGAAGTAGCTGAGCAACCCCACCAGAAAGGCGAGATCCAGCCACACGAACAAGCTGGCAACGAACTCATTGTCCTGGGGGATGGCGAACCATGAGATTCCTCTGCGCGCCCGTGCACGCTGTGGCGCGCCTTCAGCCAGCTTGAGTAACGGCGCAATCGGCGAGTCGGTTTTTATCGCAGACACTCGCGACGCGTAGCATGCGCGCACACGCCTTCAGTGTTTCGAAACCAGGCTCCACAACAGTATCGGAACGACGTACTGCGGCTTTTCGGGCGGCCGACCGAACACATAGTTCACGATGTCAGCGTTGGAGTCCTCTCGCAGGCGCGAGAGCTTCAACTGGATGGCTTCCCGAAGTGCAGGATCTGCCCGCAACATCTCGTACACGCGGTATTGCTCGGCCAGCTCGTTCTGACCGTCCGTGTAAGTGCGCAGTCTCTTGAACAGGGACTGGCTGCCGACTCGTGTAACGGTGGTATCGAGATCCGCGAAGACTCTGGGAAGCTCTAGATCGCCCCACGTCTTGTCGTCCACATGATCCGCGGTGGACTGGCCGCGTGTCAGATCGAAATAGCGGGTCGCCAACCAACCATCCTGTGTGCCGACGTGCCCCCATCTGGCCCGCAGGTCTTCGAGCGCGTTGCGTCTCGGCGAGAGCGCGTAAAGCAGCTGGTCGAGCAGAAATCTAAGGTGAAAAAGCGCCCTCACCAGCGATGTGCCCCTCAGTTCAGCTTCGTCTCGCCGCCGAGCGCGGTGATGGCCGCCACGATCTCGCTGATCACGCTGCCGAGCAACGTACGGTTCGTGCCGCGGGCGACGAGCGTCGCGCCGAGCGTGCCGTCGCGATTGAAGGGGTAGCTGCCGATCTCGACGTCGGGGTGCTTCTGCTGGATCTGCTCGAGCGCCTCGGCGAAGTCGCCCTCGCGTAAGTAGGCGTCGACGCTAGCGGACAAGATGGGCGTGCCCTGCAGCAGCATCGGCGCGGCGCCGACGAACATCGCGCGTGCGATGCTCGGGATGCCGGCGAACACGAACACGTTCTCGATCCGAAAACCCGGCAGGCTCACCGTGTTCTCGACGATCTGTGCACCCTGCGGAATACGCGCCATCTTCAGACGCGCCTCGTTCAGCGGTCGTCCGCTGCGCTTCATGATCTCGACGATCGTGTCGTTCAGCACGACCGGCACCCCGAACGCGCGCGCGATGCACTCCGTGGTGATGTCGTCGTGCGTGGGGCCGATGCCGCCCGTCGTGAACACGTACGTAAACGCCGCGCGGCACTCGTTGACGTGGCGGATGATGGCGTCGGGCTCGTCGCGCACGACGCGACCTTCGGCGAGCCGGATGCCGAGCTTCGCCAGCTCGGAACCCAGGAATTGTAGGTTCGTGTCCTGCGTCTTGCCCGACAGGATCTCGTTGCCGATGATCAAGACGCAGGCGGTGGGCTGCGTCATGGCGAGGCGCCGGACGGAGTCGCGGGCGGCTGCAAGGCCAGCTCGGCCATGATGCCCCAATGGTCGGAGCCGAAGGCGGGCAAACGATCGTGCCCGAGAATCACGAACTCGTTGCTCACGGCCACATGATCGATGGGAATGCCGAGAATTGGCAAGATGGCCGGCCAGCTCGCGCTCAGCGTGCGGCCGTTACGCGAGTCGGTGAGACCCGTGGTTGCGAGCCAGTCGATGTAGTAGGGCGAGTACGGAGTCACGTTGAAATCACCGGCCACGATGACAGGCCCCGAAACCTCGGCACGGCGCTGTGCCAGCAGCTTCAGGCCTTCGTTACGTTGCTCGGCGCGCCGCGGCAATGTCGGCGATACGAGATGCGCACCGAGCAATGTGAACGCGCCGGCCGGCGTTTCCACGCGCGCTTCGAGGGCTTGCACGGGGCCGAGCGGAAACGTGAACGCGCTCTGTAACGGGAACCGCGACCAAAGGCCAATGCCGTAAGGCCCTTCGGCCGGCGCCTTGAGTTGTTGTGGGAACACCCTGTCGAACTCCGCGAGAACTTCCTCGGCGCGGGGCGAGAATTCGACCACGAGCAGCACGTCGGGCGCCGCTTGGGCCACGATCTTGCGGAAACGGCGAGCCGAAAATTGACGGTTCGAAACGTTCACGGCAAGCACTTTCAAGTGCGCGGCGGTGGGTGGCGCCACGGTTGTTGGCGTCAGGTGAGGCACGTACGGCAAGACTGGCCACGCGTTCAACGCGGCAATCACCGACAGTGCTGCTGCGGGCAACCATTTGCGCCGCAGCGCGAGCAGGGCGAGCAGCGCAGCGGCTACGCCGAGATATTGCAGGCGGAAATTCGTCGTGAGGTCGAAGACCCACCAGAGCCGTGCGCCGAGAGGCAGCAGCCCGAGCACGGTGGTGACGCCGGCGAGGGTGACGAGTAGCGATTCAAGCCAGCGCAGCACGTAGGGTCACTCCGGCGTCGTCGTGTCGCGTTGACCGCAACGCCAACACTCCGCGAATTGTGCTTCGTTGTCCTCGCCGCACTCCTTGCAGCGCCAACGCGCGGCCGGGGCGCCGGTGTCCGGCCGCAACGCTTCGCGGATCACAGCCGTTGCGGACAGGGAGTGTTCATCTTTCAGCACCCACAGTTCCAGCGAGCATTCGAGGAACGGCAGATCGCCCATCGCGGACGCGAGCTCGCGGTGCTTGATGAAGCAGCCGATGCCCGCCTGCTCGAGCAGGTTCTGCAGGTGGGCCGTGTCGTGCAGTGTGCTGCCGCTCCACACTCGCTTCATATACGGTGCCCGTGCGAGCCTTAGGCTCGCAGCCCTTCGAGGAACCGCGCCGGATCTTCGCCGCGTTCGAGTACTTCGACGAGCGCGGAGCCTACCACTACGCCGTCGACATGCTCGCCGATGACTTGGACCTGATCCGCGCGGCGCACACCGAAGCCCGCGCACACGGGCAATGGCGACGCGGCTTTGACGGCCGCGAGGTACTTCGCCGTGTCGGGCGGCAACGTCGATTCGGCGCCGGTGATGCCCAATCGCGTGGTGGCATAGACGAAGCCCTGGCTCGCCTTGCACACGCGTGCGAGGCGCTCGGCCGGCGTCACGGGTGTCACGAGCTGCACGAGCGCCAAGCCATGTGCGTTCAATGCCGCAGCGAACGGCGCACTCTCCTCGTGGGGCAAGTCGAGCACGAGGAAGCCGCTAACGCCGACTTCGGCCGCGCGTTCCGCGAGCGCGGCGTAACCGTACGCAAGCACGGGGTTCAAGTAGCTCATCAACAGCACGGGTGCGGGCAACTCGAAGTCGCGGCGACCGAGCTCGTCCAGGATCCACGTGAGGCTCACGCCTCTTTCGATCGCCTGTTGGCTCGAGCGCTGGATTGTGACGCCGTCGGCCATGGGATCGGAGAAGGGCACCCCGATCTCGACCGCGTCGGCCGCGCCCGCCACGGCCCGCAGTGTTTTCAGGAACTCGCGCGGCTCAGGATAACCGGCGGTGATGAATGCCACGAGCGCGGGCGGAGCACCGGTCTTCCGGTCACGCGCGAGCGCGGTCTGGAGCTGGTCACGCGGCAGCATGTTTTGCTCCGGCAACCGCGGCATCCGCCATCGGGTACTGCGCGAGGATCGGCATGTCTTTGTCGCCACGGCCCGAAAGACCGATCAACACACGCGAGCCGCGATGCTGCGCGGCCCAGCGCTTGGCGCCGGCGAGTGCGTGCGAGCTCTCGAGCGCCGGCAAGATGCCTTCGTGCGCCGTGAGCTCCTCGAGCGCCGCCAGCGTTTCCGTGTCGCCGGCCGTGAGGTACTCCACGCGCCCGATCGACTGCAGAAACGCGTGCTCGGGACCGACGCCGGGGTAGTCGAGGCCGGCCGAGATCGAGTGCGTCTCCTGGATCTGGCCGTGCTTGTCGTACAGCAACATCGTGTACGTGCCGTGCAGCACGCCGGGCTTGCCGTGCGAGAGCGTCGCGGCGTGCTCGCCGAGCGCGGGCCCGCGCCCGCCGGCTTCGACTCCGTAGATCTTCACGGCGCGATCGGCGAGGAACCCGTGGAACATTCCGATCGCGTTCGAGCCGCCGCCGACGCACGCGAAGACGGCGTCCGGCAGACCGCCGGCCTCGAGCATTTGCGCGCGCGCCTCGCGGCCGATCACGGCTTGTAACTGGCGCACGAGGTAGGGGTACGGATGCGGACCGATCGCCGAGCCGAGCAAGTAATACGTACCGACGGGGTCCGACACCCAGTCGCGGATCGCTTCGTCGATCGCCGCGCGCAGCGTGCGGTCGCCGGACTTCACGGGCACGACGGTCGCGCCGAAGCGGCGCATGCGGTCGACGTTCGGCGCCTGACGCGCAACATCGATCTCGCCCATGTAGACGGTGCATGGCAATCCCACGCGCGCGCACGCGGCTGCCGAAGCGACGCCGTGCTGACCGGCCCCCGTTTCGGCAACGACGCGCGTGGCGCCCAGCGCCTTCGCGAGCAGCGCCTGGCCGATTCCGTTGTTGATCTTGTGCGCGCCGGTGTGCGCTAGATCCTCGCGCTTCAACCACACGTCCGCGCCCCAGCGCTTCGACAGAGTGGGCACGTGGGTCAGCGCCGTTGGTCGCCCCACCCACGACTTGAGCTCGCCGATGAGCGTGCGTTGAAACTCCGCCGACGGCACGATGTACTGCACGCCGTAGGTCAGGCGCTCGATCGCAGGCATCAGCGTTTCTGGCACGAATCGGCCGCCGAACGGGCCGAAACGGCCGTTGGCGTCGGGCAAGCGACCATCGAGTAGCGCCGCGAGCAAAGCCTCGCGTTCCTGGCTGTCCATCAGCTCACTCCTGAATGGCCCGCACGCGGGCCACGAATTCTTCGATCTTGGCGGGATCTTTCACGCCGCGCGCGCTTTCCACGCCGCTCGACACGTCGACTCCCCACGGTTTGACGAAGCGCACGGCATCCGCGACGTTGTCGATGGTCAAGCCGCCGGCGAGGATCACTTCCGCGACGTGCGACAGCCCTTGCGCTTCGTCCCAATCTGCGAGCTTGCCGGAGCCGCTGTGCGTGCCTTCCCACAGCAGACGATCTGGTAGATCCGCATCGGCCGGCGCGTTGCCGTCGCGATACACCGGCAGCGCCACGCAGCCGGCCGACAACTTGATCGCCGGCAGGTCCGCGGCGTCCGTTTGCAGCCAATCCGGCGCGAACACCTGGAGCACGCGCTGCCAGCGCTCGGCGAACGGATGGCGCATGACGGCGATTCGAACGACGTGGCCCGGTAGGCCAACGCACAGCTCCTTGGCCTGCTCCGGCGTGACTTCGCGCGGCGACTCCGCGAACACGAAGCCGAGCGCATCGGCGCCCGCGCGCACCGCAGCCGCCACGGCTTCGGGACTGTTGATGCCGCAGATCTTTACGAACATGTCAGTACCTCTCCGCTGTGGCCGCGCGGCCGGCAGCAATCAATGCCATGAGTGTCGCCGCCGGGTCCAAAGCGCGCATCAATGACGAGCCGATCAGCGCCAGGCGGTAGCCTGCGCTCGCCACGTTGCGGATGTCATCTATCGTGCCGATGCCGCTCTCGGCGACGGCTGGTAAGTGCCGGGGCAGGTGCGGCGCGAGCTCGGCGAACCGCTCGAAACGCACGTTCAGGTCGCGCAGGTCGCGGCAGTTCACGCCGGCGAGCACGCGCGGGCCGCTGTCGGGGCGCACATCGAACGGCGCGATGCGCTCGAGGTCGGTGCGGTCGAACGCTTCGAGCAGCACGAACAGGCCCAAGGCTCGCGCGGAGTCTACGAGCGCGCGAATCGTCGCGTCGTCGAGCATGGTGACGATCACGAGCACGCCGCCGGCACCGGCCGCCCGCGCCTCGAGCACCTGATAGGGGTCGGTCAGGAAGTCCTTGCGCATGGCCGGCCGGCCGTGCGCGGCGAGCAACGTCGCGGCATCGACGAGATGCGTAAGCTCGCCCTTGAACTCGGTGGGTTCCGTCAACACAGACACGGCCGCGGCGCCGCCCGCGACGTAGCCTTCGAGCTGCGCGGTCTTGTCGAAATCCCCGGCCGCGAGGCCGCCCGCGGCCGGCGAGCGCAGCTTCATTTCTGCGATCACATCGAACTTGTGCAGCACGAGCGACGGCGGCAGCGGCGTCGCGTGCGCGCGCCGTTCCAGCGCGGCGTCGTCTTCGGCCGCGCGTGCCGCGCGAACGCGTTCACGGCTGCTTTCCGCCATTCGTTGGAGGAACGTCATGCGATGTGTTCCTTACCGAACTTCGCAAGGTTTTCGATCAGCCGCGTGCCGGCGCCGCTCGCGAGGCCCGCGCGCGCTCTCTCGACGGCGCTAATGGCATCCGTCGCGAGACCGGTGACCTCGAGTGCGAGTGCAGCGCCGAGCACCAGCGCCTCCCGATGTCCCGGCGTGTCACCGCCCGCGAGCGCGGCTTTCAGCCGCGCTGCATTCGTGGCGCTATCGCCGCCGCGTAGGTCGTCGTGCTTGCAGCGTGCTAGACCTAAGTCGAGCGGGTCCCGCACGCCGCGTTCGACGCGGCCGGGCCGCACGTCGTAGCAAACGAACGGGCCGGCGGGCGTGGCCTCGTCCCAACCGGTGAGGTCGTGGACCACGAATGCGCGTGTGAGTGGCAGGCCGGCCAATGTCTCGGCCATGACTGCCGCGATCTCGTCGCTGAATGCGCCGATGACGTGAAAGGGGGGCGCGGCCGGGTTCACGAGCGGGCCCAGGATGTTGAACACGGTGCGCACCCCCAGCGCCTGGCGCACGGGTGCGATGTGCTTCATCGCCGGGTGGTAGTGGGGCGCGAACAGAAACGTGAAGCCGAAGCGCTGCAGGCATTCGCCGGCTTGGGCCTCGTCGAGCGGAATCGGCAGGCCAAGCGCCGCGAGCACGTCCGCACTGCCGCTGCGGCTCGAAACCGAGCGGTTGCCGTGCTTCAAGACAAGGGCGCCGCACGCAGCCGCGAGCAACGCACTGCCCGTGCTCAAGTTCAAGCTGCTCGATCCGTCGCCGCCCGTGCCGACGATGTCGACATACGGGCCGGGCGCAATGGCGGGGCGAAGGCTAAGCTCGCGCATGCCGCGTGCGAAACCGCGAATCTCCTCGGCGGTCTCGCCTTTGCTCCGCAGCGCCACCAGCAGCGCTTTGGCCAGCGCCGGTGCAAGCTCGCCGCTCGCCATTATGCGCAGCAACGCCATCGCCGTCGGCTCGTCGAGGCTCTGCCCCGCAAGCACGCGATCGAGCATTTGCTGCGGCGTCACACTCATGGACTCAGGAAGTTCTGCAGCAGGTGCGGGCCTTCGGGCGTCAGCACGCTTTCCGGGTGGAACTGCACGCCTTGCACGTTCAGGCGCGCGTGACGCACGCCCATGATTTCGCCGTCCGTGGTCCGCGCCGTGACGACGAGGTCAGGCGGCATCTTGTCGCGATTCGCGGCCAGCGAATGGTAGCGACCCACCTCGAACGGATTCGGCAGATCGCGGTACAACGTCTTGCCGTCGTGCTGAACGATCGACGTCTTGCCGTGCATGAGCGCCGCCGCGCCGATGATCTCCCCGCCGAAGTGCTGCACGATGCTCTGGTGGCCGAGACATACGCCGAGCACGGGGATCTTGCCCGCGAACGCGCCAATCATCTCAAGTGAAACGCCGGCGTCGTCGGGGCGCCCAGGCCCCGGCGAAATCACGAGGTGCGTCGGGTTCAGCTTCTCGGCGTCCGCCACCGTGAGCGCGTCGTTGCGATGCACGATGACGTCGGCCTTCAGCACGAGAAACGCCTGCACGAGGTTGTAGGTGAACGAATCGTAGTTGTCGATCAACAGCAGTCGCACGCTCATAGTCCTTCCTTCGCGAGCTCGAGCGCCCGCCGCAGGATTGCGCTCTTCGCCAGCACTTCTTGGTATTCCATGTCCGGTGAGCTGTCGGCCACGATGCCGCCGCCCGCCTGGAAGCTGTATTCGTCGCCATCGAACACCATCGTGCGGATCGTGATCGCCTGGTCCATATTGCCGTTCTTCGCGAAGTAGCCGACGGTGCCGCCATAGAGTCCGCGGCCCGTGGGCTCGAGCTCCGCGATCAGCTGCATCGCGCGCACCTTTGGCGCGCCGACGAGTGTGCCGGCCGGAAACGCCGCCGCGAACAAGTCGAAGGCGTCGCGGTCCGGGGCCACGATGCCCTGCACCCCGCTCACGATGTGCATGACATGGCTGTAGCGCTCGATCTTGCGGTACGGGTCAACATGCACGGAGCCCGAGCTCGCAACGCGCCCCAAGTCGTTGCGAGCGAGATCCACGAGCATCACGTGCTCCGCATTCTCCTTCGGGTCCGCGAGCAGCTCCTTCTCGAGCGCCGCGTCTTGCTCGGGAGTGGCGCCACGGGGGCGTGTGCCCGCGATCGGCCGCAGGCTCGCCGTGCGCCCCGCGAGTCGCACGAGCGCCTCGGGCGAGGAGCCAGCGACGCGCAGCTTGCCGAACTCGAAGAAGTACATGTACGGGGATGGGTTCAGGAGACGCAGGCCGCGATACACCTGAAACGGATCGAGGTCCGTGCGGCCCGCGAAACGCACGGAGAGCACAATCTGATAGATGTCGCCTGCCTTGATGCGGGTCTTGGCCTCGAGGACCGACGCGCCGTGCTCGCTCTGCGTCATGCTCGCTTCGGCCGGCGAGAATTTGCCGGGCCTGTCGGGTGCGTCGAGGCCGCCGCGCAGCGCTTTGATCACTTCCGCACGCAGCGCCTGGCGCTCGCTCTCGGAGCCCGCGTGCAGCAGTGCTACGCGGCGCGTGAGATGGTCGAACACGAGCAGAGATTCCGGTGCCACGTATACGGCTTGCGGCAGACCGTCGCGCTCGCTGCGGTTGGCCGGCAGGCGCTCGAAGAAGCGCACCACGTCGTAGCCGGTGGTGCCGACGAGGCCGCCGTCGAACGGAATTCCGTCGATCTGCGGTTGCAGGAGCGGGGCGCGGTCGAGTGCGCTGCGCATCATCGCCTGCCATTCCGCCGCGTTCGTGGGCCGCTGTGCATTCTTGCCGTCGATCGTCAACCGATCGGGGTGGAGTTCGAGCGTCAAGCGGGCGCCCAGGCCGAGGAACGAATATCGGGCGAGCCGTTCGCCGCTTTCCACGCTTTCGAGCAGGAAGCACGGCTTGAACGGCTTCAGTTTCATGTAAGCCGATACCGGCGTATCCAGATCGGCGGTGATGTCGAACGGTGACTCCATGACGGAACTGCCTCGGTTTTGCAGGGTCCAGAAACACAAAACCCATCTCCGTTATCCGCGAGATGGGTCTGCATAGGTCGAAAGAGGACTTGAAGGTCTTCTACGCGCGCACTACCCGCTCCGCTGTTGGCCCGCGCCACCAGCGACGATTACGTACATGCACACTTCGCAGTCCACTCATGGTCAGGCAGTATGTCCGGCCCCCTCCCTGGCGGTCAAGATCGAGCATGGCTGAACAAGCGGTAGGCGCGGCGGGCTTCGCTCAGTATCTAGGCTTCTGGCGGTATAGCCGCCGCGCGCTGGCGCTCGTGTGGTCCACGCACCGAACGCTGACCGTGACTCTCGGAGCGCTGACGCTGGTGGCCGGTCTGCTGCCGGCAGGCGTGGCCTACTTCGGCAAGCTGATCGTCGATGCGGTGGTCGCGGCGCTCGCGGCCCATCAGGCCGGGGTACCGCCCGACTACGGTACCGTGCTCGGCCTCGTGGCGCTGGAGGGGCTGATTGTCGCGGCGGTGGCCGCCGCCCAGCGCGGTATCGACTTCTGCCAATCACTGCTGCGCGTATTGCTATCGCAACGCGTGCACCTTCTGATTCTCGACAAAGCCATGACGCTCACGCTCGCGCAGTTCGAGGACTCGGAGCTTTACGACAAACTGAATCGCGCCCGGCAGGAGGCCTCGGTCCGACCGTTGAGCCTCGTGAACCGAACGTTCGCGGTCGCGCAGAACACGGTGTCGCTCGTGGGCTATGCCGGCCTGCTCTGGCATCTCTCGCCCTGGGCCGTGGCAATCCTCGCCGTGGCCGGCGTTCCGGCTTTCATCGCCGAGACCCGGTTCTCGGGCGAGCGGTTCCGTGCGTTCCAGTGGCGCAGCGCCGACCGGCGCATGCTCGGTTATCTCGAGGTCGTGCTCGCGCGGGAGGATCACGCCAAGGAGGTCAAGCTCTTCGACCTCGGGCCGCGGCTGCTGGAACGGTACCGCGACATCTTCCGGCGCATCTACGCGGAGGAGAAGCGGCTAACGGTGCGCCGCTCCGGCTGGGGCTTCGTACTCGGCCTCGTCAGCAGCGCGGCGTTCTATGGCGCGTATGCGTGGATCGCGCTTGCCACGATCGACCAGGTCATCACGCTCGGCGAGATGACGATGTACCTGCTGCTATTCAAGCAGGGTCAGGCGTCCGTGGCCGCGATGCTGAGCGCCGTGGGCGGCATGTACGAGGACAACCTGTATCTGTCGAACCTCTACGACTATCTCGAACAGCCGTCGCACGCAGTGCACGGCACCGCGCAGAGCGGCATCGACGAGAGCGCGGGCATCGAGTTCAGCCACGTGAGCTTCACTTACCCGGGCGCCAGCAAACCCGTGATCCGCGATCTCACGCTCACCGTGCGCCCTGGCCAGAGCGTGGCTCTCGTCGGCTCGAATGGCTCGGGCAAGACTACGATCGTGAAGCTGCTGGCGGGGCTATATACGCCCGATTCCGGCGCCGTCCGTTACCAGGGACGCGATCTACGCGAGTGGGATCCGGTGGCGCTGCGCCGTCGCGTCGGGGTGATCTTCCAGGACTTCAACCGCTATCACCTCACCGTCGGCGAGAACATCGGCGCTGGCGACGTAGGCGCGTACGAGGATCGGCAGCGCTGGGCCGCGGCCGCAGAGAAAGGCCAGGCAGCGGAGTTTATCGGGGCGTTGCCGACGCTCTACGACACGCAGCTCGGGCGGTGGTTCAACGCCGGGCAGGAGTTGTCGGGAGGGCAGTGGCAGCGCGTCGCGCTCGCCCGCGCGTTCATGCGTACGGATGCAGAGATCCTGGTGCTCGATGAGCCGACGGCGGCGATGGACGTGGAGACCGAGGCGCAGATCTTCGAGCACTTCCGCTCGCTGACCAAAGATCGCATCGCGATCCTGATCTCCCACCGGTTTTCGACCGTTCGCTATGCCGACCAGATCGTCGTGCTCGATGACGGGCAAATTCTGGAGCAGGGGACGCATGAAGAGCTCGTGCGCCTGCGCGGACGCTACGCGCACCTCTTCGATTTGCAAGCGCGCGCCTACCGGTGAGTCCGCGCTAGACTTGCCTCTGCCATGTCCGGAGCCAACTCACCGACGATTCGCGCCAACATCTTCTTTGCGGAGAAGGATCGGGCGCTGCGCGAGGACGTCCACCGCTTGGGAACGCTCGTCGGCGAGCTCGTGCGCGAACAGGGCGGCGAAGCGCTGTTCGATTTGGTCGAGACCGCGCGCAAACTCGCCATCGCCCAGCGCGAGGGTGACCGCGAAGCCAATAACGACCTCACCGCGCTGATCGGTGCGTTGGCGCCGAGCACCGCGCGCGAATTCATTCGCGCGTTCTCCACGTACTTCCAAATGGTCAACATGGCGGAGAAGGTGCATCGCATCCGACGCCGCCGCGCCTACCTGCGCGACGCGACCGTGCCGCAGCCGTTCGGTCTCATTGATATCTGTCAGAAGCTGAAGGCGCAGGGCGTCGATGCGGAAGAGCTCGAGCGCGCTCTGTCGACGATCAGGATCCAACCCGTGTTCACGGCGCACCCGACGGAAGTTACACGCCGCACGCTACTGCGCAAAGAGCACAGCATCGCGCGCTATCTCGTCGACATGATGGATCCGTACCTCACGCCGAACGAGCTCGAGGCCATGCTCGGCAAAGTGCGCCAGGAGATGACGACCGGTTGGCAGACGGCCGAGCGCGCTGAGGAAGGCGTGCGGTTGCGCGACGAAGCCGAGCACGTGATGTTCTTCATGACCGACGTGCTGTACCGCATGGTGCCGCCGTTCTACGAGAACCTCGAGAGCGCGCTCGCCGGAGCGTTCGCTGAGCGCGGCACGCGGATTCGTGTGCCGATCGTCGCGCAGTTCGGTACGTGGGTCGGCGGCGACTTGGACGGCAATCCGCACGTCACCGCGAAAAGCATTCGCCAGACGCTCGCCCGGCAGCGTACGCTCGTGATCGAGCTGTACTACCGCGAGTGTATGGAGCTCGCGGGGCGCATGAGCCAGAGCACCGATCGCGTGCGTGTCTCCGAAGAGCTCGAGCGGCGCACGAAGCTGTATGCCGGCCACTTTCCGGAAACGGCCGCGTCGCTGCCGATTCGCCACCGCCAGATGGCCTACCGGGCGTACTTTCGGCTCGTCGGTGCGCGTCTGCGCGCGACTTACAACGACGCGGCATTCCCGTACGAGTCGCCGGACGAGTTCATAGCCGACATCGAGCTCGTGGCCGACAGTCTGCGTGCGCACAAAGGCCGCAACGCGGGGTTGTGGAGCGTTCGCCGCCTCTTGCGGCGCGCACGCACCTTCGGCTTTCACATGGCCACGGTCGACATCCGGCAGGCCGCGCAAGTACATCGGCGTGTGATCGGCGCGGCGTTGCAGGAGCCGCGCTGGCTTGACCTCGACGACGATGATCGCGCGCGCCGGCTCGAGGAAGCGCTCGAGCGGCGCGAATCGCCGCTAGGTGAGCTGTCGTCCGAAGGGCGCCGCACGCTCGCCGTGTTCCAGACGATCGCGCACTGCCGGCGCAAATACGGCCGCGATTCAGTGGGCCCGTACATCGTCAGCATGGCGCACGGTATCGACGACGTGCTGTCGGTGCTGTTGCTCGCGAAGTGGGGCCACTTGGGACCGAAAGGTCAGGCCGTGCCGCTCGACATCGCCCCGCTGTTCGAGACGGGCGAGGACGTCGAGCGTGCGCCGAAGATCATGGACAAGCTGCTCGGCGACAAGGTGTATCGCGAGCACCTACGCTCGCGCGGCGATCATCAGATCGTGATGCTTGGCTACTCCGACAGCCATCGCGACGGCGGTGTAGCCGCGGCGCGCTGGAGCCTGCAAAAGGCGGAGCAGACGCTCGTAGCGACCACCGCCCGGCATGGGATAGCGCTGACGGTATTCCACGGCCGCGGCAGCACCGTGAGCCGCAGCGGCGGCGCGCTGCACGAGGCCGTGCTCGCGGCACCGCCTGGCGCCATCGACGGCCGGCTGCGGATGACGGAGCAGGGCGAGGGCATCAACACGAAGTATGGTCTGCGCGGCATCGCGATTCGCACGCTCGAGCAGACGTTGTCGGCCGTGCTGCTCGTGAAGCTGCGTCCGGCCGCCGAGAATCCGGCCGAGCAGCGCTGGCAAGCCATCATGGAAGAAATCGCCACCGCGAGTCGCAGCGCTTACCAGACGCTGCTCTCGGATCCCGGCGACTTTATGGAGTATTTCCGTGCCGCGACGCCGTTCGACGTGATCGAGCGCATCGCGAGCAAATCCGAGCGCGCCGAGCACATCGGCGACGAAGACATCGAGACGCGGGCGGCGCCGTGGACTTTCGCTTGGACGCAGAGCCGTTGCCTGCTACCGAGCTGGTACGGATTGGCGAGCGGCTTGAAGCGCGCAATCGACTTGCATGGCGAGGGTGTGCTCGTCGAAATGTTCGAGCAATGGCACTTCTTCCGCGTGCTGCTGACGGACATTGCGACGGCGCTCGCAAAGGCCGACCTCGAAATCGCGTCGCAATACTCGAAGCTCGCGGGTGAACGGCACGAGAAATTCTTCCCGGCCATTCGCACCGAATATCGGAACTGCGTGGACATGATCTTGAAGCTCACGCGCCAGAAGGAGCTGCTCGAGGCGTCGCGCACCTTGCGGCGCGCAATTCGTCTGCGCAACCCCTACGTCGACCCCATCAGCTTCCTGCAAGTCGGGCTGCTCGAACGTTGGCGCGCCGGCGGCAGACAAGATGACGCCACGTTCCAGGCGCTGGCGGCGAGCATCAACGGCATCGCGCACGCCATGCAGAACACGGGCTGACCGCGGTCTCAGTTACCCGTACTATTCGCAGGCAGCATCACAACGGGCGCCGCACTTCGTCGGGGCCGAGGTAGATCATGCAGCGCCGCCGTTCCGACGTGCAGTCGAATCGCGATCGCAGCGACTTGCGCAATTCGAGCAACGCATCGCCTGCCGTTTGACGGCGACGCCGGTGTGCGCTCTCACGGTGCTTCGAGATTGAGCAGCTTGCGCTTGCGATCGAGCCCGCCGGCATACCCCGTGAGCGAGCCGTCGCTGCCGACGACGCGGTGACACGGCACGATCACCGTGACCGGATTGCGCCCCACGGCGCTGCCGACGGCGCGAACTGCTTTTGGAGCACCCACTTCCTTCGCGATCTCGCCATAGCTACGCGTCGTTCCCGCAGCGATGCGCAGCAGCCGTCGCCACACCGAACGCTGGAACGGCGTTCCCTGCAGGTCGAGCGGCACTTCAAAACGTTCGCGCTTACCGGCAAAGAACTCCTCGAGCTCGCGTGCGGCGCGTTGCAGCAGTTTGTCGTTAGATGTCTCTGGCGCGGCGATCGCGCCGGGGTGGTGTTTCTGCCCGTCGAACCATGCGCCCGCAAGCCCTTTGGCGGTTCGAACGAGCAGCAAGCGGCCGAGCGGCGTGCTGATCGTCGTCTGGGCCGTGCAGTGCTTGTGGATGGAGCTCATCGTCGAGGTCGTCATGATTTCTTCTCCAAGGTGTTCCATAGCCGCAGCACGGCGTACCCGCGCCACGGTTGCCAGGCTCGTGAGTGAGCATCGGCCTCGCGTTGCGAAGAGATGCCGAACAATTGCTTCATCGCTTTCAGCACGCCCACGTCGTTCGGCGGAAATGCGTCGGGCCAGCCGAGCGCCCGCATCGCGACGTAGTGGGCCGTCCATGGCCCGATGCCCGGCAGTTCGCAGAGTCGTGCGATCAACGGCTCGGCGCGTGCATGCGCCGCGAGCAACGTCGCTATCGATGGCCAGGCTCGCGCTATCGCAACGATCGCGCCGGCTCGCGCGCGGATGATGCCGAGCTCGGCGATCTTTTCGCTCGGAGTTATCGCTAGCAGCTCCGGTGCCGGGAACGCGCGATTGACCTCGCTCGGCCACGGTGTGGTGAGCGCTGCGCCGAAGCGGTCGACGAGCCGTCGCGCGAGTGTGCGCGCCGCGGCCACCGTGACTTGCTGGCCGAGCACCGCTCGCACGGCGAGCTCGAAGGTATCGACACTGCCTGGCAGGCGCAGGCCGGGATCGCCGGGGATTGCCGCGAGCGCCGCGTCGATCGTGTGCGGCACGGCGTCGAGGTCGAGCCAGCGGCGCGCGGCGGAGACGATGCGGCCGCTGGCTGTTGCGAGCTCAGGGGCGAAACGCACGTTCACGACCGGCGCGTGGGCGTCAAACTCGGCCTCGATCCAGCCGGGCACATCGGCGAGGACGCCGGCGCGGACGCTGCGGCGCACACGTCGCGCCTCGAGGTCGATGTGCTCGACATCCGGGATCGCGCGCAACGCAAGGAAGCGCAGAATCGCAGCTGTGTCGTACGGGGCTCGATAAGCGAGCCGGATGCGAACCGCCGCGTGCGCCGTCGCGGCGTGCGGTGTGGAATCGTCAGCCGATTCGCCGCGCAGCCTGCTCGGGCTCATCCGGTAGCTTGCAGCGAACGCCGCATTGAAACGACGCAGGCTCTGGAAGCCACTGGCGAGCGCCACCCGCGAGATGGGCAACGTCGTGTCGGTCAGCAGCTGCTTCGCGAGTAGCAGCCTGCGCGTTTGCAGGTACTGCAACGGCGTGACGCCGTGCTCGGCCTGGAAAATGCGGCGTAGATGCCGATCGCTGACGCCCAGGTGCTTCGCGAGGGCAACGAGATTCGGCGGTGCGCCGCTCGCCGCCTGTGCGTCGAGCTCATCGGCCGCCTGGCGCGCGAGCGTCCGCGACGCGTCCATCACCGTCCACGGCAAGTCCGCCCCCGGCGCGATCTCCGGTCGGCACTTCAGGCACGGGCGAAATTCGGCCGCTTCCGCCTGGGCTGGCGTCGCGAAGAAGCGGCAGTTCTTGCGCATGGGCGTGCGCACGCGGCAGATCGGCCGGCAATAGATTCCTGTCGACGTGACGCCGACGAAAATCCGCCCGTCGAAGCGGGCGTCGCGAGCCGTCAGCGCGTGGTAGGCAGCGTCGCCGTCGAGCATCAGCGCCTCGACGGTGGGTTGCCGGCTATGACCGATGGCAGGAGAGTGCATGCGGCCTATTATGAGCGCCGCACGCGCAAAGACTCGCCGTTTTCGGACATGTGCGCGGCGGTGGCGCTTGCGACCCTAGCGACGTTTGCGAAGGGGGGCCGTCTTGATCCAGCGAATCACGCGCGCTTCGAGCTCGTCGTCGCGAACAGCACGCTCGGGCAGCGTGCGGCCGCGCACCGAGATGCCGGCGCTATGGACGGTCTCGGGGTCACCCGACACGAGCGGGTGCCACGTCTCGAGCGGTTTGCCTTCGGCAAGCCGCCGATACGCGCACGTCGTCGGCAACCAACGCATCGTTTCGGCGCTGCTGGCGTCGAGGGCCACGCAGTCCGGCACCAGGTCGTGGCGTCGCGCATAGCGCGTGCAACGGCAGCGGTCACGGTTGAGCAGACGGCATGCGACGTCGGTGTAAACGACCTTGCCCGTCGTCTCGTCCTCGAGCTTTTTCAGGCAACAGCGTCCGCAGCCGTCGCACAACGATTCCCATTCGGCGGGCGTCATTTCCGCGAGCTGTTTCGACTCCCAAAAGGCGGGCATGGCTGCGTCGCGTGGCCTAGGGGCCTGTGCCATTGGAGCGCGTCGCGACGATGCGCCCGCCCCCGAGCTCGATGACGTGCTGGCAACGCGCCGCGGCTTCGAGATCGTGAGTCACGAGCACGAGCGTCGTGCCGGTCGCCGTGTTCAGCGCGAACAAAAGGTCGAGAATTCGCGCGCCGGTCTTATTGTCGAGATTGCCCGTGGGCTCGTCGGCGAACAGCAGCGACGGCCCCGTCACGAAAGCGCGTGCAATGGCGACGCGTTGTTTCTCCCCACCCGACAGTTGCTTCGGGTAATGCTTCAGCCGCTGCTCGAGGCCCACGTCGGCCAGCGCCTGGCGAGCGCGCGTGGCCGCGTTGGGCGTGCCCGAGAGCTCGAGCGGCAACTGCACATTCTCGATCGCAGTCAACGACGGTAACAGGTGAAACGATTGAAAAACGAACCCGACCTCGCGATTGCGCAAGCCCGCCCGGCCGTCTTCGTCGAGCGCCGTGAGCTCCGCGCCGCCCAGCCACACTTCGCCCGACGTCGGCTCGTCGAGGCCGGCCAGCAAGGCGAGCAGCGTCGATTTGCCAGCGCCGGAAGGGCCCACGATCGCCGCTGTATCGCCGCGCGGCACGCCGAGCGTTACGTCGTCTAGAATGGTCAGCTCGCCCTCGGGGCTGCTAACCTTTTTCGTAAGCTTCGAGGCTCGTAACAGGAATTCGCGCGTGCTCATCGTTCAACGCCTGGTCGCCGTGGTGCTCGCGGCCGTCCTTTGCCTGCCGGCAGCGCTTGGCGCCGGGCGAACCATCGTCGTGGTAGGCGACTCGTTGAGCAGCGGATACGGCATGGCCGCCGAGCAGTCGTGGGTCGCAATGCTAAAGGAGCGGCTTCTCGGGGAAGGTTACGGGTATGAGGTGGTGAACGCCAGTATCGCAGGCGACACCTCGGCCGGCGGCCTCGCGCGATTGGCGCGGGTGCTCGACAAGAACTCCCCGGCCGTCGTCGTGATCGAGCTCGGGGGCAACGATGGTCTGCGCGGCCAGCCGGTCGACGCACTGCGTGACAATCTCGCGAAGATGATCGAGCAGAGTCAGCGCGCCGGGGCGCGCGTCGCGATTGCCGCGATACGGATTCCGCCGAACTACGGGCCCGCCTACACGCGCACGCTGTCTGCCGTATACCCCGAGCTCGCGCAGCGTTTCAACGTCACGCTCGTCGATCTCGCATTGGCCGATGTCGCCGTGAAGCCCGAACTGATGCAGGCCGATGGGATACACCCGAACGCGGCCGGTCAGAAGATCGTGTTTGCCAGCGTCTGGCGCACACTCGGCCCTATGCTCGCGACCCGCGATGCCCGATAGACCCTGGCTCAACGCCTATACGCCGGGTGTTCCGGCGGACATCGACGCGGACCGTTACGCGTCGCTCGTCGCGTTACTCGAGTCGGCTTTCGAGCGTTTCGCCGCGCAGCCGGCGTTCACGAATCTCGGCACGACGCTGACGTTTCGCGAGGTCGAGCAGCGCAGTCGCGAATTCGCGGCGTATCTACAGTCGGTGCCTGGGCTTAGCCCGGGCGACCGTGTCGCGATCATGCTGCCGAACACGTTGCAGTACCCCGTGGCGCTGTTCGGTGTGCTGCGGGCCGGCCTCGTGGCTGTGAACGTGAATCCGATGTACACGGTGCCGGAGCTTACGCATCAGCTTGCCGACAGCGGCGCGAAAGCCGTCATTGTGCTCGAGAACTTCGCTAGCACCGTCGCGGCAGCGCTGCCTGCGACGCAGCTTGCGACGGTAATAGTGAGCAAGTTGGGGGATCACTGCCCGGCGCCGAAACGCTGGCTCGTGAACTTCGTCGTGAAGTACGTGCGCAAGCTCGTGCGGCCCTATCAGCTCGTAGCGGCAGTCGACTACCGCAGCGCGTTGGCCAAGGGCGCGTCGCTACAATACAAACGGCCTGCGATCGCCGGTAGCGATCTCGCGTTTCTGCAGTACACCGGCGGCACGACAGGCCGCGCCAAAGGCGCCATGCTGACGCAGCGCAACATGGTCGCTAACACGCTACAAGCCGCGGCTTGGGCACGACCGTTCTTCACACCGGATGCTGGTGTCATTGTCACGCCGCTGCCGCTGTATCACGTGTACTCGCTGACAGCGAACCTCTTTTGTTTTTTCGAGCTCGGCGGCCACGACTTACTGATCACCGATCCGCGCGACTTGAAGTCGTTCATCGCGGAGCTGCGCAAGACGCGCTTCGCGTTCATGACGGGCGTCAACACGTTGTACAACGCGCTTCTGCATGCGCAGGATTTCGGCACGATCGACTTCTCGGCTCTACGCGTGTCGATGGGCGGCGGAATGGCCGTGCAACGCGAAGTCGCGACGCGCTGGCAGGCCGCGACGGGCGTGCCGATCGCGCAGGGTTACGGCCTCACCGAGGCGTCGCCGATCGTGTGCGGCAACCCGCTCGATCGCAAGGAGTTCGATGGCTCCGTGGGCTTGCCGTTTCCGTCGACGGAAGTTGGGATTTTCGACGAGCGGGGCACCATGCTCGGCACGGACCAGGTGGGCGAGATCTGTGCACGCGGACCACAGGTCATGCCCGGCTATTGGCAGCGGCCGGATGAAACGGCGCTGGTGCTGTTCGGCGATGGCTGGCTACGCACGGGCGATCTGGGACGCATCAACGCGCAAGGCTACGTATTTATCGAGGACCGGATCAAAGACGTGATTGTCGTGTCTGGCTTCAAGGTGTATCCGAACGAAGTCGAAGACGTTGCGACGCGTCAGCCAGGAGTGCTGGAGGCAGCTGCGATCGGCGTACCGGACGCGCAGTCCGGCGAAGCCGTGAAGCTCTACGTGGTGCGCAAAGATCCGAACCTGACCGAAGCCGACGTGATGGCGCACGCACGCGCGAATCTGACCGGCTACAAACGCCCGAAGCACGTCGAGTTCTTGAACCAGCTACCGAAGTCGAACGTGGGCAAAGTGCTGCGCCGCGCGCTGAAGGAGCGCGTCGATCCTTAAGGGGCGAGCCCGACCAACAAGTAGATCGCGAGACCGACGAGCCCGCCGACCAGCGTGCCGTTGATGCGGATGTACTGCAGATCCGTGCCGATGTGCAGCTCGATGCGCCGCGAAGTCTCGCGCGGGTCCCAGCTCTCGATCGTGTCCGAGACCACCTCCGCCAACGGATCGCGATACGTCTCGACGACATACAGCAGCGCCTGTCGCAGCCAGCCGTTCAGCCGCGCCGCCGCTTGACTGTCCGTGTGCAGAGCCGCGCCGAGCTCGCGAATCTCGTGCGTGATTCCGACTGCGAGCGGGGACGTTGCGTCTTCTAACGCGGTATGCAACTCGTCGTTCAGCCGCTGCCATAGATCCTCCGCGTAGGCGCGCACGGCCGGATGCGAGGCCACTTCCTGTCGCAATACACGGCCTTTGGCCGCCAGCGCCGAATCCGTGACGAGTGATTGACGCAGTGCTGCAATCTGCGCACGGATGTCGGCGCGCGCCGGATGGTTAGGGTCGTCGGCGATTGCGCGCAGCAGCGCCTCGATTTCACCGACGAGCTTGTCGAAGATCTCCTGGTCTACGAACTTCGGTAGCCACCACGGGCTCTTCTCGTGAATTCGCAGCCGGATCTCAAGGCGGTGCTGGTCGAGCTGCGTTTGCGCGAATCGTACGAGCTGATCGATCAGCACCTGCGTGCGGTCGCCGGCCATCAGCACGTCGAGCAGAGTGCCCACGGCGCGGTTGACGGGGACGGCGTCGAACGCGACGCGCAGGCTGCCGCCGAGCGCAGAGCGCAGCTCGCCGCCGTCGCTCGAGTGCAGCGCCCAGTTCAGCGTGGTGCACAGGTCGCGGGCTACGCGGGCGGCGTTCGTGTCGTCGTCGAGCCATGCCCCCAAGCGTTCCGCGAGATCGCTACGATCGAGGCGGCGCTCGATCGCTTCGCGGACCAAAAAGTGATCGCGGATGAAGCGCGCCAGCGCGCGGCCGATCTCGTCCTTGCGCGCGGGGATTACGCCTGTGTGAGGGATTGGCAGGCCTAGCGGACGCCGAAAGAGCGCGACGACGGCGAACCAATCGGCCAGACCGCCGATCAACGCGGCTTCGGCGAATGCGCGCGCGGCGCCGGACCAGCCGGTCCTCGGCAGCCACCAGGTCGTTGCGGCAAATACAGCCGCCATGGCGGCGAGCAGCACGGTGGCCGTGAGCCGCATGCGTCGAAGGCGGCGGACGAGCTTAGGATCCGGGGGTGGAGTCGGCGCGGGCGTGCCGCCGTTCATCCAAAGACGGCGGCGATCTCGGTCTGGATGGCCGCCGCGGCTTGGTAGGGATCGGCTGCGTCGCGGATCGGCCGGCCGACCACGATGTAGTTGGCGCCGGCGCGGAACGCGAGCGTGGGCGTGACGACGCGCCGTTGGTCATCGTTGCGTGCCGCGTCGGGCGGGCGAATGCCGGGCGTCACGATCAGTGGGCCGCGCCCGAGCGACTCGCGCAGCTTCGCGGCTTCGAGGCCCGATGCGATCACGCCATCGCAACCCGATGCCACAGCCTGGCGAGCACGGAGCAGCGCGAGTTCCTCCACGCTCAACGTTACGCCCATGTCCACGAGGTCCTGCGGCGCGATGCTGGTCAGCACGGTGACGGCAAGGATCTGCAGATGTTCGCCTTTCTCGGCGCCGGCCGCGGCCATGATCGCGCGATCGCCGTGCACGGTCAGGAACGACGCCCCCGACTTGCTGAGCTGACGAACCGCGGCTCCGACCGTGGCCGGAATGTCGTACAGCTTCAAGTCAGTGAAGACTTTCTTGTCTTGGTCGATGAGCCAGCGCAGCAGCTCGAAGTAGTGCGGGGACGTCGCGAGCTCGAGGCCGATCTTGTAGAACACGACGGTGTCGGCGAGCTGCGTCACGAGCCTCTTCGCACCCGCGAGGTCCGGCACGTCGAGCGCGAAGATCAAGCGTTCGCGTGCGGCAATTTCACGAGCGGGTTTGACGGCAGCAGCTGACACAGCCGCATTCTAGCAGACGCGGCGGCTAGCTCTTCGCGCGCAACGCGTCCCGCGTCTGCAGTGCGAACCGGTCTGTCATACCGGCGACGTAGTCGGCGACGACCCGCGCGGCGCCGACCGCGCCGCCGGTGGCTTCCTCAGCGCGTGCGCGCTCAGCATGCTCCTCCGGCATGCGCTCGTAAGCGGCCATCAGCTGTTCGAACAGGAAGCGCACGGTGTCCTGCGCCTGCAGGGTCATCTCGCGCACCCGCGGATGGCTGTAGAGCGATTCGCGCAGGAACCGCTTCAGCGCCTGCTGAGCTTCGTGCAACGGCTGGCTGAACCGAATGAGTGGCTGAGGCAAACCGCGGACGTCGTCGATGTGTTGCGGCGCGGCGTCCGCGATGCTGGCGCCGCTCTTGCGCACGAGGTCCGCTACGAGCTCGCCTATCATGCGCCGCACGGTCTCGCTGCCGCGCCGCTGTGGCTTCTGCTTAGGGTATTCGCGATCGACCCACTGTAAGTGTTCGGCGAAGAACGGCAGCGAAGAGAGCTGCTCGAGCGTTATTAGGCCGGAGCGCAATCCGTCGTCAACGTCGTGATTGTTGTACGCGATTTCGTCCGCGATGTTCGCCAGCTGAGCTTCGAGCCCCGGCTGGCTGCGCTCCAGGAACCGCTTGCCCACGTCGCCGAGCTCTCGTGCGTGCTTCAGCGAGCAGTGCTTGAGGATACCTTCCCGAGTCTCGAATGTGAGATTCAAGCCGGGGAAACTCGCATAGCGATCTTCGAGCTCATCGACGACGCGCAGCGACTGCAGGTTGTGCTCGAAGCCGCCGTAGTCCCGCATGCAGTCGTTCAGTGCGTCTTGGCCGGCGTGGCCGAACGGCGTGTGGCCGAGATCGTGCGCGAGGCTAATGGCTTCGACGAGGTCTTCGTTCAATTGCAGTGCGCGTGCGACCGTGCGCGCGATCTGCGCAACTTCCAGCGAATGCGTAAGGCGCGTCCGGTACAGGTCGCCCTCGTAGTTCACGAATACCTGCGTCTTGTAGACGAGCCGGCGAAACGCGGTCGCGTGGATGATCCGGTCGCGGTCGCGCTGAAACTCCGTGCGCAGCGCGGGCGGCGGCTCCGGGTAACGGCGGCCCCGCGACGTCGAGGCGCGGGCGGCGTATGCGGCGAGCTCGCTGCGAGCGTCGCTCACGCGAGCTGCTCGGCCAACACTGCGCGCAACGCGGTTTCCGTCGGCGCTCGCGTGACCACGGCGTCACCCAGCGCTTTGATCAATATCAGCTTGAGGCCAACGTGATCGGCTTTCTTGTCGCCGCGCATGCCCTCGAGCAATGCGTCGGGATCGATGCCGCTCGCGCGCGTCGGCAGGCCGGCGCGTTCGAGCAACTGCTCGATGCGTTTGCAGCTGCCCGCGTCGAGCCAGCCCAGGGCGAGCGATGTGCGCGCCGCCAGCACCGTGCCGACCGAGACTGCCTCGCCGTGGAGCCAGCGCTCGTAGTTGCCAAGAGCTTCCAGCGCGTGGCCGAAGGTGTGGCCGAGGTTCAGCAACGCGCGCCGGCCGCGCTCGCGCTCGTCCTCGGCGACGATCTCCGCTTTGATCTCGCAGCTGCGGCGAATCGCGTGCGCGAGCGTATTCGTGTCGAGCGCTCGCAAGGCGTCCATGTGCTGCTCGAGCCAAACGAAGAAGTCGGCATCGACGATCACGCCGTATTTGATGATCTCGGCCAACCCCGCAGAGAGTTCGCGCGGGGGCAACGTCTGCAGCGTGCTCGTGTCGGCCAATACTGAAATAGGCTGGTGAAAGGCGCCAATCATGTTCTTGGCACGGGGGTGATTCACGGCCGTTTTGCCGCCGACGGAAGAATCGACCTGCGCGAGCAGGGTGGTGGGTATCTGCACGAAATCGATGCCGCGCTGATAGCTTGCCGCAGCGTAGCCCGTGAGGTCGCCGATCACGCCACCGCCGAGCGCGACGAGGCAGGCGTCACGGTGGAAGTTCGCGTCGACGAGTCGGTCGAGTACGAGTCCGAACGTGGCCAGCGTTTTATGGCGCTCGCCATCAGGCAGGATCAGCGTCTCGACCTTCCGGCCGCGCAACGCGTTCTGGATGCGAGCGAGATACAGCGGAGCGACGGTCTCGTTGGTTACGACGAGGAGCTGTCGGGCGGCCGTGCCGTACAGCGCCGCGTCGTCGAGTAGACCCGACCCGATGTGAATCGGGTAGCTGCGCTCGCCAAGGGCGACTGTGATCGTTTCCACGCGGCGAAGATTCTCAGGCGGGACCGAATTTTGCAACGCGCTCAACGCGCTGCGGAGAGGCGGTCGCGAATGTCCGCCGCGACCGCCCGCACGGTGCGGCCCGTGGTCCCGATCTTCAGGTCCGCGACTTCTTCATACAGCGGCTGCCGCGCTGTCATGAGGCGCTCCAGCACGCTGCGCGGATCGGCGTTCATCAGTAACGGCCGCGTCTTATTTGAGCGAGTGCGCTGAACCAGCGCGTCCACACTCGTCTCGAGATATACGACGGTGCCGGTCGTGGCAAGGAGTTCGCGATTCCTGGGATCGAGAACTGCTCCACCACCCGTAGCCACCACCACGCCTTCGAGTCCCGTGAGCTCGGCAATGATTTCGCGCTCGCGTTCGCGGAAGCGGGCCTCACCTTCTTTTTCGAAGATGAAACGTACGTCGACGCCGGTCCGTTTCTCGATTTCGGTGTCGGTATCCAGAAACTGCTTGTCGAGTAGCGCGGCGAGGCGGCGCCCGACCGCCGTTTTTCCGGAGCCCATCGGCCCGACCAGATAAATGTTGTGTGGGTTGACCGTCACGAGGGCAAGTGTAGTCAAAGACGCGTACTTTCCGCACGGCCAAAAGAAGAAGGCCAGCGCAAGGCTGGCCTTCTTCGTGTACACGATCGGTCGTAATTTACGGGCCGTCCGGCGGCGGTGGCGTGCCGCAGATGCCGTCGGTGCCGAACGGGCTTGATTCGCCCGGCGGCGCTTTTTTCGGATCGCTGAAGTCGTCGGCCGTGCCCGGCAGCACGAACGTCGACCGCTTCGAGAATTCCGTGCCTTGGACGGATGCGCGGACTTCGAGAGTGACTTCGAGCCAGTACGCGTCCTGCTGCGGATAGAAGACGTCCACACTTGCGAAGCCGTTGGTGTCCGTCGTCACCGTGCTTCCGCCCACCGTGCTAGCCGCGACCGTGGCAATGTTGCCGGCTTCGATACGGTGGTTCGCGTTCAGGTCCTCACCGGTGTCGAGCACACCGTTGCGATTAATGTCCTCATCGGGGCAACCGGCGAGCGGGAGCGCGTCGGTGCCGATCAGTGTCCGCCAGCCGTCGGTGGTCGGGAATCGAACGCCTTCCCAGTAGCGCTCAGAGAGCACGCTCACGGTGAGATTGACGAGCTTCACGCCGTTGCCCTGGGCGTCGGTGACCTGAATGATCCACGGGACCCGATACTGAACGTTGTTCGGCTCCTCGAAGATGCTGTTCCCAGTGCCCATGCTGATGAAGACTTGGCGCTGAGCAACCGTCAGTTTTGCGGAGTCGGTGACTGCCGGCAGTCCCTGCACGCTCGCGTCGATGCGGACACCGTCCACTGCGCTTGTCGAGTTGCTGGCGTTATAGAACGTTTGCGCGCGGCCCTGGCTGCTCGTGGTCGCCTGCGCCACCGATAGGGAACCACCCGTGGTGTCGGTCAGCACGAAGTTGATGGCCTTGCCCTTGACGAGGTTGCCCGCCGCGTCGCGGATGGTCGCGGTGATCGTGCTCTGACCGTTGGTCGCCAGAGTGAACGGCTCAGCCTGCAGATCCAACGAGACAGGCGTCGTCGCGACGAACTCGATTTGCAGCTGGATGCTGGTGCCACTTGGGTTCGTGGCCGTGAGCACAGCCGGACCAGCGTTGTTGGCGGATACCGTGACGCTCGCGGTGCCGGTGCCGTCGGTATTGGCCGTAGCGGCGCTCAACGTGCCTCGCGTGGTGGAGAAGTCGATTGCCTGATTGGCCACGCCGGCACCGCTCTGTTGCCACTGCACGGTGACGACGACGTTGCTGCCAAGCGTAACTTCGGTAGCGGGCGCTGGTGTCGTGAACATGAACGCGTCCGCCGAGACGGCGACCGCCTGCGTAGTTGAAATCCCGAGTGCGGTAGCGGTTACGGTGTCATTGCCGCCGTTAGTCGCGCTCAACGTGAAGCTCGCGCGACCTTGCGCATCCGTCGTCAGCTGAGTCCCTGAGAGGCCATTCGACTTCGCGGAGCTGATCGCGATGGCCTTGCCCCCGATGCCGATGCCCCCCGCGTTCGTCAAGACGACCGAGTAGGGGCCCGTGCTCCCCAACGGCAGGCTCGAGGGGCCGGTTATCACCAACGCCGTGCCGATGATGTTCACGGTGACGGTGGCTTGCGCGCTCCCGCCTGCCTGGGCCGTCACGCTGATGGCCCGGTTCGTCGGATCACCCGCGGTATTCAGGGTTGCCGCCAGGACGCCGTTTTGGTCGGTCTTGGCAGAAACTGGCAGAGTCAACGCGCCCGAATTTGCCTGAAACGTCACTGCGACGTCTGGCATGACGTTGTTGTTGACGTCGCGCACGAGTGCCGTGATTGTCGCCGCGCTCGTACCGTCCGACGGAATCTGCGGGCTCGACGTGAGCAAGGTAAGCGTGCCCACGTTGGCTGCGCCGCCGCTGTTGCCGACGATCGAGTTGTCGCCGCCGCCGCCGCACGCTGCGAGCACGAGAGCCGCCGCGGCCAACCAGAACATCCTTAACTTGTGCATATCCCTGATCCTTTAAACCTTGCGCAACTCGTCCGTACGACGTCCGTTCCCCGGGCGACTAGTTGACTCGCGCGCCGTCGCGCAAGATCCTCGGCGTCACGAAGATCAGCAACTCTTTGTTGTTGTCGGTTTTGCTCTTGCTCCGGAACAGGTAACCCAGGCCCGGGATGTCGCCCAGCACCGGCACCTTGTTCACGGTCTGCCGTAGCTCGGTCTCGTATACACCGCCGAGCACGACCGTTTCGCCGTCGTTCACCACGACCTGAGTGGCGAGCTCTTTCTTGTCGATGCTCGGTACCTGGCCGCCGGTCGACGTCGACACTACTGCGCCGACCGAGTCCTTCGTGATCCGAAGATCCATGATGATCCGGTCGTCCGGCGTGATCTGCGGCGTGACGGTCAAACTCAGGACAGCCTGCTTGAACTGCACGGTCGTGGCGCCGCTCGACGCGGACTCCTGGTACGGAATTTCCGTACCCTGGAGGATGCGGGCCTCGCGCTGGTTCGTGGCGACGATTCGCGGCGTGGACACGACGCGGCCTTCTCCTTCCGCCTGCAAGGCCGTCAACTCGAGATCGATGAGATAGTCGCTATCCAAGATCGCCAGCGCGACGGAGCCAGCCGGGTTTGCGATCGGCAGGTTCACGTTGTAGCGCTGGTTGATTGGCGGCAGCGTGACCGGGAAAGGCGAGCCGGTCGTGTTGATGTTCGTGATACCGGAATTCACGATCGTGTCGGAGCCCGAGCCGTTGCCCGTCATCGACAACAGGCCGTTGCCGTTGTTGCGGTCCTTGATGACGTTGGACCCGAAGCGCACGCCGAGCTGACGGCTGTAGTCGTCATTGACGATGACCACACGCGTCTCGATCGTGACCTGGCGAACCGGAATGTCGAGCGTCGTCACGAGGCGGCGAATGTTCGCGAGGCTCGAGGGCGTGTCGCTGACGAGCAGCGTATTCGTGCGCCCGTCGATCGCGACGCTGCCGCGTTCGGACAGCAACGACTTGCCGCCCGTGCCCTTCAAGAGCTCGGCGAGCTCGCTGGCCTTTGCGTAGTTCACCTGGATGAACTCCGAGCGCAACGGCTCGAGAGTCTGCAGAGCCTTGACGGCTTCAAGCGCCTTCTGCTCGCGAGCAGCAATTTCTTCTGCCGGCGCGACGATGATCACGTTGCCATTGCGCCGCATGTCGAGACCCTTCGTGGTCATGACAATGTCGAGCGCCTGATCCCACGGCACGTTCTGCAGGCGCAGTGTGACGCTGCCCATGACCGTGTCGCTGACGACGATGTTCAGACCGCTAAAGTCAGCGATCAGCTGGAGCACCGCACGCGTTTCGAGATCCTGAAAGTTCAGAGTCAAACGCTCGCCGGCGTACTCGCGTTTCTCGTCGTACACGCCAGGCGTGGATGTGGCCTGCTTCTGCACAGGCGGCTTGAGTTCGAGCGTGAACATGTTGTCGGACTGGTAGGCGAGCTGGTCGTACTCGGCGGCTGCCGTCACGACGAGCCGAGCGTCACGACTTGCGCGCAACGCGTCGACCGTGAACACGGGCGTCGCGAAATCCGTGACGTCGAGCCGGCGCATCAGTTCCTGCGGCAGGCTCGTGTTCTGAAAGTCGACCACGATGCGGCCGCCCTCCTGGCGAACGTCGACCGTCGTGCGCGGATCGCTCAGATCGACGACGATCTGGCCGGCGCCGTTGGCACCCCGACGGAAATCGATGTTGCGAATCGACCGATCGGTGGCAGCCGCGGCGGCTGCCGGGGCGGCCGCGCCGGCGCGCGGGGTCGGGGCCGGTTGCGCGGCAAACGCCGGAGCGGCCGCGCCGCCCGGCGACTGACCGATGCGGACGTAGACGCTGTCGCCTTCGACGCGCGTTTCGTAGGGCACCATCTGGTTCAGATTCAGCACGATGCGCGTGCGGCCATTGGCCTCAGCCGACAAAATCGACGTCAGCGGGCCGATGTTGGCGTCCTGGCGGCGTGACGACAGGCCGAGCGTGGTGTTTGGCAAATCGAGCGAGATCCGCGCTGGGTTCTCGATCGTGAAAGCCATCGGCTGCGGCGCCGGTCCGCTCAACTTGAGCTTGAGCTCGACCTGCTGGCCCGGTAGCGGCTGCACGTCGATGGCCTCGAGACGCAACGCGCCATCGCCCTGGGCGTGCGCCGTGACGGCAGACAAGGCGATCGCGAGTGCCCACCCCAGGCCTGCGACCCGACCGAGCCACGTTGAAACCATCCCGCGACGAACGGGCGCTGACTTATACATACGTTTCACTCCCTACTAGCTCCCCTGCGCTTCAATCGGCCAGTGCAATAGCCGCGGGTCGCTCAAGGAACCCGCCCAAACCGTCAGGGATGATCTCGACCAATTGAATCTGGGAATCGGAAATCTTCACGATGCGACCATAGTTCTGGCCTATGTGGTTGCCCACGGAGACGCGGTGCACGAGACCATCGTTCGTCTGCACGAGCCCGAAGCTCGCCCGCCGATCCGCTAGCGTTCCGACCATGCGTAGCGTGTCGAGCGGGAACTGCTCGAGGAACTCACGCGGCCGGTTCGGATCGGGGCCATCCACGGCGCCAGGGCCCGTGCGCGCACGGCGCTGGGGCGCGTCGGCAACGAATGGCGAGCGTCGCGGCCCCGCCTCATAGACGAAGGTCGGCGCCGGCTGCACCTGCGGCAGCGGCTCGATGCGGCCGCCAGGCCGCGCCTTGATCTGATCGATGTAGCTGCGGAGGTCGTCGTTGGCGCCCCCGCATGCGTTCAAGCTCACCGCGACAACGACCGCGGCGAGCGAACGCGTCAAAATTGTCCTACGCGTCGCCATTTACTTCCCCGTTCCTCCCGCCGCCTCTTCGTCGAGGTAGCGATACGTCTTTGCAGTGACGTCGAAGGTCAGCTCATCGGCCGATGCTTTGTCAGCTTTGTGGATACCGATGTCATGTAAAGTCACGATGCGCGGTAGCGCCGCGATGCCGCTCACAAAATTGCCAAGTTCGTGATAGCTGCCCGTGTATTTGAGCTTGATAGGCAACTCTGCGTAGAAGTCTTTCTGGATCTCGCCGGTCGGCTGAAACAGAACCTCTTCGAGACCTGCACCGAGCGCTGTCTGGGCGATGTCCGTCAGCAAGCTGGGCACTTCGGTTTTGCCTGGCAATTGTCGCAGCATGGCGCCGAAGTCGCGTTCGATCTCAGCGAGCTGCGTGCGATAAGAATCGAAGTTCGCGGCCAAGCGTTGCCGATCCTCGAACGTGGAGCGCAAATCTGCTTCTTCCTGTTTCGCGCGGTCGAGCAGCGGCTTCTCGTCCTGGATCACGAACATATAGAGGCCGAACGCGAACACCGCAGCAAACGCGATACCGACAGCCGCCACGCGAATCGGCAGGGGCCAACGGCCCGGGTCGTTCATGTCCAGTGCGCGTAGATCGTCGACGATGCTCATTTCGCGGCCTCCTGGCCCTCTTCCGACGTCACCATCGGAATTTGTTGGGCGAAGAGCTTGAATTTGGAACTCTTGTCGGCTCCTGCGGCGGCTGCGACGCTCTCGACGATGTCGAGGCTCGGGTCCTTCATCCACTTCGAACCGTCGATGTTGCGCATCAGGGCCGATACGCGAGTGCTCGACTGAGCGACGCCGCGCAGTTCGATGCGTGCGCCTGCCTGCCCGATATCGGTCAAATCCACGCCTTCGGGCACGACGTTCACGATCTCGTCGAATAGGTGCACGACTTCGGGCCGGGAGCGCTGTAGTTGATCGATGACGCGCATGCGTGCGAGCAACCGCTCGCGCTGGCTCTTCAAACCTTTAATTTCCTCGATCTGTTTATCGAGCGTGACGATCTGGGCCTTCAGAATCTCGTTTCGCCCGCGCTGCGAGCTCGTCCAACCCTGGACAGTGAGCTTCGAGAGGTACACGAGCGCGCCACCGACGATCACGGCGCCGAGCAAGGCCATGAAGAATTCTTTCTTGCGCTTCTGGCGTAGCTCTGCACGCCAGGGCAGTAGATTTATTCGCGGCATGTTAGTCGAAGCTCCTCAGCGCGAGCCCGCAGGCGGTCAGCAACGCGGTCGAATCCCGATCTACACCCTGGGATTTGGCGCGACCAGAAATTTTCATTTGTCCTAGAGGATCACCGATGGCGGTAGCAACGCCGACCCGGCTGCCGATTACATCGGCCACGCCCGGGATGTTGGCACACCCGCCGCACACGAGAATCTGGTCCGGCTGCTCGCGACCGCTTCCCGAGGCGAGGAAGAACTGTAGTGAGCGACTGACCTGTTGCGACATGTCGTCGATGAATGCATCGAGGACTTCCGGTTGATAGTTGCTCGGTAGCCCGCCCTCTTTTTTCGCGCGACCGGCATCTTCCATGCTGAGGCCGTAGGTACGCATGATCTCTTCGGTCAGCTGCTGGCCGCCGAACGCGAAGTCGCGCGTGTAGATGACTTTCAGGTCCTTCAGTACGCTAAAGGTCGTGGTGCTGGCCCCGAAGTCGCAGATGGCAACGAACTTATCGGCGCCGCCGTCGGGCATCTGATGAGTCAATAGCTGGCAACCGTTCTCGACTGCGAACGCTTCGACGTCGACCACGCGCGCGTTCAGCCCGGCAGCTTCGACCGCCACCTGCCGCTGCTCGACGTTCTCCGTTCGGGTTGCGACCAGCAGCACGTCGACCATATCGGGATCCCGCTCGCTGTCGCCAATGACTTCGAAATCAAAGCTGACTTCTTCCATCGGGAACGGGATGTATTGATCGGCCTGCAGCTCTACCTGACCCTCGAGCTCGCCCTGGCTCAGGTGCTTCGGCATCTGGATGACTTTCGTAATCGCAGCGTCGCCGCTGATTGCGACTGCAGCTTCGCGCGTCTTGGTGCCGGCGCGCTTGTGGGCGCGGCGAATGGCTTCGCCGACGGCATCGGCGTCGACGATCGCTTTTTCATTGATGGCGTTGGGCGGCATGGCTTCAGCCGCATAGGATTCCACGCGGAAACCGCGGCCGCTCGGTACAAGCTCGATGAGCTTCACCGACGAGGTCGTAATATCGAGGCCGATCAAGGATCCCTTTCCACGGGTCGCGAACACAGCTTTTCCTTTCCAACACGCGAGGTTGGCTTAGAATCCTATACCTGCCCTAAACTTGCCAATTTAACTATAACCCGCCGCAGATTCCCACCGGTGTGATGGCTCTCTCGATCTGCGCATCGAGGTTAGCCTGGTCGCAGCAAGCCCGCCGTCGGAGAAAATGCCGGAGACAACCGGATTCCCCGCATGGTTGGGACGCATCACATTCCGGTCGGGAGCGGAGGAGTAAGCTGGCGAAGCGGCGACAGGCCCCATGACGGGTTCGCGATGTTCAACTGCTTCGGCAGCCCCGCTATCCTTGGTACGACGATGCTCGCCGTGCCTGTAGACCGGAGGCTTTGCGTCCCCACCTTTCGATGGGTTTGCCCTGACGCCGCGGACTATGCACAAAGCCCGGATGCCTGGCAAGGGCGTGGAATCCAACTTCGCAAATGAACCCTTACATCAAGATTCTGCTCACATTTTCGGCGTTTGCGGCGGCCGCCGTTTTGGTCGTTGTCGCGGTGTTCGTGGGCGGCTATTACTACGTGGTGCCGAGTCTGCCGCGGGCGGAGCAATTGCGGGACATCAAGATCCAGGTCCCGCTTCAGGTCTATACGCGCGACGGCCGCCTGATCGACGAGTTCGGCGAGGTCAAGCGTATCCCCGTGGCGTACGCGGACATCCCGCCGCTGCTGATCAAAGCGGTACTGGCGGCGGAGGACGAGCACTTTTTCGAACACCCCGGGGTCGACTATCGAGGCGTGATCCGGGGCGTGCTGAACGAGCTCAGCCCCAACGGCAACACGGTCGGCGGCAGTACGATCACGCAGCAGGTCACCCGGACCTTAAACGTGCTTCAGCGCTCGGGCTTGAGTTCGGGCGTCCAGAGGTTCGTGCAGAAGTTCAAGGAATGGATTCTGGCGTTTCGCATCGAACGCGAGTTCACGAAACAGGAGATCCTCGAGCTCTATCTCAATACCTACTTCTTCGGCCAACGGTCTTACGGTGTCGCGCAGGCGGCTCGCACGTACTTCGGTAAGGACTTGGGCGATCTGACAGTGTCCGAAGTCGCGATCCTGGCGGGCATCCCGCAGCGGCCCGCCGACCTGAACCCGATCGCGAGCCCAGAGCGCGCGGCCGCGCGGCGCAGCTACGTTTTGCGCCGCATGTTCGAGACCGGTGCAATCGATGAACAACAGTACCAGACGGGGATGGCTGAGCCTGTTGTGGCGCGGCGATTCACGCCCTTGAACCAAGTCAGGGCCCCGTACGTTGCCGAGATGGTTCGCGCGGAGATGATCCGGCGTTTTGGGCCAGCCGCATACACCGCCGGCTTGAAAGTCACGACAACGATCGACAGTAGGCTGCAGACGGTCGCGAATGGCGCCGTGCACGACACGCTGGTCGCCTACGATGAACGCCACGGCTATCGGGGGCCGCTAGCACACGTGCAGCTACCGCTCCCTGCACCTAACGGTGCAGATCGCGAGCGCGGCAGCGCGCTAGCGGATCCGGTTCAACTTCGAGCGCTGCTTGAAGACTATCCGACCTTGCTTGATTACGAAGCGGGCATCGTGTTGCATGCGGACGATACGAGCGCGCGCGTGTATTTCACTGCGGAAGGCGAGCAGTCGGTCGACCTCGAGGGCATAGCGTGGGCCGCGCCGTTTGTAACTGACGATAGCGTCGGCGCGAAACCGACCACGGTGGCACAAGTGTTGCTCGCGGGCGATATCGTGCGGTTTCGGCGCGCAGCGGATGGGCGTTGGCGGCTGGCGCAGATCCCGGAGGTGCAAGGCGCATTTGTCTCCGTCGACCCGTTCGACGGCGCAATCGTCGTGCTGAACGGCGGCTTCGACTTCTATTTGAACAACTTCAATCGTGCGACACAGTCGCGCCGCCAACCCGGCTCTTCCTTCAAGCCGTTCGTGTACTCGGCGGGCTTTGACCACGGCTTCACCCCAGCCACCGTCGTGACCGACGCGCCGCCCGACATCGGCTACCAACCCGCGCTCGAGCGCGTGTGGAAGCCCGAGAATTTCGGTGGCAAGTACTACGGCGACGTGCGTCTGCGCTTCGCCCTTCTCGAGTCGCTGAACTCAGTGTCTATTCGCCTGCTGCAGCGGATCGGCGTGCCGACAGCGGTCGAGCACGTGCACCGCTTTGGTTTCGACGACACCGCTGTTCCTGAGGATTTGTCGCTCGCGCTTGGCGCCGGCGGTGTCGCGCCACTCGATCTCGTCGCGGGATACGCAGTGTTCGCAAACGGCGGTTATCGCGTGAAACCGTATTTCATCGATCGTGTGACTCTGTCGAACGGTGAGCTTTTGTATTCAGCCGAGCCGCAGATTTGTCCCGACTGCAACACGCCGCGCGAGACGCCTCCGCCTGCGGAGCCCGCTTCCGAGGAGTTGATCACTGACATCACGGAACTGTACCCGGCACAACTCGCTGCGCCGCGTGTAATCTCGCCGCAGAACGCTTACCTGATGACCGACATGATGCAGGACGTCGTGCGCCGAGGGACTGGAGAACGCGCACGCGTGGCGCTCAAGCGTGGCGATTTGGCGGGCAAGACGGGCACGACGAACGAGGGCCGCGACACCTGGTTCGTCGGATTCAACGCGGACGTGGTCGCGGCGGCTTGGGTCGGGTTCGATCAGGTTCGCCCACTGGGCGCCTACGAGCAGGGTGGCGTGACGGCGATCCCGATGTGGATCGACTACATGCGTGCAGCGCTGGCCGGTAAGGCCGAACACCTCTTGGCTCGGCCTCCCGGTATCGTCGAGTACCGAATCAATCCCACGACCGGTCTCATCGCAAGTGACGGCGCGCCGAACAGCATCTTCGAGAAGTTCGACATCGACAATCTGCCGGACCGTGAGCCCGACGTTGTCGCAAGCCCATTCACGCAGCTCGAGCCCGGAGCCACGCCGGCCCGGTCGGGCGGAGAACCGATCTTCTGATCCGCCGTTCGAGGTGTGCCGATAATGAGTGGTCGCGGACGTTCCGCAGAGCCAGCGGAGCTATTGGACCAGATCGCTGACGAGGCAGCGCGCGTGATTGCCGAGCACGGCATAAGCGACTTTGCGCTTGCCAAACGCAAAGCGGCCGAACGTCTCGGCCTTGGCGCGCGCGGTGCGCTGCCCAGTAACGCGCAGATTCAGGAGCGTCTTGCGGCGAGACAGCGCCTGTTCGAGCCCGACGTGCACGACGCAAGAATCGCGAAGTTACGTCGGGTCGCGGCCGACCTCATGGGCTCGCTAGAGCAGTTCCGGCCGAGGCTCGTTGGGTCCGTGCTCGACGGCACGGCTACGATCAACTCCGCAGTCGAGCTGCACGTGTTCTGCGACGCGCCAGAACTCGTCGCGGCGACGCTTGAGGCCGGCGGAAGCCGAATCTATGACAGTCAGCGCCGCTACCGAGTGGGCAGAGACGAAAACGCGCAAATTCCCGGCTTCGAGCTGATGCTCGACGGCGAAGACGTGCAGGTCATCGTGTTCTCGGAGCGTGGCGCGCATCACGCGCCGCAGAGCCCGGTCGACGGGCGCCCTATGCGCCGCGCCTCGCGATCAGCGGTCATCGCGCTGCTCAGACCAACCAACAACGACTGAGAATTCCAGGCAACTTTGATCGCCAAGCGACCAGGGGCAATGAGCGTGGCCTAGGTCGCCGCGGCCTTGTTGTAGCGCTTGCGGAACTTGTCGACGCGGCCGCCGCTGTCCACCATCTTCTGCTTGCCGGTGTAGAACGGATGGCACGACGAGCACACCTCGACATGCAGATCCTGGCCGAGCGTGGAGCGGGTGGTGAATTCGTTCCCGCAGCTGCAGATGACCTTGATGTCAGCGTAGTTCGGATGAATTTCTGGCTTCATGATGGCGGCTCCCAGCGGGCGCGAGAGAATACTGCCCGAAGGGGCGGAGCACAAGCCGGATTCTGACTGTGACCATCGGATGAGCTTATCCACAAAATCTGTGAATAACTCTGTGGAGAGCGGCCGGACGGCGATTCCGAATCGGCGCACGCAAAGGATTTCTTGAGTTTTGGTCAAAAAACGATCAAACACTGTATAACCAGGTTTTTCAATAGGTTATGAGCGTTTTGATAGTTACATACAAAAGAACCGCCCGTTAAAGACCACGTCCCGCAGGTACATCCCAATGCGTGTGCATAAAATGGCTTCAGCGGGATGCAAATCTTTCGCAAGTCAGCGTTTTTTCAGCAATTCAATCAACTGCCGCAGACTCTGTCCCCGGTGACTCACGGCGTTCTTTTCGGCAGCCGAAAGCTCGGCGGCGGTTTTCCCGAACTGCGCATCGAAGAACACGGGGTCGTAACCGAAACCATTGCCGCCTCGCGGGGTGTGCGTGATCTCGCCCGCCCACTGGCCGGCTGCCACGGTGGGCGCGGGATCGTTTTCGCGCAGCAGTGCGACGAGCACACAGTGAAATCGGGCCGCGCGTCTCTCCGTTTCACCCGCGAGCGAGGCGAGTAGCTTTGCGACATTCGCGCGATCGTCGGCCCCCGGTCCCGCGTAACGCGCCGAGAGAACACCGGGAGCACCGCCGAGCGCGTCGACGGCGAGACCGGAATCGTCGGCAATCGCCGGCAGACCCGTGACGCGCGCTGCGTGACGCGCTTTTAGCAGCGCGTTCTCGACGAACGTCGAAGCGGTCTCCGGAACCGATCGCACTCCGAGCTCGGTTTGCGTGACGAGTTCGATCTCGAGTCCAGATTCGCGGAATAGCGCTGCGAGCTCTGCCGTCTTGCCGGAATTGGCGGTGGCCAACACCCAGCGGCGCGGTAGGGTCACTTGCCGAGCACGGCGGCCTGTGCGGCGAGCAGATGCTCGATGCCCCGGCTCGCCAGGTCGAGTAGCGAGTCGAGCTCGCTGCGCTGCAGTGCGTGGCCCTCGGCGGTGCCCTGTACCTCGACGAAGCACTTTGCGTCGTTCATGACGACGTTCATGTCGGTCTCGGCCTCGGAGTCCTCGGCGTAATCGAGATCTACGACAGCGACGCCGTCGACCATGCCGACCGATAACGCGGCGATCTGGCCGTGAATCGGGTTGCGCGCGAGCTTGCCGGCCCGAACGAGACTTGCTGTGGCGAGCGCGAGAGCCACGTAACCACCTGTGACGGAGGCCGTGCGCGTGCCGCCGTCGGCTTGCAACACGTCGCAATCGATCGTGATAGTGCCTTCGCCGAGCGCACCGCGGTCGACCACCGCGCGCAAGCTGCGTCCGATCAGGCGTTGAATCTCGAGAGTTCTACCGCTCTGCTGGCCCTTGGCTGCTTCGCGAGGCGATCGCGAATGAGTCGCGCGCGGCAGCATGCCGTACTCCGCCGTAACCCAGCCTTGCCCCTTGCCCTTCAAGAATTGGGGGACCTTCGATTCGAACGACGCCGTGCACAGCACGTGTGTGTCGCCAAACTCCACCAGGACCGAACCTTCGGCATGGCGCGTGAAATGCGGCGTGAACTTCACGCGGCGTAATTCGTCGGGGCGGCGTCCGCTCGGCCGCATAGCAAACTCCGGGGTGGCTGTGATGGCGGAGCTTAGCAGTTCGGCCATGCGTCGCGGTTCGGCAGTATCAGGCGCCGAGCCAGCGCACAGCGGTTACGCTCGTGTTGTCGCTGTAGGGGGAATTGCGCGCGACGGCGCGTTCGGCCAGCGTACGAACAACGCGCTCCATGGGCTCGCGACCGTCGGCCGAGAGTTTCGCCATCTCCTCGTCCTCGACGCCTGACCAGAGGCCATCGGTGCACGCGAGCAATACGTCGCCAGGTGTCAGCTTGCGACGCGCGGTTACGCTCATGTCGGGCAATGGCGCATCGCCGCCGAGACAGCACTCGACGAAGTTGCGCATCGGGTGTCCGCGCATCTCGTTTTCCGCAATCAGGCCCTCGCGCAGCAGCAGTTCGACGTGGCTGTGATCTCGCGTGCGCGCAGACGTCGTGCCGCCGCGCAACTGGTAGATGCGGCTATCACCGACGTGCGCCCAAAATGCGCCGCCATCCTGGACGAGGCATACCGCACACGTAGCCCGCGGTTTGTGATCGAGCGCTACGCCGTCGCCGAGCTTTACCACTCGATCGTGGGCACGCGCGAGGGCGAGCGTGAGGAAGCCTTGCGGATCGAACACCGGCAGGCTCATCTCAGCGAAGCATTCTTTCAGCGTTTGGATCGTGACCTCAGCGGCACGCGCGCCGTGCGCATGGCCACCCATGCCATCGACCACCGCCATGAGGAGGGCGTTGTCGTTAACGAAGACGTCGACACGATCTTGGTTCTCTGACCGATTGCCGGCCAAGCTCAACCTTGCATAATCAACCCGCACTTACTCGCCCCGCTCACCGAATCGCTATCGCCGAACAATCACTACGACCTCGCGCCGGTCGGCAGGAACCGGTCGCAAGGTAGCTGCTGTACACTCGCCCGCAGCGCGAAACGGCGCACAGATTGGCTTAAACCCGGCACGGACTCAACCAAATGCCTCACAGCATGACGGGATTTGCGAGCGCTGAAGCGCGGCGTGGCGTATGGCGCCTCTCGTGGGAGATCCGCAGCGTCAATCATCGTTTCCTCGATCTCTCCTTCCGGATGCCGGAGGATCTGCGGGCACTCGAGCCGGAATGCCGCGATGTCGTTGGCGATGCCGTTAAACGCGGCAAACTCGATTGCACCCTGAAGATCATGACGGCGGACCGCGCCGTGGCGCCGACAGCGCTCGTAGACGATGCGGTGCAGCGCTTGCGCGCCCTTGAAGCTAGCGTAAAGGCAGCGTTCCCGCACGCGGCGCCGTTGAGCACGGTGGACGTGCTGCGTTGGCCAGGGTTACTCGAAGAGCCGGTGCAAAACCTGGAGGAGCTGGCCACGTCGGTCAAGGAGTGCCTCGCCGTCAGCGTCCAGGCCCTTCAGGACGCGCGTGGACGCGAAGGTGCTCGCATCGCCGAATTGCTCGAGAAGCGACACAAGGGCATTACCGCACTGATCGACGGCATTCGGCCGCTGATCGACGGCGTGCAGGTGCGGTACCGCGATAGGCTTCGGGAGCGCGTGCAGCGGCTCGACGTTCAAGCCGATCCGGGACGGCTCGAACAGGAGCTCGCGCTGCTGGCGCAACGCGCGGACGTGGCTGAGGAAATCGATCGTCTCGGCAGCCACGTCACGGAAATCTCAGACATTCTGCGGCGTTCCGAGCCGGTGGGGCGGCGCCTCGATTTTGTGATTCAGGAACTGAACCGCGAAGCCAATACGTTCGCGTCAAAGGTGCAAGAGGAACCCCTCACGCGCGTCGGCGTTGAGCTCAAAGTACTGATCGAGCAGATGCGCGAGCAGGTGCAGAATCTCGAGTGATGCCGTCGCACGCCAAATCCGCTGGTGAAGTGGCGGCGCGCCGTGGGCAGTTGTGGGTCATTGCGGCGCCATCGGGCGCGGGCAAGACGTCGCTCGTACGTGCCCTGCTAGATCGGGACCCGACGCTTCGATTTTCGATCTCGTATACCACGCGGCCGAAGCGCAGCTCCGAGGCGGACGGCCGCGACTACTTCTTCGTCACCGAAGCCGACTTCCTCGCGATGGTGAGCCGCGACGCGTTCCTCGAGCATGCCCGCGTATTCGACAACTGGTATGGCACGGGGCGCGAGCATGTCGAAGGGCTGCTGGCGGGCGGTCACTCGGTGGTCCTCGAGATCGATTGGCAGGGCGCCCGGCAGGTGCGCGAGCGCGCTCGAGACTCGCACAGCATTTTCATTTTGCCCCCGAGCGTGGCCGAGCTCGAGCGGCGCCTGCGTGGCCGCCAGACCGACACCGAGGCTGTCATCTTGCGCAGGCTCAAGGACGCGCTCGGGGACATGGCGCACTGGTCGGAATTCGACTATGTCGTGGTCAACGACGACTTCGACGCCGCGCTCGCGCGCCTGAACGCGGTCATCGCCGGCGCAGGCGAGGCCGCGCGTACCAACGCACCTACTGTGCACGCGTTCGCGACAGCGATCGTCTCAAGCGCCTAGTTTCTCGGGCGGCTAGGCCAAAACGGCGAGCGCCGCCTGGCCCCGACAGGGGGTCATGCATTAGACTTTCAGGTCCACGCTCGAGGAGCCTCAGGTTCGCATGGCCAGAATTACCGTCGAAGACTGCTTGGAAAAGATTCCAAACTTGTTCCAGCTCGTGCTGGTAGCTGCCAAGCGAGCGCGCCAGCTCGCGAACGGCGCCCATGCGCAGGTCGACTGGGAAAACGACAAAGCGACGGTCGTGGCATTGCGCGAGATCGCGGAGGGCCACGTCAACGAAGAGATCCTCACGCAGCGCGATAAGCCCGTTGAGGATTTGCTGGCGGCCGACCTGGCTGCCGTGCCGCCGGTGATTCCCGAGGACTTGCTAGGCTCGAGGCCAATTTCAATCGGTGACTGACCGATCTTCGACAGAGGGCCGGCTGCAACGCCGGTAGCGATTTAGACGCCATGGATTATGGTGCCGCCATCCGCGAACGCAGATTGTCGTCGGTATGGCGGACCGATGACTTTGGTCGTCTCCTCGCACAGCTCGAAGCGTATCTGCCGAGCACGGACATCCCGAGCATTGCCCAGGCCTACGAATTTGCCTCGAAGGCCCATCAAGGGCAGGAGCGTCGCAACGGCGATCCTTACATCACTCATCCCGTAGCCGTCGCGGAAATTCTGGCGGGGCTGCATCTCGATGCCGGTTCGATCAAAGCAGCGTTGTTGCACGACGTCATCGAAGACACGCCGAGCACGCTGACGGAAATCGAAACCCTGTTCGGCGACGATGTCGCGCGGCTCGTCGACGGCGTCAGCAAGATTGATCATCTGCATTTCGACAGCGTGGCCGAGGCCCAGGCCGAAAGCTTCCGCAAGATGCTGCTCGCGATGGCGAAGGATCTGCGCGTGATCCTCGTGAAACTCGCCGATCGCACGCACAACATGCGTACGATTCAGGCGTTGCCGCCGGCTAAGCAGCGGCGCATCGCGCGCGAAACCCTCGACATCTACGCACCGATCGCGAATCGCCTCGGCGTGTACTCGCTGAAGACGGAACTCGAGGAACTGGGGTTCCGCACTTTCTATCCGTTTCGCTACAAAGTGTTGCAGCGCTCGCTGCGTCGCGCGAAGGGCAACCAGCGGCAGTTCCTGCGCAAGATCGAGAGCAAGCTGACCGCTGCGCTGGGCGACGCCAAGCTGACCGCGCGCGTCGTGGCCCGCGAGAAACACCTCTACAGCATCTACCTGAAGATGCACCGTAAGCAGGCGCATCTGGCGGACATCGTCGACGTATACGGTGTGCGCGTGGTCGTGCCGGACGTCGACAACTGCTACCGCGCACTCGGCATCACGCATCAGGTGTTCAAGCCTATGCCAGGCAGGTTCAAGGATTTCATCTCGATCCCACGCGTCAACGGCTACCAGTCGTTGCACACGACGTTATTCGGCCCGAACGGCCTGCCACTCGAGGTGCAGATCCGCACTGAGGAAATGGACAAAGTGGCCGAGCGTGGTGTCGCCGCGCACTGGCAGTACAAGGCCGCGGACCGGGCCACCCATAGCACGGAGGGCCGGGCGCGCGAGTGGCTCGCAGGCCTCATGGAAATGGAGCGCGCGGCCAACTCCGAGGAGTTCCTCGAGACGGTCAAGGCCGATCTGTTTCCGGACAAGGTGTACGTGTTTACGCCCAAGGGAGCCATCATGCGGTTGCCGCGTGGCGCTACGGCCGTCGATTTCGCGTACGCCGTGCACACCGATGTCGGCAACCGCTGCGTCGCGGCGAAGATCGACCGCCGACTCGTACCGCTGAAGACGTTGCTGCGCAATGGCGAGACCGTCGAGATCGTCACCGCGCGCGGCGCGCGGCCAAATCCGAGCTGGGTCAACTTCGTCACGACGGCGAAAGCCCGCAACGCGATTCGGGGTTACCTGAAGAACCTGAAGCGCGACGAAGCGCAGGACCTTGGCCGGCGACTGTTGAACCAGGAGCTCATGTCGTACTCGATGAGCCTGCGCAAGGTGCCACGCGAACGGCTCGAAGCGCTGCGCAAGGAGCTCGGTATTCCGAACGAGGAGGCGCTGTTCGAGGAACTCGGCCTCGGCGAACGCCTCGCGCCCGTGGTGGCCGGCTTGCTGGCGCAGCAGCGCGATGAGTCGCAGTCGCCTGACGACAAGCGCAAGCCGCTCGAGATCGCCGGCACGGAAGGCGCCGTCATCAGCTACGCGCATTGTTGCTACCCGATCCCGGGTGACGAGATCATCGGGTTCATGTCGAGCGGCCGGGGCATCGTGATCCACCGCGGCAACTGCAGAAACCTGGCCGAGTACCGCAAGCAACCGTCGAAGTGGATTGCGGTCAACTGGACGAAGAGCGTGAAGGGCGAGTTCGACTCCGAGATCCAAGTGCGCACGCTCGACCGCGTGGGCCTGCTCGCCGAGGTTGCGGGCCGCATTTCCGGCACGCATACGAACATCGAGCACGTGCGTGTCGATACAGAGGCCGACGCCTCGGCGCTCACGTTCCGTGTCAAAGTGCGCGACCGCCGGCAGCTGGCGCAGGTGGTCCGCAGTATTCGTACGATTCCGGGTGTCGTGCGCGTGTCCCGCAGCGCCGGCTAGTCCATTCGAGAGCATCATGTCCAAAGAACCGATACACACTGCACGTGCGCCGGCCGCGATTGGTCCCTACAGCCAGGCGATTCGCGCTGGCAACACCGTCTACCTCTCGGGGCAGATACCGCTGGTGCCCGCGTCGATGGAGCTCGTGAAGGGCGATATCCGCGCGCAGATTCGTCAAGTCTTCGACAATCTCGCGGCGGTCGCCGAAGCCTCGGGCGGCTCGCTCGCAAACGCGGTGCGTCTGACCGTGTACTTGACCGACTTGGCCCACTTCCCGCTCGTGAACGAGATCATGGCCGAGTACTGCAAGGAGCCGTATCCCGCTCGCGCGGCAATCGGCGTGGCGAGCCTGCCCCGTGGCGCTGCCGTCGAGGTCGACGGCATCCTCGTGCTGTAGGTCGGCGGAATCGCAGTCAAGTCCGAATCCGCGTTCGATCGGCCCGTGGACAGCCTCACGGGTGTCGGGCCCAAGGTGGCTGAGCGCCTGGCGAAGCTCGGCGTTGCGCGAATCGGCGATCTGTTGTGCCTGCTGCCGCAGCGTTACGAGGATCGCACCACACTGAAGCCGATCGGCAGCCTCGCGGTTGGCGAGACAGCGCTGATCGAAGGGGTCGTCGAGCTCAGCGAGCTCGTGATCCGCCGCCGCCGCTCGTTGCTGTGCCGGCTCGCCGACGGCACCGGCGCGATCACGCTACGGTTTTTTCACTTCACGCGTTCGCAACAGCAAGGCTTCGCGCGGGGCACGCGACTACGTTGCTTCGGCGAAGTCCGCGCGGGTCCGGCGGGGCTCGAGCTGGTGCACCCCGAGCACCGCATCGTGCGCACGGACGAGCCAGAGCCGGCCGAGAGCCTGACGCCCATCTATCCGACGACGGAAGGCTTACATCAGCAGACATTGCGCCGGCTAGTCGAGCGTGCACTTGCACTGCTGGAACGGGAGCCTCTGGCCGATTTTCTGGAGCCTTTGCTCGCGACACGAACGCTCGGCGAAGACGCGTGGCCGACGTTGTCAGCCGCGCTGCTGTATTTGCACACGCCGCCGCGCGATGCGGCCACCGACCTGCTGCTCACGGGCCGACATCCGTGTACTCAGCGCATCGCGCTCGAAGAGCTGATTGCGCAGCGTCTCTCGCTGCGGCAATCCGCGGCCGTGGCGCGCACCGAGCGCGCACACCCGCTGCCCGCGGCGAGCGCAGAGCTCGCGAAATTTCGCGCCGCGTTGCCGTTTACGCTGACGGGCGCGCAGCAAAGCGCGTTCGCCGATGTCGTCGCCGATCTCGCCGCGAGCGTGCCGATGAATCGCCTCCTGCAAGGTGACGTCGGCTCCGGCAAGACGGTCGTCGCGGCCATGGCCGCGGTGATCGCAGCGGCCGCGGGCTTCCAGACCGCCGTCATGGCGCCTACCGAGCTGCTGGCGGAGCAGCATTTCGCGAGCTTCGAACGTTGGCTGACACCGCTCGGGATTGTTGTGATTCCGCTGCTCGGCTCGCAGCCGGCGCGCACGCGCGCGAGCGCGTTGGCCGTGATCGCGGACGGTAGCGCAGCCGTTGTCGTGGGCACGCACGCGTTATTCCAGGAGAGCGTGGCGTTCGCGAAGCTCGCGCTCGTGATCGTCGATGAGCAGCACCGGTTCGGCGTCGAGCAACGACTCAAGCTGAAGCAGAAGGGGTCACACGGCGCGCGCGTGCCGCATCAGCTGATCATGACCGCGACGCCTATCCCGCGCACGCTCGCGATGACGGCCTATGCCGATCTCGACTATTCCGTGATCGGCGAGCTGCCGCCGGGCCGCCAGCCGGTCAAGACGGTCGTGTTGCCCGAGCAACGGCGTGCAGAGCTCGTCGAGCGCATGGCGGCGCACTGCGCGACTCGTCAGCAAGCCTATTGGGTGTGCCCGCTGATCGAGGAGTCGGAGTTGGTCGACTCACAGGCCGCTACAGCGCTCGAAGGCGAGCTCGTCGCCGCGCTCCCTAAGGTCCGCATCGGCCTCGTGCACGGCCGCATGAAGTCGGCGGAGAAGGACGTTGTCATGCGCGCGTTCAAGTCGGGCGCGCTCGATTTGCTCGTGGCGACGACCGTCATCGAGGTTGGCGTGGACGTGCCGAACGCCACGCTGATGGTCGTCGAGAACGCCGAGCGCATGGGGCTCGCGCAGTTGCATCAGCTGCGCGGCCGAGTAGGGCGCGGTCACCAGGCTTCGACCTGCGTTCTGTTGTACAAGCCGCCGCTGTCCCCGCTCGCGCGCGAGCGGTTGAATGTGCTGCGCGCGACGAACGATGGCTTCGAGGTCGCGCAGAAAGATCTCGAGCTGCGCGGTCCGGGCGAGGTTCTCGGCACGCGTCAGACGGGCATCGAGCAGCTGCGCGTGGCCGATCTGTTGCGCGACGCCGATCTGCTGCCTACCGTGATCGAGGTATCGGATCAGCTGCTCGCGACGCAGCCGCACGCGGTCGTGCCATTGATCCGCCGCTGGATTCGCGGTGCAGCCGAATACGCGCAAGTCTAGCTACTGTCCTTTCATCACGTCTTCTGTCCGCCTTCTCCGCTAGAATCGCGACGATGCGCCTGCGTCCCGGAATCGTGCGTTGAGCGGCATACCGCAGACCCAGCCTCGCGGCCGCGTCACTGTGGGTCGCCAGGTGTTGCTACTCCTGCAGCACTACTCCCGCTACGCGCGTCTGATGCGGCTCGACAAACCGATCGGTATCTGGCTGCTGCTGTGGCCCACGCTCTGGGCGCTGTGGATTGCGTCGGCTGGCCACCCGGATCAGAAGATATTCCTGATCCTCGTCGCCGGCACGATCGTGGTGCGGTCGGCAGGTTGCGTCATCAATGATCTCGCCGACCGCAAGATCGACGCGCATGTCGCGCGCACCGCGCACCGACCGCTCGCGACGGGCGCCGTCATGCCCGCCGAGGCGCTGCTGCTGTTCTTCGCGCTGATGCTGATCGCGCTCGGGCTCGTGCTGACACTGAATCGGCCCACGCTGCTGCTAGCGCTCGGCGGCGCCGCCCTCACCGTGCTCTATCCGTTCACGAAGCGCTTCTTGTCGACTCCCCAGTTCGTGCTTGGCGTTGCCTTCGCATGGGGTGTGCCGATGGCGTTTGCTGCCACGCTCGGCGACGTGCCGCGCCTCGGCTGGCTGTTGTTCCTGTCTGCGGTGATCTGGGTGATCGTGTACGACACGCAGTACGCGATGACCGATCGCGTCGACGACCTGAAGGTGGGCGTTCGCTCGACCGCCATCCTGTTCGGCGACCTGGATCGCGTGTTCATCGCGGGGCTGCAGCTACTGCTGCTCGCGAGTCTCGTGCTCGTGGGCCATAGCGCGCAGTTGGGTCAGTGGTATTACGGCGGGCTGGGTGCGGCCGCCGCGTTCGTCCTATTTCAGACGTATCTGATCAAGGACCGCGACGGCGGCCAGAGCTTCCGTGCGTTCCTGAACAACGCGTGGTTCGGCGGCGCCGTGTTCTGCGGCATCGCACTCGACTATCTATTCCGCGGCTAACGGCCGGTTTCCGGCGTCCGCGCGGCGGCCACGGCGATACAATGCGTCGCACCCGCGGCGCGTAGCGCGCCGGCCAGTGCGTTGACGGTAGCGCCCGTCGTGATCACGTCGTCGACGATAGCGACACGCAGACCCGCAACACTGCGGGCGACGCGGAATGCGGTCGCGACGCCGGCGCGCCGCTGCGCAGCGCTGACGCCGGTCTGCGATGGGCTTGCGCTACGCCGCTCGACGCCGCGCCACAGCATCGGCACGCCGAGCCTCCGGCAGAGCGGCCGCGCAATTTCGATAGCCTGGTTGTACCCGCGCTCGCGCAGTCGCGTTGGGTGCACGGGCACCGCGACGAGCGCGTCCACGTCCCTGCAGGCCTCTCCAGCGACCGGCTCGAGCAATAGAGCCAGGGCCCTGCCAAGTGACCGCGCGCCCGCGTACTTCAGCTGCTGGATGTGACGATCGAGCGGCGGCGCGTACGCGAAGGGCGCCACGACGGTGTCGACTTGCCACAGCGCCATCTGGCGCGGGCAATGCGCGACAGGGCGAGCAAGACCGCAGCCGGAGCATGGATCCCGCGTGCGCCGCAGATCCGCGGCACACACGGCGCAGAAGCCGGCGTCGCTCACGCCGCCGCACCCCGGGCAACTCTCGCGAAACAGCATGCTCAGCACGGCCCGTAAACTCCAGGCGTCGCGCCGGGTTGACAGGCGCCGCGGGCGATTCCGATACTGCAGCGTCACGCCGCACCGGGCGGAAGAGCCAGAGACGAATGTCCGCACTCGAGAAAGAAACTGAGCTGAACCTCCGCGCCACGGCGGAGCCGCGCTACGACTGGACGCGGGCCGAAGTCGAAGCGCTCTACGAGCTGCCCTTCAACGATCTCTTGTTCCGCGCGCACTCCGTGCACCGGCTCTGCTTCGACCCGAACGCCGTGCAAACGTCTACGTTGCTGTCGATCAAGACCGGTGCCTGCCCCGAGGATTGTGCGTACTGTCCGCAGAGCATTCGCTTCGACACCGGCGTCGATCGCCACGAGCTGATGCCGCTCGACGAGGTTCGCGAGGCGGCGCGCCGCGCGAAGGAAGCGGGTGCCACGCGGTTCTGCATGGGCGCTTCGTATCGCGGCCCGAAGGATTCGCAGCTCGAACCGATCCTTACGATGATCGAAGAGGTCAAAGCGCTGGGCCTCGAGACGTGCGCAACGCTCGGATTGCTGCGGCCGGGTCAGGCGGAGAAGCTCGCGGCCGCCGGCCTCGACTACTACAACCACAACTTGGATTCGTCGCCGGAGTTCTACGGCAAAATCATCACCACGCGCACGTACGCCGATCGGCTCGAGACCCTCGAGCGAGTGCGTACGGCAGGCGTCAAGGTGTGCTGCGGCGGCATCGTGGGCATGGGCGAGACGCGCGCCGATCGCGCCGGCCTGTTGCACACGCTCGCGACCATGAGCCCGCATCCCGAGAGCGTGCCGATCAACGAGCTCGTGCCCGTGCCCGGCACGCCGCTCGCCGCCGCCGGGCCGCTCGATCCGTTCGAGTTCGTGCGCAGCATCGCCGTCGCTCGCGTCACGATGCCGCATTCGCACGTGCGCCTGTCTGCCGGTCGCAGCGATTTCACCGACGAGCTACAGGCTCTGTGCTTTTTCGCCGGTGCGAACTCCATCTTCTACGGCGAGAAGCTGTTGACCACGGGCAACCCCGACACCGCGGCCGACCAGCGGCTGTTCGCGCGGCTCGGTTTGCATCCGGAGCCTGGAATGCAGCCGCCCGGCGCTTAGCGCGGCGCGTGCGCTCCGCTCGTCATGAGCATCAGCATCGAACAGGCGTTGCCGGACAAACGTGCGGCGCGCCGCGCGTTCGATCGCGCCGCGGATTTCGACAGCGCGTGCTTCATTCACGATGCCGCCCGCGAGCGATTGCTCGAGAGGCTCGATCTCGTGAACCTCATTCCGCGCGTGTTCGTGGACTTGGGCTGCGCTACGGGCAAGGGGGCAGCGGCATTGGCCACCCGGTATCCGGACGCGCGCGTGCTCGCGATTGATCCGAGCGCCCGGATGTTGCGCGACACGCTCGCGCATGGCCGGGGCATCGTCGCGATCGGCGGTGACGCGGAGCGGCTGCCCCTGCGCTCGCATAGCGTCGATTTGGTGTTCGCGAACCTCGTGCTGCCCTGGTGCCGGCCCGACGTGGCGTTCGCGGAAGCGGGGCGCGTGCTGGTGCCCGGCGGGGTGTTGCTGTTCGCGACACTCGGCCCCGACTCGTTGGCCGAGATTCGTCGCGCGTTCGCCGCTGTCGATAGCGGTATTCACGTGCACGCCGCGTTCGATATGCACGATCTCGGTGATCTTGCGATGCGAGCCGGGCTTGCGGAGCCCGTACTCGACACGGATCGCTTGACGGTGACGTATGCCGAGCCGGCTGCGTTATGGCGCGATCTCAAGGCCGTCGCGGCCTGTAACGCGGCAGGCGGGCGACGGCGAGCTCTCACGGGGCGTGGCCGCTGGTCGCGCTTCGAGCACGCGCTCTCACCACGGCGGGGCGAGCGGTTCGCCGTCACGGTGGAGCTGATTTTCGGCCAGGCCTTCGGGCGGGGGCCGGTCCAAACGCGCCGGCAGGCGGGCGCGGTCACGGAAATCGGGGTGCCGATCGAGCGCATCGGCCGAATGTCGGAAAATACGTAGGCTGTTTTCCGTCGATGCCACCTGGATTTCGGGCGGTTTCTGCTAGAATTCGCGCCGCCCGCGTCGGCGCTTGGCGCGCACACATCAAAATTGCAGGACGCATGAAGAACAGGAAGCGTTTCTTACCCCGCGCGTTGGCTATTTCCGGCCTCGCCTCGGCCGGCCCCGCCTGGTCCGATCTCGCCTTGAACATGACCCCCGGCGTCACGGCAATGAGCCGCGAGATCTACGACTTGCACATGCTGACGCTATGGATCTGCGTCGTGATCGGCGTCGGCGTCTATGGCGTGATGGTCTACTCGATCCTGAAGTTCCGGAAGTCGAAGGGCGCGGTGCCCGCGAAGTTCACGCACAGCTACACGGTCGAAGTCATCTGGACCGTGATTCCCGCCCTGATCCTGGTGCTCATGGCCATTCCTGCGGCGCGGACGCTAATCCGCATGCAGGACACTCGCGGCTCGGAGCTCACGATCAAGGTGACGGGCTTCCAGTGGCGTTGGCAATACGACTACATCGACGACGGGGTGCGGTTCTTCAGCACGCTGAAGCGTGACTCCAATGCGGCTCGCAAGTTGGGTTCCGGGATTGATCCCAATACCGTCGAGCACTACCTGCTCGACGTCGACAATGCGCTCGTCGTTCCGGTCAACACCAAGGTCCGTCTGCTCGTGACGGCTTCCGACGTGCTGCACGCATGGTGGATGCCGGCGTTCGGCGTGAAGCAGGACGCGATCCCGGGTTACATCAACGAAGCCTGGTTCAATGCCGAGACCGAAGGCGTCTATCGTGGCCAATGCGCGGAACTCTGTGGCATGGACCACGGATTCATGCCGATTGTCGTGCGCGTCACGAGCCGTGACGAGTACAACACCTGGCTCAGCTCGCAGCGAACTCAGACGAGCTCGCTGGCACAGGCACAGTAGTTTCGACTCTCGACGCGCTCGGACGCGCAAACGGCAACAAGGAAGATTTGGCATGAGCAGCACCGCAGTCGACACGCACGGCCACGGCCACGCGCACGATCAACACGACGCGCACCACGGGCCGCGCGGCATCATGCGCTGGATCACGACCACGAATCATAAGGAAATCGGCACGCTGTACATGTGCTTCAGCCTGGTGATGCTGTTCATCGGCGGCGGAATGGCGATGTTGATTCGCCTCGAACTATTCCAGCCGGGGCTGCAGTTCTTCAACCCGAGCTTCTTCAACTCCATGACCACCGTGCACGCGCTGATCATGGTGTTCGGCATGATCATGCCGGCGTTCGCGGGCTTCGCGAACTGGTTCATCCCGTTGCAGATCGGTGCGCCGGACATGGCGCTGCCGCGTTTGAACAACTGGTCGTTCTGGCTGCTGCCCTTCGCCGGCATCATGCTGCTGATGACGCTGTTCATGCCCGGCGGCGGCCCCGCCGGCGGCTGGACGCTATATCCGCCGCTCGTGCTGCAGACAGGCGACGCATTCCCGTTCGCGATGTTCGCCATCCACTTGCTCGGCGTGTCGTCGATCCTGGCGGCCATCAACATCATCGTCACGATCATGAACATGCGCGCGCCAGGCATGACCTTGCTCAAGATGCCGATGTTCACATGGACCTGGCTCATCACCGCGTATCTGCTGTTGCTTGCGATGCCCGTGCTCGCGGGCGGCGTCACGATGCTGATCACGGACCGATTTTTCGGCACCAGCTTCTTCTCGGCGGCCGGCGGCGGCGACCCCGTGCTGTTCCAGCACATCTTCTGGTTCTTCGGTCACCCCGAGGTCTACATCATCATCCTGCCGGCCTTCGGCATCGTCTCGGAGATCATTCCGACGTTCGCGCGCAAGCCGCTGTTCGGCTACGCCGCGATGGTGTACGCGACGGCCAGCATCGCGTTCCTGTCGCTCGTGGTGTGGGCGCATCACATGTTCACCGTAGGCATGCCGCTCGGCGGCCAGTTGTTCTTCATGCTGAGCACCATGCTGATCGCGATTCCCACGGGCGTGAAAGTGTTCAACTGGACCGCGACGCTGTGGAAGGGCTCGCTCAGTTTCGAAACGCCGATGCTCTACGCGCTCGCGTTCCTGTTCCTGTTCACGCTCGGCGGCTTCTCGGGCCTGATGCTCGCGATGGTGCCTGCCGACATCCAGTACCACGACACGTATTTCGTGGTCGCGCACTTCCACTACGTGCTCGTGCCGGGCGCGCTGTTCGGCGTGTTCGCGGGCACGTACTACTGGCTGCCGAAGATGACGGGCCACATGTACGACGAGACGCTCGGGAAAACGCATTTCTGGCTCACGACGATCTTCGTCAACGTGACGTTCTTCCCGCAGCACTTCCTGGGGTTAGCCGGCATGCCGCGCCGTATCCCGGACTACGCGACTCAATTCACCGACTTCAACATGATTTCGAGCATCGGCGCCTTCGGGCTCGGCCTGTCGCAACTGTTGTTCGTGTACGTCATCGTCAAGTGCGCACGCGGCGGCCCGAAGGCTTCCGCGCAGGTGTGGGAAGGTGCGCATGGTCTCGAATGGACGGTGCCGTCGCCGGCCCCGCATCACACGTTCGACGAGCCGCCGGTCGTTAAATGAGCACGGGAACGCCGCGCAATCCTGCGAACGCGGACGCGACCCGCGCCGCCGCAGACGACGCGCTGCGTGCAGCGCGTGCGCGCCGCAACGGCTGGGTTCTCGGCCTGCTCGCGTTGGCTTTCTACGTGGGCTTCATGATCTACACCGGGATCGAGGGCCCGCGCTAAGCGGCGCGCACGATCATGTCGGGCACACGCGATCGATTTCTGCCTCTGAAGCTCGCCACTATCACGCTGGCGATGTTCGCGTTTGGATTCGCGCTCGTACCGCTGTACGACGTGTTCTGCGTCCTAACGGGATTGGGCGGCAAGACCGCGAATGCGGCGGCCGTCGTCGTCGCGGCGCCGGATCCGGATCGCAACGTTCGCGTGGAATTCGTCGCCTCCGTGGCCCGCGGCTCGCCGTGGCAGTTCGAGCCGGAAGTGACTCACATCGACGTGCACCCGGGGCAGCTGTACGAAACGTACTTCCGTGCGCGCAACTTGCGTGACCGAGAGCTCACCGGCCGGGCAGTGCCGAGCATCGCACCCGGCACGGCGGCGAAGTACTTCAACAAGACCGAATGTTTCTGCTTCACCAGCCAGCAGTTTCAGCCGCTCGAGGAGCGTGAGCTGAAGGTGGCGTTCATGGTCGCTCCGCAGTTGCCGGACGACGTAGACACACTGTCGTTGTCGTATACGTATTTTGACGTTTCCGAAATCAAGGACTAGAGCCGCCATGGAACACGCGACGACTCCCAACTACTACGTGCCGCATGGCACGCGCTGGCCGATCGTAGGCTCGGTCGGGTTGTTCACCATGCTGGCCGGCACTTCTTTGTGGCTGAACCAGTTCGCGCCGGGCCCCTGGATCGCGCTCTCGGGTTTCGTGATTTTGCTCACGATGATCTTCGGCTGGTTCAGCGTCGTGATCGGCGAGAACGAACGCCACATGTTCAGCTTGAAAGTCGATTCGTCGTTCCGCCTGGGCATGAGCTGGTTCATCTTCTCCGAGGTGATGTTCTTCGCCGTGTTCTTCGGCACGCTGTTCTACACGCGCGTGCTCGTGACACCGTGGCTCGCTGGCGAAGGCGACAATTTCTTCACGAACTCGTTGCTGTGGCCGAACTTCGAGAACGCTTGGCCGTCGGTCGGCCCGAGGGGAAACCACGTCGAGCGCATGGAGGCCTGGGGCATTCCGGCTCTGAATACAGCGCTCCTACTGCTTTCCGGCGTTACGCTCACGATCGCGCACCACGCTCTGCGCGCGAAGCATCGCACCTCGTTGATCATTTGGTTGGCGGCGACGTTCCTGCTCGGCTTCTTGTTCTTGGGCTTCCAGGCGTTCGAGTACATCCACGCTTACAGCGAGCTGCATCTGCGCCTCGACAGCGGCGTCTATGGCGGCACGTTCTTCATGCTGACGGGTTTCCACGGCTTGCACGTGACCCTAGGCGCATTGATGCTCCTCGTGATCTGGTTGCGCGTGCTGCGCGGCCACTTCACGCCGGAACGCCATTTCGCGTTCGAGGCCGTGGCCTGGTACTGGCACTTCGTCGACGTGGTATGGCTTGGCCTGTTCTTCTTCGTGTACTGGCTGTAACGGCCGCGCGGCGCTAGTCGCCGAGGCCGTGGGGCTTCACCAAGCCGAGATACCAGCCGAGCATCAGCAGCAGGAAGAACAGCACGGATAGGCTCACGCGAATCGTGAGCGCGCGGAGCATGAGCTGCGAGTTGTCGCCGCGGCGAAATAGGGCAAACAGCGCTAGACCTAAGCTCGCGAGGATGGCGGCGAAGAAAATGACAGCGACCACGTGCGGTTCCCCGGCGGCTATTCGGTGACGGGCATTCTAACGTGACCGCGACGCGGCACAGGGCACGAACGGCAGTCGCGATCGTGGTCCTCGCGCTGCTTGCAGCGCTGTTCGTTTACCTCGGGGCATGGCAGCTGCGCCGTGCGGACGAGAACCGCGCGCTCGCCGAGCAGTTTGCCGGGGGTGACAGCGCGAAGGTGCTCGGCGATCCGCCGGCCTTGCTGACGGATGCGAATCGCTTTCACCGCGTCGAGGTACGCGGCGCATACCTCGCCGCACCGCAATTCCTGCTCGACAACATGCTGCACGACGGCGTGGCCGGTTATCACGTGCTGACGGCGCTGCGCGTCGAGGGCTCCACTCGCAGACTGATCGTGAATCGCGGCTGGGTCGGCAGCGGTTCGGATCGCCGCACCCTACCCGATGTCAGCGCCTCGACCGAACCGCGCACGATCACTGGGCGCATCGAGCGCCTGCCGCAACCCGGCATTCGCCTCGGCGAGCCTGCAGCGCCGGCGTCGACGCCGACCACCGAGAGCGTCGCAGTGGTCGAGTACCCGGCGATCGCGGATCTCGCCGCGCAGCTGGGGCAGCCGTTGTTCGACTACCAGCTGTTGCTCGACCCCGCCGAGCCTGGCGGCTACGCTCGCGACTGGCAAGCACCGGGCGTGAGCCCGGAGCGCAACGTGGTCTATGCCGGTCAGTGGTTATTGTTCGGGGTCGGCGCGCTCGGCGCTGCGCTCACGCTCGCGATCAAGATGTTGAGGCGGCGGTTGTGAGACATAAGCCTCTGGTTCCGTGGCTCGTGGCGCTCGTAGTGTTCGGTCCGTTCGCCGTCGCGACGCTCGTCTACTACAGCCCGTGGGGTCGCGACTGGCTGCCCCAATTGCCGGGTCAGCGCGAGCTCTTGAGTACCCCCGTGGAGTTGCCGCCGGCGTGGTTGCCCGCCGAGTCCGGCGCGTCCCGTTGGCTGTTGATCTATGCAAGAATGACCCCGTGCGAGCAGCAATGCGCGGAAGTGTTGGACCGGCTGTCTCGGGTCCAGCAGGCTCTCGGCAAGGACCAGGAGCGCGTGCAACAGGCGCTGTGGTATTCGGGTGCAGCACCGCCACTGCCCGCTGACTTGAAGGTTAGCGTGCAGCGACTCGACGAGGATTCGGGCCGCCGCATAGCGGCAGCGCTCGGTCCCGAACGGATTAGCGGCGGCCGCGTGTACGTGGCCGACCCGCGGGGTAGCGTGATCCTGAGCTATCCCGTCGACGTCGAACAAAAAGAACTATTGCGCGACCTCAAACGGTTGCTGGCCGGATCCGGAACAGGCTCATGAACACGCTCTTCGTCCGAATCGCGCGCTTCGGCGCCGTGCTGGCGCTTGCGGTCGTCATGCTCGGTGCGTGGGTGCGCTTGCACGACGCGGGCTTGGGCTGCCCCGATTGGCCCGGCTGTTATGGCCGCCTCGTGGTGCCGGACCAATCGACGTCTGTGCAGGACCTCGGTCCTCAGGGCGCGGTGCGTCCGCTCGAGGAAGCGAAGGCGTGGCGCGAAATGATTCATCGCTACCTCGCTGGCGGGCTCGTGCTCGTGACGGTGGCGCTCGCGGCGCTCGCGTGGCGCAACCGTAGCGATCCCTCGCAGCCGTGGCGCCGTCCCGTCGTCCTGGTCGGGCTCATCGTGTTTCAGGCGCTGCTCGGGATGTGGACGGTGACGCTGCTTCTGAAGCCGCTGATCGTCGTCGCGCACCTGTTCGGCGGTCTTGCGACGCTCGCGTTGCTCGCGTCGCTCGGACGCTGGCGAACGACCCGCGTCGGCGCGCCAACGCCGGCCCTGCGTGCGCTCGGCCTCGTCGCAGCGGCGGCTCTGGTTCTGCAGATTTTTCTCGGCGGCTGGACGAGCTCCAACTATGCCGCGCTCGCGTGCCCCGACTTCCCCACCTGCCAAACGCAGTGGTGGCCCGCGTTGGCCGACTACAAGGATGGCTTCGTGCTGTGGCGCGGGCTCGGGGTGTCGTACGAGGGCGGCGTGCTGGACCATCCGGCCCGCGTCGCGATTCACTTCGCGCACCGCCTGGGCGCGCTCCTGGCCTTCGTGTTGATCGTGCTGCTCGGCTGGCGCCTCGCGCGCGACGCCGCCACGCGGGCCGATGGACTCGCGGTGCTCGGTCTGGTTCTTCTCCAGGTGAGCCTCGGTGTTAGTATCGTGGTGTTCGGTGTACCGCTGGCCGTAGCCGTCGCACACAACGGCATTGCCGCGCTCCTGCTCCTGGCTGTCATCAATGCTAACCAAAGAATTAGGCAACGTTAGCGCCGCCGTTCCGCGCTGGCGCGACTACTACGTGCTGACGAAGCCGGGCGTGGTGCAGTTGCTCGTGTTCACGGCGATCGTCGGCATGTTCCTCGCGGTGCCGGGCATGGTGCCGTTGGATTTGCTGATCGCCGGCAGCGTCGGCATCGGATTGACGGCCGCCGCGGCCGCCGTCGTGAACCAGGTCATCGATCAACGAATCGATGCGCAGATGGCGCGCACGCGCAGCCGGCCGCTGCCCGCCGGCCGGGTGCACGAGCGCGACGCGCTCGTGTTCGCGCTGGCGTTGGCGCTCGTCGGCATCGGCATACTGACATTGCTGGTCAACGCGCTGACCGCCGCGCTGACGTTCCTCTCATTGATCGGCTACGCGGTCATCTACACCATGTGGCTGAAGCGTGCGACCCCCCAGAACATCGTGATCGGCGGTGCTGCCGGCGCAGCTCCGCCGGTGCTCGGCTGGGCCACGGTCACAGGGCACGTCGACGGCTACGCGTTGCTGCTGTTCCTGATCATCTTCACGTGGACGCCGCCGCACTTTTGGGCGTTGGCAATCGCGCGCCGCAGCGACTACGAGCGCGCGGACATTCCGATGCTGCCCGTGACCCACGGCGAGGAGATCACGAAGTCGTTCATCGTCCACTACACCATCTTGCTCCTATGCGTCACGGTAATGCCCTACATCACCGGCATGAGCGGCAAGCTCTATCTGGTCGGCGCCGTGCTGCTCGGCTTGGGCTTTCTGTACTACGCATTGAAGCTCAAGTTCGCGCCGCGCCCTGATCTGCCGATGGTGACCTTCCGCTACTCGATCACGTATCTGATGGCGCTCTTCACGTTCTTGCTCGTCGATCACTACGTGCCGGCCATCTGGCCGGAGTGAGCGTCGCGCCGCCGTAGCCTTACGGGCGCATCGCGCTTCGCCGTGGACGTCACCGACATCATCGAATCCTTGAACGACGCCCAGCGCGAGGCCGTCACGGCGCCCGATCGCCCGACGCTCGTGCTGGCCGGCGCCGGCAGCGGCAAGACGCGTGTGCTCGTACACCGCATCGCGTGGGTCATCCGTGTCGGTGGCGTAGCCGCGCAACACGTGCTGTCCGTGACGTTCACGAACAAGGCCGCGGCCGAAATGCGCGACCGCGTCGAAGCCCTGCTCGGTGTGCCGACGCGCAACTTATGGATCGGTACGTTCCACGGTCTTTCCCACCGGCTGCTCCGAATCCACTGGCGGGAAGCGGGTTTGGCGCAAGGCTTCCAGATCATGGACTCCGACGACCAGCACCGCATGATCCGTCGCATGGTGCGCGCGCTCGAGCTCGACGAAAACCTCTGGGTGCCGAAGGAGATTCAGTGGTTCATCAACGCGCAGAAGGACGAGGGACTTAGGCCCAAGGAATTGCGCGACGAAGGCAACGCAGGTCGGCGGCAGATGATCGATCTCTATGCGCGGTACGAGCAAGCTTGCGCGGCCGCATCCCTGATCGATTTCGGCGAGCTGCTGCTGCGCAGCCTCGAGCTGCTGCGCGACAACGCCGACCTCGCGCGCCAGTACCAACAGCGCTTTCAGCATCTGCTCGTGGATGAGTTTCAGGACACGAACGCCATCCAGTACCGCTGGCTGCGCGTGCTCGCGGGCCCCGACGGCAAGCCCTTCGTCGTCGGCGACGACGATCAGTCCATTTATCGCTGGCGTGGCGCGCGCATCGAGAATTTGCACCGGTTTCAGCAGGATTACGCCGGCACGCAGCTTGTGCGGCTCGAGCAGAACTACCGTTCCACGGCCAATATCCTGAACGCGGCGAATGCCGTGATCGCGAACAACTCATCAAGGCTCGGCAAGACACTGTGGACCGATGGCGCGGCGGGCGTGCCGATCAGGGTCTATGCCGCGTTCAACGAATACGACGAAGCCGAATTCGTCGTGAACCGAATCCAAGACTACATCCAACAAGGCAACAAGCGCGCGGAGTGTGCCGTCCTGTATCGCTCGAATGCCCAGTCACGCGTGTTCGAGGAGAAGTTGCTCGCGGCCAAAATTCCGTACCGCGTCTATGGCGGCCTGCGGTTCTTCGAGCGCATGGAGATCAAGGACGCCCTGGCGTATCTGCGGCTGGTCGCAAACCGCGACGACGATCCGTCGTTCGAGCGCGTGGTGAACACACCGCCGCGTGGTATCGGTACGCGGACCGTCGAGCAGGTCCGCGAGGGGGCGCGTGCTGCCGGCACGAGCCTGTGGCGCGCGGCCGCTGCGCTGATTGCCGGCGGCGTGCTCGCGAAACGCGCGGCCGAGGCGTTGTGGGCATTCCTCGCGCTGATCGACAAGCTCGACGCCGACTCGCGTGCCGACAGCCTGCACGAGCAAGTGGCGCGCGTGATCGAGAGGAGCGGCCTAACTGCGCATCACGGCAAAAAGGCGGACGCCGGTGGCGAAGCGCGCGTCGAGAACCTCGAGGAGCTCGTGAACGCCGCGCGCGAGGTCATGCGCGGTGAGCAAACCGACCTGCCGCCGCTCGCCGAGTTCCTGTCGTTCGCGGTGCTCGAATCCGGCGACGGGCAGGCAGACGAATATCAGGACAGCGTGCAGCTCATGACGCTGCACTCGGCCAAGGGTCTCGAGTTCTCGTACGTATTCCTCTCCGGAATGGAAGACGGGCTGTTCCCGCATCAGCGCTCGTTGAACGACTCGGCGGGCCTCGAGGAGGAACGGCGCCTGTGCTACGTCGGCATCACGCGTGCACGCCGTGAGCTGTACCTCACGCACGCCGAGCAGCGCCGGCTCCACGGTGTCGAGTCGTTCGCGACTCCGTCGCGGTTCCTGCGCGAGATCCCGGCGGAGCTGCTCGAGGAAGTGCGACCCGCGATGGTCGTCTCGCGGCCGCTGTACCGCCGGCAGGAGGCGTCGCCGAGCCAGGGCGGCATGCGGCTCGGCCAGCGCGTGCGGCACGGCCGCTTCGGCGAGGGCATCGTCCTGAACGCCGAAGGCAGCGGTGCGCACGCGCGCGTTCAGGTGAACTTCGAGCGTGAAGGCACGAAATGGCTCGTCCTCGCCTACGCCAACCTAGAGCTGATGTAGACTGCTTCGCCGATGAAGATTCTTATCCTAGGTGCAGGGCAGGTAGGCAGCACGGCAGCGTTCAGTCTCGCAAGAGAAGAGGCGAACGAAGTCACGATCGTCGACCGCAATGCCGAAGTGCTAAGAGAGCTACAGGACCGACTGGACGTGCGCACCGTCGTCGGCAACGCCTCGCACCCCGATGTGCTCGAACGCGCCGGTGCGCGCGAGGCCGACATTTTGATCGCGCTCACGAGCAGCGACGAGATCAACATGCTCGCGTGCCAGATTGCGTTCACGCTGTTCCGCACTCCCACGCGCATCGCGCGAATTCGCGCTCGGGCGCTCATGGCCCGCGAACAGCTATTCGGCCCGGATGGCATCCCGGTCGACGTGGCGATCAGTCCCGCGTCGCTCGTGACGGACTACATCGAGCAGCTGATTCGCAACCCCGGCGCGCTGCAGGTGCTCGACTTCGCGGACGGCAAGCTACGGCTCGTCGCGACGCGTGCCAATCGCGAGGGCGCGCTCGTGGGCCATCCGCTGCGTGATCTGTCGAAGCACATCCCGAACATCGAATGCCGCGTAGTTGCGATCTACCGCGGCGGGCGCGGCATCCTGCCCGACGGCGATACCGTGGTCGAAGAAGGCGACGAGGTATTCTTCATCGCAGCGCGCAATGACACGCGTACTGTGCTGCGCGAGATGCGCAAGCTCGATAGCCCGATTCGCAAAGTCGTGATCGCTGGCGGCGGCAACATCGGCCTCGACTTGGCACGCGCGATCGAGGGCATCTGTCAGGTCAAGATCATCGAGCGCGACTTTCAGCGGGCGCGACGCATCTCCGACGAGCTCGCGCGCGCGGTCGTGCTGCACGGCGATTCGGCCGACGAGGAGCTGCTGCTCGAGGAGAACATCGACAGCACCGACGTCTTCGTGGCCGTCACGAATACCGAGGAAGCGAATATTCTCTCGGCGATGCTCGCCAAACGGCTCGGCGCCCGCAAAGTCATGGCGCTGATCAACAAGGCCGCGTACGCGGAGCTCGTCGAATCCGGCACGATCGATATTGCGATTTCGCCGCAGCAGATCACGCTCGGCAGCCTGCTCGCGCACGTGCGTCGCGGCGACGTCGTGAAGGTGCACTCGCTGCGGCGGGGTGCGGCCGAGGCCATCGAAGCGGTCGCGCACGGCGAGGCGCGAGAATCGCGCGTGGTCGGCCGGCTCATCGAGGAGATTCAGTTGCCGCGCGGTGCGACGATCAGTGCGATCGTGCGCGGCGACGACGTGCTGATGGCGCACCACGACACCAGGATCCAGGCCGACGACCACGTGATCCTCTTCATCGCCGACCGGCGGCAGATCGATGAGGTCGAACGGTTGTTCGAAATCGGCGGCGTCTTCGTCTAGTCTCGCAAGCCTCATCCATCGGCGGGCTCAATCGTGGCGACTAGGAAGCCAGATTCCGTGCTGCCTGCGTCGCTGGCGCTGTTTGCCGCGAGCGGCTGCGCCGCACTCATCTATCAGGTCGTGTGGTTCGAGCGGCTCAGCTTGGTACTGGGTACTTCGGCGATCTCGCTCGGCGTGCTGCTCGCGGCCTTCATGGGCGGCATGTGCCTCGGCGGCCTGTGGCTGCCGCGGTTCGTGGCCGCACACCGGGCGCCGCTGCGTGTCTTCGCCGCGCTCGAACTCGGCGTGGGCGTGCTTGGCTTCGCGGCGTTGGCGATCATTCCGGCGGTGGGTAGCGCGTACACGGCGTGGGGCGGAACAGGGCTCGTCGACCTGACCCTGCGCGCGTTCGCGGCCGCGGTGTGCCTGCTGCCGGCCACGGTACTGATGGGCGCGACGCTGCCCGCGGTAGCGCGTTGGGTCGAGACCGTACCGAACGGCGCGGCGTGGCTCGGGCTTTGCTATGCGGCGAATTTAGGCGGCGCGATGATCGGTAGTCTCGCCGCGGGGTTCTACTTGCTGCGCCGGCACGACGCCTACGTCGCGACGTTCGTCGCAGCGGCACTGAATTTCAGCGTTGCGGCGGCCGGCGTGTGGCTGGCGGGGAGAGCAGCGCCGCAAGCGGCGCTGCCGATCGAGCGGCGAGCCCTTGTGCCGGCGCGGTCGCAGTGGCCGATCTACGTGGCAACGGGTTTGTCCGGTTTCACCGCGCTGTCCGCCGAAGTGCTGTGGACGCGTCACCTGTCGCTGCTGTTCGGCGGCACGGTGTATACGTTCGCGTTGATCCTGGCGGTGCTTATGTTCGGTTTTGGGCTGGGGAGCGCCGCCGGCGCCGTGCTCGGCCGCCGTGTCGACGCGGGGTACGCGCTCGGCGGCTGTCAGCTTCTGCTTGCGGCGGCGCTCGCATGGGCAGCGTACGTGATCGCGCAGTCGCTGCCGTACTGGCCATTCGACGTGACGCTGCCGACCACGGCCGCCGTCGCGTTGCAGATCGACACCGTGCGCACCGCGTGGGCCGTGCTCCCGGCCGCGCTGTTGTGGGGCGCGAGCTTTCCGTTGGCGCTCGCGGCTGCCGTGGTATCGGGCACCGACCCGCGTCGGTACGTCGGCCGTCTCTACGCGACGAACACAGCGGGTGCGATCGCGGGCGCGCTGCTCACGACGTTCGTGCTGGTGGTGACGATCGGCGGCCAGCGTACGCAACAACTGTCGATCTTCGTCGCGGCGGCGGCTGGGCTAGTGGTGCTCACGAGCGTCGGCCGTCGCGGTGGGGTGAAGCTAGGGGCGGCGGTGCTCGTGGTCGCGGCTGCAGGGGTGCTCGCGTACACCGTGGACGAGTTGCCGCCGGCGCTCGTTGCCTACGGCCGCTTCCTGCCGACGCGTGGTGCCGATGCGAACGTCGTCTATGTCGGCGAGGGACTCACGGCGTCCATTGCCGTGACGCGCGAGCCGAGCGGCATTCTCACTTATCACAACGCCGGCAAAACCCAGGCGTCCACGTATCCACAGGACCTGCGCCTGCAGCGCATGCTCGGCCATCTCGCGACGCTTACGCCCGAGCGCCCAAGCAACGTTCTCGTGATCGGGCTCGGCGCCGGCATTACCGCCGGCGCAGTGAGCATCGACCCGGCCGTCGAGCACGTGGTCGTCGCCGAGATCGAACCGCTCGTGTCGCAAGCGGCGGGGGAGTTCTTCACCGTACCCAACTTCGGGGTCGTGACGAACCCGAAGGTCGAGGTCAACGTCGACGACGGCCGCCACTATCTTGCGACCACCGACTGGAAGTTCGACGCGATTACCTCCGATCCTCTCGACACCTGGGTCAAAGGCGCGGCGACGCTTTACACGCGCGAGTTCTGGCAGCTCTGCAAGTCGCGCTTGAACGACGGCGGTGTGGTGACGGTGTTCCTGCAGTTCTACGAAACTACCGAGGACGCGGTACAGAGCGAGATCGCGACGTTCTTCACGGTGTTCCCGAACGGCGCGCTGTTCGCGAATCGCGTTGACGGCATGGGCTACGATGCCGTGCTGTTCGGTCGCGTCGGTGACGCGCCGATCGACGTCGAACGCATCACGCGCACGCTCGCCGGCGCGCAATACGCGCAAGTGGCGGGCTCGCTGCACGACGTTGGCTTCGATTCGGCGCTCGAGCTGCTCGGCACGTATGCCGGCGGAGCTGGCGACATGGCCAAATGGCTGGACAGCGCCGCGATCAACACCGATCGCAACTTGCGCCTGCAATATCTCGCGGGTGGCGGGCTGAACGCCTACCGCGCAGGCGATATCTTTGACGGCCTAATCGCGGGGACGCAGCGCTTCCCGGATAGGCTCTTCATCGGGACGCCCGCGGAGCTCGAAGAGTTGCGACAACGCGTGGGCGCACACAACGGCAGTGACTAGTCGTAAAACATCGACGTGACGTTCCGCCAAATCTTCACCGACGGGCGGCTACTCGGTCGGCCACTGGGAAGGCGATGCGTTGGTGGTGCACACGAGCGGTTTGGGAACTGTTCGAGCCCGACACGGAGTTGCTCGACTATCACTGCAACGACTTCCTGGACTGAAGGCTGGCTACGAGCACAGCAGCGCGTCCAGCAATTCGGGGAGCGCGACGTACGCCACTGCGATTCCGGAATCCGAGAAACCGTACGGCATGATGAGCCGGCCGCCGTGCACGATCGCGCCGCAGGTGTAGACGACGTTGGGCACGTAGCCTTCGCGCTCGTCTTCGTCGGGCTCGATCAGCGGCTCCGCCAAATGCCCGATCACTCGCGCCGGATTCTCGAGGTCGAGCAGTAACGCGCCGATTGCGTAGCGGCGCATGGGTCCGACCCCGTGTGTCAGCACGAGCCAGCCTGCGTCGGTTTCGATCGGTGCCCCGCAATTGCCGATCTGCAAAAGCTCCCACGCGTATTGCGGACGGTAGAGCTCGACGACATCGTTCCAGTTGTGTACATCGCTCGACGTCGCGAGGTGTAGGTTCTCCCGGTCCTTGCGCGACAGCATGACGTACTTGCCGTCGATCGGCCGCGGAAAGAGCGCCATGCCTTTGTTCTGGGCGGCCGCGCCGTTCAACGTCGAGATCGTGAAGCGCACGAAGTCGTCGGTTTCGATGAGTTGCGGCAAGATTGAGAAGCCGTCGTAGGCCGTGTAGGTCGCATAGTACTTGACGCTGCCGTCGGCCGCAGTGAAGCGCAAGAAGCGCGCGTCTTCCATGCCGCGCGTTTCGTTGGGACCGGCGGGAAAGATCACGCGCTCGGCAAGACTGGAATCTGCGGGGAACGTAGTGACGTAGTTTGACGACGCGAGCACGCGAATGATCTTGACCGTTTCGAACCAGACCGCTGGCGGTGGACCGTGAATCTCGAGTGCGCCTAGCGATGTTTCAAGCTCTTCGAGCGTGAATTTCTGGTTGAGCCGGTTCAGTACGCTCGACGACAGGTCGTTGATGACGCCGAGTTCCAGCAACTTCGTACCGAAATTTGTCTTGTCGAAGAAGCTGGGAGGGGCGCGGTGGCCGCTGACCAGTTGCCTGCCAGGCTCGTCGATGGTGACATCACCCTGCGCGTCGAGCAGCCCGGAACGAAACTCGATCGACGACAGATGCCCTTCGCCGACGGCGCGCAGGCTCATCACGAACCGCGCCGAGCCGCTCGCGACGCCGGTCTGATCGGGTGCAAGGACGATCGACGGGTTGAAGAGGGCGGCGGCCTCGACGGAGTATTCGTGCGTGAAGTACGCGCCGATCAGGAGGCGGCGCTCGGCGGATACCGTGACCCTTCTGTCGATGTGCTGTGCGACAGCTTCGAACTGGCGTTCGAGCACCTCTCGGAAGCCACGGTGGCGCAGGTTAAACAGGGTCAATATCGAAGCGGCGAGGGCTTGCACCTCCGCTTCCGGAATCGCCAGGATCCGCTCCATCGCGAGATGTGCCCGGGATTGCCCCGGCAGCAGGGTTTCTTCACCCGGAAGAAACGGCTTGGCAAGCACTCGGCGGGAGTCCGGCAGAAGGCGATGCCGGGTACGCGTGACGGGAATGGATTTCATGCCGGCAGGGTCGGGGCCTCGTAAACGGCGTCTTGCTCGACCCCTTCCCCGGCGACCTCGAGCATTTTCAATAACGCCATCAGGAAACAGATCGTGCTTTCGGCGCCTTGATTCTGATTGACGTGCTCTAGCCCCATGCCATCGCGACAGCCGCCGGTGACGAAATCGTACAGAGGCGTCTTGAGGCGATTGTCGCCGAGGAACCACGCGAACGCCTGGCGCATACGCGTTAGATAATGCCGATCGCCGGTCACTGCGTAGGCGGCGCGAAACGCGAGCACGAATGCCGTTGCGTCGATGGCCTGCTCGTCGGCGGCGGCTTTGTCGCTGCCGAGCGTGTGCCAGCCGGCGTTCCCCACGAGCAGCAAGCGGTCGCCGTCAAAGCAAACGTCTTCCAGAAAATCTAGCGACTCGCGCGCGGCGCGTAGCGCGCCTCGCTCGCCCGTCACGGCGTAGGCGGCGAACAGTGCCAGCGGCAAGATCGCGTTGTCGTAGGTGAGCGTGGCCTCGAACCAACGCCACTCGGGTGTGGCGTTGGCGTGGTAGCTCTCGGTGAGTTTCGCAATCAAGCCGTCGAGCATGGCGCGTGCTTCGGCGGCCGCGGGCTCGGCGATCAATAGGCTCACGAGGCCGAGAGCGGTTTGTGCTGTCCCGCGCGGCCCAAGGTTGCGCGCATGCGGCAGCGCGCGCGTCAGCATCTCACGCGCGAGCACTCGACAGCCGTCGTCCTCGGCTTGCGTTGCCACAACCCCCAACGCCCAGATCGCGCGTCCAACGCAATCATCCGACGGCGCCGCCGATTCGAGCGCGCGTTGGTAGCTCATCAAGTTGCGAAAGCTGCCATCCGGTTCTTGCGAGCACTGCAGATAGCTCAAATACCTGACGACGAGCGCGCGGGCCGCGGGAGAGTCTTGCAGACGATCCGTTTGCACCGCGACGATCAATGCCCGTGCGTTGTCGTCAACGCAGTAGCCCGTACGGCGAGCGGGTACGCTGTAGACGGCGTGCTGGATAATTCCCGTGTCGTCGGTCATTCGAAGTAGATGGTTCAGCGAGAGCTCCGGCAAGCTGCTCGCGGCTGCCGGTTCGCGCGCCACGCCCGCTGCGTGACGCGGCGCAGCGGCTCCGAGGGTCGCCTGAATCAGATTGAAATAGGCATCTCCGATGCGCGGCCAGGCCATCGAATGTGCAAAGGTGAACGCAGCCTCGCGCACCTTGTGTAGCTTCGTCGGCGAACTGAGCAGATCGAGCAGAACGCGGCTCAGCGCCGCATGGTCCTTGAAGGGGAACAGGCAGCCGCGTTCCCGCGCGAGCAGCTCCTGTGCATGCCAGTACGGAGTGGATACGACGGCTGCGCCGGCCCCCATGGCATACGACAAAGCACCGCTCGTGACTTGAGCCTCGTTCAAGTAGGGGCTCACGAAAATGTCGGCGGCTTGCAAATACTGCCGGAGCTCCTCGGACGTCACGAACTGACCGCGAAAGGCGAGATGCTCACGGACGCCGAGTTCTTCGGCTTCGCGTTCGAGCATCGTTCGATACGCTTCTCCCTCGCGCCGCAGCACGACGGGATGCGTTGCGCCCACGACGAAATAGACGAGATCTGGAAACTGACTCACGACCGTCGGCAGCGCGCGGATCACCGTCTCGATGCCTTTGTTCGCACTCAGCAAACCGAACGTCAGGAGCAGCCGTCGATCGCGCACGCCGAATTTGGCTTTTAGTGCCTGCTGATCCGCATGCCGATCCATGACCGGAATGCCGTGCGGAATGATCACAACCTTGGGCCCGCGGACACCGTACGAGCTCGCAAGTAGGTCCCGGGCAACCTCGCTCATCACGATTAGCCGCGCGCACTGCGCAAACATCTTCTCGACGATGGCTGCTTGGTTAGGTGAAGGGCGCTTCAGCACCGTGTGCAGCGTCACAATGACGGGCACGCGCAACGCCCGGATGAAGTCGAGAATGTAGCCGCCGTCGTCGCCCCCAAAAATGCCGTATTCGTGCTGCACGGACACCAGCCGCACGAGGCTGTAGTTCACGAACTCCGCGGCGCGACCGTAGTCGGCCTTTACGTTTTGCCGAATCTCGAATTTGATCTCGGACGGATACTGATACTGTCCAGCGGGGTCGGTTACGGCCAATACCATGGGCAGCACGCGACGATGGTTCGCGGCGACAGCCGTCGCGAGATCGGCGGTGAACGTCGCAATACCACAACGGCGCGGGCCGTAGGTGCCGACGAAGGCAACGGCAATGGCGTTGTCGAGCGGGGTGGGCGCAGTACTTGCTAGCGTGCGATCGTCGTTTGGAAGAGAGAGCATTGGAGAATCTTCTAAGCCGGCGGTGCGTCACCCTAGAACCTTGCGGGCGATTCATCCGTGCGCCAACGTACGGACCTGCGGTCCCGTCCGATCGCAACATAGCCCTTCGGCGCTGACTCAACGCCGGCCCCAACTAAGCCCCGCTCGATGAATGCCTTTCCGGCAATGGATCCGTGCGCCACCAAAGTCTATCGGGCCTCAGACGTTTCACTATGAACTTAGTTGCCGACAGCGATGACAGGGACGCCGCAGGACGCGAACGAGCGATCGAACTCCTGACGCGCGGTGCACTAACGTCACGCGATGAAGTCAGGGATCTCTTGGCGGAAGAGTTTGCGCGGCTGGGCCGCGACGCCAAAGTTCGCACCTACCTGCACGTGCTCGCGACGGCTAGCGTGCGCGGCATATTGTTGCGCCGTGCGTCCCGCGAGCATCTATCCGCGGGGCGGCGCTGAGACGTGCGGTTGCGCGAACTTGTGTCGAGGTCGAGTCAACTCGGTGCGGCGCTCGATCGCTGGGAGGAAGAGGGTGGACGTACAGCGCCCGACTACCCAGTCGGGCGCGGCGACCCGGGACCTGCGATTTCTCTGCTACCGTGCGCTCTGCTGCCCGTCGGTTCCAAACGGACCCGACGGGTCAGGGCTGGCCGGTCGGTGTCAGTCTTACCGAGTCGCTCGCTCAGCCTTCTTGGCGCGCTTTTGCTCTTTGCGCTCCTTCGGTGTCAACAGCGGCTTCTTCTTTCCTTCTTTGGTGGTATTGCGTTCTTTGGCCATGGCGGTTACGTCCTTATCAGTTCAGCGGCGACGATATCACTATGCCGCCCGTTCTCTCTACTAGAGCTCGCGCGTCATCTCGATCATCGTGCGGCGAAACCCCACGCCCGCGAAGAGTCGCTGCGCCACCTCGTTCCGTTCCGCGGTGGACAACACGATGCGCGGGGCCCCGCGCGACTGCAGATACGTGAATACGGCCTCGAGTAGTAAGCGACCCACGCCGCGTCCGCGATTGTCCGGATCGACGATGATGTCGTGCAGTATGCCGGCGGGGCCACGCAGCGCCATGTAGTCGTACGAGTCGTCGACCACGGCATAGGCATAGCCGATCACGTTGTCGTTGTCATCGGCGACGAAAATAGCGGCGTCCGGCTCCTCGAGCTGCGTGCCCAAGAAATACGCGTAGCCTTCTTTTGTCCGGCTGGTGGCGGCAAGGAATCGTTGTGGGTCGAACGCGTGGTGCGCTTCGACGAGCAACGCACCGAGCCTACCGATGAGTGGCAAGTCGATGCTCGTTGCGCGCCGTATCCGCATGAGTCCCCCTCGTGTCGCGTCGCGGGCTGCGCGTCGCTAACGCGCGGGCGCCCGATGCTCGCACTCTACCGCAGCCCCTTAAGTTCGGTCATTGAGGTGATTTCATGCGTTGGATTTGCAGTTCGAGCGCCGCGATTCTCTCGTCGCGCGCCGCAATCGCCCGCGCCACCTCACCGGCATCGAGCAGCTGCGGTATGTGCTGCCGGCAGTTAGCGTCCCAGGCAACCACTCGCAGCACGATGACTTGTGCGGCCCGCGCACGGTAGTCCTTCGGCATCAGGCGCGCGGTCAACTCCGGATCGTTCTCCACGACGCGCGCTTCGCCCCAGATCTTGATCCGTTGTCGATGCGCATAGTCCATGAGGAACAGATGCACCTTCGGGTTCTCCTGCAGATTCCCCAGCGTGATGAATTGCCGGTTACCGGCGAAGTCGACGAAGCCGATGTTCCGGTCATCGAGCACGTGCAGGAAGCCAGGGGGGCCGCCCCGATGCTGGATGTACGGTTGGCCGTCGGCGTTTGCGGTCGCCAGGAACACGCTGGTCTGCCCCTCGATGAACTCTCGCAGGTCAGGTGTGAGGCTCGTCTCCCACGAGCCGGATTGCTCCATGCGCGCGTAAGCTGCTCGCGAACCTTTGCGGCTCTGGATCGCCTTCACCGTGGGCGTGAAGGCGATATCGCTGGCGAAGACGGGCGCGTCCATCACGGGTACTCCTGCGGCTTACGCCGCTTTGCGTGTCGTGACGACGGGGAAATCGATGTCCGTCTTCGCGACCTCGTTGATGTAGTTCGTCCAGGTGTTCAGGGCCACGTGCAACACGATCTCGATCACCTGTGCGTCGCTGTAACCGGCGTTGCGCACTGCCTGAAGCTCCGCTTCGCTGACATGGCCTCGCTGTTGCGTGACGCTGACGGCAAAGCGCACGGCGGCGTCGGCCTTCGCGTCGTTCGAACCGCCGCTGCGGTTGGCGGCGATCTCGGTGTCATCCAGCTTGGCGACGTGTTTGCCGAGATAGGTATGCGCGGACAGGCAGTAGCCGCAGCCGTTGATTTCAGCCACCGCCAACGCGATGCGTTCGCCCGTGGCGGCGGGCAGCGCGCCCTTGCCCAAGGCGCCGAGCAAACCGACATAGCCTTCCAGGGCGGCGGGACTGTTGGCGACCAGGCGAAACAGGTTCGGTACCGAGCCCAGCTGACGTTTGACCGCCTGCAACAACGGTTGGGATGCGCTCGGCGCGGCGTCGACGGTGGCGGGAATTGCGATGCGTGACACGGGGTTCTCCTTTCAACGCCGGCCGAACTGGCCGGGTAGCGAAAGGCTAGGCTCTTTCGAAAAACGGAACTAGCCGGTATCTTGTGGATACACCATTCCATTTATCGGAAGAATTGGCGGTAGGGCCCGATGGACCGACTCGACGCAATGGCGGTGTTTGCAGCCGCGGTTGAAACCCGCAGCCTGTCGGCGGCAGGACGCAAGCTCGGCATGCCGCTCGCGACCGTCAGCCGCAAGCTCTCCGAGCTGGAAGCGCATTTGAAGACGCGTTTGCTACTTCGCTCGACGCGGCAACTGACCCTGACGGAGGCCGGTCACGCCTATCTCGCCGCCTGCAAGCAAATTCTGGAGGCGGTGAACGAAGCGGAGCAGGCCGCTTCCGGCGAATACACCACGCCCCGCGGCGAGCTGATCATCACCGCGCCGATCGTGTTCGGGCGCCTGCATGTGTTGCCCATCGTCACCGAGTTTCTGGGCGCGTACCCAGAAGTGGACGCGCGCCTGCACTTGGGCGATCGAACGCTGAATCTGCTGGACGAGCACATCGACCTTGCGGTGCGCATCGGCGAGTTGCCCGACAGCCAGCTCAGTGCGACGCCCGTGGGCGAGATCCGTTACGTGGTGTGCGCGAGCCCCGGGTATTTCTCTCTGCGCGGCAAGCCGCAATCACCGTCCGAGCTCGAAGCACATCAATGCATCGCGTTTGAATCGCTGACGTCGCGCAATGCATGGAGCTTCGTTGTCGATGGCGCGGACGTTTCCGTGCCTATCACTGCGCGCCTGCACGTGAATACCGCCGAAGCGGCGATCGATGCCGCGGTCGCGGGCTTCGGCATCACTCGCGTGTTGTCCTATCAGGTCTCTGCCGCCGTGCAGGGTGGGACGATTGGCATTGCACTCGAAGCGTTCGAGCCCGCCCCGCTGCCGGTGAATTTGGTGTTCGACAAACAGGGACGCTTGCCCGTGAAGCTGCGCGCGTTTCTCGACTTTGCGACTCCTCGGCTGCGCGAGCGGTTGCGTTAGCAGTGCTCCCGCGCGCTCAGACCGCTACGCGCTCGCCAAGCGGCAGCCGCCGGATCGGCTTGCCGGTCACGGACCGGATCGCATTCGCGACGGCCGGTGCCAGCGGTGGCAAGCCCGGCTCGCCGACGCCGCTCGGCGCCTCGGTCGACGGCACGATGTGTACCTCGACGACCGGCATCTCGTTGATTCGCAGCGCCAGGTAGTCCGTGAAGTTCGACTGCTGCACGGCGCCGTTCACGAGCGTGATCTGCTCGCGCAGCGCGGCGCTGAGTCCGTAGCCGATGCCCCCTTCCATTTGCGCGCGAACCACGTCGGGGTTCACCGCGATGCCGCAGTCGACGGCACACACCACGCGATCGACGGAGAACGTACCGTCGCTCTTGACCGTGACTTCCGCGACCTCGGCTACGAAGCTGCCGAACGATTCGTGCACCGCGACACCGCGGCCGCGGCCTTTCGGTAGCGGCGTGCCCCAGCCGGCTTTCTCGACGGCGAGGTTCAGTACGCCGAGATGGCGCGGATGGTCCTTCAACAGCGCGCGTCGCACCTCGACCGGGTCTTTGCCGGCGGCGGCAACGAGCTCGTCGAGGAACACTTCGGTCGCAAACGCCGTATGCGTGTGGCCGACCGACCGCCACCAGAGCACGGGCACGCCGACTTCCGGGTGCTGCGCTTCTATACGCTGATTCGGGATCGCATACGGCGTACCGGCGCCTTCAACCGACGATGAATCGATACCGTCCTTCATCAGGAACGCTTCGAGCGCCGTGCCTTTGACGAGCGATTGGCCGATGATCGTCTGCATCCAAGCCGTGATGTCGCCGTTCGCGTCGATACCGCCAGCGAGCCGGTGGAAGTGCATCGGGCGGTATCTGCCCGCGCGCATGTCGTCTTCGCGCGACCACTGGAGCTTCACCGGCGCGCGGCCCTCGATGGCCTTCGCGATCGTGACAGCCTCGGCGATGTAGTCGCTGTCGGGTACGGCGCGGCGGCCGAAACTGCCGCCCGCGAACAGCGTATTGATCTTGATCTGCTCGAGCTTGAGCCCCGTGATCGCGGCGGCCTTCTGCTGGTCGAACGTCTGGAACTGCGAGCCCGTCCAGATCTCGCATTCGTCGGCTTGCAACGCGACGATGCAGTTCATCGGCTCCATCGAAGCATGCGCGAGGTAGGGAAACTCGAAATCGCCGGCAAGCTTCTTCTTGGCGTTGCCGAGTGCGGCGGCGGTGTCGCCGCTGTTCAAAGCCACGAGCCCCGGCTTACCCGCCAGCGCTTTGTACTCTGCGAGCAGCTCTGCACTGCCGCGCTTCTCGGCGCCGCTTTCGTCCCACCGTACCGTCAACGCTTCGCGGCCTTTGAGCGCGGTCCAGTAGCCGTCCGCGAGCACGGCGACACCGGTCGGGATCTGCACGACGTCGACGACGCCGGGCAGCGTGCGCGTTTTCGTCGCGTCGAACGACGCGACTTTCGCGCCGAACTTCGGCGCGTGCGCGACGACGGCCACGAGCATGCCCGGCACGGTCTTGTCGAGCGTGTAGACGGCCTTGCCGGTGGTCTTGGCCGGGCTGTCGAGGCGCGGCACGTGCTTGCCGATCAGCTTGAAGCTGCTCGGGTCCTTCAGCGTCGGCTCGGCGGGCGGCGCGATTGCGCCAGCGGCGGCAGCCAGCTCACCGAACGTGGCTTTGTGGCCGCCCGGCGCGCTCAGCACGCCGTCCGCAACCATGATCGAATCCGCGGCGACCTTCCATTGCGCGGCGGCCGCTTGAACCAACATCGCGCGCGCCGCAGCGGCGGCCTTCCGGTATTGCAGCCACGAATTCGCGACCGAGCTCGAGCCGCCCGTGCCCTGCAGGCCGAGCGACAAGTTCGCGTACTTCGCGGTATCGGCGGGCGCAAACTCGGCGACCATCTGGTCCCACGCCGCGTCGAGCTCCTCGGCGATCAGCGTCGACAGCCCGGTCGTGATGCCCTGGCCTTTGTCGAGATGCTTGATGATGGCCGTGACTTTGTTGTCGGCACCAATCTTCACGAACGCGTTGAACGCCACGGGTCCCGTAGGCGCAGCGGCGGCCGGCAGTCTCGACGTGACGGGCGGCGATTCGCCGCAGCCGACGATGAAGCCTGCGCCTGCAAGTGTGGTGACCTTGATGAATGTGCGGCGCGTGGTCGTCATTTGGGCCGCGGCAGTGAGATTCGTAATGCTCATGTGGGTTCTCCGCGGTTAGCCGGCCAGCGTCTTCGCCGCGGTGTGGATGGCCGCGCGAATTCGGTGGTACGTGGCGCAGCGGCAGAGATTGCCGCGCATTGCCGTGTCGATGTCTGCGTCGGTCGGCGCGGAGTTCTGCGTCAGCAGTGCCGTCGCAGCCATGATCTGGCCCGACTGGCAGTAGCCGCACTGCACGACGTCCAACTCGCGCCAGGCGGTTTGCACCGCATTCGAGGCTGGGCTGTTCAGGCCTTCGATCGTCGTGACCGATTTGCCCTCGACCGCGCTCACGGGCGTGACGCACGTGCGAATCGGCGTACCTTCGAGGTGCATCGTGCAGGCGCCGCACATCGCGACACCGCAGCCAAACTTCGAGCCAGTCAGATGTTGCCGCTCGCGGACGAACCAAAGCAGCGGCATGGCGGGGTCACCGTCGTGTTGCACGGCGACTCCATTCAGTGTGAACGAGACGGACATCGCTGACTCCTTGTCAGGAAGGGGTGCGGGGAGCGCGCGCCGATTGTAAGCGAAGCGATGCCGTGTGCGACGCTTCACGCACTACCATTTCGCGCTGTTCGGCTCGCTCCCCTGCATTGTGTCCTCGAATCCGACTTGTCTGTCGAGAATCGCGACACTGCCGTATCTGCGCTGCGACGTAGTCCCGGCACATCCATCAACCATCCAGTCGTTCCAAAAGATTCCGGCTGTGAACGCCCTCGCGCCCACGCAGACGGAGCCACCGTTCCTGATCGCTCAGGTCGTGGTGCTCGTGGCCTTCATCGCGACCGGAGTGGTTGCGATTCGGGCGCAGGGGCCCCGGTCGCCGCCCTTAGAACTGCGTGTTGCTGTTCGCGGACGTCGCTTCGACGGGCTGCACGGCATCCCAATGCTCGACGATGCGGCCGGTGCGGTCGAACCGGAAAATATCCATCGCCGCGTTGCCCAGGTCGTTGGGTCCCGTCGTGATGTGAGCATGCGTCATCACGAGGTCGCACTGTGCGATCGTGCGCTTGATGTCGACGTTCAGATCCGGGAACAGTCCCTTGTAGAACACCACGAACGCGACGAACGCCTCGGGTCCATCAGCCGCGAACGGGTTGTGCTGCGTATACGTCTTCTTGCCGTTCTGGTCGACACCCACGTACTTATCGACGGCCAACTGCGGCTTACCCGCGTTGAAGGCCAGCGTGTAGTAGTTGATGGCGGTTCGCGCGTTGCGTTCGAGTTGCGCTCCATGCGCGCACGCCTTCGGATCGTGGTGGCCGTGGCCGCCGAAGAAATCCCAGTTTGCCGGCTGTGATCTCGAGTCTTCGGCGATGGCCGAAGTCGCCCCCAGAGTCAGGGCGGCTGCGATGCCAAGAACTAGGACAGTGACGTTTCTACTCGTCTTCATTCTTTCCCCCAAAATTTTTCAGCGTGGTGACAGACGCCTCTGACGAGGCGCGATCGATGCTACACCCGTCGCCGCACGCAAAGTGTCAGGCACCTGACACAACGGCGGAAATAGCTGTTCCATGGAGGTCGACGCGAACAACGGGGCCAAAAGCAATTACACGGCGCTCATCAGCATGTTCGCGAGCGTCACCTGACGCGTTACCACGGAGTCTTCGCCCCGCATGCGGCGCTGCGCGCAGTGATCACGCCGGCGGGCCGAAGGGCGGGGTGCCCGGCCGATAGAGGACGTCGAGGGAGCGCTGCCCAAGCACGTGGCGATGAGCTGGATGCAGCGGCTCAAACGTGTGTTTGCTATTGAGATCGAGCGCTGTCGGCGTTGCGGTGGGCAGCTCGAGGTCATCGCGAGCATCGAAGACCCGGCGCTGATCGAGCGGATTCTCGCGCACGCGAGGCAGCGGGAGGGAGACGATCTGCCCCGCCTGTCCCTGGGTGCGCGCACTCCGCCGTCGTCGCTGCTCTGATCAGCTCATTTTTCCCGACCCCGCGGGCGTATCGACGCCCCCGTGGGCGGTGGCGGTTGCGGGCGGCGATTCGTGGGGGAGGAGTTTCTGGGTGAAGCGCGCAGAAATCGCAACGCGGCGACGGCGGGCGCTGACACCGGGCACGAGGTGTTCGCTCTCGGGCAGCCGCGGTGGCCGTGCGACCGGCGAAGGGGCGCTGAACAAAACGGCGTTTATCCGTATTATCCGCTCGCCCGACGCGCGCTTTGACTTCGACTACTACGTCAACAAGCACATGCCACTGACCATGAAGTTGTACGGCAAGTCGATCAGCCGCTTCGAACTGCGCTGCGGCCAACCGGGCGCCGATGGCGCTGCGCCGCCGTTCGTAGCAACGATCACGATCTGGATTGCGGATCCGAAGGCGTTCGATGCGGCGGCCGCTATCCACCAGGCCGGGCGCGCGCCGACGTCTCGAAGTTCACGAACACCAATCTGACCGCGCAGCGCGACAAGATCGTCGGCACCGCCACCTAACGTATTCGCGGCGAGAACGACGCTACACGGCGTGCCTGCCCCAAGTCGCACCGCTCATGAACTGAGCGCTGCACCACAGAACGCCGTCGCCGTGGCCGCCTACTCTTTGGCGGTCACGCTCACGGCGAGTGTGCTGTGCAGCCAGCGGCGAACGTCGATCGAAAGTTCCTGACCTACCTCTCGGACCTGCTGCTCTGCAGCCGTTGCCTACGCTTAGGCGTTCGCACGCCTGTGCGTCAGGTGATCTCCCCGCGCCACCGGCCGCAGAGCCGTGCCTCGACTGCCGCAGCGCCGACGCCCGCACCGGGCACTAACTTCCCTGCTCCGCTGACTCCGTCGTTGACTTCCTTCGACCCATGTGCCTTACTGCACTAATGCACTATGGTACATCGAAGCCGCCATGTTCGTACTGAAGCCGCACTCCGGCGTGCCGCTGCATCGGCAATTAGACGAGCAGATTCGCCGCCTGGTCGCGAGCGGCCAGCTCGCGCCCGGCACGGCGTTGCCGTCGATTCGCGAGCTGGCCCTCGCGCACACGATCAATCCGATGACGGTGTCGAAGGTGTACACGCGGCTCGAAGCCGAGGGCGTGCTCGAGCGCAATCGCGGTAAACCCATGACGGTCGCGGCACAGCGCCGTGCTCAGGCGCCCCACTCGGCGCGGCTCGCCGCGCTCGATGCCCCACTCGAGCACCTCGTGCTGGCGGCGCGCCAGCTCGAGCTCGACGCCGACGCCGTGATCGAAGCACTACGAAAGAAATGGGAGACGAGCGATGCAGCAACCGTACGTGGTCGCGCGCGACCTCACAAAGGCGTTTGACGACAAACCCGTGCTGAGCGGCGTGTCGTTCGAGGTGCAGGCCGGTGACGTCATCGGCGTGCTCGGCAAGAACGGCGCCGGCAAGACGACGCTGCTCGAGCTCGTGCTCGGTTTCACGCCGGCGAGCGAAGGCCGCGTCGAGGTCTTCGGCCACGAGAGCTACCGGCTGCCGGGTGCGGTGAAAGCGCGCGTCGGCTTCGTGCCGCAACAAGACGAGCTCGTGAACCAGTTGACGGCCGGTCATCAGCTGAAGCTGATCCGCTCGTTCTATAAGACCTGGGACGACGCCCTGATCGCGCGACTCGTGGCCGTCTGGGACATCGACCTTGGCGAACGCGTGAAGAACATGTCCGTAGGCCAGCGCCAGAAGTTGTCGATCCTGCTCGCACTCGGCCATCGCCCCGACCTACTGCTGCTTGATGAGCCCGTCGCGAGCCTCGATCCGTTGGCGCGCCGACAGTTTCTCGAGCAGATCGTCGAGATCGTGGCCGACGGCAATCGTTCCGTCGTGTTCTCGTCGCACATTGTCGCCGATATCGAACGGCTCGCGAACCGGATCTGGATACTCAAGGACGGCCGACTGCACTGGCAGGGTGACTTTGACGACCTGCGCGAGTCGATCGTGCGCTTGCATCTGCGCGGGACACAGCCGCTGCATAGCCAAGTGCAGATTCCGAACGCGCTAGCCGTCGACTTCACGCACAATCACGCGACGGCGATCGTGCACGGGTGGAGCGCCGAGCTCGAAGCGCAGATCACGGCGATCACGGGCGCAGAGATCGAGGTCGAGGGGCTCACGCTCGAAGACATCTTCCTGGCGATGCACCGATGAAGGCGGTGCTGCGGCTGATCTGGACCTACTTCACGGCCACGCGGTTGATGCGTGGGCTCGTCGTGCCGGGGCTCGTGCTGTCGGGCGCTGGCATGGTCGGCTATCTCTACTATCCACCGTGGACGCTCGGTACCGGCATGCGCAGCAGCCCACTTTGGCTGCAAAGCGTCGTGCTGGTAGCACCCTGGCTCGGCCTGATCCTCCTGTTCTTCGCGAGCTCATTGCTGCCAGTCATCATCGAACGCGTCGCGTTCGGGCGCATGGTCCTGATCCTCCCGCGCGCGCGCGTCGCGTTGCTCATAAGCGCCGTCGCGACAGCGGGATTCATCGCCGTGCTGACCGCACTGACGGGCGTGTTCGCGTTCTACTACTACCCAAACGAAATCAAACCCGAACGCATCTTCTCGCGCGCGTTGCTCGTGGTATTCAGTGACGTGAGCCTGATGTACGTAGCGTTGTGGATCGTGGGCAAGGCGCGCGGTATCTGGCTCTTGATCGGCTCGCTGCTGATCGCATTCGGCATCCTCACGCCTCTCTCCCTGATCGGCCTGCCATCGGGCGTGCCCGCTATCGTATGGGTGGGCATCGGCGGTTGGGTCGCGTTCGCTCTGCTCTTGCTCTTCGGCGGCCGCCTGAAGCAAAGACTCGCGCGCCCGTTGGCCGGTTTCGCGCGGCTCGCGCGGCGCGTTCTGCCGCGCGCCGCGTACGCCTCGGGCACGGAGTTTCCGCTGCTGCTCGGCACGAACCAGCCCTGGCTCGTGGCGCTCGGCCAGGCGATACCCGTCGTCGTAGCGGCATGGCTGTTCCGTCAGCACACGGTGTGGCTGTTCTTCCTGACGCTGTTCAGCGCCATCGGGGGCGCGATCACGAGCACCGCGGCCGCGCGCAGCCGCGTGCTGTGGCTGCGCAACGCGTGGACGCGCGCGGAGCTGTTCCGCCGCGTCGAAACCGCGTACTGGCGCTACAACGCGTATCCGCTCGGCGTATTGTTGCTGCTCTATGTCGCGATCGGCTCGTACCTCGAGATTTCGACGGCGCGACTCGCATTCGGTGTGCCGTTGCTTGCACTCGGCAGCGTCGCGAGCCTGTACCTCGGCCTCATGATGACGCGGGGACTCCGCTGGTTCGAAGGCGCGCTCGGCGTCGTGACGATGGGGCTGCTGATGTGGACGGCCGTAACCATCGGCGGGACCCCGTCGGGCTCGCTCATCGGCGAGACACTTGACCGGATCAACGTAATCGAGCTCGAAGTCGCGCTCGCCGCGCTCGCCCTGATCTATCGCACGATCGCGAGCGCGCGCTGGAACACGCTCGACTGGATGGTGTGCCGCAACGGACCCGCAACGCGAGCCGCCGGTTGAGCTAAGCGATCGTGCGCCTCCACGCGGCGGGCTCCGGCCGGCGTTCGCTGAATCCGTCGCAGCAGCATGAACAAGCGATTCACAACGCGTCGCTCGATCATCACGAGCCTGGCCTCGTCCGCCGCCCTCGCGCTCGCCGCCTCAGATCGCCTTTTCCGCGGCCGTGCCGAAAACCTCGTCATACGGGAAGTCGGAGCCGAGACGCACGAGTTCGGCGCGGCACCGCTCGTCGATGAACCGCCGTTGCTCGAGCGTGAGCAGCTCGCTCGACTGACCGCTCTTGCCGGCGCGTATCATTACGCGCTCGCGCGTCCACGGCAGAATCCGACCGGGTTCGAACCTGCCGTCCGCGTCGCGCATCGCGGCGAAGCTAGATTGGTGAATTACGGACTGTAGCTCCGCGGGGCTGAGGTCCACGTCCATGAAGTCGGCGATTTTGCGCACCGCGCCAGCATGATCCTTACGCATGCCTTCATAGGTGAGGAACAGTACGTTGGGTTCGTTGCGTGCGGCCCAGTAGCCGGCCAAGTGCTCCGCCCACGAGTATTGGAACGCTTCTGAGAACATGAACTTCACCCAGTGCTCGACCGAGGGTGCGAGCGGTCCGTAAACGAGCGCGTTCATGAAGTGGTATCCCGAGACGCAAACGTCCTTGGGGTCACGCACGCACGCGATGTAGCGCGTTTCCGGCACGAACGGAATGCTCGAGCGCGGCAAGTGAGTTTTGATGACTCTCAACCCCGTTGGCGAGTTCGCAGCCGGTGACGGATCGGTGAGCGGAATCATGAGCCGCGCCATCGGCGGCATCGGCACGTCCGGCCATGGGACCGCGTGATGAATGTTGTCGAACTCTGCCTGCGCGCGGTATGCGATCTGTGTCGCCATTTGCAGTAGCCACGTGGTCCCGGACTTGAAGAACGCGCAGACGATGACGTCGTTCCGCGTGGGTCGGTAGTCGCCGAAGGCGTGCGCGGTCCTCGACCGAATGCTCTTGGCCAGGCCCGTGCTCGGCCATTTGCCGAAGGCTTCGAGCGTTTTCACGAGCGGCACGCCGATGCCATAGAGCGCCGCGTACGACGCGTACTTAAGCCAACCGGGAAAGGGTCGGCGGTGTGGAGGCGAGAAGTCGCTGGCGCGCATTGGGCGAAAACTCTCTGCTGATTCGTATCGCCGGATAGTAGGTCGGAACCACTTGCGACACGAGCGTCGAGATGCGCGGACTATGTCGGCGCAACGCGGTAACCGAGTTGCCGCGGTGTTCGGGCGGCGTGGGCTGCGCGCAGCGATGCGGTGAGGCGGAGTTTTCCGGCGAAGCGCGCGGAAATTGCGATGCAGCTCGTGATCGTGCACGGCGAGTAGCCACCGCTGCGGTTGCCGACACCTCGGATGCTACGATTGCGGCTCGTCGCGGTCGGGCGGACCAGCCGGTCATCTCGCTTCGAACTACAACCGGCCCGCTGACTCGAGGCAAACGATCAATGGACACCACTAAGCCTATCGGCTCCATCGCAGCGCTGGTACTCGCGGCAACCGCTGCCACGTACGGCTTCGCGGCGCGCGCGCAAGCCGGCTACGAGGTCTCGAGGAGCCAGACCGTGACGAACGCGCCCGCGGGATACGTGGGGCGCAAAACGACGGATCGCGAAATGCGCGTCGGCAACACGCCGGAGACGGACGGCAATTCGCTGACGTTCGTCATGACAGTCGGCGGCTTCGTCCGGAAGTGCCCGACGGCGCAAGGCGTCGCGACCGGCTCCTTCGAGTATTCAATGACGGCCGATGCCGTCGACACCGACGACGGCGAGACGAAACGCACCCACTACGTCAATCGTTTAATCGCGACGCTCGAGGGGCATGTGCGGGACGACTCGATGGTCGACCACATTGATCTCGAGGGGGATTTCACGCGCGAGCGCGACGGAGCGCCACGCGAGCAACAACACGTTCGCACCACTTTCACGCTCGGCGAAGGCGGTGCGCTCGACATCGCGGGGATGCTGCGCTCGGTCGAGATCACCTCTGACCTTACCGTGGCCGCCGCGATTGCGCTGGTGAGCCCGATCTACCTCGACGCGGTGCTCGTGTGGACGAAACCGCACGAGTGCGTGGATTTCTCGTTCGACCCCCCAAGCGCGACGCGCACGCTCGGGCCGAACGGATCCGTGAAGGTCCGCACCGAGCTCCGAACAAAAGAAGGCAACGAACCGGTCGGCGGAGCAAAATTCCAGGCCGGCGCGCTGGTGGCGATAGGCCACCTCGAGCCGCGAGAAGGACAAATCGCAGAGGACGCGCCGCTTGTCTTCACGTACACCGCGTCGTCGACACCGAAAAAGGGCGACGGCTTCGACATCGCGACCTATTCGCGCGCCGGCGCCACCGACGCCATTTGGAAGATCGTCGAGCCCGAGCTACGCGTCACGCTCGACCTCGAGTTGGAGCAAGATGGCGCTGAGACCGACACCGGCATTCATCTCGTGCTGCCGGAAACCAAGCTCATCGCCGAGGAAGATGGCGCGTACCGTGGTGCCGGCGTCATGACGTCCACCGGACATTTCAACGCCACCGGCTGCTCGGCCGACATGAATTTCACGAGTGCCCTCAGAGTCACGGCGCGACCCGAAGACGCGGAGCGCAAGCGCTTCCTCCTCGAGCTGATTCCGAACGAAGCGCAGCACACCACGACCATGAAGTGTCCGGATGTCGATCTCGCGCTACCCGTACCGTTGCCGGTGGCGACGTGGCTCCGCGGACCGACCACGACGCCTGTGGTGCTCGGTCAGCCCACGCCAGTGAACGCCGTGACGGTGGAGCAAGGGCTGACGAGCGCGGTCACCGGCACGCTAACGATCTCGGTGCCGCCGCCCCAGTAGAGCCAAGAGCGACGCTGCCGCTGGTTCAAGACTCACGCTGCGTCGCGACGACGCCCGATTCAAATGTTTCCAGATCGACTTCCAGCACCGACGTCGCCCGGCGATCGAAACGGACCACGGATGCACCTGACGTGTTACCACGGAGTCTTCGCCCCGCATGCTGCGCTGCGCGCGGTGATCACGCCGGCGGGCCGGGGGCGGGGTGCCCGGCCGAGAGAGGACGTCGAGGGAGCGCTGCCCGAGCACATGGCGATGAGCTGGATGCAGCGGCTCAAACGTGTGTTTGCCTCGGCGCCTGCGGCTCCAAAGCAAGCGGACCGACGCGGATCGTATTCATCAACTCAGAGTCTGACGAAGTAGGGGACGGCGATGAGCACGACTCCGATCACGACGAGCAAGAGTGTGCTGGAAACGAAATAGGGAAAGAGCATCAGCGCCAGCCCACACACGAGAGGGACGACGGCTCTCTGTTTCTTTCCATACAAGAAGAAGCCGGTGCCAATGGAACCGAAGAGCAATCCCCACAGAAGCCACCCTTCGTTCAACGCGGTGCCTCACGCATCAAAGTAGACCGAACATCGCCGCTCGTACGGCTTGATCGCCTGCGAGGGCGAGAGTGAGTAGGTCATACACAAGCGGCGCCGCGATGCTGAACAGTATGAAGAACATGAACGGCGCAACAGAATAGATAACCCGGCATGGACGGAACGTTGAAGTAGGGTCTAAGAAGCAAAGTGGGACTAAAGCCAAGGACGAGGATCGCCAGCATCACAATCGATGCGGAAAGAAACTAGCGTCGAATGAGACGTTCGCGCAGGGTCGTGGCCTCATGCAATGTGGCGGCGTTTCATGGCTCCGGGCTTCCCGTGTCTTTGAGTCCGCCGTTCACTTGTGCTCTTGCCGCCTTTGCGAGCGCTTCGTACTTGTTTCGGAACGCCTCGATAGTCTCCGGCTCGAGTTCTTCGAGATCTAGCAGAGCATTGTGCGCGCCCTTGGTCGAACGGATGAGCTCATCGAGCTTGATCTGAATAGCCTGAGTGTCGCGGTTCTGTGTGTTCTGAATCAGGAAGACCATCAGGAACGTCACGATGGTCGTTCCGGTGTTGATCACCAACTGCCAGGTGTCGCTGAACTTGAAGAGGGGTCCGGTGATTGCCCAAACCACAATGATAAAAACGGCCACGGCGAAGGTTCTAGGCCGGCCGCAGAACTGCGATGCAGTTTTCGCGAACCGCGAGTACCAGGTAGGGTTGCTCATATTGAATGCCTCGATCGGAGTCTCTATCGCTACGTACGTAGATGCGCCCGAAAGAAAACGCATCGCCGATGTGCCTACCACGAAGTCTTTAAACACGAAGCGCTGGTGGAGCGCTCGAGCACCCGCGTCGCCGGGCGTGATTGTCGGGGGCCGCCAGCATAGTGGGCGCGAGATTCTCGCGTCCAGTCAATCACTGCGCCCAGGAGGTCGTGGCCTGCACCACGACGCCTGAAATTAGGATCCACACCCTATCATCAGCCAGGCGCCCAAACTGATTAGCAGGAGTCTTGACGCACGAACTTGCTCTTGCCGATCGAGCTGCGCCTGCCTCTGCGCCAATCTGGACCCGGGCTATACACTCCGGGCACTCGCCAGCCCGCTCGCACGACCGTCTCACCGGCCGGATCATCGCTGATGCTTGACTGAAAATCCTGGTTCTGTACTCTCAGGGCTGCCTTGGGGGAGTAAGTAGTTCGTAGGGGGGCAGTCCTATGACACGCACGAAGTCGTGTGATGCGCGGTCATGCGCCACGAGAAAAGCTTTCCCTAGTTCACTGTTTCGCTGGTCGGCCGTCGCGTTGTTTGTTGCGAGCGCGCACGGTGTGGCGCAAGGCCAGGCGCAACCGCAAGCGCAACCACAGGGGCCTACGGAAGAGATCATCATCACGGGGTCGCGTATTCGTCTCAACGGCATGGAGACGGCCAATCCGGTGACGATCGTGACTCCGGAGCAACTGCAGATCACGTCGCCCACGACGATGGTCGAAGGGCTCGCGGCATTGCCCCAGTTCTACAACTCCAACACCACCGACAACACCGGCAACTTTTTCACGTCACCGGGCGCGGGCTCGCTGAACCTCAGGGGACTGGGTACCAAGCGCACATTGCAACTGCTGGATGGCCGGCGGGTCGTGTCGTCCACGATCTATGGTGGTCCCGACTTGAACATGCTTCCACAAGCGCTCGTTCGCACGGTCGAGACTGAGACCGGTGGGGCTACGGCCACGTATGGGACGGATGCCGTCGGCGGGGTCATCAACTTGTTGCTCGATACGAAATTCGAAGGCATCAAGGGTAGCGTACAGACCGGCGCGACTGCGCGCGGTGACAACCAGAACTGGAAAGCGTCGATCGCCGCAGGTTTCCAGCTTGGCGAGAAGACTCATCTACTCGTTTCCGCCGAAAAGTTTTCCGAGGATCCGATCTGGACTCGCGACGGCTACGATTGGTACCGGGGCTGGGCCCTGATCCAAAACCCGGATGCCGCAAACAGAGGCAAAACGCCAGACAACCCCGTCAATCTGCTGTACCCGCAGGTCGTTTCGAACCTGGGATCGCTCGATGGCGTCGTCACTTTTTCGAACGGCAGCAAGTGGATCCTCGACCCGAACGGCAATGCAACGCCGTTCGTGGCCGGAAGTACTGCCGATGGTATTTCACAGACCCTCGTTAACGGCGGCAGTGGCACGGATAACGGCATATCCGCCGCGCAGCTTCAGCCGAAGACGAATAGCGAGAATGTGTTCGCCTACGTCGAACACAAGTTCACCGACAACTTCAAAGTCTATGGCCAGGTCTTGTACGGCGAAGGCAACTGGGTCAACCGTGCCGGCGCCGGCAATCTGTTCGGGCCCCGCGGCATAACGATTTACAGCGGTAACCCCTACCTGCCGGCAAACATCCAGCAGACGATGATAGGAACAGGTACGGCGGTCGCACCTCAGTTCCCGAGCGTCAGCTTCGGTCGTCTTGGCGATACCTCCGACCTCTCGGCCGACGCGCGGACGGATCAGCCGACGGATGTCACGTCGATCACGGGTGGCTTCGATCTGCGGCTCAATACCGATGGTTTCTTCAGCGATTGGATCGTCAAGGGCTACTACCAGAACGGCAAGACGAACGTCGAGGCTCGGCAGCACAACGGTCTGCGAGTCGATCGAATCTATCTTGCGGCGGACGCCGTGCGCGACACCAGCGGCAACGTTGTCTGCAACGTGACGCGCGTCTCCGGCCAGCACCCGGACTGCGTGCCCATCAACCTGTTTGGGCGGGGTAACGCCTCCGCCGCGGCCATCGATTGGGTCACTGGGTTCGATCCCGGCGGGCAGGTTTCCGTAAACGGATGGTTGCCGGGGGGCGGCTCGCTGCCGTACTCGTACACCGCCACGGCAGACAAAGAGCGTGTCATCAGTTTGAAGCAGGACGTGTGGGAGTTCACGGCCGACGGTGACCTTGCCAAAGGTTGGGCGGGCCCGATTTCGATGGCCATGGGCGTGGCGTATCGCAAAGAGAGCTTTGTCCAATACGTTCAGGCGTCGCAGGGTAACCCTACCGCGGATCCGGCGGCCCGTCCCGTTGAGGCGAATAACGCCGCGCTCGGCATTCGCGGTGTGCCCGGTGCCGACGCCGCCAACTCCGTCGAAATCCAGTTCTCCAAGGTACCGTTCGGTATCGGTGCCTTCGACGTGAAGGAGGCGTTCACGGAGTTCCGCGTGCCGTTGGTCGTTGACAAGCGTTTTGCCAAGCGTATGGACCTCGATCTCGCGTATCGGTGGGCCGACTACTCGGGTTCCGGTAGCGCCGGGTCGTGGAAAGCCGCCATCGAGTGGGCCGCCGGTGATCGGCTTCGGTTCCGTACGACGTCGTCGCAAGACGCGCGCGCCCCGAACCTCGCCGAACGGTACGACCGAACCGGCGGTGTGTTCACGGTCACCGACTACGGTGAAGACCGGACGGGTGCGCCTGCGTCGCGTTACGTCGTCACCACGGTTTCGGGCGGTAACCCAACGGTGAAGCCCGAAACCGCGAAGACGTACACCGCGGGCATCGTGTTTCGCCCAAGGAGAGTCGAGAGTCTCGACTTCTCGGTCGATTGGTACGACACGAAGCTCACGGACAACATCAACCTGTATGGCGTGCAGAACATCGTCACGAGCTGCTATTTGCAGAACAACGTAGATACCTGTGCCCAGATCGAGCGCAACGGTGGGCCGAGCACGATCAACCCGGGCTTGAACCGGATCTCGATCGTGAACGACGTCTACGTCAACGTGCAGCAGGCCGAGGCACGCGGCGTCGATTTCGAGCTCGACTGGAACACGTCGGTCAAGTGGTTCAGCGGCAGCAATATCAACGTGCGCTGGGTCGGCACGTATCTGATGGACAACGCACTGACGGACAGTGCGGGTACGCGTACGGACAGTGCAGGTGTGTTGGGCGTTCCCGCGACCACGACCGGATTACCCGAGTTTCAGTACCAGCTCAGCGGGTCGCTGATCCGCGGGCCGCTGTCGGTCACTCTGCAGTTTCGGTATACGGATAGCATGATCCAAAGCCTCACGCAGAACGTGTACCAGCCCACGTTCAACGGAGGCGCGGTGCGATACGACGTGCCCGCCAATGTTCAAAAGATAGAGTCGAGCCTGATCACGGATGCGAGCGTCCGCTACCGATTCAAGAATAGTAAGTTCAGCCTGTACGGCGTGATCAACAATCTGTTGGACGCGGACCCGCGAGCGAACTACGTGGCCTTGGCCGCCTTCAACGGCTTCGCCACCAACGGCTATTTTGGCGATCTCCGTGGCCGGCGCTATTCGGTCGGGTTCAACTGGGAACTGTAACGGACCGCTCCCGTCCCGCACGCCTGCAATGACGGGAGCGGCTCAGCGCGCGATTTAGAAGGCTTGCTTGTACTTGTCGCGCGCGCCCTCTGTGCAGCCGGCCGTGTCCTGCGTGAATTCGAGGTCGGGGCGGTGGTCCCACTGCTCGGTCAGCGAGGCCGTGGCCGTGAGATACATCGGGTCTTCGATCGTGATCTCGTACCGCAGGCGCACCTTGTCCGGAGTCAGCGTGAATTTCTCGACCGTGTGCTTGGCCGGGCCCGACGGCACGCTGGCGCCGAGGCCGGAGATCGAGGGCTCGAAGGCAACGGTGTCGACGACGAGCGTGTCGCCGTCCCACCGGCCGATGGAGTCCCCGTGCCGAGTGGGCTTCACGTTGGCAGGATGCTTGTCGGTTATGTGGATGACGCGCTCGAACTTGTCGCCCGTGTTGTCGAACTTCATCACGACTTCGTTCTTACTAACGTCGATCGTGCGCAGCTCGTCGAGCACGGCGCCGAACGGGGCGGGCTCGACGTAGCACAGCGCGTTGCCGAGATCCTTCGCGCGCTCGGCCTTGGCCGCGTCGTTGATCGGGAACTGCGCCATGGCGCCGAACGCTGCGCCGAGCGAGGCGCGGTTCGGGGCCCAGTGGCCGGCGACGCTCGTGGCAGGCGTCAACACGCGAGTGCGAGTGTTCGCCGCGTAGAACGGGTGAATCTCGCCGTCCTGAGTCGTGACGTCGAGCACGCGCACCTGCTTGCCGAAGCCGCCGCGATTCGGATTGATGCGAACGACGACCGGTGTGCCGGGCTTCAAGTCTTCGCGCTTCAAGCCGTCGACCAGTGCTTGCGTGATGCCGAGGCCTTCGCCATCGATGAGCACCGGCTTACCGTCTGGCCCCTTGGTTTCGACGGTCAGGTACATGTGCGGGTTCGTCCACTCGAGCTTCGCGACCTTGCCTTCGATCACTTCCACTTTCGACATGTCGAACATCGACATGCTGTGGTGGGCGTAAGCCGAGGCGCTCAGTAGCGCGCTCGCAGCGAGAAGCGGGGCAGTGGCAATCAGGCGTTGCATGGAGGTCCCTCCCAACGGAAATCAAACCCAATGATAGAGAGAACGCCGGGGATGGAACACAGTTATCAGCACCACCCGGCCGCCCGTCCTATTTCTTTACGCCATCGGCCAGGCCGCCGCAGCCTCGGAGATAGGGGGAGCCGCACCAGTCACTCTGGCGCAACTTTCTCCACAAACCGGCTGATCTCGTCCAGCACGGGTTTTCGACCGCGAAAATAGACGGAAAGTGCTGCGAGGATGCCGCTGTGACTCATGCCTGGGAATTCCCGCTCGATCACGCAGCCGCCGCGCTCGCGTATGCGGGCTGCCAGGTGCTCTGTGTTGGTGGGTGAGACGCGCTGGTCTGCATCGCCGTGCATCAGCAACGTCGGAACCTCGGTGCCGTCAACGTAATGGATGGGCTGTGATTCTTTGGGATCCTCAAGGCTCGCGAAGACCTGTTGCACCACCGGATCGATGATCGGCAGGAAGTCGTATGGCCCTGCGAGCCCGATGAAGCCGCGGATCAAGTCAGGATCTACGCCAGCGCGTTGCAGATAGCGTTCATCAAACGTCAGCATGGCGGCGATGTGAGCGCCTGCAGAGTGGCCGAGCAGCACTAGTCGCGCGGGATCACCACCGAAACTTGCAACGTTGTCATGTACCCAGCGCACGGCTAATGCGGCATCGTCCACGAAGAGGGGGAAGCGGACTTCTGGATACAGGCGGTAGTTTGGTACCACGACGACGAAGCCGCGTGCCGCAAGCGCGGCTGCTACAAACCGGTACTGCTCTTTGGCACCGTGCGTCCAGCCGCCGCCGTAGAAGAAGACCACTACGGGATGGCGGTGGGTAGCGGAGCCTGTCGGTACATACACATCGAGCTTCTGCCGGTCTGCCTTGCCGTAGGCCAGGTCGTAATCACGGTGATAGTCACCGAAGGCCGCGGGAATATTCGCTGCTGTCAGCCCAAGGCTCGTGCAGCCCTCAAAGAGCAGTGCTGCGAGCAATGCCAGCGGCAAACGGGATCGGGTCTTGGTCATTCATTTCCTGAGCGCCCACCGTGTGAACGTCGCCGGACCGGTATCGTCAGCGGAGGCTAGCTATACTGCCACGGCCGTCGGTCAGTGCTGCTGCACCTGGCTGGCGAGCGTTCTCGGGGCGGGGTGCAATTCCCCACCGGCGGTGATGGCGAGCAATCGCACAAGCCCGCGGGCGCCAGTGGAAAGCACTGGGACACGAGCCGGGGGCCATCATGCGTTCCTGGTTCCCGGCGCATTCGAGATTCCGCTGCACGCGCAAATGCTCGCGAAAACCGGGCGCTATGCCGCCATCGTGGCCGCGGGCCTCGTGGTCGACGGCGGCATTTACCGGCATGAGTTCGTAGGCGGCGGAGGCCTGCCACGCCACGATCAGGTCGTTCGCGCAGCTGCGCAAGGCGACGGGCGGCGACGGCTGAGGTTATAGCGCCGCTCATGCCCTCCGGCTAGCGGTTTTGACACGAGGTGGGCAGCCCGCGCGGCCCACCTCGGTTCCGTCAATTCAAAACGACAAACTCGACGCGCCGATTGCGATCGCGTCCATCCGCGGAGCCGTTGTCGGCCACCGGTCGCCCCTCGCCGTACCCGCGCGCCTGAAGACGGCCGCGGTCGATGCCTTGCGCAACCAGGAATTGCTGAACGGAATTGGCACGGTCCTGCGACAGCTTCAGGTTGTACTCGTCGGAGCCCACGCTGTCGGTGTGCCCAGCAATTTCCGCGCGCAGATTCGGTTCTCCGCGAAGCGCGTCGGCGACCCGCCGCAGGGTCTCAGATGCGCTCGCGGTGAGCTGCGCGGAGTTGAACTCGAACGTCACGCCGTCGAGACGCACGCTGGATTGCCGGCTTGTAGCTGCGCAACCGCGATTGTCCGTGGCAAGACCTTCGAGCGTGCCGGGACAGCGGTCGTTCTGATCCGGCACACCGTCGTGATCGGTGTCGACAATCTCAGCGGGCACGGTTTGGGTGACTACCCGCTCGCGCACCACCTCGCGCTCGACTTCGCGCACCACTTCGCGGCGTCCCAACGGAATTTGCACTCCGAGCGAAAAACGCCGATCGTTTTTTTCGCCTTCCAAAAAGCCGGTTTCGAACCGATCGCGCATATAGCGCACTTCGGTACGCAGCCGAAGCTCGCTCTTGCCTAGTGCGCCGGTCATAAACCCAAGCCCGACGTTGGCGAAGACATCGGTGGCATCCGCAGTAGGGGGCGCCACGTCGTTGTGCAGCAAACCCGCGCCCACCAGCACGAACGGCGAAGCGCCGTCACCACGCCTAAAGCGGTACTTCATATCCACGCCGGCCCCATAGCGGTAGTAGTCCGTCGATGTCGCGGGTTGCACCGTGATCAGGTCGGCAAACGTTTGTACTTCCCAAGACCATCGCTCGCTGAGCGGATGCCCGTACCCCACTGCCATGCCGCGTCCGTCCTCACTGGTACCGCGCCGATTGGCGTCGGCCGAGAGATAGTGCGGCAGCACGAATACATAGCCGCGCGCCTCCTGCAAAGGCTGCTGTGATTCCGATTGGGCCGATACCGCGCTCGATGCAGTGGCCGTCAGCACGACGGCTGCGAGCGTGAAGGTCTTTTGCGTTCTAGTTCCGTACAGCATGATTCTCCTTACGCAAACACATCCTGTGCCTGCATTTGTGCTGCACGGTATGACGTACCTTCGAACGGGTCTGTTCGCCAGCACACCGACGATCCGCGCAATACCTCAATGTTTGATCGCGACGACACCCGATTCCCGGAGCGCCGCCAAATGCCGAGACAACGCAGACTGGCTCAGTCCGACACGCGCTAGCGTGCCAACCGACATCGTGCCATTGAGCAGAGCTTGGCTCTCACTTAAGAAATTGCTCAGGGCCGCGGCAGCGAGAAGCGGGCGACACGATCGTCATTGCTGCTTGCCCAGATGTCGTCGCCCACTCGCATAGCCGAGCTCACGGCCTGCATCGCGGCCGTTTGATCCGCGCCGCCAAGTCGCGAGAAGGCCAACGTCTTCGGATCGACTTCCAGCACCGACCAACCGGTGGCGCAGCCTGCGCCGCTGCATACCGTGGGCGCGACATAGTTCGGGCCTGCGGTCAGAAGCTTGCCATTGGTGGCCCAGTGGACGTTGTCCGGCCGAATGGACAGTGCCACCGCGCGCTTCGTCATAGGCGTCGCCCAGCGATCGAAACGGACCACTTCCTGTGTACCCATGGCGGCGACGAACACGTAGCGCTCGTCCTTCGAGACATCGATGCCGTTCGGCAGCGACAGCTCGGTGCCGGCCAACGGCTGCAGTGAGCCGCCCGGATGCCACTCGAACAGCCGGCCGGTGATTCCGGCCGGGGCGCCTTGAGCACCCCGGTAGGTCTGGTCCCGCATTCTGGTCGTCACGAATCCGCCGTCGGCGAGCTGGGCCACACTGTTGTGGTAACCCTCCTGCTGCAGAAGAACGCAGCCCTTCCAGGTGAGGGTCGGTGCCGCGCCGCGAAGGTCGAGATCGTAGATTTCGATAGCCTCGCGCGCGCCGTGGCTCGTGGTGAAGAGACTAAAGCGCCGGGGCGACTTCTCGGCCAGGCTTAAGCCATGCACATCGAAGGCCTGCAGGTTTAGCGGCCCCGGACAGTCGGGATAGGCGCGCGTGTCATGCCGCAGCGCGAACGAGGCGCCATGGATGAGCTCCGACTGCGTCCGTGCCACCGGATCGATCAGATACAGGTGACCGGGAGCACGGTGACCGGACGCAAGCAGAAGACCGGTGGACCCCACGGTCAGAATATCTTCCGGGACGACGAGGCCGCATATATAGATCAGCCCCTGCTCGTCATGACAACCGGGCGAAGGCGCCACTGCCTGCAAGGCAGGTTGCGCGACCGTCGCATTCTGAGCGACGACCGAGGGGGCGACGCCGCCGATGAAAAGGACGACGGCAAGGGGGACCCAACGTTGCAGTGAAATCATGTGGCACCTCTTTCCGCGGGTAGCTCAGTGTGCGCGGCGAATTGAAATCTCGAACGGCCCCGCGCCGTAGGCCAGTGGACGCGTGCGAGCCATTCTGGCAAAGCTCAGCGCGGTTCGCGATGGCGAACGAACGTGCAGGGTTCGATGCGGGGTCACTGAACAAGAAGGCGTATCCGCCAAAGAACCGGCGAATCCAGCGGTTTCACGGAGCTCGACGGCCGCGCAGCAGTGCGTGGGCTGCTCAGTGTGGCCAGGCTGTATCATCGCTATGTCTGCGGCGATAAACACGCTGCGGCTACCGCTAGACCACCGTTGCCGTACGTCGCCCTGACGCGCGGCCCCTTCTCCGAACACGATGCTGACCGAACGACATGGCCTGACCGCAGCGGAAGCGGCGCGACGCCTCGCCGCCGACGGGCCGAACGCGCTCCCAGGCACGACGCCGAAGTCGAGCTTCGCCATCGCGCGCGAGGTGCTCTCCGAGCCGATGTTCCTCATGCTGCTCGCCGCGGGCGGCATCTATCTCGCGCTCGGTGATCGCGCGGAAGCGATCTTTCTGCTCGGCTTCGTGTTCGTGGTGATCGGCATCACACTCGCACAGGAGCGCAAGACGCAGCGTGCGCTCGAATCGCTGCGCGACTTGTCGGCGCCGCGCGCGCTCGTCATTCGCGACGGCGTGGAGGCGCGCATCGCCGGCCGCGACGTCGTGCGCGGTGACCTGCTCGTGCTTCGCGAAGGCGATCGAGTGCCCGCCGACGCGAGGCTCGTGGATGGGCAGCTCGCGACCGACGAGTCGCTGCTCACCGGCGAAGCGGTGCCGGTGACGAAGCTGCCTGCGGCGGTCGACGGCTCGAACGAGGCCAAGGTGTCCGCATCGCCCGGCGGCGAGGGCACCGACGCGCTATTCGCGAGCACAGTAGTAACGAAGGGTGTGGGTCTCGCCGAAGTGCATGCGACGGCGTTGGCCACGGCCGGCGGCCGCATCGGCGCGGATCTCGCCGCCACAACCGAATCGGCGACCGCCATGCAGCGCGCCTCCGGAACGCTCGTGAAGCGGCTCGGCGCCGTCGCAGCGGTGGTCGCCGTTGCGCAGGTGCTGCTCGGCTGGTGGTGGGACGGACGCACGCTCCTCGACAGTCTGCTGGCGGGCATCGCGCTTGCGATGGCCATTCTCCCGGAGGAGATCCCGGTGATCCTCACCGTATTCCTCGCGTTGGGGGCCTGGCGGATTTCGCAGCAGAAGGTACTGACGCGGCGTGTCGCCGCGGTGGAGGCGCTTGGCGCCATCACCGTGCTTGCGGTCGACAAGACCGGCACGCTCACCATGAACCGCATGGCGGTCGCGGCGCTCGCCGTCGAAGGCGAGGAGTTCGCGCCGACTGCTGCCGTGGCGCTACCGGAGACCTTTCATGAGTTGGTCGAGTTCGCGATGCTCGCGACGCCGGGCGATCCGTTCGATCCGATGGAGAAAGCGATCCAGCAATTCGGCCACCAGTGGCTCGCCGGCACCGAGCACGTCCACGACGGCCGCACGCCCGAGTTCGAGTACGCGCTCTCGGCCGAAATTCTCGCAATGACGCGTGTCTTCGCGAGCGCGGATCCGACGGGTCATCTCCTCGCGACCAAGGGCGCACCGGAAGCCGTCGCGGACCTCTGTCATCTCGACGTCGCGCAGCGTGCGGCGATCCACGCGCAGCTTGACGCGATGGCCGTGCGGGGCTTGCGCGTGCTCGGCGTCGCGCGCGGTCGGTGGCGGGGCCCGTCGGCGTCGACGAGCACCGCTGAGAACTCGGCCTCCGCGGCGGTCGCGCAACCCGCGTGGCCCACGAGCCAGCACGATTTCGACTTCACGTTCCTCGGCCTGGTCGCGCTCGCCGATCCGCCGCGCCCCGAGGTACCCGCCGCGATCGCCGAATGCCGTCGCGCGGGTGTTCGAATCATCATGATGACGGGCGACCATCCGCTCACCGCCAGCGCAATCGGGCGCCAGGTCGGCTTGTCCGAACGGCCCGCGGTGATGACGGGCGCGCAGATGCAGGCGCTCGATGACGTCGCCCTGCGCGAGCGCCTGCGCCACGTCGATCTCTGCGCGCGGCTACGTCCCGCGGACAAGCTACGTCTCGTGCAGGTCCTGCGCGCGGGCGGCGAGGTCGTCGCGATGACGGGCGACGGCGTTAACGACGCGCCCGCGCTCAAGGCCGCGGACGTCGGGATCGCAATGGGCGAGCGGGGTACCGACGTCGCGCGCGAGGCCGCGTCCTTGGTGCTCCTCGACGACAGCTTCGCGCGCATCGTCGCCGCCATTCGGCAGGGCCGGCGCATCTACGACAACATCCGCAAAGCGACGCGCTTCACGTTCGCGGTGCACATGCCGATCATCGCGCTCGCGCTCGTGCCTGCACTACTGCAGTGGCCGGCTCTGCTCCTGCCGGTGCACATCGTGCTCCTCGAGTTGCTCATCGATCCCGCGTGCTCGATTGTGTTCGAGGCCGAGCCGGAGGCGGCGGGGCTCATGGAGCGGCCGCCGCGCGTGAGCGAAGATTCGCCGTTCGCTTTTGTGCACATCGGCTTCGGGATGCTGCAGGGGCTTGGCATGGCGGCGATCCTGCTCGGCGGCTACGCCTGGCTCGTCGCGCACGGTGAGGCCGTCGAGCAGGGACGCGGCATCGTCTTCTGCGCACTCGTTGTCGGCGTGATGCTCCTCATCCTCGCCAATCGCGATCTCACGCGGCCGGCCTTCGGCGGCCTTCGTGGCCAGAACCCGTGGCTGTTGCGCATGGCACTCGCGATCGGCGCGCTGCTCGCCGCGGTGCTTGGGATTGAGTTCCTCCGCGGCATCATGCAAATCGCAATGCCCGATGCCACGGGCCTGGCGCTCGGTGCGGGGCTACTCGTGGCGTTCGCTGCGTGGTTGGAGATTGTGCGGCGGCTGCGGCCGGCGGTGCGCGCATCGGTCCGCGAGCTGGCGTAGGGCCGGCAGCTGGGCTTGGTCGCGACGAGGAGCGGCTGCGTGCGACGCCGCACGGTGCAAAGTCGCATCTCCATTCACACTCTCCACAGCGGAGGGGCGCGCGAGTCGCACCATCATCACTTCAAGCAGAGGCAGATAAGAATGACCAACCACCATCACAAATCAAAGTTTCATCCCCATGGAACCGCAACAGGTTCCGAATCGGGGAGACATCTGGATGCAGAGGCGGGAGCTACTCCGGAACAACGCGAGCATATGATCGCGGAAGCCGCCTATTACATCGCCGAACATCGCGAGTTCCAGGGCAATGACCCGGTCAGCGATTGGTTGCAGGCGCAGACCGACATAGACAGCCGCACCAAACGCGAGGCTCGTTGATTACCATGAAACGCAGCACCAAAGACCAGGCCGCAGGCAAGCTTCACGAAGCCAAGGGCAAAGTGAAGGAGATCGCAGGAAAAGTAGTCGATAATCCGGAACTGGAAGCCGAAGGCAAAGTCGAGAAGAACACTGGAAAGGTTCAACAGAAGATCGGGGAAGTCGAGAAAGTCGTAGGGAAGTAGGGCGAGTGGCGACCTGCCTTCGGTGTAATCGCCCACGATGCCGAATAACGAAGCTCGACCGAACTCCATGATCGAGCTCAAGCAATATTCCGTATGGGACGCGCACGTCCGCGCGTTTCACTGGATCAATTTTGTGTGCGTACTCGGCTTGGGTGCTGTCGGTGTTGCCATCCTCAGCGACGGAGCATTGGGCGTCAGCAACGACGGGAAAATATCGCTGAAAACGGTGCACGTCTGGATTGGGTACGTGTTCGCTCTCAATCTTCTGTGGCGGCTCGTGTGGGCGTTCGTCGGCAGCGTGCACGCACGCTGGCGAGCCATCCTCCCGGGTGGCCGCGCCTTCTTGGGCGAGACCGTGAGTACCTTGCAGATGTCCGTAGTGGGCGACCGAGGCAATATCTTGGGCACAATCCTCTCGGCCGCGTGGCCGTAACGGTCTTGTTGGTGCTGTTGCTGGTACAGGCGGGCACCGGACTGACGCTGGCCGGCACTGATCTGTTCTTCCCGCCGTTCGGTTCGCGTATCGCCACTTGGGTGGCTGCGCCGGCTGTTGATCCCGTCACCTTGATGCCGTACGCGCCCGCGATGTATGACCCGGATGCTTATGCGGCGATGCGCTTGTTCCGCGCGCCTTTCACTACCGTGCACTACTACGGTTTCTACGTGCTCCTAGCTCTCGCACTGCTCCATATCGTCGCCGTGGTGGTTACAGAGTTGCGCGAAGGCGGCACCCTGATCACGGCTATGGTGACGGGGAGGAAGATCCTAAGCGTGCCCCCGGCCGATGGGGACCGCACGAAATGATCGTTCGTATGTGCGGTGCTTACAACGTTCACGCTGTCCGTTGGCTTCGCGGCGTTGTTGAGCATGCTCCCGAGCGTCAAATAAGCCACGGCTGCCCGTGATATCTCCCGTGCAGCCATGGCGACTCCCTCGGCGAAAGCCGGATCGCCGGTAGACAACGCCGGCTAACTCTTCTTGCCCGCGTAGAGCAGAAGCGCGCCGCCGGCCACGACGGCCACCACGCCGGCCCAGATGGGGACGTTGACCGTCTCCTTGTCTTTTACCGACAGAGTGATCGGCCCTACGTTCGCCCGATGGGTGTCCTTGGTGTAGGTGAAACTGCCGTACACCAAACCCAGGACTCCAGCCACGATCAGCGCGAGTCCCAGAATCTTGCCTGTGTTCATGTCGTATTCTCCCAAAAAAGTAGCGAAAGAAAATCGAAGCTGTCGGCCTGATTACACGCGCCGACCTTGAATGACGCGGATCAGAATTACCACGATGGCGAGCACCAGGAGGATGTGAATCACGCCCCCCATGGTGTACGAAGTTGCCAAACCGAGTAGCCAGAGGATCACCAAAACGATTGCAATAGTCTCGAGCATCTGCCTCTCCTTAGGCCGCGATCTGCGGCGGGTTCGCGTCGTTACCCAAGTGCACAAGCGCGCGAACGGCAGGATTCTCTCGCGTACGAGCGCATGCGCGTAGTGTGGGCAATACGGATGCCTAGGAGCTCGTTGTGTGCGCTAGCGAACAGAGAAAGTGCAGTCCTTGATGAAGCGATACCTGAAATCCGCGTTCTGCATCGGCGCGTTGGTTCTTGCGGCGCAGGCGGTGCAGGCAGCGCAAATCACCTTCTACGAAGGCGAAGGTTTCCGCGGGCGCGCCTTCACGGCCAAGCGCCCCGTCACGAACTTCAAGAACGCCGGGTTCAACGACCGCGCGTCATCGGTCGTCGTCGACAACGGCGACTGGGTCGTGTGCGACGACTCGGAGTATGCGGGCCGTTGCGTGCTCCTGCGCCGTGGCGCTTACGACTCTCTGAAACGGTTGGGTCTCGATAATCGCGTCAGCTCCGTGCGCCAGGCCAATCGACGCAAGGGCGATTACGCCGAAGCGCCAGCTCCGCTTGCGACCCCCAACTATGAGTATCGGCGGCGCGCGAACGAACCCGTGTTCGAAGCGCGCGTGACCTCGCACTCGAGACGTGGCGACCGTCGGCGGCGCGGTCGCCGGTGGCGTCATCGGCGGCAATGTCGGCCGCGATCGAGACGACGAGGACCGGTGTGACCGCGACGTGCGTCGTTGCGAAGGTCGGGCACTACGTGAAGATGACGGCGCCTCCGGGCCGGACCATCTACGTGAACCGAAACGGCGACCCGCGTCAGTAGATCGCTGAACGCAGCGGCAGCGTCGGTAGCGGCGTTATTGGGGCGGCGGCACCGCGATCGTTAGCGTGCCGGTGACCGCGCTCGTCAGCCCTTGCTCCACCGTCACGGTGTTCACCGGCGGGCAGCACGAGATCGACGTCCGGACACTTCATCGTCGTGGTTGGCTGCGCTTCGTTCGGAATCAGCTCGAGCAGGAAGCGCTTGCGCTCCGCGTCTTCCGGTCGCGCGGTGATTCTGAGGGGCTCGTAAAATTCACGTTGGCCGAGCAGCCCGTGGCGTTGAAATGTCCGCTGGACGTCAACACGCGCCGCGCGATGCCTCGGCGGCGCGACGCTCACCTGGACGATTTCAGGGCGTGATAGCGAGATTGTCCTTGACCCATGTGACTCCGGGCGCCGCCCACGCAGCTGAAACGGCCTCATCGCGTTCCTTCCACGTGGACACACTTCCGGAAAGCGTCACCGTTCCTTGATCAATGCCGACGGACAGACAGCTGTTCGTTCATGCGGCCGTCGCCTATGCGAGTGCCCGCCCATCCAAATTAGCCGATGCGCGCGCCTCGCTCTGTTCGCGACCACACGTATGTTGCGTCAAGCGCGGAACGCGACGCCCGCTGTGCACGGCAGCGCACAGACGCTTTAAGCAACCTCGACTTATTGTGCTGAATGCTTGACGAGTTCATCAGCTCGAACCGACGCGAATTGATCGCCCGGTGCAGGCACAAGGTACAGAGGAGGTCCTCGCCTGTCGGCGCGTCTGACGCCAACGGCGTGCCGCTATTCCTCCAGCAACTCGTCGATACGCTTGGCAAAGAACAATCAGCGCCGGATGTGCTGGATCCGGCGCCCACGCCAGCGCCTACGACGATCGGTCGCGGTGCCGCCCTGCACGGCGCCACGCTACTTCGCAACGGCTACACCATCGACCAGGTGGTTCACGACTACGGTGACGTCTGTCAGGCCGTGACGCAGTTGGCCAGCGAACAGCGCGTCTCCGTTACCGTGGATGAATTCCGCATTCTCAATCGTTGCCTCGACAACGCCATTGCGGACGCCGTCACGGCGTTTGCGGAAGGAAACGAACTGCATGGGGGCGACGTTGCCGTCATGAATGAGCAGCGACGCTTGGTCAGTGTGGCGGTTACAGCTTACGCCGCCCTCCAGACCGGCAAGCTGGGCCTCGGCGGCTCGACCGGCACGATACTCGCCGCGACTTTGAGCAGGCTAGCCGAACTCCTCGGCGCGCACGCCGAAACCTAAGGTGTACGCAGCGTATGCGCTCGGGTACAACTGGCCGGTCAGCAGGGAGTGCGCGTGGGCGCCTTCTTCACGGGATCGGATTCGGCGGCGTCGACTTCAGCTCCTTTGCTGTGATGTCCACGAACGTGATCACGACGCCGTCGATCACGTTGTCCAGCCTGCGGTAAGGCATGATGCGTACCGTGAGCCACCGGCCATCGTTGGTGGGAAGCCGCTTCTCCGAGAATGCCAGAGTGCGCAGAGTCTCGAGCGCGTCTTCGTGCAGCGCCGGATACTGAAGGCTCGTCGTCAGGTCGCTGAGCGGCCGACCGATGTCGTTCTCCCGAATATTGAAAACTTTCGCGGCCCGATCCGTGAAGCGCCTTACGTTCAGTCGCTCATCCAGGAACAGAATGGCGATCTCCGTGCTGTTGAGCAGGTTCTTCAGGTCGCTTTGCGCAAGCGCAAGATCGTCGAGTTTCGACAGCATCTCATTGTTGATCGTTTGTAGTTCCTCATTCATCGACTGCATCTCTTCCTTCGAGGTCGTCAACTCCTCGTTGGTGGACTGCAGTTCCTCGTTGGTCGACTGCAACTCCTCGTTGGCGGACTGCAGCTCTTCCTTGGTCGCGCGCGATTCTTCGCGCGACGCGTCGATCTCGTCCCCGAGTCTCTGCAACTCGGCGGTGTGAGCCGCGTCCGTTTCGGTTTGTCCTTTGCGGCGACGGCGGCCGGCCGGAGCTGGCGCGATGTCGTGGAAAACGATCATCGTCATGCCTTGCAGCGCAGCGGGCTCGCGAATGGCTTGCACAGCGACGTCGACAATCTGCACGCCACCCGGTATCTGTACGTGCAAGCCCTTCAGCTGCACCGGCTCGCGTTGTGAAGCGGCCCGCTTGAGAGCGTCCGCGAGGGGTCCGCGCAAGCCCTCGCGCGCCATGGCGTGGAAATTCCAGTTGGCCTTGCCGGCCGCCGGTTCCAGGTATTTGCCGGTGTGTCCACTGATGTAAACGATATCGCCGCCGGGGTTGAGCACGACGGCGGCAGGCGCATACACCTGCAGCAACAACTGGTCGGCGGCCGTTTGCAGGCTGTCGGTTGTCGGCGTCGGAGTGTTGGGATGCGCCACGTGAGACTCCTTGGGTGTCGCGGTCAGGGGAGGAAACGACTTCATCAGAAAGTCGGCACTGCCGTGGGAACTGACATCCTGGCGTAAATAAAGCCGCAGCTTCAATTCCGTGGGAGCGAACAGATGACCGAACTTACCCGCGGTTTCGGAGCTGCCGAGCAGCAGCACGCCGCCCGCACGCAGGCTGTAGTGAAACAGCGGCACCAGCCTGCGCTGTAGCGTACCGTCAAAATAGATCAGCAAGTTGCGGCAGGCGATCAAGTCGAGTCTGGTGAACGGCGGGTCGAGCACGACGTTGTGGTGCGCGAACAGCACCATGTCGCGAATGCTTTCGTTGATCTGGTAATGGCTTTCGTGAGCGCTGAAGAAGCGCGCCAACCTCGCGGCCGACACGTCGGAGCTGATCGAGGCCGGGTATCGGCCGCGCCGTGCGGCGGCGATCGCGTCCGGGCTCAGATCGGACGCGAAAATCTGTAGCGTGAACGCATTGCCCTGGGGCAGGCGTTCCACGACTTCGCTGAACACCATTGCCAGCGAATAAGCCTCTTCGCCCGTCGAGCAGCCGATCACCCAGGCGCGCAGCTTCGGCTCTGCCGCTCGCCGCGCAAGCAGTTGCGGCAACACGACTTCCCCCAGATGTTCCCACACGGCCCGATCCCGAAAGAAGCTGGTCACCCCGATCAGCAGCTCTTTGAACAGAAGATCAATCTCCTGAGGGTTGTGCCGCAGGAATTCGGCATAGAGCGCCGGTGTGGCGATGTCGTGGATGGCCATGCGTCGGTCGACCCGTCGATGCACCGTGCTGGGCTTGTAGAGCGAAAAGTCGTGGCGGGTTCGCTGCTTCAACAGCTCATAGATGCCGCGCAGGGGGTCGGACGCGAGCGTGGGTTCCGTTTCGTCCTCGGCAGCGAGGCCCGGATCTGACACGAGACCCAGGTAGGCAAAGATTCGAGCCGGTATCTCGTCGGGCGACGCGACGATGTCGGCACATCCCGCGTCGATGGCACTTCTCGGCATCGCGTCGAATTGCGCAGTCTCGGGCTCTTGCACCACCGTGAGCCCACCCATCGCTTTGACGGCCTGCAGGCCGAGCGTCCCGTCCGTTCCCATGCCGGAAAGTACTACGGCGATGGCGCGTTCGCTCTGCGTGCTGGCCAAGGAAGAGAACAGGACGTTGATCGGCAACCGAAAGCCGCGCGGTTCGGCGGGCACGCGCAATTTCAACACACCGTTGACCACGGTGAGTTCGGTGTTGGGCGGGATCACATACACGCAGTTCGGCTCGACGCGCGCGTTTCCTTCCGCCTCTCGCACTGGCATGGTGGTAGCGCGTTGCAGCAGCTCCGCCAACATAGTTTTTTGCGTGGGATCCAGATGCTGCACCACGACATAGGCGAGCCCGCTCTTCGGCGGAATCTTCTCGAGGAGTTGCGCGAGCGCCGCCAAGCCTCCCGCCGACGCGCCGATACCGACGATCCGCGTCTCGAGCACTGGGTTGTGGTGGGGCATCAAGCAGAACTACGCAAAAGAAACATGCTCCCAGCCGGAGCCAAACTCCACGCCGCCGAGGTCAATTCTATGTAAACGGTCCGACGAGAACTCCGGTGCGCGGTCAACTCACGTTTGGATCGGCCGTGTTGAGGAAAACCATCAGGAACGATGCGCCGCCCGGGGCGATACTTGCCACGACCCGCAACGGTCGAGAGCCGTTTGCCCTCCCGGACTGCACTTCACGAGAGTTTTTCGAGTCGCCCGCCTGCAGCCGGCGCAGCAGTTCGACCAGCACGGGTCGGCTGGCAGGCGCGAGCAAGCTCTCTATACGCAGGCCTCGCAGTTTGTCCAGCCCACTTCCAAACAATTCGGCGCCGGCTACATTCCCTTCGAGGATGCAACCCTCGAAGCTGACGTTGAAATACCCCACCGGCGCGGACTCGTAGAGCCCCTTATAGCGAGCCAAGTCTTCCAGTAGCTCCCGCCGCGTGTTCTCCAGCTGCTCGTGCTGCAGATCCAGCTCGACCTGGTGCACCTGCAGTTCATGAAGCAGCTTCAGCGCGGCGTCCGCGCTCTCCGCCGAGCTCGCCAACGTGTAAAGAAGGTTCAGTGCGTTCGTACCCGTCGGCCAGCCCTTCGTCGGCGGAGCGGAGCCCGCTTTGAGGTGCGCCTCAGCGTGGGTGCGCAATTTCAGATGCACGTTCCGTTCAGTGGGGGGGATCGACATGCAGTCTCCAGTGGTCAAAAGCAGCACTCACATGTGCCATAGGCTTCCCGTGTTTATGCCGCCGACGGATCATTCCGGAGCACGCGGTGCGCCCTGCGATAGCAGCCGAGCATACTCTTTCGAGCAAGGCCGTAGCATTCGCATTCCCACACCTAGAGGGCCCACCGGACCCACCTCGGCCGCCGCCGACGGCACAGTTGCAGTGCACAAAGAGCGGCTTTAGTGGGCCCCGGTAGAGCATCGTGCACGCGCCGCGCGCGGGGGAGGCATACGTAGATTTCCCGACTTCTCCACCCGCTAGCAGCTCAGCTAGATTGGCCGCCTGCCTCTTCCCGCTCCTTGAGATTGCCCCGTCGTAGTTGCGTGTTCTTCGGAGGAGACCACCCTACGGGGGAAGTCGCTGTCACGGGCAACGAAGGTCTGTTCGGCGTCTCGATATTCCTTGAAGGCACAACGGCGCCAGGACCACAGCGCTACGCCGTCGTGCAACGCAGCGGCGAGGCTTACCGGTTGCGAGCCGAGATCTTGCGGAAGGAGTTCTCCGCGAGCGCCGAGCTGCGGCAGCAACTGCTGCGCTACACGCGGGCGCTGATCACACAGATCGCCCAAACGGGGGCTTGCAACCGGCATCACAGAGTGTCGGAGCAACTGTGCCGGTGGCTTCTGCTAAGACTGGATCGGTCGCCTGACTGCGAGTTGTCCATTACACATGAACAGATAACGTATCTGCTCGGCGTGCGCCGCGAAGGCATAACCGAGACGATGAACGAGCTGCGAAGCGCAGGGATCATTCGATCTCGACGCAGCTTGATTGTCGTAGTGGACCGGCTGGGGCTCGAACGGAAGGTTTGTGAGTGCTACCACTCCATTAGAAACGAGTACGGTCGACTGCTCTCGTAGATCCAAGCTTTTCCCACGTCAGTCCCCGCGGATGCACCTGACGACACGAGCCGTGCGGGCTCCTTGTCGCCCGCCTGGCCATCGCAGCGCACGCTGCGTTTCTGCGCTATTCGCCGCCGACACACTGTCGCTACCGGCCTCCTCGAAAAAGTAGGGCTGGCTCAGTGGCAGAACAGCCTGGTGGGGAATCTATCCGGCGGTCAACAGCAACGAGTTGCGATCGCCCGGGCGTGGCGCTGAATCCACCGCTGATTCTCGCCGACGAGCCCACGGGCAATCTCGATACGCAGTCCGCCAACAATGTCTTCGAGCTGATGCGCACCATCAGCGCGGCAAGTAACACTACCTTCTTGCTCGTCACGCACAACTTGTACCTTGCCAGGCGTTGCGATCACACGGTGGAATTGGTGGACGGCCAAATCGCAGCCGATAACATCGCCGCGCTGGCGTGATCGCGCAACAGACCGCTGACTCCGTGTCAGGACGGGGTGCGGGGAAGATAAGGGCACGTCTTGCGTACCTATTTAAAGCCGACGACGCCCTCGTCCGGGCGGCTCATGCCCTGCTCGAAGTACCGTTCCCACAGTTGCGCCCACGGCCGACCGTACCAATCCGGCGCCACGATCGATATTTCCTTGTCGGGCGCGACCGGCGTCATACGCCCGTTGATTGGATAGATCGTCTGCAGGCACTCGACGAAGATTCGTGGATCGCCCTCGTTCAAGCCGTAGACGCGGTTCATGTGTGTGTAGAGCCGCAGCGGCTGCACGAGCGTCTCGGCGTCGTAGAAGACGGTCTCCTGCAGCAAGCCGATCAACTTGCCCGCGTCGTCTTTGCGTGGAGTGTAGATTTCGATCGTCTGCATCTGGTTCGAGTGCTCGAAGCTCCCGTGCGTCATCCAGCCCTGCACGTTGGATGTCCACGTGACCAGCGCGTCACCGTCCCAGAAGCCGATGGTCTCGCCATACCAGCGGCGCACGTCCTGACCCAGGCGCGGCACGTCGCCCGACAGGTCGAAGCTGCGATTCATCTGGATCTGCGTGACGACGTTGTCCGCGCTGCCGCCTACGAACAGCACGACGTCGGGCGTCATGTACAGCTCGCGCGAGCCGTACTGGGACGTGAACCGCCGCATGAAGCCCTCCGGCCAGCAATACGTCGCCGGCCACTGCGGCGCGTTGTTCACGGCCGCGTGATACATCTGCTGCACGAAGCGTGTCTGATAATCGGGCGTCAGCAGCGACAGAATCGTGGGCACTTGATTGAACGGCATCCAGATCCACTGCGGAGGCTCGCCGGCTTTCGGCACATATGTAGGCGAGCCGTAACGGCCGTCCCAAGCGGGCAACGTCGCGCGCGTGTGCAGCGTCGGCCCGCCGTGTGCTTTTGCTTCCGCGAGCAGCGCGTCGTAGTGCTCACGAGCGGTTTTGAACGGGTACGGGCTCACGATCGCCGCGCGCGGGTAATCGCGGTCGCAGTATCCCCAGGCCGCCGTGCGCGGCGGATCTTTGCCAACCAGCACCGGCGTCGCATCGAATCCGCCCAACGCCTCGAGTGCGCCCCACATCGATTCGAGCGCGATCGGGCTGTTGCAGCGGAAGTAACGCGGGTCGCTCCACAGCGCACGATCCGCGTAGAAGTCACGCGTGGTGAACAGATCGCGATCGAGCGGCGTGACGCCCTGCGGCGTACTTCCGGGCGGAGCGCCGATCACGGGCGGCACCGGCGCAGGTGGCAGGTAGCCCTGTCCGAAGGCGAACACACGCTGCAACGAATTCGAATCCTTGGCGGCCGTTGCCGGCGAACGCCCACTCCCGCCGAAGTAACCGCCGGCGCCCACGAGCGGAGCCTCGAGCGTTGGCAAGGGCGCGCCACGCCCAATGCGGGCGGCCGCGGCGCGGCCCGGCTCTAGTTCACTGGGCGCGCATGCGGTGGCGGCGGCCGCTACTGCAAAGAGACAGACGTGCTCGAGGAACTTGCAGGCGGACCGTGCGAACATTCTGAACCCCCGGTGTTCGGCAACGGTTCAAGGTGTGCCGGGAGGGGGCGGCGTGCGGCACTCGGTCGGGTGCCACTTCGCGCCGCTCGGCTCGCGCTTGAACATCGTGCTCGTGTAGAACGGCTCGTTCAGATATTGCGGGTCGTCCACGATGGTGACGACGTGTAGCCACGCGTCGCCGTTCGGTGCCGCCGGCAGACGGTGGATATATTCCGTGATCTTTGCGGCTTCGCTGTAGGGCACGCCGTTCTTGCGCAGATATCCCACGCGGAACGCCGTCGTGGTGACTTCGAGCGAGCCGCCCTCGTTCAGCGCGGCCGAAGGCGTCGGGCCGCCGCGTTGGCCGCGGCCGCCGCCACCGGCGAGCACCGGGCCCGCGTCATTGCCGATTTGCGCGCGGACCGGTCCGGTGCTCGCGCCCGGCGGCTTGATCCAGCGCGCTTTCGACAGCCCCTGCCAGGTCTTCGCCCCGCTCGCAGTCGGCGGAGTGCCGAACTCGAAGAGCCGCGTTTGAGTGCCGGCGTCGAATTCCACTTTCAGCGTGTCGTCGTCGGCCCACGTGATATGCAGGCGCCCGGGTTGGCGCATGAGGCCGCCGACTCCGAACGCTTTGCATTGCTCACCGGCAGCGTTGTCGGCGTCTAGACTCCACGTGTTCGCCACGCGGCGACCCTCCGCATTCAGCGGCACGCTTTCGAAATCGCCTTTGCGCGCGGTCGCCATGCGATGGCGCCAGTCCTCGCTGACCACTGCCACCCAGTAGCCGGTGAGGTCGATCGGCGCGCTCGCGCGCGGCGTGGTGTCGGGCGGCGCGGTCGCGCGCTGTGCGAGAACGGTGGCACTGCCGCCGAGCAGCAGACCTGTCATGAGTGCGACGCCAGCGCTGCGGAGCGAGAACATCAACGGCCGCCTTTACGCTGCTGCAGGTCGCGGTACACCGCCGCGACGAACATCGCGGGTGTCCACGCGGCGGTCGCGTAGCGCTGGTCGTAATCGAGCGTGGGCTTAGTGGCCATGACCTGCTCGAGCGTCATGCCTTTGGCGATGAGGCTCGCGATTCGGTCGCGCAGGATCACGACCATGTCGCGGAACTCGAGAATGTCGGCCTCGTCGCCGACTCGGCCGTGGCCGGGGATGACGTACGTGCCGCCTTCCTGCAGGTATTTCGGCACCGCCACGTCGAGCAGCTTGTTCAAGCCCGCGACGAAGCCGTCGACGCCGCCGCCGGCGTCACCGCGGATGACGGGGTAACTCGTCGTCACGAAGACATCGCCGGCCACCAATACGTCGGAGCCGCGGAAGTAGACGATGAGGTCGCCGTCACTGTGCGCGGCGGGCACGTGGTACAGGAACACGGCCTCGCCGTTGAATGAGAAGTCGCGACCGTCCTCGAAGAAGCTGTTCAGTGGCAGATCCGTGGCCGCGCGATTCTCCGCCGACATGCGCGACAGCGTGTTCTCGTGCGCGATGATCGCGGCGGGATTGCCGTTCACTGTTTGGCCGGCCTGGGAGATCGTGGTGTTGCCGCCCGTGTGCTCAGCGTCCAGGCTCGTGTTGACGATCCAGCGGATCGGCTTCGTGGACAGCCGCCGGATCGCAGCGAGCAATGGCTCGCGCGTGGCCGCGGCGCCAGTATCGACGACGAGCACGCCTTCGTCGCCGATCTGAACCGCGACGTTGGATCCCGCGCCAGCCAGCAAGTAGACGTTGCCCTGCACGTGGAACGCTTCGATGCGCGGCTGCGCAGCAGCGTCGGGGCCGACCGCCGCAACGGTGAGTAACGCGAGAATGAGCGGGAGACGCGTCATTTGCGGTTCATGAGCCGCTCGAGCGTCGGCAGGTAATCGGGATACGTGGTGGGCGCACCGCCGGACACGGCATCGAACGGCAGGCCGAACTTCTTCGCGAAATCCTGGATGAACGGATTCTGGCCGGGCAAGTAGTGCGGCACCTTGTTCTTGTCCATCGGCACTTCCATGACGTACTCGCAGTTGTACAGCCAGTTCTGGTTGCCGCGTTCCATCAGCACGAACTCTTCGCTCTGCACGAACGGCTCCGTGAGATACACGGGGTCTGTGATGAGCATGACGTGCGACAGCAGATTGCCATGGCGTATGTAGTGCTCGACGAGCGTGGTCAAGTCACTGCTCGGAGCGCCGCTGCGCCGGTAGAACTCCTTTTTGATGTGGGTCGTGGTGACGGTGAGGATGTCGCCGTGCCATTCGCCGAGCGAGAAACCCATGGACGTGTGCGGTGCGTAATCGGGTGGCCGCGCTCGCCCGTCCATCCAGATTGTGCGGTACTGCTGGTAGGTGCCTATGTACTGGCGATACGCAATGATTTCCTGCGTCCCAGGGTCCTTGTCTTCCCACACGCGGAACTGCAGCGGCCCGCGATAAATGTGCGCGACGTTGTAAGGCTGGCACTGGTGCTCGAGGAGCGTGACTCGCGTGACGTTGTACGCGTCCGCGTAACGCCGCGCGGCATCGTTCATCGGCACGCCCGAGAAGTCGCCCTGCAAACCACCGGGCACGCGATCGTCGAAATCCTCGTGGTACTTGCCGGTCCATTCGCCGACCAAGCTGATCTGCGCAAACGCGGGCCCTGCAATCGCGAGTGCCGCGAGCAGCGCGCTGCTGGCTATGAACGTGCGCACGCGGTGCGGCCTCAGTTGAAAGTCTCGCCGGGTTTGCGGCCCCACTCGAAGCCGTCTGCCGGGCGCCGCAGGAACTGCATGCGCAAGCGATAGTCGCCGGCTTCGCGGCCCGGATTGCCGGAGATCGTCACGATGTCGCCGATGTGCAGCGTTTGATTCGTGACGCCCTGGTTCGCGAGTGCCCCGGCACCGCCCCACTCGACGGCCCAGCGATGCAGTTCGCCTTTCTCGTCCATGACTTCGACGTGCACGAACGAGTGAGGATTGCGGAACAGGAACTGCAACAGCTTGCCTTGGATCTCGACCGTGCGGCCTTCGAAATACGTGGCAGTGAAGGAGTGGTGCGCCTGGGCCGCGCCGCCGAGCGTCGCCAACAGCGCGGCCGGCACGATGAGTCGCCAACTTGCTCGCATGTGCATTCCCCCCACTCCGGCCAGCCGACGACGGAATCGTCGCGGAGGCGCCCGATTACTATAGCCACCCTGCGGTGGCGTTGGCCAGACAGCCCGCGCAACAAGCGCCCGAGCAGTCGCGCTCTGTTCGCAGCGCCTTGCCCCCGGCTCCGGGTGCTATCGTTACGGCACGTATGACGCAAGATCTCATCGCGAATCTCGAAGCGCTGCTCGCGAAGGGCGGCGACGGCGCGACGTTGCGACTCGCACTCGCGTCCCGCTATCTCGAGGCCGGCGATGCCGCTGCCGCCGTGCGCCACGCCCAGGGCGCCGTGCGTATCGACCCGGAGTACTCAGCGGGGTGGAAGGCGCTCGGCAAAGCGCTCGCGGCCGCGGGCAAGACCGTGGAAGCGCAGCAGGCCTATGAGCGTGGTATCGAAGTGGCTGAACGGCGCGGCGACCGGCAGGCCGCTAACGAGATGCGAGTCTTCGTGAAACGCCTCGGGCGCGCCGCGGAGCAGAAGACCAAGGACGACTGACGCGGACGATGGTCAGTGATGAGTGTCGCCGTGACCGTGGTCGTCGTGCGCATCCGTGTCTTTCAACGGCGTGAGCTTGTCGGCGCGGAGCCAAGTGATGACACCGAACACGAACAACGTGACGGCGACGATCACGAGCGGCAGCGGCGGTAACCAAAGGGGTATTGCTTGCATGCCTGTGACGTACGGTGTGATGAGAAGCGACGCGACCCACGCCAACGGTAACCCGATCAGCACGCCGAAGCCAGCGGCCGGCAGCACGCGCCAGAGCCTACCCCAGATCAGGACGAAGACCGCGACGCCAATCAACCAGATCAACATCGAATGAACCTTCCGGGCCGTGCGGCCGCGTGCTAGTGGTGCGCCTCTTCAGCGGCCGCGTGCCCGGCGGGAACGAGCGGGGCCGAGAACGACGTTAAGCGCGTGAATTCGGTGTAGTCCCCTTCGATGACCATGAGCGCGATCAACACGAGCAGCACGACCGGCGGCCCCAGGATGGCCCAGATCAGCGCTTTTCGCTCCCACGCCATGTGCATGAAGATCGCGATGATCAGGCCGGCCTTCGCCACCATGAATAGCAGGATCAAGCCCCAGCGGAAGTAGCCGTGCGGCAGGAAATCCGTGGCGTAGGAAAATCCGCTGAATAGGAACAGCAATCCCCAGATCCAGAAGTAGAGCTTTAACGGATGCTGTTGTCCGGTCGCTGCTGACATCTTAGGCCCCTACCAAAGATAGAAGAACGCGAAAATGAACACCCAGACGAGGTCGACGAAGTGCCAGTACAGGCCCGCGATCTCAACAATCTCGTAACCCCGCTTTTCGTAATCGCCGCGCAGCACCTTGAACGCCACGACGCATAGGTACACGACACCCGCGGACACGTGCAGGCCGTGGAACCCTGTGATCATGAAGAACGAAGCGCCGAACTGCGACGCGCCCATGGGGTTGCTCCACGGTCGGACGCCTTCCTGCGTGATGAGCTTGGTCCACTCGAACGCTTGCATCGCGACGAAGATCGCGCCGAACGCCGCGGTCATGAACATCAGCGCGGCTGTGCGGCCGCGATCGCGGCGATAGCCGAAGTTGACGGCGAGCGCCATTGTGCCGCTGCTCGTGATGAGGTCGAACGTCATGATGCCGATCAGAAGCAAAGGCACGCTGACGCCGAATACGTCGAGGCCAAAGACTTCGCTCGGGTTCGGCCAGGGTACGGCCGTCGACACCCGCACGTTCATGTAGCCCGTGAGGAAGCACGAGAAGATGAACGTGTCGGAGAGCAGGAAGATCCACATCATCGCCTTGCCCCATGGCACGCGGAACGTTTGTTTGTCCGCGGACCAATCGGTAGCGAGGGCTTGCCACGCCGTTTCTGTGTCGGCGGCGTGTGTAGCCGCAGCTTGCGATTGCGCCATTGCGAAGGATTCCTTCTAGGTCGAGAGCAGTAACGCGAACAGGCCGAGCCAGATCAAGAGCAACCAGTGAAAGTAAGTCGTGCAGAGCTGCACGCTGAGACGCAGCCGACTGCGAGTGACGACGCCCGCCTTATCGACGTCGCCGAACAAATGCTTGGCCGTTCGGCCGAGCACGAACAACCCTCCGATGAGGTGCAAGCCGTGCGCGGCCGTCACAAGCACGAACAAGCTATATGCGGGGCTGCTCGCGCCGAGAGTACCGTTTGGATTGGCGAGTCGCCACGCAGCTACCTGGCCCACGAGGAAAAGCGCGGTCAGCAAGCCACCGGCGAGGAAGTGCGCCCGCCCGTGCGCGAGCTGATCCTTGTCGATGCGGTTACGTGCGATCTGCAGCGCGCCGCTCGCGAGCACGAGCACCAGCGTGTTGATCCAGAGGATGCTGGGCTCGTCGAGCCGCTGCCAACTTTCGAGGCCGCCATGGCCATGCATGCGCATCACATACGCGCTCGCGAACAAGCCGAATAGGCTCGACACGACGGCCAGGAACAGCCACAGACCCACCTGCGGCGCCGAAGACGTGATGCCTTCCTGACTTGTTGGAATCACGCCCTGCGTCAGCCACGGCTTGTCCTTCAACTGCTGGATCAATACCCACCACACGGCGATGGCCGCGAGCATGGCGATTGTCAGGGCTGCAAACATGGCCGTGAGCTCCGGTTAGCCGAGCGACGTGTGGTCTTTCGGTGGCACGTTCTGCGGAACGAAGTCTTTTTCCTCGCCAGGCACGCTGTAGTCGTACGCCCAGCGATAGACGATCGGTAGCTTCGGCCCCCAGTTGCCGTGCTTTGGCACGAGTTCGGGCGTTTGCCACTCGAGCGTGGTTGCGCCCCACGGGTTGTGCGGGGCGGCCTTGCCCTTGCGCAGGCTGTAGAACACGTTGATCAGGAAGATCACCTGCGCGGTGGCGACGACGATCGCGGCGATCGTGATCGCCTCGTTCACGGCCTGCGCCGACGGCGTGAGCAAGGTCGTGTTGCCGTACGCGTAGTAGCGGCGCGGCAGACCGAGGATGCCCAGGTAGTGCATCGGTAGGTAGATCGCGTAAGTGCCGAGGAACGTCATCCAGAAGTGGATGCGGCCGAGGAACTCGTTCGGCATCTTGCCCGTGATCTTGGGGAACCAGTGGTAGATGGCGCCGAACAGCACCATGACGGGCGACACGCCCATGACCATATGGAAGTGGCCGATCACGAAGTACGTGTCCGAGAGAGGCAGGTCGACTGTGACGTTGCCGAGGAACAGACCCGTGAGGCCGCCGTGCACGAACGTAAAGATGAAGCCGATCGCGAACAAGTTCGGCGTATTGATCTGGATGTCGCCGCGCCACAGTGTCAGCACCCAGTTGTAGACCTTGATGGCGGTGGGGATCGCGATGATCAGCGTCGTCGTCGCGAAGAAGAACCCGAAGTACGGGTTCATGCCGCTGACATACATGTGGTGCGCCCACACGACGAACGACAGAGCGCCGATCGCGACGATGGCCCACACCATCATGCGGTAGCCGAAGATGTTCTTGCGGGCATGCGTCGACAAGAGATCGGACACGATGCCAAACGCAGGCAGCGCGACGATGTACACCTCGGGGTGACCGAAGAACCAGAACAGGTGCTGGAAGAGGATCGGGCTGCCGCCGTCGGTCTTATTGATCTCGCCGAGCGACATCAGCGCCGGCATGAAGAAGCTCGTGCCGATCGTGCGGTCGAGAATCATCATGATGGCGGCGACGAGCAGCGCCGGGAACGCCAGAAGGCCCAGGATCGTCGCGACGAAAATGCCCCACACGGAGAGCGGCATGCGCATGAGCGTCATGCCTCGGCAGCGGGCCTGCAGCACCGTCGTCACGTAGTTGAGGCCGCCCATCGTGAACGCGACGATGAAGATCGCGAGCGACAGCAGCATCAGCAGAATTCCCCACTGGTGGCCTGGAGTGCCGGCCGTAATGGTCTGCGGTGGATACAACGTCCAGCCGCCGCCTGTCGGGCCGCCCGGCACGAAGAAACTCGTGAGCAACACAATGACGGACACCAGGTACACCCAGAAGCTCAGCATGTTCAGGTACGGGAACACCATGTCCCGGGCGCCACACATGAGCGGGATCAGGTAGTTGCCGAAGCCGCCGAGGAAGAGAGCGGTCAGCAGATAGATCACCATGATCATGCCGTGCATGGTCACGAACTGGTAATACGTGTACGGCGTGATGAAGCTGAATCTTTCGGGGAAGCCGATCTCGAGCCGCATGAACAGCGACAGCACCAGCGCGATCAAGCCGACGAAGATCGCGACGCTGCCGTACTGGATTGCGATGACCTTGTGGTCCTGGCTCCAGACGTACTTTTGGATGAAGGTTTGCGGGTCATGCAGGTGATGATCCCGATCGGCAATTGCAACGTAGGCCATGACGCTCTTCCTCTGAATTCGGTTGCGTTAGTTCGCTTCGTGCAGCGTGTTGATGTACGCGACGACGTCGTCGATGGCGTGGTCGCCGATGAGCGCGCCGACCATCAAGTCCATCTGTCCGCCATAAAGGTCGTCCGGATGGGTGCCCCGCACGCCGCTCTTGAAGTACTCGAGCTGGCGCTTCAGGTACCAGTCGCTGCGTCCGGCTATGCGCGGCGCGTTCGTGGCCCAGGTGCCGGCGCCATTGTCGAGGTGGCAAAGCGCGCAAGTCTGGTAGAGCTTGCGACCGCGTTGGACATCGCCGGTGACCGTTGGCGGTGCCGCCTTACCAGGCAGCGTGGCGATATGCGCGATCACATTCTCGAGCGTGGTCGGGTCGGCAACGATATTGGCCATCGGCGCCATCTGCACGCCGAACTGATCGCCTTTATCCGTGCCGCGGATTCGCTGCTGGTAACTGTGGATCTGCCGTCGGATATACCAGCCATCTAGTCCCGCGAGATTCGGCGCGTTCAGCTGCTGGTTGCCTTCGCCCTGCGCGCCGTGACATGCGGAGCAGACCGCGTAGTTGGCGGCGCCCGCGGTGGCATTCCCCTTGGCTTGCGCCTGCGTGGCCGCAAACGTCGGTTGTGCCGCGAGCCATGTCTCGTAGGCCGCCGCTTCGTCAACCACGATCTTGCCGCGCATGGCGAAGTGCCCGGATCCGCAAAGCTCTTCGCACAGGATCTCGTAGTTGCCGAGCTTGGTGGGCGTGAACCATTGAAAGGTCACGAGGCCTGGCACGAGGTCCATTTTCACGCGAAATTCTGGGACCGCGAAGTCGTGCAGCACGTCGGTCGAGCGCAGCAGGACGTTGACCGATTGATCCTTGAGCAGATGCAGGATGGGGCTAGCGATGATGACGTCGTCCTGACCCTTCGGGTCGGTGGGGTCGACGCCTAGCGGATTTTCCGCGGACATGTAGCGGACGTCGCTCGCGCCGAGCTGCCCGTCGGCGCCCGGTAGGCGGAAGGTCCAGTTCCACTGCTTGCCGACCGCCTCGACTACTTTCGCATCTTTCGGCACCGTGACGAATTCGCCCCAGACGAACAGCCCCGGCGTCAGCATGGCGGCCACGCCGAGCGCCGTAACCACCGTCAGCACGACTTCAAGCTTCGTGCTCTCGGGTTCGTAGTGCGCCTTGTTGCCTTTGCGCGCGCGGAACCGCCACACGCAGTAAGCGGTGAAGAGGTTGATCGCGACGAAGACGACACCCGTGACCCAGAACGTGACGTCGACGGTGAAGTCGATCGTGCTCCAGTTAGAGGCGAGCGGAGTGAAGTACCAGGGGCTCGCGAAGTGAAAGATCAGCGAGCCGATAACGAGCAGGACTATGACGACAGCAAGAGCCACCATTTCCAACAACCCCCCAAAACATCAGGCACACGACTGCCGTCGTGATCCAAATGTACTGAAGAGCGGCGGCCCGCTGTCGCGGGCAATACTTATTCGACGATCAGCTTGCCGTTCATCAGTACAAAGTGACCAGGAAACGAGCAGAAAAACGTGTAGTCGCCGCCCACGGCCAGTTTCGATGTATCGAACTTGATCGATACCGACTGACCGCCACCAATCACATTGGTGGAGGCAAGGATGCGCGCGTCTCCGGTCGGGAGATAATTCGGCGCGCCCGCAGCTTGTCCGGCTTGTGCAATCGCCTGGTAATCGGACGTTGCACTGAGCACCCAGTTATGCCCCATGACATTAGCGGCGAGTTGGCCTGCGTGCTTCAGTGTGAGCGTAACTTCCTTGCAGCTCTTTTTGACGTGCAGCTCTTTGGTGTTGAACTGAATCTGGTCATTTGCTTCGATCGCAAGGGAACACTGTTGGCTCCATGCCTGCTGACTGAGAAGGCCACCGGCCAACGCCAGCGCCCAGAACATCCGTTTCATCGTCAATACGCTCCTAAACACAAGACGCGAACTGTAATCTTCGGATGGTAGCAGAACCTCTGCGTAGGAAGCACGATGCTCTGCGAGCTGTGCAACGGCGCGCGGAGGCGATGTCAGTCATCGAAGTTTCGGCTGCCACAAACGAAATCGGTTCGATCGCGGGCACGATCTCGGTGGTCGCAGAATTGCCGTCGGGCAGAGCGGCTCAGAGCGCGCGAGGGAAGGGCCGTAGCGGACACGAATGTCGGATGGCCGGCTAGAGCGTCGATATAGATAGAACAGATATATTTATCCCACTTACTAGCGAGAAATAGTGAGAAACAAGTGAGAAAATCCATTTCAGATGAGATCAAGGAAGAAACGCGATGATCGGGCTGATCCAAAGAGTTTCGGTGGCCAAAGTGGAGACAAGCGGCGTTGTTCTCGGCGAAATAGGACGAGGATTGATGGTCTTGGTGGGTGTCGAACGCGAAGATGGCCCATCAGAGGTGGACCGGTTGGCGGCCAAGCTCGTCGCGTACCGCGTCTTCCCGGACGACGCGGGCAAGATGAACAAATCGGTCCGCGACGCGGGAGGCAGCCTACTGCTCGTGCCGCAGTTCACCTTGGCTGCGGATACCAGCTCGGGTCTGCGGCCAAGCTTTTCGCGAGCGGCGCCCCCTGCTCTTGGCGCCGAGCTGTTCACGCGTCTCGCGACAGCCGTTGCCGCTAGCGGCGTCGCATGCGCCACGGGGCGTTTTGGCGCCGACATGCAGGTCACGCTAACCAATGACGGGCCGGTCACCTTCTGGTTGCAGGTGTCGAGCGGCACCACGGCCGCGTGAGGACCTTTGGCGTATCATTGTTGGACTAACAGGGAACGGCGCACCAACGGAGCGGTAGGACGATGGGACTCGGCGGAATCAGCATCTCGGAGCTGCTAATCGTGCTCGTGATCGTCGTGTTGATTTTCGGCACGAAGCGCCTGAAAACCATCGGGTCCGATCTTGGCGGAGTGATCAAAGGCTTCCGTTCGGCGACGGCGGACGATGACGCGAAGAAGGCGCCGGAGCCCGCGAAGCCGCTCGCGAGTCCGGAGCCGGACGCAGAATTTCCCGAGCAAAAGCAGAAGAACCGCCAAGTCTGACGTTCCGGTGACCTGTGTTCGATGTCGGTTTCAATGAGCTCGTCCTCATCTTCATCATCGGGCTGCTCGTGCTCGGTCCGCAGCGATTGCCGAAGGTGGCCGCCGAGGTCGGTAAATGGATAGGCCGCGCCCGACGCACCGCGGCCGAGCTGCGTCGCCAGCTCGAGCGCGAGATCGAGCTGAACGATATTCAGCCGCCGCCCCCGACACCGCCGCCGGAATCGCCAACGGAGACTCAGAACCCGTTTCACCATATGCCCACCGATACGGGCGCGCCGCCGTCGGCCGAATCCGCATCCGCAGCGCCGCCGGAGCCGCCTTCGTCCGAACCGGCGTCGACAGATTCGGCGGAAGCGGCCCCGGCCGCATCGACGACCGAACCTCCGACCGCGGCAGTTATCGCGGGCAGCGCAGCGCCGGCGCAGGAAGCGCCCAAGCCGCCAGAGCCGACTGACCGACCGCCGCACGCGTAATGAGCGAAAAACCCGACAACCACGAGCACGAGGAACAGCTCGCGGAAGGGACGCTCATGTCGCATCTGCTCGAGTTGCGCTCGCGCCTAATGAAAGCGACGGCGGCGGTCGCTGTCATATTCCTCGGGCTGACGCCGTTTACTCAACGCGTGTTCGAAGTGGTCTCCGCGCCGCTGATCGCCGTGCTGCCGGAAGGCTCGCAGATGATTGCGACCGACGTGGCCTCGCCGTTCACTACGCCGTTCAAGACCACTTTTTTCGTCGCGCTGTTCATCGCCATGCCGGTCGTGCTGTTTCAGGTCTGGCAATTCGTCGCGCCGGGCCTCTACAAAAAAGAAAAGAAATTCGCGATCCCGTTAATCGTCTCGAGCATCCTGCTGTTCTACACAGGCATGGCGTTCGCATACTTCGTCGTGTTCCGACTCATGTTCTCCTTCTTCGCGAAGGTGGTACCGGGCGGGGTCACGATGGCTCCCGACATCACCTCGTATTTGAGCTTCGTGCTCGGCATCTTCCTGGCGTTCGGCCTCGCGTTCGAAGTACCGATCGCGACGGTCATGCTGATCTGGAGCGGCCTCGTGTCGCTCAAGACTCTGCAGAGCGGACGCCGATATGTGTTCCTCGGCGCGTTCGTCATCGCCGCCGTGTTGACGCCGCCTGATGTGTTCTCCCAGACGCTGCTGGCACTGCCGATGTACTTGCTTTACGAGGGCGGCATGATCATGGCCAAGATGATGTTGCCGGAGAAAACGAAACAATGACCGGAACGGCACCGTTGCCTCAGCTCACGATCAAGGCCACGGTGCTAGGTCTCATTCTCTCCGCGCTGCTGGCCGGCGCGAACGCCTACCTTGGCATGTTTGCGGGTTTGACGGTCTCGGCATCGATTCCCTCGGCCGTCATCTCGATGGCCGTGCTGCGCATGTGGCGCAACTCGAACATCCTCGAGAACAACATGGTGCAGTCGATCGCGTCGTCCGGCGAGGCGATCGCGGCCGGCGTGATTTTTACGTTTCCTGCGCTGATCCTTCTGAACTACTGGAAGGCATTCGACTACTGGTGGGTCACCGTCATCGCGGGCGTCGGCGGTCTGCTCGGCGTGCTGTTCACGATTCCGCTTCGCCGTTCGTTGATCGTCGAGCAGCAACTCGCGTTCCCCGAGGGCACGGCCACCGTCGAAGTGCTGAAGGTCGGCGATTCGCCGACGCGCGGCGCGGCGTATCTCGCGTTGGCCGCCGTGATTGGCGCGGCGATCAAGATCGGCGAAACCGGCTTCCGCCTTTGGTCCGGCACCGCACAGGCGGCCGCCTACGTCGGCAAGAGTACGATCCTGTACGCCGGCACGAATCTGTCGCCGGCGTTGCTCGGCGTCGGGTACATCGTCGGGCTGAACATCGCCGTCCTCGTGTTCATCGGCGGCGCGCTGTCGTGGTACATCGCGATTCCGATCTACTCCACGTGGTTCCTGGCCGGCGATCCGGTCCTAGCGGCTCAGCACGCGGCCGGAACCTCGGCGACCGATCTGGCCGGTGCGATCTGGTCCACGAAGATCCGCTACCTCGGCGTCGGCGCGATGTTGATCGGCGGGGTTTGGACCCTGTTCTCGCTGCGCACGTCGCTCGTCGCAGGTATCCGCAGCGGTCTCGCGGCCACGCGCCGGCAAGGCGGCTCGGTCACCGACCATCGCGAGCGGGACATGCCGATGCGCCTCGTGCTGGCGTGCATCGTGCTATTCGTGATTCCGATCTATTTTCTGTACCACGCCATCGTCGGCACCATGGGCGTCGCGCTGGCCTTAACGGGCGTCATGGTCCTCGCGGCGTTCCTGTTCTCGGCTGTCGGCGGCTATCTCGCTGGCATCGTCGGTTCGTCGAACAGCCCGATCTCGGGGATCACGATGGCCACGATCCTGCTGACGTCGTTGCTGCTGCTCGGACTCATGGGCGGGGATGCGCCCGCGGCACCGGCCGCGGCCATCTTGGTCGGCGCCGTCGTTTGCTGCGCGGCGTCGATCGGCGGCGACAACCTGCAAGTGTTGAAGACCGGCTATTTGCTCGGCGCAACGCCGTGGCGGCAACAGCTCGGACAATCGCTCGGCGTGATCTCAGCGGTTCTGTTCATGGCGCCGATCCTGAATTTGCTGCTCCACGCGTACGGCATCGGCGCCCGAACCCCCGAGCACCCGAACGCACTGCTCGCGCCGCAGGCCAACCTCATGGCGTCCGTGACGCTCGGCGTGCTGCGCGGCGGCTTGCCCTGGGGAATGATTGCGGCCGGTACCGTGATCGGCGCAGGAATCATCGCAATCGATGTGTATCTCGAGCGGCGCCGCGCCGGTTGGCGAGCACCGGTGCTCGCTGTGGCCGTTGGCATTTATCTGCCGCTCGAGTTGTCGATACCCATTCTGGTCGGCGGCGTCATCGCGTTCCTTGCGGCGCGCCGCCTGCCGCGTGCGGCGGACGCGCAGGCGGTGCACGGCGTGTTGTTCGCGGCCGGGCTCATCACCGGCGAGGCGATGGTCGGGATTTTGATGGCGATCCCGATCTACCTCTCGAACAACCCCGACGTGTTCGCGCTGCCGTTCCAGGTGCCTAGCGTGGTCGCGCTGCTGCTTGTCGCGGCTGTCGCGGGCCTGCTGTATCGCGTCGCGGTGTCCGGCTCTCGGCAATGAAACCGCTCGTCAGCAAGCTACCGAGTGTCGGCACGACGATTTTCACGGTCATGACGCAGCTCGCAGAGCAGCATCGGGCCGTGAATCTGTCGCAGGGGTTTCCGAATTTCGAGCCCCCTGCGGGCTTGCTCGATCTCGTCGACAAAGCCCTGACCGGCCGCAACCACCAGTACGCGCCGATGCCGGGCTCCGTCGCGCTGCGCGCCGCAATCGCAGGCAAGCTCAAGGACATGTACGGAGTCACGGTCGACCCCAACACCGACATCACGGTCACGAGCGGAGCGACGGAGGCGATTTTCGACGCGATCCAGGCAGTCGTGCGCCGCGGCGACGAGGTCATCGTCTTCGATCCCTGCTATGACTCCTACGAGCCGTCAATCACCCTAGCAGGCGGCAACACAGTGCATCTGCCGCTCGTGCTGCCGGAGTTCGCGATCGATTGGGATCTGCTCGCGGCGAGCCTGAACGAACGCACGCGCCTCGTGATCGTGAATTCGCCGCACAATCCGAGCGGGGCGCTGCTCCATGCCGCCGACTTCGACCGCCTCGCTGAGCTGCTACGGCCGTCTGACTGCTACCTGCTCAGCGACGAAGTTTACGAGCACGTGGTATTCGACGGGGCGCGACACGCGACGGTCCTTGCGCAGCGCGAACTCGCCGCACGCAGCTTTGCCGTGTTCTCGTTTGGCAAAACGTACCACGCGACGGGCTGGAAGCTCGGCTACTGCGTGGCGCCGGCCGCACTTTCGGCCGAGCTCCGGCGCGTGCATCAATACGTGACGTTCGCGTCGACCACGCCGCTACAGCAGGCTCTCGCGGAATATCTCGTGGCGCATCCCGAGCACCACCGCGAATTGCCGGCGTTCTACCAGGAGCGCCGCGACTACTTCGCCGGGCTGCTCGCGCCGACCAAGTTTCGCGCGTTGCCTGCGCCCGGCACCTATTTTCAGCTCGCCGACTACAGCGCGATCTCGGAGCTACCGGACGTCGAGTTCGCCCGCTGGCTCACCATCGAGCACGGTGTGGCGACGATTCCAGTGTCGGTGTTCTACGAACGCCCGCCCGACGTGAAGCTGGTGCGGTTTTGTTTCGCGAAGGAGAACGCGACACTCGATGCGGCCGCGCAGCGGCTGCGCGCCCTCTGACGGCGGGCGTTACTTGCTGGCGTGCTCAGAGGCGGCGAGCACGTTTGCGAGTTCGAGCAGATCCTCGTAGTTCGCGGTCTGGCTGCCTTCGGTAGTGTATTTACCGTTGATGATCAACGTGGGCACGCCACCGATACGATAGCGGCGGTTCAGCTCATCGGCGCGCTGCAACTTGGCATGCACGGCGAATGAATCGAACGCCGTTTTGAACGCCGTGGCATCGACGCCGAACCGGCTGAAGAATTCCTGCAGCTTCTGCTCCGTGTCGAGCGAGCTGCCCCGCTCGTGAATTTCTTTGAAGAATTCGCTGTGCATCTCGGCGCCCTTGCCGAGCGCCTCCGCCGTGTAAAACGCGCGCGCGTGCATCTGGAGCAACGGATTCCACACGGCCGGGATACGGACGAAGCTCACGTAATCGGGCTTCTTCGCACGCCACGCTTCGACCATCGGGTCAAAGTGAAAGCAGTGCGGGCAGCCGTACCAGAACACCTCGGCGACTTCGACCTGATCCGGAGCCGAGCTCGTCGGCTGGGTCGGCGACAAACGCTGATAATCGACGCCGATGCGGAACCGCCCCGTGTTGGGCGCGCCCGCGCTTTCCTCCGTGACGAGCGCCGGCGCCCCGGCCGGCGTATCGGTGTCGTTGCTGGCGGCGGCTTCGGCCGCGGGCGGGGGGCTATCTGCCGTCGGAGTGCTGGCCGGGGGGCTGGAGCGCCCACAGGCAGCCAGCATCAGCGCGGCCGTCACGAGCCAGAGTGTCCTCGGTTGCATCGGCCACATCCCTCGCGACCCGCGCGATGGTAGTTAGTTGAGTCCCTGCACGTAGCTCGCGAGCGCCTTGATCTCGTCTTCGCGAAGCAGCGATGCCTCGTTGCGCATCATCTGGTTCAGATCGAGATCGGAGCGCCGCGTACCGGAGGCGTATTCGCCAAGCGTCCGCGCGACGTACGTCGCGTGTTGCCCGCTGATCCGCGGGTAGGCCGCCAGCGGATTGCCGTCGCCGCTCGGGCCATGGCAGGCGATGCACGCCGCAATGCCGCGCCCAGGCACGCCGCCGCGATAAATCTGCTGCCCCAGGTTCACGAGCGCGGGGTCGGCACCCTTCGGCACCGGCTTTTGGGCCGAGAAGTAGGCCGCGATGTCGGCCATGTCCTGGTCCGTGAGCATGTCCGCGAACGGCTTCATCGTGACGTTCACGCGCTCGCCCGCTTTGAACGCCTTCAGTTGCCGCACGATATACGCTGTATGTTGCCCGGCCAGGCTCGGCCAGTCCGGAGTTACGCTATTGCCGTCGAGCCCGTGGCAGGCGGCACAGGTGGCCGACTTCGTGCGGCCGGCATCGGCCGACGCTTCTTGGGCATCCGCGGCGACCGCCAGCAGCGAGCCGGAGAGCACCAGCGCAAGCAACCAACCGAGACGCGGAGAGTTCGTAGTCGACAACATCATTGACCTGCCCAAGCTCGACAGACAGAAGTGTTTTAGCCGGGAAACGGCGGCCGATTGTACACTAGCGCCCCGCTCCAAAGCAGCGACTCCGCGCCTTCTGTACCCAAGTGGTTCCTGCGACTTTCATCAAGAGCGCCGCGCGCCCTGCGGACTTTCCACCCGACACGGGGCGAGAAGCTGCGTTCGTCGGCCGATCGAACTCCGGCAAATCCACGGCTCTGAATCTGCTCGCCGGCGTGCGCAAGCTCGCGCGTGTCAGCAAGACGCCGGGGCGCACGCAGCTCGTGAATTTTTTCGCAGCCGCGGAGGACCGTCGGTTGGTCGATTTGCCCGGCTACGGCTTCGCGAGAGTGACGGCCGAGGTCCAGGAGCGATGGGAGCGGACGCTGTCGACGTACTTGCTCGAGCGGCAGTCGCTCGTGGGTCTCGTGGTCACCGTCGATATTCGCCGGGGGCTCACGCCGCTCGATAGGCAGCTGCTCGCATGGCTGAAGCCGCGGGCGTTGCCGCTGATCGTTTTGCTGACCAAGGCCGACAAGCTGAGCCGCGGGGCGGGGCTTGCGCAGCAACAGGCGGTGGGGAAAGAACTGGGCGCCATCGCGCACGTGACGCGGTTCTCCTCGATCGATCGCGACGGAGTAGAACCCGCGCGCGGCTGGCTTACGGGCTGGCTGGGCGCACAGGGCTCTGAAGATTCTTAAAGATGCCCCGGGTGTGGGATTCAGGGGACACACCCGGGGCGCCAAACCCCGGCGGGGTGAGCCAGGGTTTCTAAACCCCGCTTTGGGAGGATAGCGGGAGCACCCGTCCTGAGTGCCGTAGATTTAGTCCCGAGGGGCTGCTGAAAAGTTCCGACGAAGGTCAGTGCGCTTCGTCCCAGTTGGCGCCGAGGCCGCGATCGACCCGCAGTGGCACGCGCAGAGTCGCGGCCGCTTCCATGATGCGCACCACGCCAGCCCCGACGTCGTCGGCGTAACTCTCCGGTACCTCGACCACCAGCTCGTCGTGCACCTGCATGATGAGGCGCGCTTCAGAAAAGTTTTGCTGGAGCCAGGCCGCGACGCCGAGCATCGCTCGCTTGATGATGTCCGCCGCGGTGCCCTGCATCGGCGCGTTGATCGCGCTGCGCTCCGCGTACTGACGGCGTGCCGGATTCTTCGCGTTGATCTCCGGCAGATACAGTCGCCGCCCGAACACTGTGCTGACGAAGCCGTCGCGATGCGCGGCCGCGCGCGTCTCTTCCATATAACGCTTAACGCCGGGGTACCGCTCGAAGTAGCGGTTCACGTAGTTCTGCGCCGCGCCGCGCTCGATGCCGAGCTGACGCGCGAGCCCAAAGGCCGACATGCCGTAGATCAGGCCGAAGTTGATGGCCTTGGCCGAACGGCGCTGCTCCGTCGTCACAGCGTCGAGCGCCATGCCGAACACTTCCGCGGCGGTGGCGCGGTGAATGTCCTGTTCGGCCGCGAACGCCGCGAGTAGCCCTTCGTCCCCCGAGAGGTGCGCCATGATCCGCAGCTCGATCTGCGAGTAGTCGGCGGCCAGGAGCTTGTAGCCCGGCGGTGCGACGAAGGCTTGGCGGATGCGCCGGCCTTCCTGGGTGCGAATTGGAATGTTCTGCAGATTCGGGTCCGACGATGAAAGCCGCCCGGTCGCGGCCACAGCCTGGTGGTACGACGTGTGTATGCGTCCCGTGTTGGGATCGATCTCACCCGGCAGCTTGTCGGTGTAGGTGGACTTCAGCTTCGACAACCCGCGGTACTCGAGTACGAGCCGGGGCAAGTCGTAGGTCTCGGCGAGTTGTTCGAGCACCTCCTCGGCCGTGGACGGCTGCCCGGTCGGCGTCTTGCCGAGCACCGGCAACTGCAAACGCTCGTACAACACTTCCTGCAGTTGTTTGGGCGAACCCAGGTTGAACGGCCCGCCCGCCGCGGCATAGGCGGTCTGCTCCGTTGCGGCCATCTTCGTCGCGAGCTCCTGGCTCTGCTGGCGGAGCAGCTGCCCGTCGACGCGAACACCCGTGTACTCCATGCGCTCGAGCACGCGGATCAACGGCCGTTCGATGTCGGTGTAGATGGTTTTCAGTCCGGCGTCCGCCTGTAGCTGCGGCCACAGCTTCTCGTGCAGACGCAACGTGACGTCGGCATCCTCGGCCGCGTAGCGAGTGGCCGTGTCGAGATCAACCTGATCGAACGTGATCTGCTTCGCGCCCTTACCGACGACCTCTTCGTATTTGATGGTGGCAACGCCCAAGTACAAAGCAGCCACGGAATCCATATCGTGGCGCGTCGCCGTCGAGTTCAGCACGTACGACTCGAGCATCGTGTCGTGCTCGATGCCGCCGAGATTCACGCCGTGGTTCTCGAAAATGTGCGCGTCGTACTTCAAGTGATGGCCGACCTTCGGCGCCGCGCTTTCGAGCCACGGTTTGAGCCGCTCGAGTACGCGCTCGCGGTTCAGCTGATCGGGCGCGCCGGGGTAGCGGTGCGAGAGTGGAATGTAGGCGGCTTCCCCAACCGTGACCGCGAGCGAAATGCCGACGAGCTCGGCTTCCATGTAAGCGAGACTCGTCGTTTCGGTGTCGAGTGCAACGAGCGGCGCGCCAGCGAGCCGTTCGCACCAACGCTCGAGCGCCGCGTCGGTCAGCACCGTTTCATAGCTGCCGCTTGCCGGCATCGATGCCGGCGCTGGCGTCGGCGCTACGGTCGCTACGCCCGCGGCGGGGGCCGTTTGTGTCGGCGCATCGCCGCTCACGCGGCGCAGCAACCGACTGAATTCGAGCCGTTCGAAAAGTTTGGAGAGCCGGTCTTTGTCGGGCGCGCGCAGCGCGAGGTCGGCGGCGCGCAGCGGCAGCGTGAGATCACAGCGGATCGTCGCGAGCTGTTTCGATAGATCGAGGACGGCGAGGGATTCGCGGAGACGCTCACCGATCTTGCCGGACACCTCGCTTGCGTGTCCCTTCAGCGTATCGATGTCGCCGAACTGCTCCAACCACTTCGCGGCGGTCTTCGGGCCGACGCCCGGTACGCCGGGAATGTTGTCCGACGTGTCGCCCACGAGCGCCAAGTAGTCGATGATCTGCTCGGGAGTCACGCCGAACTTCTTTTGCACGCCCGCGCGGTCGAGCGTGGTGTTGTCCATCGTGTTTACAAGCGTCACGCGCTCGTCGACGAGTTGCGCGAAATCCTTGTCGCCGGTGGAAATCACGATCTCTTCGCCGGCAGCCGACGCCTCGCGTGCGAGTGTGCCGATCACGTCGTCGGCTTCCACGCCTTCGATTCGCAATAGCGGAATGCCCATGGCTTCGATGGCTTCGAGAAGGGGCGCGATCTGCGCGCGCAGCTCGTCCGGCATTGGCGGGCGGTGCGCCTTGTACTCCGTGTACAGGTCGTTGCGGAACGTCTTGCCCGGCGCGTCGAACACGACGGCCATGCGCTCCGGCGCCACCTCGTCGAGCAGCTTGTACAGCATGTTCACGACGCCAAGCACGGCGCCGGTCGACTCGCCTTTCGCGGTCGAAAGCTCCTGCAGCTGCGGTACGTGGAACGCGCGGTACAGGTACGAGGAGCCGTCGACGAGAACGAGCGGTTTAGGGCTCATTCTTCTTTTGCTCGTCGTCCTGCTGTGGCGTTGGCTGCGGTTGTGCCGGCGGTTGCGGCAGCTCTATGCGCTGGATCGGCCGCGCCCGCTCCGGAAGCGCGAGCGGGCCAGCTTGGCCGCAGGCCGCGGTCACGGCTGCCAGCAGGGCGCCGAGTAGCAGGTTGCGCGAAACGTGACGGCGCCGCGCGTTCATTTGCTCTTGTCGCGCGCGAGCTGCGCTGCGACTCGCTTGTACGCCTCGCGAAACGGAATGCCCTCTTTCACCACGAGCGCGTTGGCCTGCTCGGCGGCGAACAGCTCGGGTCCGAGCGCAATGTTTTCTTTGAGGAAACGCACGTTCGGCAACGCGTGCGCCATGATCGCCAGCACGGCGCTCGCGAGATCGATGCTGCGGAACAGTGGCGCCTTCAACCGTTGCAAATCGCGGTGGTAGCCCGACGTTAGCTTGGCCGTCAGCGCGAGCGTTTCCTGCAGTGCGCCGACGACGGTGGCCTGCGTGCCGCGCACGAGCTCGAACACGTCCGGGTTTCGCTTCTGCGGCATGATCGACGAGCCCGTGGTCATCTCGGCCGGCAACGCGACGTACGCGAACTCGCCGGTGTAGAACAGCAGCAGGTCCGACGAGAGGCGGCCAAGATCGCCGAGCAACAGTGCGATCTCAAAGAGCAGCGAGGCTTCTGCTTTGCCGCGCGACAACTGTACGGCCGTGACGGGCTCGTGCACGCTGTCGAAGCCGAGCGCCGCGCGCGTCGCTTCGCGATCGAGCGGCAGGTTCGGCACGCCGTAGCCGGCGGCGGAACCAAGCGGATTTTTTTGCACGCGCCGCAGCACGGCCTTCAGGCCGTCGCGGTCGTCGCCGATCTCAGCGGCGAAACCTTGCGCCCAAAGCGCGACGGAGCTCGGCATGGCGGGTTGCATGTGCGTGTAGCCGGGCAGGGCGATGGTTCCCTGCTCGGCAGCCACGCGCTCGAGCGCCGCGGTTACGGCGTCGGCGCCAGCCGCGAGCTCGCCGATCGCGTCGCGTAGGTACAAGCGCAGCGCGACCAGCACCTGATCGTTGCGCGAGCGGCCGAGATGCACCCGACCGCCGGTGGCGCCGATGCGCTCCGTGAGCCGCCGCTCGAGCGCGCTGTGTGCGTCCTCGTCTGCGAGTTCGATGGACCACTCGCCCGCGGCGTGAGCGGCGGCCAGCGCTTCGATTCCGGCGCAGATCGCGTCGCAGTCGGCGTTGCTCAGCAGTCCCTGCTTCGCAAGCATGCGTGCGTGTGCGATCGACGCGCGCGCGTCATACGCCACGAGCCGTTCGTCGAGGAGATGGTCCTCGCCGGCCGTGAATTGGAGGATGCGCTCGTCGAGCGGTAACCCTTTGTCCCAGAGGCGTGCCATGGGGCTAGCTCGTCTGCTCTTCCGGCCGCAGGTTCTTCGTGTCGTTGACCACCAGCGTGCCCGTGCCCTCGTTCGTGAAGACTTCGAGCAGCAGGCTATCGGGCTGCTGATAGGAGATCACGTGCACGCGTGGCACGCCGCCGGACAGCGCGCGCTCGATGGCCGCGACCTTCGGCAGCATGCCGCCGGAGATCTTGCCTTCCTCGCGCAGGCGACGCAGTCCTGCGCGATCGACGTACGAGATCAACGAGCGCGGGTCGTCGAGCGAGTCCAGGATGCCGGGCGCCCCCGTGGCCATCACGAACTTCTCCGCCTTTAGCTCGCAGGCGATCATCGCCGCGACGGTGTCGGCGTTGATGTTCAACAGCGTGCCGTTGTCGTCGGCCGAGAGCGGGCTCACGATCGGCACGAGGTCGTTGTCGAGCTGTTTGACCAGGATGCTCGTATCTAGACCTAAGATGTCGCCGACGAACCCGTAGTCGACCGTATTGCCGCTGATTTGCACGGGTGGCCGTCTGCTGGCCTTGATGAGCCCCCCGTCGACACCGCTCAGACCGATCGCCGGAATGCCGAGCGCGCGACACATCGCGACGATGCGCGTATTGATCTCCCCGTTCAGCACCATCGTCGAGACTTCGAGCGTCTGCGCGTCGGTGACGCGACGGCCTTCGACCATCTGTGTCGACAACCCGAGGCGCTTCGCGAGCGCCGTCGATTGCGGTCCTCCGCCGTGCACGAGCACGACCCGGATGCCCACCTGGTGCAGGATGCCGATCTGTTCCATCAGTGCGCGTGTGGTCTCGTTCGACACGAACGCGTCGCCGCCGGCCTTCAACACGAACACCTTGTTCTTGAACACTCGCAGATACGGCAGCGCGTGGCGCAGAGCCGTGATCACGATAGCTCGTTGTTCGTTGGTAGAGATTCTCGCGGTCATGGTGTTCTAGCCTTTCATCATGCGATACAGCACAGCCATCTGCGCGTACAAACGGTTACGCGCCTCGTGAATGACGACGCTACGCGGGCCGTCGAGAATCCGATCGGATACCTCGACGCCACGGCGCACGGGCAAGCAGTGCATGAACCGGCAGTCGGGCCGCGCGTTCGCGAACCACGGCTCGTCTACGCACCACGTGCCCACGAGCTGCTCGCGCAGCGCCTGGTCGCCGAGCTTGTCGCCATAGTATTTCGTCGATGAGTACGACTTCGTGTAGATCACGTGCGCGCCTTCCATCGCCTCGCGACGGTCCGTCGTCTCCGTGATGCTGCCGCCGGATGCCGCCGCTGATTTGCGCGCCTGGTCCATGATGGCGGGCGGCAATTCGAAGCCGGGCGGCCGCAGATGCACGATGTTCATGCCGCGTTTCGCGGCCATGCGCAGCGTCGCAGCACTCACCGCGAGCGGTAGCGCCCTCGGATGGTAGCCCCACGACAGCACGAACTTGCCGTTTGCAGGAACGTTGAGCTCGTCGAGTGTTTTCCAGTCTGCGAGGCTCTGGCAAGGGTGATCGATCGCGGACTCCATGTTGATCCACGGCTTATCGATGAGGCCCGTCAGATTCTTGAAGTCGGTGTCTGCGAGGTCATGCGCAAGGTCGCGTCTGTCGGCGAAGGCGCGTACGCCCATCGCGTCGCCGTAGGATGCGATGACCGGAATCGCTTCCCGCACATGCTCCGCTGCCATGCCGTCCATGACGATGCCGTAGCGCGACTCCAAGCCGTGGATCGACATGTCGGGCGAGATCACGAACGCGCCGCCGCCGAGCTTGATCATCGCCGCCTGGAACGAAGAAAGCGTCCGCAGCGACGGGCTCAGGAAGAGCAGCGACAACACTTTGCCCTCGAGTGCTCGCGGCTCGGGATTCTTGTCGAGCCGCGCGGCGAGCGCGATCAGATCCTTGATTTCCTCGTTCGAAAAATCGGCGAGGTCGTTAAAGCGGCGCATCGGTCAGCTCCTTCAGGGCGGCAGCCAGGTGTTGGACATGTTCGGTCGAGAGAATCAGCGGCGGCAGGAGCCGGAGCACGTGAGGATCCGCGCTGGTGCCGGCCAAAATGTCGCGCGCGAGCAGAGCGTCGCGAACTGCAGCAGCCTTCGGCCGCGTGCGCAGGCCGAGCAGGAAGCCTTGGCCCTGGATGCTTTCGACCGGCCCTACGTTGCAGGTCGCGCGAATGGCGGCGCTGACTTCGCGAACGTTCGCGAGCAGCTTGTCGCGCTCGATGACTTCGATCACGGTCTTGATCGCGGCGCAGGCGACGGGCCCGCCGCCGAACGTCGTGCCCAGCGCACCGGCCTTCAAATCCGCTGCGATGCTGTTCGGCATTAGTACGGCTCCGCATGGGAAACCGCCCCCGAGCCCCTTGGCCACCGTCAACAGATCGGGCCGCACGTTGTGCAGCTGAGCCCCGAACGGCGCGCCGAGCCGGCCCATGCCGGTCTGCACCTCATCGATGATGTACAGCGCCCCGGCTTTGTCGCAGGCCGCTCGGACCGCATGCAAAAACTCGGGTGCGAAGTCGAACGCGCCCGCGAGCCCCTGGACGGGCTCGATGATGACTGCAGCCGTGCTCGAGTCCACGGCCGCCGCGAGCGCCTTCGCGTCGTTGCGCGGCACGAACTGCACGTCGAACGGCGTGCGCGGGAAACCATACCAAGTCTTGGCCGCGCCGAAGGTCACGGCCGAGGCCGCGGCGGTCCGGCCGTGGAAGCTGCCTTCCATCGCCACGATCTTGCTGCGGCCCGTGACTCTAAACGCCAGCCGCAGCGCGTTCTCGTTCGCCTCGGCGCCGCTGTTCACGAAGAACACGCGCCCAAGCCCAGGCGGGCCGAACGCGGCGAGCTTCTCGGCCGCTTCGTCGCGAATCTTCAGCGGTAGCGCATTCGTCTGAAAGACGAGGTCGCGACTCTGCCGCGCCAGCGCCTCGGACAGATCGCGGTGGCCATAGCCGAGCGCGGCGACTGCGTGGCCGCCGTACAGATCGAGGATGCGACGCCCCGCGGCGTTCTCGAGGTACACGCCGACGCCACGCACCGGCGTGAACGGCAGCATGGGATACACCTCGTTCAGATGCGCGCCGACGGCGGCGATTTCGTGTGTCGCTACGCTCATTACAACCACCCCGCTGCAGGTGCAGTCAAACCCATGGTCTCAGGCAATCCGAGCAAGCGGTTCGCCCATTGAATGCTGCCGCCGGCGGCGCCTTTCAGCAGATTGTCGATGACGGAAAACACCGCGATCGTGTCGCCATTGGTGACGGCGTGCATTACCGCATAGTTCGTGGCGACGATGTCCTTCATCTTCGGCGGCTCGGCGTCGACGCGTACGAACGTGCTGCCGCGATAGTACTCGCGCAGCGCGTCGTTGACTTGGCTCCCACTCATGCGCTCCTTCGGCTTCATGAAGATCGTCGCGTGAATGCCGCGCGCGAACGGGCCCGAGTGGGGTACGAAGTTGAGTGCCACGTCATGGCCGGTCGCCGCCTTGATCAGGGAGCGAACCTCCGGCTCATGGCGGTGCTTCAGCGCCTGGTAAGCGAACAGGTTGCTCTGCCGCAGCGGATGATGCGTGGTATCGCGCGGCGTGCGGCCAGCGCCCGTGCTGCCGGTCACGGCGCTCACGAAGAATTCGTCGGCGACGCCGAGCGCCACGAGTGGCACGATCGGGAGCAGCATCGTGGTTGCGAAGCACCCCGGGTGGGCGGCGTGGGGAGTGTCGATGGTCGCGAGCTGTTCCGGCACGGCGCACGTGAACTCGGCGAGTCGCGCCGGGGTTTCGTGCGCGTGCCCATACACGGCCGCGTATGCGTCGGCCTCAGGGAAACGGAAGTCGGCCGACGCATCGACCACCACCACTTCGACGCCGGTATTGGCGCTGGCGGTCAGCAGCTTATCGATGAGGCCGGCCGATGCGCCGTGCGGTGCGGCCGAGAGCACGAGCCACTTCGGCGCCGTGCCGAGGCGCTCGATCACGCCGTCGAGCGACACGAACGTTTCGTTCGGGAACGCGGGCGCAAGATGGACGAACGTCTTCGCCACGGGCTCGCCGGCCTGACTCGTCGACACGACCCCGCCGAGCGCGAGCATCGGGTGCGCGTGTAACAGGCGCAGGAATTCGCCGGCCACGTAGCCCGAGCCGCCAAGCACGATGGTAGGAATGGGTTTCGTCGTGCTCATGCGCTTATCTTCGCCGCCCGGTGCCCAAGCCCGATCGCGGATTGGAGCAGGTCGCCAAGCTCGGCGGCATGGGTCATGGCGTTCAACGCCGCGACCTTCGCGCGGTCGTTGATGATGTCGATGCCAACCTGGTTGTCCGTGGCTGGTCCCGAGATCACCGTCGGCTCGATGCCGAACTCTTCGCGCAACAGCTTCGCGCCGCCCCAGGCGCCCACCGGGTCGTTCGCGCACAGCACCATGGCCGTGATCGACTTGCAGATTTCCTTGTCGCGCAGGATGGCTTCGACACCGTAGGCGCCGAGCAAGCCGTCGCCGAGCTCGAACACGATGGCGTCCGGCTTCTGCTCACCGAGCTCGTTCAACAGGCTGCGCGTGAGCGCAGGCGCGTTCTTCGAAGTCGTGGCGACGATGCCGAAGTCCGAGAACATGGCGATGTGTCGCGCGCCCGAGTCTTCCATAGCGAGAATGTCGCGACGCAGCGCGACGCCGGTCGACTTGAACGCATCGACGATCAGGCCGTTGTGACGGAACCGGCTCACTATTGCGCACGCGGCGGCGGTCTTCCCCGAGTTCATGCAGGTGCCGGCGATCGCAACCACGGGCACGCCCTGAATCGTGAGCGGAACATCCATCTGCAGCGGTTCGGCGGACACGCGTGCGGGCACGCCGACGCGTTGGCCGAGATACGGGAAGTCGAGCACGACACCGAGCACGCGGCAGTCGAACGGCTCGCCGTGGGAGGGATTGATCGAATCGCAGATGCCGACCACGCCGCCCAAGTTGAGCATCTGCACGATGTCGCCTGGCTTGAGCTCGGTGGGCAAATGACCCGAATAGCCAAACAGCGCTTTGCGGTGGCCTAGCGCGCCGACCACGACATCGCCCTTCTTGACCTCGGCCATTCGGCCGCTCGTGAGCTCGAGCGTGTTGTAGCGCGATTTGTTGTTCAGCACCTCGACCGCAACTAGCACACCCTCCTCGCAGGGGATGTCGTCCGCGACGCGGATCTCCTGGCCCAAGTCAGCCTGCAACGCGACAGAAGCGATCTTGTCGACCAATACCGAGCGCATGTCACTGCCCTCCGGCCCGGGTATGGAACATCCCGGGCAACGCCATGATTTTCGAGAAGCCAAGCGCGTCGGCTGGCGTCCACTCGCCTGCGGCTTCGCCGTACTTGCCGCGGCTTACACTCATCAGCGAATGCGGTGACGTGACGCCGAGCACGAACATGCTGCCGGGGCGCAGCTGCACGCGGACCTTGCCGGTGACGCGCGACTGTGACGACGTGAACAGCGCCTCGATGTCGCGGCACGCGGGGTCGAGCTGTTTGCCTTCGTGGATCAGCTGGCCGTAGATCTGGCTCACCGGCTCTTTGACCTGCGACTGCGTGAGCGTGAGCGTCAGCTTCTCGAGCTCGCGATGCGCGTTGATCAGGACTTCGGCGGCCGGCGCCTCGAACGCCACGCGGCCCTTCGTGCCGATGATCGTGTCGCCGAGATGAATGCCGCGGCCAACCCCATAACGTGCGGCGACCGTCTCGAGCTTCTCGATCAGCGCGACGGCATCGAGCCGCGCGCCATCGAGGCCCACGGGCACGCCCTTGTCGAACTCGACTTCGATTTCTGAGAACGGTTGCGGTTTATCGAGCGCGCCGGCCGACAACACCCAGGCGGACTCGGGAATGCTGCCCTTCGAGTCCAGCGTTTCGGTGCCGCCGATCGTGACGCCCCACAGGCCGCGGTTCGTCGAGTAGGCGCTGCCGCGAGTCGGCACGGGCATCTTCCGGTCTTCGAGGAACTTGACCTGCGCCGGTCGCTGCCACGAATGATCGCGCACGGGCGCGAGGATCACGAGCTCGGGCGCCACGGCCTTTAGCACGATCTCGAACCGCACCTGGTCGTTGCCGGCCGCCGTGCACCCGTGCGCCACGGTGTCAGAGCCGAGCTGCTTCGCGAGCTGCGCCAAGTACTTCGCTTGCAAGCCGCGCTCGGCGCCGACGCACAGCGGGTACATGTTGCCGCGGCGGATGTTGCCCATGATCAGGAACTTGATGACCTTGTCGAAGAACTCGCCTCGTGCCTCGATCAAGTGGTGCTCCACGGCACCCAGCGCCTTCGCGCGCTCTTCTAGCTGCCGCGCCGCGGCGGCGTCGATGCCGCCGCAATTCACCGTCACCGTTACGACGGGCCGGCCATAAGTCTCCTTGAGCCAAGGAATGCAGAACGACGTATCGAGCCCGCCGGAGAACGCCAGAACGATCGGTTTAGCCGCAGCAGTCATATGGATGCCTTCTTCAGAGTCAGATGTTGTCGCAACCGGCTTCGTAGCCGGCGTTGTTGGTTTGCACCTTCGGTCGCCACGAAGATCGTGTCGTCGCCGGACAGCGTTGCGACGATCTCCGGCCAGCCGATATGGTCCAGCGTGACGGCGACGCGTTGTGCGGCGCCGACCTCCGTCATGATCACGAGCAGGTTGGGCCCGGCCGGTCGCATGTCGAGCACGAGCTCCGCAACGCCCTGCAGCGATTCGCCGTTGCTAACCTCAGCAGCCTTCGGCAAGCTGTAGCCGGCCTTCTGTCTGATCGCTCCGAGATCCCGCAAATCCCTGCTCACGCTCGACTGCGTGGCCGGATAACCTTCGGTTCGAAGCAGCTCGACGAGCTTTGCTTGCCGATTAATCGAGTGCTCCTCGAGAAGTCGGGCAATAGCTTGTCGGCGCTCGTTTTGTTCGCGTGAAGCAGGCATTTCGGCAGAAGGCTGTGGATAAAATTGCGCATATAATAGGCCGTATGCGCAAATTTGCAATAGGCCGGGTGTTCCGATGACGAGCAGCTCCGACACGCTTTTGCCGACCGTTGAAATTTCCACCGGTGATTCGCCGCAACTCGCGATCATCTGGCTGCATGGCCTCGGTGCGGACGGCCACGACTTCGAGCCGATCGTGCCGGAGCTCGATTTGCCGTTTCCGGCGCGGTTCGTATTCCCACATGCACCCGTTCGGCGGATCACCGTGAACGGCGGCATGGAAATGCGGGGCTGGTACGACATCCTCGGCTTCGGAATGAACGTGCGGCAGGATGCGGCCGGTATCGGCGTTAGTGCCGCCGCCGTCACGCAGCTGATCGATCGCGAGATCGAGCGCGGTCTCACGGCCTCGCAGATTGTGCTCGCCGGTTTCTCGCAAGGCGGTGCGATCGCGCTGCATACGGCGTTGCGCGAGTCGCGGCCGCTGGGCGGCGTTCTCGCGCTCTCGACCTACTTGGCGTTGGGAGACACGTTAGCGGCTGAGCGCAGCGCCGCGAACGCGGGCGTGCCGATCTTCATGGCTCACGGCTCCGCGGATCCCCTGCTGCCGCTCGCTCTCGCCGAAGCTTCGCGGCGCACGCTCGAGAGCTTGGGTTATGCCGTCGATTGGCACGTTTACCCAGTGCCACACAGCATCTGTGCCGAGGAGATTGCCGCGATCGCGGTCTGGCTAGCGAAGCGCGTCGGTTGACGCTGAGCTACGACTCAGTCGCGAACGATTCGCGGACGTCGCCTGTGCCCGCGCCGCCGACGTCGAACGAGCGCTCGGCGAACGTCAGCATTCCACGATCGTCGATCAGGATCACGGTGGAGCAGCGTGTGCCGTACACCGGGCCTACCACAAAGTGCGCCTCGCGGTAACGCTCCTCGGCGGATTCCGCGGAGCTCCGCACGGCGAGCAGCTCGAACAACGCTTCGAGCGGATCGGGCGCGGCCAATGCTCGCGCGGCGCCGTCTTTGGCGCTCACGGTCTTCGGCCACTCGACGCCGAACGGGGCGTTGCTGAGCGCATGGATGCCGTGCGCAAGCCGTGTCGTCGCAGCGCGATTGCTCGCAAACCAGAGTTCCGCGCCGTCCAAGAGCAGCAGGTTGAACGCTGCAAAGCTTGCCCCCGCTGCGGCCGATAACGCCGAGAAGCCAGCCGCCGACTCGGCGCTCCCGAGATAACCGGTCACCAGCGCTCCGCGCGAGCGAGGGGCTTCCCGTGGCGTTCCGTCCCGTACGTTCGTAACGGCCGCGACACGGCCGCGTCGGTCGACGCCGAGCCAGGTGCCCCCGGCAAGCAGGTCGCGGCCGCCGAAGAGGCCCGGCGGCTCCGGCCACCAGCCGGCTGGGCGCGCGGGCCGCGTATGCAGCTCGTCGCGGTTGGCGGCCATCACGAATCTGTAGCGCGTCGCCGCCGCGTGCGCCACCACCACGAGACACATCGAGCCGATTACCTCACGCGGACATCAGCTCGAATGGTACCGCGCGCCCACGCTCGAACAGCAGGCAGGCGGGGCACGCGGTACGTGGCAGCGATAGCAGATCGAACACGTAACAGACCTGGCACTTGTCGCAGCGGGCAATACCGAGCTCGTCCCCGCGCCGAATGCTCTGCAGCAGATTCCAGCCCCATTCGAACGACAGCGAATGATAGGGGATGAGCTGCTCGAAACTTTCGAAGCATTCACAGAGCCGATGGCCGAAATCCACGTTGGCTTTGAGATTCGGCCCCGGCGGTCGGTCGACGCAAAACAGCCCGTTTGCGAGCAATAGGTGCGCGAACACCCCGGATTCGAGGGCGCGCTGCGGCGTGCGAACGAGCGGCCCGACGCGCGTCGGCGAACGTCCGCGACGGCGCCGGACTGGTTGCGCGTCGTACTTGAAATAGGTCGTGTACAGCTTGCGAATGCGATCATCCTGAAGCCCGGTCAGATAGCGAATCGTGCCGGTTCGTGCTTCGTGCTCGATGAGCCGCATGGCGAGATTGAATCGCGCCTGTTCGCGTCGATAACGGTCGTCGGTTGCCCTCATGTTCCCCTTTACCCCCATATCCGCAACATTCACGACGTTAGCCTACATTTACCACTAATGGTATTTTAGGACCATATATGGCAAATTCGCCGCGAAACGGGGACTGAAACGTATGCTGGCCACCGCCCTTTTAGAGCACCTCGAACCTGTGCACGAGCTCAATCGATCGTTCCTGGGTTTCCTGCAATCACGGGCGCGAGTCGAGCGTGACTGCCTCGGTTTGCCGGCGACGGCGCACCCGCCGCTGCGCGCAGCGGATGGCACGCTGCTCGACAACGTGGCGCAGTTTCCACACGCGCTGTTTCAAATTCGGTGCGACAGCGTCGGCGGCGTGGGGCAAACAGGGGCCGTGGTCGCGGAACGCGATGCCCCGTATCACGAGCTCGCTCTATCGATCCTTCTGGCTGCGCGCCACGCGAGCCGCCAAAGTCCTTACCAGGCGCAGTTTCTGCTCGGTCTTGGTGTCGTGCAGATCGAACTGATGCGGTCGCTGCCGCTGCCCGACCTTGCGCGTCTGGCGGCCGGCCCGGACGTCGTGCAATGCGCGTTCACCGACCAGGACCGGCTGTGGCACGGCATTCTGACCGACACGCGGCCCGAGTCGCGGCGCCAGCTCGCACTCGTTGCGCTCCAGCCGGGGCTCGCTCGGGACTGGCCGCAGCGCCGGCCCGCGCATCCCGCCACCTGAAGGAACTAGCGTTCGTTGCGGCACGGCGGTGCCGCCGCATTTACAATAGCCGCCCGCGGGGCACGGGCTCCGGCTAGGACAGCAATGGACGCGTTAGTCATCAAGGATCTGCGCAAGGTCTACGGCAACGGCGTGGAAGCGCTGAAAGGCATAGACCTCACGGTACGCGAGGGCGACTTCTTCGCACTGCTAGGCCCCAACGGCGCCGGCAAGACGACGACGATCGGCATCATCACGTCGCTCATCCGCAAGTCGAGCGGCTCGGTGCAGGTGTTCGGCCACGACCTCGAGACCGAGCGCGACGCTGCGAAGTCGTGCATCGGCGTCGTGCCGCAGGAAATCAACCTGAATATGTTCGAGCGCAACGACCTCACGCTGATCAATCAGGCGGGGTACTACGGTGTGCCCGCGAACGTGGCGCGTGAGCGCACCGAGAAATACCTGAAGGCGTTGCACCTGTGGGAGAAACGCCTCGGAATCGCACGGACGTTGTCGGGCGGAATGAAGCGCCGGCTCATGATCGCGCGCGCGCTCGTCCACGAGCCGCGCCTCCTGATCCTCGATGAGCCCACCGCGGGCGTCGACATCGAAATTCGTCGCTCGATGTGGGAGTTCATGCGGGAGATCAATGCGGCGGGTGTCACGATCATTCTCACCACGCACTACCTCGACGAAGCCGAGAGCCTATGCCGGAACATAGCGATCATCGACGAAGGCCGAATCATCGAGAACGACACGATGAAGAACGTCATCGGCAAGCTGCAGGTTGAGACGTTCGTGTTGAGCTTGCGGGAGCCAGTCAGCGCGGCACCGACGCTCGCGAATTACCCGGCACGGCTACGCAATGAGCACGAGATTGAGGTCGAAGTGCTGAAGGGTCAGGGATTGAACGATGTGTTCACGCAGCTCTCGGCGCAATCGCTGCACGTGGTCAGCATGCGCACGAAAACGAACCGCCTCGAAGAGCTGTTCATCAGACTCGTCCAGGACAAGGACAAAGAGGAGCGCCGCTCGGCATGAACGATGTGACTCTCACCCGCCGCACGGCGCCGAAGCTGTGGCGCATCAATCTCGTGGGGCTGAACACGATCGTGCGGAAGGAAACGCGCCGCGTGGTGCGGATCTGGATCCAGACGATCGTGCCGCCCGCCATCACCATGACGCTGTACTTCATCATTTTCGGCAGCCTCGTGGGCGGGCGCATCGGGACCATGGAGGGCGTGCCGTACATGACGTTCATCGCGCCTGGGCTGATCATGATGTCCGTCATCACGAACTCGTTTGCGAACGTAGTGTCGTCGTTCTTCTCGAGCAAGTTGATGCTGCATCTCGAGGAGATGCTCGTGGCGCCATTGGCTCATACCACGATCGTGGTGGGCTTCGTCATTGGCGGAGTCGTACGGGGCCTGCTGGTGGCCGCGCTCGTCGTGGTGGTTGCGATGTTTTTCGCGGACCTGCACGTCGTGCATCCTATAGTCACGTTCAGCACGATTCTGCTGACGGCGGTCGTGTTCTCGATCGCGGGGTTGTTCAATGCGATATTCGCGAAGTCGTTCGACGACATCTCGATCATCCCGACGTTCGTGCTGACACCGTTGACGTATCTCGGGGGCGTGTTCTTCTCGATCAAGCTGCTGCCGCCGTTTTGGCAGAAAGTGGCGCTGGCAAATCCTATTCTTTACATGGTCAACGCGTTTCGTTACGGCATGCTCGGGTCGTCGGATATACCGATCGGTTTGGCGTACGCGATTATGTTGGGTTCGGCGGCGGTGTTGTTCGCGGCGGTGTTGCTGCTCCTGCGCTACGGCCGAGGCGTGCGCGAGTAAGGTGTGCGGCCGGTTCGCGTTGTTCGCCACTTCCGCGCAGCTGGCCGAGCACTTCGGTCTGACCGAGGCCGTCGCCGAGGCGCTGCCGCCGCATTACAACGTCACTCCGGGGCAGGCCGTAGCCGTGGTGCGCGAGCACGAAGGCGTGCGGCGACTAGATCTCCTCAAGTGGGGTCTCGTGCCGTTCTGGGCCAAGGATGCGTCGATCGGCCAGCGGCTGATCAACGCGCGTCTCGATAGCTTGCCCGACAAGCCGGCGTTTCGAGAAGCGTTCGCGCGCCGCCGCTGCTTGATCGCAGCGAGCGGCTTCTACGAATGGGGCGAAGCGGTGCAGGGACGGCGGCGGCCGTTCTTCATCCGCGGGCACGGCGAGCCGTTGCTCGCGTTTGCGGGTCTTTGGGAGCGCTGGCGTGCGCCGGATGGACGTACGCTTGAAACGTGCGTGATCGTGACGATGGATGCGAACGCGACACTCGCGCCGATTCACCACCGCATGCCGGTGCTCGTGGCGCGGCTCGACCAGGCGCGTTGGCTCGATCCGGCGACGAGCGCAGCCGAGGTGGCGGAGATCGCGGCGCGGGCGCCGCAGGTCGAAGCGTGGCCGGTATCGTTTGCGGTCAACGATCCGCGTAACGACGACCCGGCGCTGATGGAGCGTCTGCCGACGCTGATTTGACTACTCGGGCGCTAGCTGGAACCGCTGACCCCGCTGGCTGAGCACGACACCGTTCGGCTCGATCTTCACGACCTCTGGGCCTTCGGTGAGGCGCTCGCCTTCTCTGTACTTATGGCCGTTGATGAACACGAAGCGTTCCGCCGGCTTGTCGCTGTAGGCATGTAGCTCGAGCTTGAGCGGCGGAACGTCGATGCCTTGCGCCAGCAACGCGGTCACGCTTGGCAAGGTCGGCCCCGTTGCGGCGGGCTGTTTCGGCACGATGGCAGCGTCCGCGAGCGACTGCGTCCGTTCGTCGAGAGCTGCGGCGGATTCTTTATCCTGCAGCAACGACGCCGAGGCGACCGCGGATGGCTGCACGGGTTGCGCGATTGCGACGCTCGTGGGTGCGGCGGCGGGCGGCGGGGTCGCAACCGTAGGCGGCGCGGCCGGAGTGGGAACCGCGACGGTCGGCGGACTCGAAGCGATAGGCGCCGCTATGGCGGCCGTCGAACTCGCGGTCGATGCGTTGAGCGAGCGCTGGCTCTGCCACCAGGCGCCGCCCAGCACGAGCACGGCGGCAGCCAGCACCCCGATCACGAGCAGCGTCCAAACCGGTAGCTCACTGCGCGCCGTCGCGAGCGGTACGTGCGACAGACCTGGCACCGCCGAACGCTGGCGCTCATGCTCGGATTTGCGAAGTGCATCCAGGATGAATGACATGTCAGTGTCCCGCGAGCAGTAGCGGTGTGTCCGGAAGCTTGAGGTCGGCCAGCATCGCAACTACCGTCCGGTCGCCAACGATACCGTCCACCGTGAGCTGCCGTGTGCGCTGGTACACCCGGACTCTACTTGCGAGTGCGGTGTCGTATACCGTCGAAGCGTCGACGGGCGTATCCGTGCCGTCGAGGCGAGCGAGCATGCCGCGCAACCACAACACGCCGACATCGTCCATGCCCGGCGCCAGATCTTT
>JBDTOT010000001.1:0-195270 GCA_039933105.1 Gammaproteobacteria bacterium | reverse complement strand
GGCTAGTGCAGCTGCAGCGCCGCGGCATCGCGTAACACGCCGTCCAAGTCCGGCCGAGTGCGGTAAGTGGGCTCCATGTACCGCAGCCGAATAACGCCTTCTCGGTCGACTACGTAGAGCGTCGGGCGCGGTACGCCGAATGCGGCGCTGCCGACGGGATACTGCTCGTCGCGAATTCCGAGCTTCAGATTGATTGCACCCTTCGGGTCCGAGAGCATGGTGTAGCCAATCTTCTGCGCCTCGGCGAACTCCGCGATTTTCGGAATCTCGTCCACGCTGACGGATACTACGTTCAGTCCGAGCGCCTGAAATCCCGCGAGATGCCTGTTGACGTCGACGAGCTGTCCCTTGCAGAACGGACACCAATCCGCGGAACGGACGAAGAAGATCGCGAGACCCTTCGCGCCCATCACGGACTTTACGTTCTGTTCCTTGCCGCGCTGATCCGGCGCTGTTAGCTCGTGCGGGAAAGCTGCGCCGACCATCGGGCCCAGCTCGGCGGCCGGCGCTGCGATGGCTGCGAAGCCGAGGCCGATGATCAGGATTCGTGCGGTTGAAAACGCGGAGTGCTTCACATTCGTTCTTCCCTAGTCTTCGGTTTGGGGGTTCTACCGCTCTGAAGGAGTATCGGCAGCGTGCCGTGGCGAGTCAACGCTCCACTTTACTCGGCACGAGTGATGTCTTAGCGAGAGCGCTGCGGCGCGAACTCTACCGCAAGCTCCACGCGGCGATTCGCCGCACGGCCGGTCGCGTTGCCGTTGTCGGCCACGGGTCGCGTATCGGCGTAGCTCACCGAGTGCAGGCGCTGCGGCGCGAAGTCATGCGTTAGGAAGAACGCGGTGACGGCGTTCGCGCGTGCCGACGCGAGATCCCAGTTCGAACGGAACTCGCCGCCGAGCACCGGGCGGTCGTCGGTGTGACCTTCGATCGAGATCTGTGCTTCGCCGACCTCGCGCAGCGTAGCGCTGAGCTCGTTCAACAATGGGAGCGCGGAGGAGTGCAGCTCGGCGCGCGCGGAATCGAACAGCGCCACCTCGGGGATCGTCAGCACGACGCCTTCCTTACGCTGTTCAGCGGCGATGCGGCCGGCGAACCGTGCCGTGACCAGCGAGGCGAGACGACTCTCGGGTGTGAGCTCGTTGTCGACTACTGGCGCGGCGGTCACTGCGGCGGGCGCCATGACAGGTGCAGGCGGCATCGGGAGCATGCGCGCGACCACCTGCTGCGGCTCGAGTGGCGCGCTTTCCGGCGCCGGTGTCGTGAGCGCCGAGCGGCCGAACAGCAGCACGACCATCGCGAGCGTCGTGCTGATGATGTCGGCGAACGATACGAGCCACGTGTCGTCGCGGTCTTCCGTTTCCCAATCGAGATCGAGCATCGCCGGCATGAAGTCCGCATCGTCGTTTTGCTGGCGATGCGCGAACATCACTGCGCCATGCCCCCGGCCGTGGCGAAGGAGTGATGCACCGAGGCGCGCGGCACACGCACGTCGTTGATCACGTCACGGATGTATTCGGGGTGCTGGCGTTCGAAGAGCAGCATCACGGCCTGCATGGCCACGATGCTCTGAGTCAGATAGCGCCGATTGCGCTGCTCGAGTTTCGTCGCAAGCGGCTTCAGCACGAGGTTCGAGAGCACGAGGCCGTACACCGTGGTCATCATCGCGAAGCCCATGGCGGCGCCCATGTGGCTGATGTCACCGTTGCTGGTGCCAAACAGCATCTGGAGCAAGCCGAGCAGCGTGCCGAACATGCCGAGCGATGGCGCGTAGCCGGCCATCGCGCGCAACAGCTCCACCGGCCGCACGAGCCGCTCGCGACGCTCCGCGATCTGCCGTTGGAGCGCAATCGCGAGTTGCGGGCGCTGAAAGCCATCGAGCACGAGTTCCGCGCCGCGGCGTAGCACCGGGTCCGGGATCTGTCGCGCGGCTTCTTCTGCCGGCCGAATGTTGCCGTAGCGGAAGAAGTTTGCCGCTTGCAGGAACCATTGCAGCTGTAACTCGCCCTCTTGCGGCGAGCGGCGTTCGGCGCGTATTTCCCGCAACGTGGCGCGCAATGCACGGAGCGCGGCAGGCGTGTGGGAGAGCCGCGCGACGAGCAGCGTGCCGCACGCCACTAGTACGAACCCGGCTGTTCCCGCGAGCGCGGCTGAGCCGGGCGCGGCGAGCTGCACGATGATCGAGGCGACGACCAACAGCAGTAGAGTTCCGGTCCAGATCCTGGTCAGCACAAAGATTCCTCCCGCGATCGTGAGCGAGCCTGAGGACCATAAGAGCAAGTTCCGCGCCAGCGGCGGCAGCCCGCGCACTTTCGATCGATGCGAGCGCGGGCGTAGGCTTGCCTGGCAAACCGAAAAACGGGAATACAATCTGAATCGCGTCTCAATAGTCTGCGTGGTCGCGGTACTCCTCTCGGTGGTGGGCCTTGCGCAAGCGCAGCCCGAGTCCGATCGGATCGATTTCGGAGCCGGCGAGAACGCAATGATCGCGTCGTTGACCAACGATGGATTCGCCACCACGGTGGGGCGCGCTGTCGTTCATATGCCGCGCGATGCGATGTCGTTTGACGAAGCACGCGCCCTCGCCACCGAGCTGAACGAGGGCATCGAAGCCCTCGAGGCTTTCACGCGCTCGCCGCGCGCCTGGCAACGCGATCCCGCGCGTATCGACTACTACTTCCACCCAAGCAATTTCGTCTCGTACGCTCGGCCGGTGTTCGCCCTGGTCTTCGTCTCGTTGTCGCGGTTGCTAAGCGGCAGCGCTCCGCTGCTGCACGAGACGGCGCACGTGCTGCTGTCACCGCGCGCCGATTTCATCCTCGCTCGCGGGGCTCGCTTCGACCCGCAGCACGACGGGCCAGTGTGGCTGATCGAGGGCATCGCCACCTTCGTCGCCATGTCCGTTTCGAAGTCGGCGGGCGTTCTGGAGGGAGATCCGCTGAACGTCGGCAGGTTCGAGCAGCTCGATCGACGCTGCGCCACGGCGCTCGGGACGCCGGTGGGCGACGAAGTGCTGCCGTTCATCGGCGCGGTCGGAGCGCCCGAGGCCCTGGGTTCGGTGCAGCGCCGCCCGCTCGTGGCGCCGGCGTTCTATGCCTGCTCTGCTTCCTTCAACAAGTACCTGGCGGGGCGCATCGGCCTCGACGCGCTTGTAGGGCTCATGGCCGCGAAAGACGCGCGGGCGCAGTTCGAGAAGCTCGCGGGTCGGGACGTGGCCGAGCTGCGGGCCGATTGGCGGCGGGGGATCGAAGCGGGTCCGTAGCCCGTGGCTTTTCTCGCCGAACGCCCCAAGTATGCGGGGTGTATTGAGGGGGCTGCGGTGTAGAATGACCTCCCCTGGTCGAGTGTCGTGAACGACCCGGCCGAAGAGCCCCAAGAGGCTCGCCCACACAGGAGATTGCATGGCACGCGGCGTTAATAAGGTCATTCTCGTCGGCAATCTCGGCAAAGACCCCGAGACGCGTTACATGCCGAGCGGTAGTGCGGTCACGAACCTGACCCTCGCAACCTCGGAGTCGTGGAAAGACAAGCAGACCGGCGACCAGCAGGAGCGCACGGAGTGGCACAAGATCGCGATGTTCGGCCGCCTGGCCGAGATCGCCGCCGAGTACCTGCGCAAGGGCTCGCAGGTCTACATCGAAGGCAAGCTGCGCACGCGCAAGTGGCAGGACAAAGAAGGCAAAGACCGTTACACGACCGAAATCGTGGCCGACGAGATGCAGATGCTCGGCAGCAAGGGCGGTGGCGCCGGCGCCGGAGCCAACGCACCCGCGGCAGCGAGCGCGAGCGCCAGAGAGCGCCCGGCCGCAGCAGTGAACGACAGCGTCGACAGTGGTCCGCCCGGCGATTTCGACGACGACATTCCGTTCTGACGTGGCTGAGCGTTACTTCATCCAGACCTACGGCTGCCAGATGAACGAGTACGACTCCGCCAAGATGGCGGACGTGCTCGGGAGTTCATTGTCCGCGAGCAAGGCGGCCGGTGTGGAAGAAGCCGACATCCTGCTCGTGAACACGTGCTCGGTGCGAGAGAAGGCAGAAGATAAGGTGTTCTCGCTGCTCGGCCGTTGGCGCGAGCTGAAAGAGCAGAACCCGAACCTCATCATCGGCGTTGGCGGCTGCGTCGCGAGCCAGGAAGGCGCCGCCATCATGAAGCGCGCGCCCTGGGTCGACATCGTGTTCGGCCCGCAGACGCTACACCGTTTGCCGGAGCTGATCGGCAAGGTTCGCATGGGCACGGCGCGGGTCGTCGACGTGTCGTTCCCGGAGATCGAGAAGTTCGACAAGATTCCGCAGGCCAAGGCCTCGCAGAGCGCGGCGTTCCTGTCCGTCATGGAAGGCTGCAGCAAGGCGTGCTCGTATTGCATCGTGCCTACCACGCGCGGCAAGGAAATCAGCCGGCCGCTCGTGGACGTGCTCGCGGAAGCGCAACACTTGGCCGAGCTCGGTGCGCGCGAGATCACGCTGCTCGGCCAAAACGTGAATGCGTACCGCGGCCCGACGGCTGGCGGTGGCAAGAAAGCCGACCTCGCGGCCCTGATCCGCGAAGTCGCGAAGATCGACAGCGTCGAGCGCATTCGTTTCACCACGTCGCATCCCGCGCAATTCAACGACTCGCTCGTTAGCGCGTATGCCACGGTGGAAAAGCTCGCGAACTTTCTGCACCTGCCGGTGCAAAGCGGTTCGGACAGAGTGCTCAAGCTGATGAAGCGCGGCTACACGGCTGAGACATACATCGCGAAGATCGACAAGCTGAAGGCCGTCCGGCCCGGCATCTCGATCGCCACGGACTTCATCGTGGGCTACCCGGGCGAGACCGAGGAAGATTTCGAGGAGACGCTGGCGCTGATCCGACATGTAGGCTTCGACCAGTCGTACAGCTTCATCTACAGCCCGCGGCCCGGCACGCCGGCCGCGGATCTTCCGGACCTGCCGTACGAGATCAAGCAGAAACGGCTCGAGCGCCTTCAGACCCTCGTCAACGAGCAGGCCGCCGCCATCAGCGCCGGCATGGTCGGCACCGTGCAGCGGATCCTCGTCGAGAAGACCTCGGTCAAGAACGAGCGCGAGCTCGCGGGGCGCACCGAGAACCAGCGTTGGGTCAACTTCGTCGGCCCGTCCGAGCTCGTGGGCCGATTTGCCGATGTGGTCGTTACCGAGCCGAAGCGCAACAGTTTGAGGGGTCGCCTGGTTTCAAGTGCGATACAAAAGTCCGTTGCCTGACCAACCGAAGTCCGACTCGCCTTTGACCGTCGTGCTGACGCCGGACGATCCGCGTCGTCTCGCGCGTGTCGGGGGTCAATTCGACGAGCACCTGCGTCAGATCGAGCGCCAACTTGGCATTCGCATCAGCAACCGCGGCAACCGTTTCGAGCTCGCGGGCTCCGATTCCGCGGCCGAACGCGGCCGCCGCGTGCTCGAGGACTTGTTCGATATCGCCGGGACGGAAGAGGTGGACGCCGAACGAGTGCACTTGGCGCTTGCGGAGCACGTGCGTGCCGATTCGTTGGGCGAAGACGCAGCCGATTCAGGCGTCATCATCAACACGCGCCGGCGCGCGGTCCGTGCACGCGGTCCGCATCAGGTCGCGTACACGAAAGCCATGCGCGAGTGCGACCTCACGTTCGGCATCGGCCCGGCCGGCACCGGCAAGACTTATCTCGCTGTCGCGGCTGCGGTCGAAGCGCTTGCAAGCGATTCCGTACGCAGGATCGTGCTCGTGCGTCCTGCTGTCGAGGCAGGCGAGCGCCTCGGGTTCCTGCCCGGCGATCTCACGCAGAAAATCGATCCGTATCTGCGGCCGATGTATGACGCGTTATACGAGATGATCGGCTTCGACAAAGTCGGGCGGCTGATCGAGCGACACGTCATCGAGATCGCGCCGCTCGCATTCATGCGCGGTCGTTCGTTGAACGAGTCATTCGTGATCTTGGACGAAGCTCAGAATACGACGCCCGAGCAGATGAAGATGTTTCTGACGCGCATGGGGTTCGGGTCGCGCGCCGTGGTAACGGGCGACGTCACGCAGACGGACTTGCCGCGCGGCAAGGAGTCGGGGCTGAAGCAGGTCGGGCGAATATTAAACGGCGTCGAAGGCATCGCGTTCATCCACTTCGGCGCCGAGGACGTGGTGCGTCACCCGCTCGTGCAGAAGATCGTCTCGGCATACGCGCGCGAAGAGCAGCAAGGGCAGGCCGCGAATCCAGAGGGCGAGTGATGGCGCGTGAGCGCCGGCTCGCGGTCACGGTGCAAGATGCAGCGCACGCGACGGCCACACCCTCGCCGCAGAAGCTGCGCGCCTGGGCGCGGCATGCGCTCGGCAAAGCCGCTCGCGGCGAGCTCACGCTGCGGATCGTTGACGAAGACGAGAGCGCGGCGCTGAACTCGAGGTACCGCGGCAAGCGTGGGCCCACGAACGTGCTGTCCTTCAGCGCGGATCGGGTGCCCGGCGCCGCCGGTGCCGAGCTGCTACCGCTAGGCGACCTCGTGATCTGCGCCGCCGTGGTGCAGCGCGAGGCGCGGGAACAGGGTAAGTCGGCCCCCGCCCACTGGGCGCACATGGTCGTGCACGGCGTGCTGCATCTTCAGGGTTACGATCACGAAACCAGCGCCGAGGCCACGACGATGGAAACGCGGGAACGCACGCTGCTAGCCGCGCTCGGGTTTCCGGACCCGTATTCGGGTTAAAATCCTTTCGATGTCAGACGAAACGACTCCAAGCGACACCGGCGTATCCGGCTGGTGGGCCAGGCTCGTCCAAGGTCGCGGGGACGTCAAAGATCGCCAGCAGATCGTCGAGTTTCTCGCCGGATTCGTCGAGAGCGGCGTGCTGGCGGAAGACGAGCTCACCATGCTGCAGGCCGTGCTTGCGGTCGCCGACGCGCAGACGCGCGACATCATGGTCCCGCGCAGCCACATGGTGGTGGTGTCCAAGGATCAATCGGCCGACGAGATCTTGAAGGTCATCAGCGAATCCAACCATTCGCGCTTCCCCGTGATCGGTGACGATCGCGATGAAGTTGTCGGCATCGCGCTCGCAAAGGATTTGTTGAAGCAGTTCATCCGCGATCGCGCTGGGTTCAACATCGAGACGCTGATGCGCCCGGCCGTGTTCATTCCCGAGAGCAAGCGCCTGAACACGCTGCTCGACGAGTTTCGCGAGAGTCGCAACCACATGGCGATCGTCGTCGACGAGTACGGCGGCGTCGCCGGTCTCGCCACCATCGAAGACGTGCTCGAGCAGATCGTCGGCGAAATCGACGACGAGCACGATGCGGACGCTGCGCCACCGATCCAGCCGCAGGACGGCGGCAAGTTCGTCGTGCAAGCGCTCACGCGCATCGAGGAATTCAACGAGTTCTTCACCACCGAGATCTCCGACGCCGACTATGACACGGTGGGCGGGCTCGTGATGCACGAGCTCGGCCGCTTGCCACGTCGCGGTGAGCAGCTCGAGTACTCGGGCCTGCGGTTCAAGGTGCTGCGCGGCGATCGCCGGCGCCTGCAGGCGCTCGAAGTCACGCGGTTGCCGCCGCCCGCCGCCGAGTAGCCGCGGGCTCGCGCGGTGAGGGACTTTTCGCAAGCTGCGTTGGCCGGAGCGGTGCTGCCGTTCGCTTTCGCCCCTTTCGGTCAATTCTGGATCGCGCCGCTGTCGTTTGCGGTACTCCTTTATCTGTGGCACGACGCCCCGGCGTGGCGCGCGGCCAGAATCGGCTTCGTCTATGGCGGCGGCGCATTCGGCTTCGGCACGTATTGGACGTACATCGCGGTGCGCATCATTGGCGGTGCGCCGCTTCCGGTTGCGGGGTTCCTGACGATCGGGCTCGTGGCTGTGTGCGCAGCGTTCATCGCGCTGGCGGGCTATATCGCTGGGCGGTGGTTTCGCGCGCGCGGCGCGGTGGCGTGGCTCGGCGTGCTGCCGGCGATGTTCGTGCTGACGGAGTGGATGCGCGGCTGGATGTTCTCCGGCTTCGGTTGGCTTTCGGCCGGCTACAGCCAGACGGATTCATGGCTCATGGCGTATGCGCCCATCGCGGGCATGCACGCAATGAGTTATGCGGTGCTGCTGACGGCCGGCGCGCTCGTCACGCTAGCGCTCGGCACGAACCGCGAGCGCGCCACCGCCGCGCTCGTTGCTGTGGCCGTGTGGGGTGTCGGCTTTGCGGCACACGATCACGATTTTACGCGGCCGGAGGAGCGTGACCTCAACGTCGCGCTCGTCCAAGGCGCCATTGAGCAAGACCTGAAGTGGAAGCCCGACCAACTGCCGGGCACGCTCACTCTGTATGGCAGCCTCACGCAGCAGAGCGCCGGCGCGGATCTCATCGTGTGGCCCGAAGCGGCGATTCCGACGTTGTACGAGTACGTGGGTGATTACCTGAAGACGCTGCGTACCGCGATGGCGAAGCGCGGAAGCACGGTTCTACTCGGCACTCTACGGCTGCCGCCGAACGCGAGCCCCGAGACCGAATCGTTCCAGAACATTCTCGTGGCGCTGACGGACCCGCTGCAGATCTACGTGAAGCGCCATCTCGTGCCGTTCGGCGAATATTTTCCCGTGCCAGGCTTCATCCGTAACTGGATGCGGTACATGAATCTGCCGACGGGCGACGCGGTGTCCGGCGCGGCCGATCAACCGCCGCTCGATGCGGCGGGCGAGCGCGTGGCGATCACGATTTGCTACGAGGACGTGTTCGGCGCCGAGCAGCTGCACTATCTCCCCGAGGCCACGTTGCTCATCAACGTGACCAACGACGCTTGGTTCGGCAATTCGATTGCGCCGCATCAGCACCTGCAAATCGCACGCGTGCGCGCGGCCGAAGCTGGCCGCTACCTGTTGCGTGCGGCTAATACGGGCATCACGGCCGTCATCGATCCACTGGGTTACGTGACCGCGACGGTGCCGCAGTTCGAAACGGCGGTTCTGAAACAGACGGTACGCGGCTACGTGGGCGCAACGCCTTATGCGCGCGTGCGCAACTACCCGGTACTCGCTCTGATTCTGCTCGTGCTCGCTGCGGGCTACGCGGCGCAGCGCCGTTCAGCGTAGATACTGTTCGATCGCGGCCGCGGCCGCATCGGCGCCGCCTTCCTGCCGCACGACCGCGGCAACCTCTTCCGCACGCCGCCGATACCCTGCATCGAGCAGCAACGTAAGCTCGCGTGCCACGCGCGCCGCCGTGTAATCCTTCGGGAACACGGTGCGCGCCACGCCGAGCTTCGTGACGCGGAACGCGTTGTCGAATTGATCGTGACCGTGCGGCACCGTGAGCATCGGTTTGCCGCTGCGCAGCGCCTGGCCAAGCGTGCCGGCGCCGACCTGATGCACCACGGCGGCGGCTCGCGGAAACAGCAGCTGGTGCGGCGCTCGGTCCACGAGCAGCACGCTGTCGGGCAGCGGGCCGGTGGGCTTGTTCTGCTCGAGGCCACCCGTGAGCAGCACCGCGCGCATACCAAGCTTTTGCGCGGCGGCTGAGCTCTCGTGATAGAAACGGCCGGCCGCGCCGACGGCCGAAGTGCCGAGCGTGAACACCACCGGCGGTGGGCCGTCCGCGAGAAATGCCTCGAGCTTCGCATCGAGCCCTTCGGGGCCGTTGTAGAACACGCAGCCTGTGCTCATGACGTTCGGTGGCCAGTCGTGCTGCGGCGTCGCGAGCACGCGCGAGTACATCGCGAGTGTGCCGAGCGGCGAGTACTGGCCCTCGAACAAAGGATGCGCACCGGGCGCCATGCCGAGCTCTGCGCGCAGCGCCGCGACCGGCTTCATCCATTCGCGCGTGATGCCGCGCATCAACACAGGTGCCTTGCCGGCGAGCCACTTCCCTATGAGCGGGATGCTGTTCAGGCGCGGCAACATCGGCATCACGGCCGGATCCGAGCGCGAGAAGAACAGCATCGGCGCCAGTGTGGTCGACACCCACGGCAAGCGCTCGCGCTCGGCGAAGACCGGCGTCGCGTAGCAGATCGGGTGGCTCACGACGAAGTCCGCGCCCGCCGCGGCACGCTGCAGTTGCTCGTATGTCTCACGCAACTTCGGCAGCAGCATCTCGCGGATGATCACCTCGCTGCCCCGGCGCGGATCCATGATCCGCTCGAACAGGCGGAGGTCGGTCACGTCCACCGTGGGCCCCACGGCCGCGTAGTCGAGGCCTTCCTGCTCGACGTTCGACTGATACAGCGGCATCGTCGCGATGACCGGCGCGTGGCCGCGCTCTTTCAGCGCCAGCGCGAGCCCGATGTACGGAAACAGATCGCCGTGCGAGCCCCAGCACGTGATGACGATGCGCTTCGACATCGGGCCGCGGAGCTTACTCAGCTGCGACGACGAAATTCACGATTCGGCCGCGGACGTAGATCGCGCGTTTCACGCTCTGGCCGGCGAGGTGGCGGCCCACGTTTTGATCCGCCTTCGCGATCTCGATGACTTCGGCCTCGGCTGCCTCGGCTGGCACCTGGATCTTGCCCCGCACCTTGCCGTTGACCTGCACCGCAATCTCGAACACGTCGGCCTTCAGGAGCGCGGGGTCGGCCACCGGCCACGCGTGATACGCGAGCGATTCACCGTGACCGAGCCGCTGCCACAGCTCCTCGCCGAGATGCGGAGCGAGAGGGGCCAGCAACAGCACGAACGCTTCAGCAGCGGCACGCGGCATGCTCGGCCACTTGTACGCCGCATTCGTAAACTCCATCAGCGTGCTGATGGCGGTGTTGAAGCGCAATGCCTCGATGTCTTCCGTCACTTTGGCGATCGTCTGGTGCAGCGTGCGCGCCTGCTCGCGTGTGAGCTCGGCGTCGGCGAGCGGCGGTGCGCTGCCGCCTTCGTCGGCGCTGGCGCCGGCCACGAGCCGCCACGCCCGATTCAAGAATCGATGCGTGCCCTCGACGCCGCGCGTGTTCCACGGCTTCACTTGCTCGAGCGGCCCCATGAACATCTCATAGAGACGGAACGCGTCGGCGCCGTAGTGCTTCACGATGTCGTCTGGATTCACCACGTTGCCGCGGCTCTTGCTCATCTTGAACGCGCGCGCTTCGACCGTCGTCGTTGGGCTGCTCTTCAACACGAACTGATCGCCGCGTTTCTCGACGAGCTGCTCGTCGACGCGCTTGCCGTCGACGGTGAACTCGAGCTCGCCCAGGATCATGCCCTGATGCACGAGTTTCGCGAACGGCTCGGGTGTCGACGCCACACCGGCGTCGTACAGCACCTTGTGCCAGAAACGCGCGTACAAAAGATGCAGCACGCTGTGCTCAGAGCCGCCGATGTAGAGATCAACCGGCAGCCAGTATTTCTCGAGCACAGGGTCGATCAGCCGCTCTTGGTTGTCCGGGTCGACGAAGCGCAAGTAATACCAGCACGAGCCGGCCCATTGCGGCATCGTGTTCGTTTCGCGGCGCGCGCGCTTGCCGTCTTTGGTGGTCGTGTCGAGCCACGCGCCCGCCTTCGCGAGCGGGCCTTCCGGTGAACCGCTCGGTTTGAAGTCGTCGAGCTCGGGCAACAACACGGGCAGCTCGGCGTCGGCCACGGTTTGTGGCTTGCCGTCGACGAACACGATCGGGAAAGGCTCGCCCCAGTAGCGTTGGCGTGAGAACAGCCAGTCGCGCAGCTTGTAGTTCACGCGGCGCTCGCCTTTGCGCTCGCGTTCGAGCCACTCGATCATCGCGGCTTTGGCCTCCACGACATTCTTGCCGTTCAGGAAGCCGCTGTTGATCGCGATACCGTCGCCGAGCCACGCACCGTGGCCGTCGAACTCGACCGGCGGCTGCACCGTGCGGATTACGGGCAGGCTGTGCGCGGCGGCGAACTCGAAGTCGCGCTGGTCCTGCGCGGGCACCGCCATGATTGCACCGGTGCCGTAGCCCGCGAGCACATAGTCGGCGATCCAGATCGGAATCTTGCCGCCGGTGGCCGGGTTCACGGCGTACGCGCCCGTGAATACGCCTGACTTCTCTTTCTGCAACTCGGTGCGCTCGAGCTCGCTCTTGCGCGCGGCCTGCTCGCGGTATGCGTCTATCGCTGCACGTTGGCCAGGCGAGGTGAGTCGAGTGACGACCTCGTGCTCGGGCGCCAGCACCATGTACGTGGCGCCGAACAAAGTGTCGGGCCGCGTCGTGAACACGCGCAGCGTGACGCCCGGTTGGCCGTCGACAGCGAAATCGATCTCCGCGCCTTCGCTACGGCCGATCCAGTTGCGCTGCATTTCCTTCGTGCTGTTCGGCCAGTCGAGGGCGTCCAAGCCCTTCAGCAGTTCGTCGGCGTATTGCGTGATCTTCAGCACCCACTGGCGCAACGGTTTGCGCACGCAAGGGAAGCCGCCGACCTCGGATTTGCCGTCGATGACTTCCTCGTTCGCGAGCGTGGTGCCGAGCTCCGGGCACCACCACACGGGCAACTCACTCTGGTACGCGAGCCCACGGTCGAACAGCTGCTTCACGATCCACTGCGTCCACTTGTAGTAGCCGGGATCGGTGGTGTTGACCTCGCGTTGCCAGTCGTACGAGAAACCGAGCGACTTCAGCTGCGTGCGGAAGCGCTGCACGTTGCGCTCGGTCGTGATGCGCGGGTGCGTGCCTGTGCGCACGGCGTACTGCTCGGCCGGCAGACCGAACGCGTCCCAGCCCATCGGGTGCAACACGTTGAAGCCGCGCATGCGCTTGTAGCGCGCAATGATGTCGGACGCGGTGTAGCCCTCGGGGTGTCCTACGTGCAGGCCTTCGCCCGACGGGTAGGGGAACATGTCGAGCACATAGTATTTCGGCTTCGACGTATCGACCTTCGCCGGCACGCGAAACGTGGCGTGGCCTTCCCAATAGGTCTGCCACTTCGCTTCGATGTCTCTGAATGGATAGGCCATGCGCGGGATAGGTCGCTGATACCGGGCGCCATTCTCGCTGAATGCGAAAGCTCGGTCACGTCCTTTGCCGCTAGCTCAGGTCGGTGTCGCGCCGTCGAGATAGCCTTTGAGGTGCGTGACGATGGCGCGCGCGTCGTCCTCGGCACCGAGGATGAACGTGGACTTGCGGCGGCGAAGCACTGGCAGGCCGATCGCATAGAGGCCGGGCGCCTCCGCCACGCCGCCCTCATGGCGCAAGTGGCCCTTGTGATCGATGACAGGCACCTGCAGCCAACCGTATTCCGGACGAAACCCCGTCGCCCACACGACCGAACGAATCTCACCGCGATTCAGATCGATCTCGAGGCGCGACTTGTCCGGCACGCGCGTCGGCGCGAAACGTTCGCTTGGGTTCACGTCGCCGTCGTGGCCGTGCACGCGCGACCACTCGTCGAACGTGTCGAGCAGCCGTTCCAGCTTCAAGTCCGCGAGCGCGAACAGATTGCGCAGGCCGCCCGAGAACAGCGCGCGCCCATCACGTATCGCGCTCAATCGACCGACGATCTCGACGCCGTGCGCGGCCAGCGCGTTCAAATCCAGCGTCGAACGCTCCGGCGTGCCGACGAGCTGCGGCGACGGCAAGCGGCGCGCGCGCACGAGGTCGTCGATCTCGTCGTGGCGTTGGTTCCACACGCCTGAGTTCTCCATCCACCACAGCACGTCGCGGCCGCGATACATGCGCGGCAGGCGCACATGCTCGCCGACCGAAATCGCGACGGGATGTCCGGCACGCTGAATCTCGTCCGCAAGCTGCACGCCGGTCGCAGACGCGCCCACGACGAGCACGCCGCCGGTGGGCAATTGCGCGGGACTGCGATAATCGAACGTGCTGAAGCAGGCGACCGACTCCGGCACGGCCGCGCGCAGGGCAGGCACATGCGCGGCGTTGCAGGCGCCGCTGGCGATGACGACGCTGCGGCACAGGATTTCCCCGCCGTGGGTCGCGATGCGATAGCCGTCGTCAGCCGCGGTCACGGCCGTGACTCCGGTCTGCGTGCGGACCGGCGCTTGGCTCGCCGTGGCGTAACCCTCGATGAACGCGGCCACCTCGGCGGCAGCCATGTAGCCGTCGGCGTCGTTGCCCGAGTAACGGTAGCCCGGCAGCTGCGCCTGCCAGTTCGGTGTGAGAAGTCGCAGCGAGTCCCAGCGTTCGCGCCGCCAGGAGTTCGCAACTTCACCACGCTCGAGCACGACGTGATCGATCGAGCGCTCGCCGAGCACGCGGCTCGTCGCGAGTCCCGCGTGACCGGCGCCGATCACGACCGTCGTGAAGCGTTCGATGACGCGCCTCGCTGAAATGTCGTGCGCGTTATGCGACGACTACGGCCACGTTCGTCGGATTCGTGAGGATGTCGTAGACCGCCGAGCGCTTCTGCGATTGGGCCACGATCGCTTCGATCTCTTTCTTCGTCGCATCCGCGTCGATTTTGAACGTGACCTTGATGTCGTCGTAGCCGTTGCGCACGTCGCTGTCGATGCCGAGGATGCCCTGAATATCCATCGCGCCTTCGAGCTTCGCCTCGACGGAACGCAGCTTGACGCCGCGATTCTCGGCCACCGCTGCGACGCCGGCGGTGAGGCAGCTCGCGAGACCCACGAGCACGTATTCGACTGGAGTGGCGCCGAGGTCCTCAGATGCGAAGATCTCCGGGTGGTCCGCCGCGAACGTGAACTCGGTCTTGTGCTTGTGCTCTTCCCCGAGCCCGTAGAACCCTTTGACCTTCGTGCTGCTATGCGTGCCGCTTTCCCATTTGCACGACGCGCGCCACTTGAACTTCGCTGCCTGCGGTGCCTTCTTCAGCGCTTCGCGTGCGGCGAGCAATGCGTCGACGTTGACGCCGTTCTTGAGTTTCTTCTCGACTTTCTTTTCGGCCATTGAAGTCTCCTCTAGATAACGGATCGCGGTTCGTGGGTGGTTCGTGAGGGAGCGCGGGATCATACGCCCGGCTCGTCGAGCTTGTCTAAAACGCTCGGCGATAACAATATTCAGTAAATGCCCGCACGCACATCCAATATTGAAGTGGGCTCCGTCGGCGTCGTCGACACGCAGTTCCTCGATCTTTCGCAACCGCTGCCGCTCGACTGCGGCCGCGAAATCCCCTCGGTCCGTATCGCTTACGAAACCTACGGCAGGCTTTCGCCCGCGCGCGACAACGTGATTCTCGTGTGTCATGCGCTGTCCGGGGACGCGCATGCCGCCGGTTACTCGCGAGCGCCGAACGAGGTGGGCACGCGCGACGGCTTTCGCGCCGACGAGCGCGATGCGGGCAGAGGTGCTGCGCTCGGCTGGTGGGACGGAATGATCGGGCCCGGCAAGGCGTTCGACACCAACGAGTTCTACGTCGTGAGCACGAACTTGCTCGGGGGCTGCCGCGGTACCACGGGCCCGTCGTCTCTAAATCCCGTGACGGGCCGGCCCTTCGGCACCGATTTTCCCGTGATCACGGTCGCGGACATGGTCCGCGCCGAGCGCGCGTTGTTGCACGAACTCGGAATCACGCGCCTTGCGGCGGTGAGCGGCGGCTCGCTCGGCGGCATGCAGGCGCTGGAGTGGGCGGTGCGGTACGCCGACGAGGTCGGCGCGATCATTCCGATTGCGAGCACGCACGCGCTGCAGCCACAGGGTGTCGCGTGGAACGCGATCGCGCGTAACGCCATCACCACCGACCCGAGCTGGCAGGACGGGCACTACTACGGCACGGACCGCACGCCCACGGCCGGCATGGGCATCGCACGCATGATCGGCCACATGACGTATCTATCGGCACCGGCCTTGGGCACGAAGTTCGGGCGTCGACTCCAGTTCGGCGGGGACATCCGCTACCGCCTCACGGAACCCGAGTTCGAGATCGAGAGCTACCTGCGCCATCAGGCGGACAGCTTCGTGAAGCGCTTCGACGCCAACACCTACCTCTATATGTCGCGCGCGCTTTCGTATTTCGATCTTGCGCGGCAGTACGGCGCCGGTAATCTTACGGCCGCCGTGCGCGATATCGCGGCGCGGACGCTGCTGATCGCGTTCAGTTCCGACTGGCTGTATCCGCCGGCGGGCTCGGAGGATCTCGCTGCAGCGCTGCGCGCCGCTGGCAAGCAAGTCGAGCTGCACGTCATCGATGCGCCCTACGGACATGACTGCTTCCTGTTGGAGGAGGCGCGCCAGACTCCTATCATTCGTCAATTCCTCGCTCTTTAAGGGGCGCCCCATGGAAGAATCACGCGAATTCGGCTTCGAGACCCGCCAGGTCCATGCGGGCCAGCGCCCGGACCCGAACACCGGCGCCCGCGCCGTGCCGATCTATCAGACGACGAGCTATGTGTTCGAAGACCCCGAGTCGGCGGCCGCGTATTTCAATCTCCAGGAGTACGGGAACACCTACACGCGGATCATGAATCCGACGACTGCGGTGTTCGAGGAGCGCATGGCGAGCCTCGAGGGTGGTTGCGGCGCAGTCGCGTTCGCGAGCGGAATTGCGGCGCAGGCCGGAGCGCTGTTCACGATGCTGTCGGCGGGTGACCACGTGGTGTCGTCGGCTGCGCTCTACGGCGGCACGGTCAACCAGCTGAAGCATCTGCTGCGCAAGATGTCCGTGGAGTTCACTCTGGTGGATCCGGACAATCTAGACGCATGGAAGGCGGCTGCGCGCCCGAACACGAAGGCGTTCTTCGCGGAAACCATAGGCAATCCCGGCGGCAACGTGCTCGACATCGAGGGTATCGCGCGCATCGCGCACGAGCACGGCGCTCCGCTGCTCGTCGACAACACGTTCGCGACACCGTACTTGTGTCGGCCGATTGAATGGGGCGCGGACATCGTGCTGCACTCGGCGACGAAATTCATCGGCGGGCACGGGACGAGCATCGGTGGTGTGGTCGTCGATTCCGGCACGTTCAATTGGTCGAACGGCCGTTATCCCGTGATTGCGGAGCCGTCGCCGGCGTATCACGGCCTGCAGTTCCACGAAACATTCGGCACCTACGGCTATTTAATGAAGGTTCGCGCCGAGACGCTGCGCGATCTAGGGGCATGCTTGAGCCCGTTCAACGCGTTCCTGTTGCTGCAGGGGCTCGAGACGCTGTCGCTTCGCATGGAGCGCCATGTCAGCAACGCGCTCGCGGTCGCGCGCTATCTCGAGTCGCACGAGCTGGTGTCGAATGTGACGCATCCGGCGTTGCCATCGAGCCGCTATCGCGGGCTCGTGGACAAGTACCTGCCCCGCGGCGCGGGCGCGGTGTTCTCGTTCGACTTGAAGGGTGGCCGCGATGCGGGCCAGAACTTCATCCGCGGCGTGACTCTCTGGTCCCACCTCGCTAACGTGGGCGACGCGAAGAGCCTGGTCATCCACCCCGCGAGCACCACGCACCGCCAGCTCGAGGAGCACGAGCTGGAAGCTGCCGGCGTGCGCGCCGGCACGGTCCGGCTGTCGGTAGGTATCGAAGATGTCGAGGATCTGATTTGGGATATCGAGCAAGGATTCGCGAACGTGCGCTCGAGCGCGGAGGCAGCACGATGACAACAGCGCCGTTCGATGTGCGTCGCTATCAGGATCCGCTCACGATCCAACGCGTGCTGCTGAACAGCAAATCGATCGCGATCGTGGGCCTCTCGAACAACCCGCTACGCGCGAGCTATTTCGTCGGGTTCTATTTGAAGCGCCACGGCTACCGCGTGATCCCCGTGAATCCGCGCGAAAAGGAAATCCTGGGAGAACGCAGCTACGCGAGCTTGCTTGATGTGCCCGAGCCTGTCGACATGGTTGACGTGTTCCGCGCGCCGGATGCGCTGCCCGGCATTGCGCGTGACGCCGTTGCGATCGGTGCGAAATCGCTCTGGACGCAGTTCACCGTCATCAACGAGGAGGGTGCGAGGATCGCAGAGGAGGGGGGGCTCGCGGTGGTCATGGATCGGTGCCTTAAGGTCGAGCACGCTCGCTATGCCGGGCGCATGCACTGGCTCGGTTTCAACACGGAGCGCGTCACGTCTCGGCGCGGGGGTCTGCAATGAGCCGTTGCTGGTCACGTGGCTTGCTGCGCGCGTTACTGTTGGGTGGTCTGTGCCTGCTGGCCGGGTGCGGCTTTCATCTGCAGGGCGCGGGCTCGCTGCCGCCTGCGATGGGCAAGACCTACGTCAAGACGGGAAGCGCGCACTCGGACTTCCTACTGGCGCTGACTGACACGTTGCGCCAGCGCGGAGCGCAGGTGCTGCGCGCGCCGGATGAAGGTGCCGCCGAGCTCGACGTCACGGCGGACGAGAGCGGGCAACGCGTGCTGTCGGTCTCTGCGCGCAACATTCCGCGTGAGTACGAAGTGTTCTACTCCGTGACGTTCTCGTTGAAGGTCGCAGGGAAAGCCCTCGTCGACGACGAAACGCTGATCGTCACCCGCAGCTATACGTTCGACGAGACACAAGTGCTGGCGAAGGCCTCCGAGGAAGAAGTTCTGCGCCGCGCTCTGGCCGAAGACCTCGCGCGCCGTGTGATGCGGCGCATCGAATCCGGTGGCGCGACGTCCCCAGCCACGCCGGCCGGCGTGCCAAAGATCTGAGCGAGATGGGTGCCGCTGTCGCCCGTGCCCCGGACGCGACCGTCGTGTTGCTGGCGGAGCTCGATGGCGCACAGATCGACGCGTTGCTCGTGGCGTACGGCGCTCGCCTCGAGCAAGTGCCAACCGACTCAGAAATCCCCGGCTCCTACTGGAAGGACACCGAAGCGGGTCTGATCGGCAACATTGTCTATGTGCGCGCCGACACCCCCGCGCATTCGTTCCTGCACGAGCTCAGTCATTTCATCTGCATGGACGACGCGCGTCGCGCGGCGCTCGCGACTGACGCCGGAGGTACGGACGAAGAGGAGTGCGGCGTCTGTTATCTGCAGGTGCTGCTCGCCCACCGGCTCGACGGTTTCGGAACAGAGCGATGTCTGGGGGACATGGACGCGTGGGGCTACAGCTTTCGCGAAGGTTCAGCCCGCGCGTGGTTCGAGGGCGACGGCGTGTACGCGCGTGCGTGGCTGCTCGGTCATGGCGTTGTCGATTCGGCCGGGTCGCCGACGCAACGATTGCGTATCTGACTTTCGGCCAGCGGGCCTCGACTGCGAGGCCCGTGGCCGAAAAAACCCGCGGCTCAGTTCGGACGCACCTGGAGCCGGTTGGTGACGCGGGTGACACCAGCGACACGGCCAGCCAGCTGTTCCGCCGCCGCCTTGCTTGCGGCGGTATCGACGAACCCGCCCAATTGCACCACACCGCCGTTCGTCGTGACCTCGATCTGGTGCGACTTGGTGCGCGGATCGTCGATTAGAGCCGCTCGCACCTTTGCGGTGATCCCGGTGTCATCCACCGTTCGCCCGGCGGTCCGATCGGCGCCGACTTGCAAGTTGTTCTTCACACTTCCCACGCCGGATACGCCCCGAGCGACCGAGGCCGCTGCCGTTTTGGCTGCGGCGGAGTCGACGAAGCCATTTAGCTGCACAACCCCCTTGAACGTCTCCACATCGATCTGGCGCGCCTTCGTGCGCTCGTCGCCAATGAGCGCCGTCTTGACCTTGGCGGTCAGGGTAGCGTCATCGATATGTTCACCAGCGGTGCGGTTGCCGGCGCCCGCGCATCCGGTGAACCAAAGCGCAGCGCTTGCTACTATTAGAGCGGAAGTAAATGTCTGTTTTCTCACGGTACCCTCCATCGATCGTTCGCTGATGATGGGTCTAATTTAGACGGATACCTTGCGCGGGGATGTGCGCCTACGAGCGCACGTGGTGTCAGCCGGCATCCCGGTGCTACGTCAGCGAATTCTGACGTGGCGCCGCGACTACAGCTGCGTCGGGTTCGGCACGTCGCCGTAGACGACCTGCGGGTCGAAGACTTTCTCGGTCTCCGTGAACTCGAGCGCGTGCGCTTGCTTCCCGAGCGGGATGCGCCGGTAGAAGCACGTGCGGTAGCCCACGTGGCAGCTCGCGCCGCCCGCCACCGCGACCTTGAGCCACACGCAGTCCTGGTCGTCGTCGATCATGAGCTCGGTGACTTTCTGCACGAGCCCGCTGGTCGCGCCTTTGTGCCACAGCACCTGCCGGCTGCGGCTCCAGTAATGCGCTTCGCCGGTCTCGATCGTCTTGCGCAGCGCTTCCGCGTTCATGTAGCCGACCATCAGTAGCTCGCCGCTCGTGGAATCGGTGGTGACGGCCGGGATCAAGCCGTCGGCGTCGAATTTCGGCGCGAGATCGGCGCCTTCCTCGACTTGCTCGACGCTCGTTCGCGCCGCGAAATCATTGGCCATGGCAGGAGTCCGTGTCGTTGATGGGGCGAAATTATAGGCGGAATCCCCGTTCGCCACCCGGCCACCATGGCCGGCTTGGTATCATGGCGCCCGTGATTGCCGTTCTAAAGCCCAGCCCCGCATGGCGCTAGCTCTCCATAACACGTTGACCCGCGCCCGCGAGCGCTTCGAGCCGGCCGTTCCCGGCCGCGTGACGATGTACGTCTGCGGACCCACGGTCTACAACTACGCGCACGTCGGCAATGCGCGGCCCTACGTCGTGTTCGATGTGCTGGCGCGGTTGCTGCGTCGGACTTACACGCTGACTTACGCGCGCAACGTCACGGATGTCGACGACAAGATCAATGACGCCGCGGCCGCCGAAGGCGCGCCGATCGGCGTGATCACCGAACGGTATCTGAAAGCGTTTCACGCCGATCTCGACGTGCTAGGCGTGGCGCCGCCCGATGTCGAGCCGCGCGTGACGCAGAGCATCCCGCAGATCATTCGCATGATCGAGCGCCTGATCGCAGCGGGGCACGCATATGCGGCGCAAAGCCACGTGCTGTTCGACGTGCCGAAGTACGCGGACTACGGTCACCTTTCCAGGCGCGATCCGGACGAGATGATCGCCGGTGCGCGGGTCGAGGTGGCGCCGTACAAACAGAGCCCGGCCGACTTCGTATTGTGGAAACCGTCGCCGCCCGCGATCGTGGGCTGGGACAGCCCGTGGGGGCGCGGCCGGCCGGGGTGGCATATCGAGTGCTCGGCCATGGCGGAGGCGCATCTCGGCGACACGATCGACATCCACGGCGGCGGCGTCGATCTCGTATTCCCGCACCACGAGAACGAAGTTGCGCAGAGTACGTGCGCGCACGGCGGAGCGCGCTTCGCGCGCTACTGGATGCACAACGGTCTCGTGCAAGCGAATGGCGAGAAGATGTCGAAATCGCTCGGCAACGTGAAGCTGATCAAGGACATGTTGCACGAACACGGCGGTGAGACCATTCGGCTCGTCCTGTTGACGGCGCACTACCGCAAGCCGCTGGACTGGACCGATCAACTCGTTGGGGAAACGCGGCAGAAGCTGGACAGCATGTATCGCGTGTTGCGCGATGCCGGCGTCGAGGGCGCTCTGACTGGAGCGCCGTCGGGTGAGCCCTCCGCCGCAGTGCTCGCGGCGCTCGAGGACGACCTGAACACGCCGGAAGCGATCGCGGAGCTGTTTGGCTTCGTGCGCGCTGCGAATCGCGCCACCGACGCCGCCGAGAAGCGCGCACAGGCCGAGTCGCTGCGGGCAAGCGCTTGGCTACTCGGGCTGCTGTCCGTCGACCCCGTGACATGGTTTCAGGCGGCGGGAGCAGGAGCGCTCGTTGCGGAGCCGAGCGCGGTTAGCGGTTCCGGAACGGTCACCGCGAGCGATACGGAAACCGCGGAGATTGACTCCTTGGTCAGACAGCGCGAGGCTTCCAGGAGCGAACGCAATTTCAAGGAAGCCGACCGAATTCGCCGAGAACTCGACGCGCGCGGAATCGTAGTGGAAGACAAGGCCGGAGGCCCCAGTCAGTGGCGCAGGCGTTGAGTTTCCCCGGTTTTCCTGCCGCGGTGGCCCGTCGCCTGTTGATCGGCTCCATTAGGCTCTACCAACTCGTGTTGTCGCCCTGGCTCGGTCGGGTGTGCCGCTACGAGCCCACGTGCTCGGTCTACGCGGCCGAAGCGATTCAGACCTTCGGTGCGCGCCGCGGCGCGTGGCTTGCGGCAAAACGCATCGGCCGTTGTCATCCGTGGGGCGGGGCCGGGTACGATCCTGTGCCGCCGCCCGATGGTCGGAGTAATTGAGTTTTGGACCGAAAGTTGCTCGACATCGTGTGTTGCCCCGTGACCCGTTCGGCGCTGGAGTTGCTGCCGGCGCGCGAGCTCGCGCTCCTGAACGAGCGCATCGCCGGGCAGCGCATCCGCAATCGCGAAGACGTGGTCGTGGCCGAGCCGCTTTCCGAGGCGCTCGTGACCCGCAGCGGCAAGCTCGTGTATCCCGTGCGCGACGGCGTGCCGGTGCTGCTCGAGGACCAGGCCATGCCTCTCTCGCAGATCGAAGGGCCATAGGCGAAGCGCGTTTGAAACTACCGTTGCGCCAACTCGAGAAGCATCTGACCGGTGGTCTGGCCAAGGTCTACCTCGTGGCCGGCGACGAGACCTTGCTCGTTGACGAAGCGCTAGAGCAGATTCGTGCCGCCGCGAAGAGCGCCGACTTTACGACGCGCGAGTTGCACGCGGCCGATCGCACATTCCGCTGGGGCGGCCTCGCGGCTGGCGCCGACAACCTCTCGCTGTTTGCATCGCGCAAGATCGTGGAGATCCGCCTTGCGACGCCGAAGCCCGGCGATGAAGGCAGCCGCACCATCGCAGCGCTCGCCGAACGCCACGATCCCGACACGTTGCTGATTGTCGCCGTGGGCGAGAAACTCGATTCCGCTGCAAGCCGCTCCGCGTGGGTCAAGGCCATCGAACAGCACGGCGTCGTGGTCGATGTCTGGCCGATCCAGCGCGGCGAACTGCCCCGCTGGATCCAGCAGCGTGCGCAGGGCGCCAAGCTCAAGCTCACGACGGCGGCCGCGCAATCCTTGGCCGAACGCGTGGAAGGCAACCTGCTCGCCGCGGATCAGGAGATCAAACGGCTCGCGCTCACGGCCAACGGGCGCGAGGTAGACGAGGGCGAAGTGCTCGAGTTCGTCGCGAACAACAGCCGCTTCGATATCTTCGGCCTGGCCGATGCGGTGCTCGCGTGCGAGACCGGCCGCGTGTTCAAGATCCTGCACGGCCTGCGTGCCGAGGGCGTGCACCCGGTGCAGATCAGCTGGGTGTTGAACCGCGACATCAGCCTGCTCGCGCGGCTCGAATATGCCGTGCGCCACGGCGACAACGTCGACGGTGCGCTCATGAAGACCGGTGTGTGGCAGCGTCGCCAGCCGCTCGTGAAATCGGCGCTGCGCCGCTTCAAGGCGTCGCGGCTGCGCGCACTGATCGTGGAAGCCGCGCGCGTCGACGCCTCGCTGAAAGGCGTGTTCCCGGCCGAGCCTTGGACTACGCTGACGGACCTTCTTATTTCACTGTTACGCCCCGCAGAGGGCGCGCGAGTTCGCTAGCGCATGCAACCGATCGGTATTTTCGGCGGAACCTTCGATCCGATTCACTATGGGCACTTGCGCACGGCGCTCGAGCTGAAGCGTGCGCTCGATCTCGAGCGTGTGCACTTCGTGCCGGCCGCGTCGCCGCCGCACCGCACGGCGCCCTCGACGGATGCACAGCTCCGGCTGCGCATGGTGCAAGCCGCTATTGCGGACGAGCCCGGCTTCGTTGCGGACGACCGCGAGCTCAAGCGCCCCGGCTTGTCATATACGTTCGATACGCTCACGAGCCTCCGGGCGGAATTCGCCGACCGGCCGTTGTGTCTGCTGCTCGGCATGGATGCGTTCTTGAATTTGCCGTATTGGCACAAGTGGCGCGAGCTGCTCGACCTTGCGCACGTCGTTGTCGCGCAGCGGCCCGGTTGGGACGCGCCGCGCGGCGGGTCGCTCGGGGAGCTGTATTTGGAGCGCCGCACCGTTCAAGCGCACGAGCTCACTTTAAGTCTCGCGGGTCGCATCCATATCCAGCCCGTCACGCAGCTCGAGATTGCGTCGACGGATCTGCGCGCTTCGTTGCGCGCCGGGGTCGACCCGAAGTTCCTGGTGCCGGACAGTGTCCGGCACATCATTCTCGAAACGGAGTGTTATGCCGAAACCGCCTAGGAAGAAAGCAGTTCAGACCGAAACCGAGTCCACCAGCGCCGAGAAAGCGCCGGCGAGACGCCGCCGCAGTCCAGCCGCCAAGCGCACGAAGCGGGCGCAGAGTCCGCGGACCGTCGCTCAGGTGGTCGCCCACGCGCTCGATGATCTCAAAGCGTTCGAGACCACGTTCTTGGATGTGCGTCACCTCACGACGGTGACTGACGCGATGGCCATCGCGAGCGGCCGTTCCGATCGGCACGTGCGCGCGATCGCAAACGCAGTCGTCGAGCAGAGCAAGCAAGCGGGGTTCAGGCCCATTGGCGTCGAAGGCGCGAATGGCGGCGAGTGGGTACTCGTGGATTTGGGCGAGCTCGTCGTGCACGTGATGCTGCCGCGCGTCCGCGAGTTCTACAATCTCGAGAAGCTCTGGGACATCGCGGCGCGCGACGACGCCGCCGCGGCCGAGGCCGGCGCGTAGCACGCGCGCGCTTGCATGTTGCGGTTGTCGCTGCTCACGGCCAGCAACCGCCAGCCCGCGTGGGTCGATGACGGCGCCGCCGACTACGCTAAGCGCTTGCGCGGCCGCTGCACACTCGAAATCAAGACGCTCCCGCTGGCTCGGCGCACGGCCCGCACTCCGGTCGACCGAGCGATCGCCGACGAAGGCGAGCGCCTGCTCGCGGCGGTACCGGCCGGCGGGCACGTCGTGGCGCTCGAGGAGCGGGGCAAACCCTGGGGCACGCAGGACCTGGCCGCGAAGCTCAATGGTTGGATGCGCGTCGGCGCACCCGTCTTTCTCCTGATTGGCGGCCCTGACGGCCTCTCTCCGGAGTGCACGAAGCGCGCGCACGAACGCTGGTCGCTTTCGCCGCTGACGCTGCCGCACGGCCTCGCCAAAATCATCGCCGCCGAAGCGCTGTACCGCGCCTGGTCGCTTCTCGAACATCACCCGTACCACCGCGCCTGAACCGCGCCGCACGGTTCGCCTTCGGACCGCAGCACAACCGCGCGAGACCTGACTCGCGTTCGCGTCTCGCGCTATAGTGCGTTGAATGAGAACGGATTTCGTGTATCTCGCGTCGGCATCGCCGCGGCGTAGCGAGCTGCTGCGCCAAATTGGCGTGCCGTATCGCGTCCGCCCGGCCGCCATTCCCGAGGAGCAGGCCGCGGGCGAGGCCGCCGACGCGTACGTGCTGCGGCTTGCCGCCGCCAAGGCCGGCGCCGTCTGGACCGCGCTCGAGCCTGGCGAACAACGGCCAGTGCTCGCGGCCGATACCGCCGTCGTGCTCGATGAGCAAGTGCTCGGCAAGCCGGCGGACGCCGCGCAAGCCGAGGCCATGCTTGCGGCGCTGTCCGGCCGCGCGCATCGCGTGCTGACCGCTATCGCGCTCGAGACCTCGCAGGGCGCCGACACGTTGCTGTGCGAGAGCGAAGTGAGATTTCGTGCGACGACGCCCGCCGAACGCAGGGCTTACTGTGCCACGGGCGAGCCGTTCGACAAGGCCGGCGGTTACGGCATCCAGGGCCACGCGGCCGTGTTCGTCGAGCACCTGCGTGGCAGCTACTCGAGCGTGGTCGGCCTGCCGCTCTATGAGACCGCCGTTTTGCTGGCGCGCCGCGGCATTTCGGTTTGGCAAAAGGCAGTGGTCGCCGCATGAAGCGCGAAGAAATCCTGATCAACGCTACGGAGAGCGAGGTTCGCACCGCGCTCGTCGAGAGCGGCGTGCTGCAGGAAGTGCAGATCGAGCGCTCGAGCCGCCGCGGCGTCATCAGCAACATCTACAAGGGCAAGGTGTCACGCGTGCTGCCCGGAATGCAGGCCGCGTTCATCGAGCTTGGCCTCGAGCGTACGGCGTTCCTGCATGCGTCCGACATTGCTCGCAGCCTGCACGGGGAGCAGCCCGCCGACGGCGCCGAGCCGGATATCCGCGAGTTCGTCCGCGAGGGCCAGGAGCTCCTCGTGCAGGTGCTGAAGGAGCCGCTCGGCACCAAGGGCGCCCGGCTCACGACCTACATCGCCATCCCGTCGCGCTACCTCGTGCTCACGCCGGCCAGCGCCGGCATCGGCGTGTCGTCGCGCATCGACGACGACACCGAGCGCGAACGGCTGCGCTCGCTGGTCGAGGAACTGCGGGTCACAGCGCCCGAGGCCGGCTACATCATCCGCACGGCGGCCGAAGGCGCCACGCGGGAGGCGCTCCAGGCCGATCTCACCTTCCTGCACAAGCTGTGGCAGTCGATCGAGGAAACAGCCAAGCACACGCCTCCGGGCGCGCTCGTGTACGAAGACCTGCCGCTGCCGCTGCGTATGCTGCGCGATTCGTCGAGCCCTGACATCGCGCGCGTGCGTGTCGACTCCGAGGTCACGCTCGTTAAATTGAAGCAGTTCGCCGAGAACTTCGTGCCGCGCCTAGCCCCGTTGATCGAGCTCTATAGCGAGAATCGGCCGATCTTCGACACGTATGGCATCGACGACGACATTAATCGCGCGTTGCACCGCAAGGTGCCGCTGAAGTCCGGTGGGTACGTCGTGTTCGACCAGACCGAGGCCATGACCACGATCGACGTGAACACCGGGGCCTATGTGGGCCATAGGAACCTGGAAGAAACGATCTTCCGCACCAATCTAGAGGCTGCAGCGGCGATTGCGCGCCAGCTGAAGCTGCGCAATCTCGGTGGCATCATCATCATCGACTTCATCGACATGATCGAGGAAGAGCATCGCCGGCAGGTGCTGCAGACGCTCACGGACCGGCTGGCGGGCGATCACGCGAAGACGCAGGTCATGAACGTGTCCCCGCTGGGGCTCGTCGAGATGACCCGCAAGCGCAACCGCGAGAGCCTGGAACACCTGCTGTGCCAGCCATGTCCTAGCTGTGAGGGGCGTGGGTTCGTGAAGACCGCTGAGACCGTGTGCCACGAGATCTTCCGCGAGATCCTGCGGCAGCACCGGCAGTTCGACTTCCAGGAAGTGCTGGTACTGGCCCGGGCGAGCGTGATCGAGCGGCTGCTCGACGAGGATTCGGCCAGCATCGCGGAGCTCGAGGAACTCACGGGTAAGGCCATTCGGCTCCAGAGCGAGGGCTTGTACTCGCCAGAACAGTTCGACGTGGTATTGATGTAATTCTCGTTGAGCAAACGCCGATTTCGTAAGCCCCAGATTTCGTAAGCCCCAGATTTCGTAAGCAGATATGCCGACGCTGTTCCGCAAGATCGTTCGACGTACGTTGATCGCCAAGGCCACGGTCGTGGCGCTCATCGTGCTCGTGATCGGCGGCTCGCAGCTGTTGCTGCGCCAGTTGCCGGCGCACCAGGCCCAGGTCAAAGCGTGGGTTGCGAACGAGCTCGGCCTGGAGCTTCAGTTCGCGCGCCTGGACGCGGGGTGGAGCTGGCGTGGTCCCGAGCTCGAGTTCTGGGACGCCAGCGTCAAAGCGCTGGGTGCCACGGCGCCATTCATCACGGCGCGTGCCGCGAATGTCGGCTTCAATCCGCTGCGCCTCGCGTACCAGTTACTCACCGGCCGCGAAGTGAGTGTCGACCGGCTCACGTTCGAAGGCACGGACCTGACGCTCGTGAAGAGCGAAGCCGGCTACCGGCTCGAGGGCGCACCGGTGAACGCGGCCGGCCGCGATCAAGCCACGTTGCCGGACCTGCCCGACATCGACGTGCTCGTCCGCGACAGCCGAGTGCTGTACTTGGATCCCGCGCGCAGCATCGCCTGGGCGTTTCAAGACGTGGCCGGCACCATGCGTCGCGACGGCGACGTGCTGAAGATACAGGCGACCGCCACGCCGCCGCGCGAGTTTGCGAGCCACATCGACCTGACGTTGCAAGCCGTCATCGTGGACGACGACGTGCCCGGCGCGGGGTTCACGGGAGACTGGCGCCTCTCGAGCGATATCAACGACGTGGATCTCGCAGTCGCGGCGCAATTGCTGCAGCCCATGGCGCTCGCGCCGCGCAGTGGCCGCGGCGATATAGGTTTGCATCTCGAATGGCGCGCTAACGAGCTTGCCGGCGGCAACGTCGATATGAAGCTGGTGGACGTGTCCATGGCGAGCGCGCCTGGCTACACCGACCCGCGTTTCGAGCGCATTGCGCTGCACGGGGACTGGGAGCGTGACGGCAACGCTTGGCACGTGGCATTGAAGGACCTGAATGTCACGCACGCAACGCGCGCGTGGCCCATGGAAGCGAATTTGGACGCCGAAATTACGCTCAGTGGCGAAAGCGTCGCGCGCGTCGGGCTCAAGGGCAACTTCCTGCGACTCGAGGATGTGACGCCGTTCGTCGCGCCGCTTCCGGAAGCGCCGTGGCGTGACGCTTGGCTCGCGCTGGTGCCTCGCGGTGACTTGCGCGACTTCGAGCTCAGCGTGGGCCAGAACGCCGATGCGCAGCCGGAATACGCCGTGGCGGGGGAATTCTCGGGACTGAGCGTGTTGCCCTACCAGCATTGGCCCGGCATCACGGGGCTCGCGGGGGACGTGCGTGCCGACGAGCGCAGCGGCCGCCTCGAGCTCAATACCTCCGGCGCCGCACTCGATTGGCCGGCGATGCTCCGCTCGCGGGTCGACGCCGATCTGCGGGGGATCGTGGTATGGCGCGCAGGGCAGGATGCCGTGCGGGTCGTGAGCGACGATCTCGTGGTCGCGAATCGCGATGCCACGCTGCGTACGAACCTCGAGCTCACGTTGCCCATGGACGGGACCTCGCCGCGCCTAGATCTACGCACCCGCGTGTCCAGTTTCGATATTGCCGCAGCACCGCGCTATTTCCCCGTGGGGATAATACCGACCAGCGTCGTCGAGTGGCTCGACGCCGCATTGCGTGGTGGACGAGGTGAAAGCGCAGAGGTCGCTTGGGTCGGGCCGTTGTTGGCGTTCCCATTCGACGGCGGCGAAGGAGAGTTCCGCGCGACGGTGCAGCTCGATCAAGCGAAGCTTGCCTTCGTGCCCGATTGGCCCGCGGCGGAAGATCTGCACGGCACCGTGGAATTCGTGAACGCAAGTTTCGCGGCACACGGCAGCGGCCGTTTGCTGGGCAACCATACCGATGAAGTGCGCGTCGCCATCCCGGACCTGCGCAACGGCGAGCTCTCGATAGCGGCCGATACCACGGGCAAGCTGGATCAGGTGCTCGAGTTCTTGAATCGCGCGCCGCTGATCTCGAACTACCTCGGCGATCGATTCAAGCGGCTCCAGGCGCTCGCCGGCACGGGCGATGTGAGCTTCGATCTGAAGCTGCCGCTGCGGAACTTGAAGGCGTACCAGCTCACTGCGGCGCTCAAGGTCAAGGACGGCGGACTTGCGTTCCGCGGGTTCGGGCCGCATTGGACGGAAATCGACGGCGGGCTGTCGCTCGTGGGCGGCCAGCTCCACGGCGAAGGCATCCACGGAATATTTCTGGACGGCCCCGTGACGGCTGCCGTGCAGACCGTTGACACAGCTGGCTATCACGCACGCATCGACTTCGACGGTGAGGTCACGGTCGACGCCGTGGTGCAGGCGTTCAACTTGCCGCAAGGCGAGCGGCTCGCGGGGCAGACTCGCTGGCACGGCAACCTGCTAATTCCTGCGGCGGCCGGCGCCGCGACCGCGCCGGGGCGGATCACGGTCGAGTCGAACTTGGCCGGCGTCGCTTTGCGCTATCCCGAGCCGTTCGCGAAAGCACCCGGCGAGCCGACCAACCTGCAGCTCGAGATGTTGTTCCCCGAGCGCGGCATGGAGATGCGCGGCAACATGGGCTCGGCGCGCCGGTTCGCGCTCGACTTCGACAACGATCCCGCCATCGAGGGCAAGTTCGTATTCCGCCGCGCGGCGCTCAAGTTCGGCGGTGCGCTACCGGAATTCCACGCCGACCAGGGCGTCACTCTCGACGGTAGCTTGCCCGTGCTGCGCGTCGACGAGTGGATGGCGCTGTCCGGCGGCGGCCACACGTCGCGCTCGAACTGGAGTGGCGCGTTCTCGGGCGCGGACCTCGATGTCGCAGACTTCTACGTATTTGGCCAGAAGCTCGGCAGCTCCAAGGTCAGCGCGCGCCGACGCACCGACGACTGGCAGTTCGAGCTCGACAGCAACGCCATCGCGGGGACGATCATGGTCCCGATGGATCTCGTGAAGAGTCCGCAGGTCGTCGCGGTCATGAAGCGGCTGTACCTGAATGCCGGCAGCGGGGGTAGCGCCAGCCAGAGCAAGCTCGATCCGCGCGAGCTGCCGGGCATGCAGCTGCACGCGGACGTCTTTGGCTTCGGTCAACGTCAGCTCGGGCGCCTCGATGCCGAGATCCTGTCCGACCCGCTCGGCCTCCGACTGGTGTCGTTCGAAAGCGCCACGGACAGCTTCGCCGCGCAGGGCAGCGGCGGGTGGTTCGTCGGCGCGGACGGTGTGGATGGCGACACGACGCGTCTCGCGGCGACGGTGAACTCGACGAACGTCGGCAAGATGCTGGAGCAGCTCGGATTCTCGACGTTCGTCGTGGCGGAAACCGGCGAGATCACCGCGAGCGTTCACTGGCCGGGTCCCCCGTCGGGTGCTTGGCTCGATCACATGGGCGGCGATCTGTCGCTGAAGACGAAGAAGGGCAGCCTGATCGACGTCGAGCCGGGTGGTGCGGGTCGTATGGCGGGGCTACTCAGCTTCGGCGCGCTGCCGCGGCGGCTGGCGCTCGACTTCCGCGATGTGTTCAAACGCGGGTTCGTGTTCGACGAGATCACCGCCGACTTCGTGATCGTCGATGGCAACGCGTACACGGACAACTTGAAGCTCACCGGCCCCGTCGCCGACGTCGGCATGGTGGGCCGCACGGGGCTTCGTGACCATGACTATCGCCAGCAGGCCATCGTCACAGCGGAACCCAGCAAGATGCTGCCGACCGTTGGCGCGCTGATCGCGGGGCCCGTGGGTGCGGCAGCGCTGCTGATTTTCCGCGCAATCTTCAAGAAGCCCTTGAGCGGCATCGGCCGCGCCTCATACTGCGTGACGGGCACGTGGGCCGAGCCGATGGTCGAAAAGTTGTCGGAAGAGGAAATGCAGAAGGGCGCGCCGTGTGCAGAGCTGCCGCCGGGCGGCCTCGGGCAGCGCCCGGGAGTCGCGCAGCGATGAAAGCCGCCGCCATCCAGATGACGAGCACGCGCGACGTGCACGCGAATCTTGCAGCGGCCGGCCAGCTCGTCGAGGACGCAATCGCGCGCGGCGCGGAGCTCGTCGTGCTGCCGGAAAATTTCTCCTTCCTCGGCGCCACCGACGCGGATCGAGTCGCCGCCATCGAAGTGTTCGGTGACGGCCCAGCGCAGCAATTTCTTTCGGCTACGGCCAAGCGGCACGGCATCTGGCTCGTTGGGGGCACTATTCCGATTCGCGACGGCGGGCAGCGCGCGTCGTCGCGCTCACTGTTGATTGGACCGACCGGGCAGATCGCGGCGCACTACGACAAGATTCATCTGTTCGACGTCGACGTGCCGGGGCGCGCGACGGAGCGCTACCGCGAGTCGGACACGACGCTGGCAGGCACGCGCGTCGTCGCTACGAAGACGCCGATCGGTCGCATTGGGCAGACGGTCTGCTACGACATTCGCTTCCCAGCGCTATTCCATCGCTTGAGCGTGCTTGGCGCGGACGTGCTCGTGGTACCTGCCGCGTTCACTGTGCCGACGGGTCAGGTGCACTGGCTACCGCTGTTGCAGGCGCGTGCTATCGAGTCGCTCGCGTACGTCGTGGCGGCCGGCCAGTGGGGCGAGCACGCAGGTGGCCGCAAGACCTACGGGCATTCGATGATCATCGGACCATGGGGCGAGGTTTTGGGCGAATTGCGTGACGGTACGGGCATCGTGTGCGTCGACCTCGATATGACGCGACTGGCAGAACTGCGGCAACGCTTCCCGACGGTTCAACACCGTCGCGAGCTTTAGGAGAACTCTCGATGTTGGAACCGCAACAGTCCGACTTTGGCACCGTCGACTCGCTAGCCGCGGCGCGCGAGCATCTGCTTACGGCGAATGGGCTAAGTCTCGCGGCGCTCGATCGTGCACTCGGTGCGGCGATGTCGCGCCAGCTCGACTACGCCGATCTTTATCTGCAGCTCACGCGCTATGAGACATGGACCGTCGAGGACGGCATCGTCAAAGAAGGTGCCTACAGCATCGATCAGGGTGTCGGCGTGCGTGCTGTCACGGGCGAGCGCACCGGCTTCGCGTATTCCGATCAGCTCGATGAGGAATCGTTGCAGGACGCCGTAGCTGCGGCACGCGGCATCGCGCGCGCGCAAGGCAGTGGCAAGATCAAGGTCGCGCGGCCCGTGAGCTACAGGCCGCTATACTCGGCCATCGATCCGCTCGGCAGCATGAGCGATAGTGACAAGGCGCAGCTGCTGGCGGATATCGACCGGCGCACGCGCGCCATGGACAGTCGTGTCATCCAGGTCATGGCGAGCCTCGCGGGTGTCTACGAGATCGTGCTACTGCAAGCGTCGGACGGCACGCTCGCCGCGGACGTGCGACCGCTCGTGCGCATGAACGTCTCGGTCATCATGGAAAAGGACGGCCGCCGCGAGCAGGGTTACGCGGGCGGTGGCGGCCGCGGCGATTTCAGCGTGGTGACTGGCAACGGGCGCCCGCTCGAGATTGCGGCCGAAGCCGTGCGCCTTGCCGGCGTGAACATGGTTGCGGTGCCGTCCCCGGCCGGCAACATGCCCGTTGTGCTAAGCGCGGGCTGGCCGGGTATTCTGCTGCACGAAGCCATAGGACACGGCCTCGAGGGCGACTTCAACCGTAAGGGTACGTCGGCGTTCACCGGCCGCATCGGCGAACGCGTGGCCAATGAACAGTGCACGGTCGTCGACGACGGTACCTTGGCCGGTAGGCGCGGCTCGTTGAACGTCGACGACGAGGGAACGCCCACGCAGTGCAATACGTTGATCGAGAACGGTGTGCTGAAGGGCTACATGTTCGACAAGCTCAACGCGCGCCTCATGGATACGCGCTCCACCGGCAACGGCCGGCGTGAGTCGTTCGCGCACACGCCCATGCCGCGCATGACGAACACCTACATGCTGCCGGGCAAATACGATCCGGAAGAGATCATCGCGTCGGTGGAGCGAGGCTTATACGCGCCGAACTTCGGCGGCGGCCAGGTCGACATCACGTCCGGCAAGTTCGTGTTCTCGGCGAGCGAGGCGTATCTCATCGAGAACGGCAAGAAGACCGTGCCTGTCAAAGGCGCAATGCTGATCGGCAGCGGACCCGAGGTGTTGATGCGTGTGTCGATGGTCGGTAACGACCTAACGCTCGACGGCGGCGTCGGCACGTGCGGCAAGGAAGGCCAATCGGTGCCCGTCGGCGTGGGTCAGCCGACGATCCGCGTCGACTCCATGACCGTCGGCGGCACGCAAACCCAATAGCCCGCAGACGCGCTTTCGGTGCGATATTTTCTTCTGTCGCACAAGGGAGACGCGAAAAATCTAGGGCGGCCGGTTAAGTCAAACCATCGTCGTGAATGGGTTCACCGCGCTCGGCGTCGCGAACCGTTAGGCTGTTGCGAATCATCCAACGCGAGTGCCAAGGCCATGAACTTCGACACCACGATGACCGACGCCGACTTCAAGAAGCCGCTGCTCGATCCCACGGAAGAGCGTTTGGCTCGCGAGGCTCGGGGCGGTGTCGATCTGCATGTCGAAGGGCTACGGGATTCCGTTTTGAGCTGGCTGCTGCGCAGGGTGTCTGGCGGCGCCGGCAAGTCGGCGTAGACTACCCGTGCATGTGGTTGTCGAAACCTCTCTATGAGGCTCTGCCGTTCTATTACCTAGCGGTCGGTTTGATCGCGTTGGTGGCTCGGCTCTACGTCAACTACTGGTACTGGCCCACGATCTGCACAGTGGTGGGTATTGGCGGCCTGATCGCAGGCGCCTACGTGTGGATCAAGCGCCGTGACCACCGTGCCGGCAGCGATCGCTAGCTCGGCGTTTCCTCTTCTCGCGTTTCGCCTTCGTTTGCTGGTTGTTCGCTGAGTTCCGCGTCGTCGCCGGATTCTTCGTCGGGCTCCACGGCCTTCCGTTGCGGATGTGGATTCGGCATCGCGCGTTGGTCGCGATACAGCAGCTTGTGCTCACCGAGCTGGATGATGTCGCCATCCGCGAGCGGATGATGCTTGACGCGCTCTGAACGGATGAACACGCCGTTCGTACTGTTCAGATCCTCGACGAACGAGTGCGTGCGCTCCGAGACGATTTGCGCGTGATGTCGCGAGACAAATTTGCTCCGGATCTGCAAGTCGTTGTCGGGTGTACGGCCGATGACCGCACGCCCTAACGGCAGCTTGAACTCACCGACGAGTTGGTCGTGCAGCAGCACCTCGACCTTCGCGAGCGTCGTGCCGGGTGTCGAGAATTGGCCCGTGGTGCTCGGATTCTGGTCGTGGCCGCGGACGCGCTCCGAGTATTCCACCCACTGGAGCTCGTCGACGGCCGCCCGAATCAGCGGCTCGTCTACCGACATTCGTTCCTCGGCGAACGCGCACAGCATCGCCGTGTCGCACAGTATGTTGACTAAACGGGGCACGCCGCCCGTGAAACGAAACACGGTATCGCACGCGGCGGAATCGAAGATCGTGCGACCTTCTGCCCCGGCAATCTTCAGGCGATGCGCAATGTATTCATGGGTTTCACGCTTTGAAAGTGCGCTCAAGTGAAAGCGCAATCGCACGCGCTGCGTAAGTTGTTGCAGCCGTGGCGAGTCGAGCTTGCGCGACAGCTCGGGCTGACCCGCAATGATGATGCGGAGGAGTTTTTCCTTTTTCGTCTCGAGGCCCGACAGCATGCGCACTTCCTCGAGCACTTGGCGCGACAGGTTCTGCGCTTCGTCGATCACGAGCAGGATCTTTTTGCCTGCCGCGTACTGCTCAACCATGAAGTCTTTCAGCATCGCGAGCATCTCGACTTTCGCCTTGCGGAACGGCTTGAAGCCGAACTCGACGAGCAGCGCTTGGAGAAACTCGACCGGCGTGAGCTGCGTCTGGTTGATCTGGGCGAGCACGATGTCTGCGGGCAACTCGGCGAGAAAGCTTTCGATCAGCGTGGTCTTGCCCGAACCGATTTCGCCCGTGATGACGACGAAACCATCGGCGAGCCAAATCGTCGACTCCATGTACGCTTTGGCGCGCGCATGCTGCTTACTGGCGAATAGGAATTGGGGATCCGGCGTGAGCCGAAACGGCGGTTCCTTGAGTTGGAAGAGCTCGCAGTACATCCCCGTCGAGATCGCCTCGGTAATATGAAGTTCCGAAGCCTAACCGAAAGCCCCAAGCGTTACGAGGTAGGAATCACCGTTTCCTCGACCAGCGTCCGCAGGGCAGCGAGGCGCTGAAGAAGGTGTGATCGGTCGGCGTCAACGAGCGTGCAGTGACCCACCTTTCTGCCCGGGCGCGAGTCCTTTCCATAAGCGTGCAGATGCGCCCCGGGGACTGCTAGCACCGCGTCGCGTGACGGCAGCGCGCCGATAAGATTCAGCATCGCCGCGTGTCCGCGCGGGCGAGTGTCGCCGAGCGGCCAGCCCAGCACGGCACGCAGGTGATTTTCGAATTGACTTGTCTCGGCACCTTCGATCGTCCAATGCCCCGAGTTGTGGACGCGCGGCGCCATCTCGTTCGCGACCAACCCACGCGACGTGTGGAAGAACTCGACCGTCAGCACGCCACGGTAGTTTAGTTTCTCCATGATCGCGGTGAGCCAGGCTTCCGCTTGGCGCTGCAATTCGGCGTCCGAATAGGGTGCGACCGTCGTCGCCAGAATGCCGTTGTGATGCACGTTCTCGGCGAGCGGATAGAACGCGCGTTCAGAGCCCGCACCCTGCACGCCGATCAACGACACCTCGCGCTCGAACTTGACCCGGGCCTCGGCGATCGACGGTACCCGGCCGAGATCGCGCCACGCGGCGACCAACTCCTGCTGCGAGTGCACGACGCGTTGGCCGCGGCCGTCGTAACCCATGCGGCGCGTTTTGAGCACGACGGGCCAGCCGAGACGAGTAGCATCAGCGGCGTCGGCTTCCGAGGCTACGGGCACGAACTCAGCGGTCGGAATGCCGAGAGAGCGGAACAGCGTCTTCTCCGCGAGCCGGTCTTGCGCGGCCGCTACCGCGTGCGGCGGCGGAAACACATCGATGTGTTCTTGAAGCGCCTCGAGCGGAGCGACCGCGACGTTCTCGATCTCGAGCGTCACCACGTCGACTGCTGCGGCAAGCTTCTCGAGTGCTGCTGGATCGTCGAATGCGCCTTGCAGCGATGCCGCGACCTGCGCGCCGGGGGCGTCCGCCGTGCGATCGAGCACAGTACAGTCGATACCGAGTGGATAGCCTGCGAGTGCGAGCATGCGGCCGAGTTGGCCGGCGCCGACGATGCCTACTTTGGGTCTACCCATGCGCGGGAGTAGCGATCGGCTGCCGGGATTCTACGACGCGTCGCGCGGGTCGGGATGCTCGAGCACCTGCCGCGTCTGCGTGGCCCGATACTGATCGAGCGTGCGCGCAATGTCGGGATACTTCGTGGCGAGGATGGCGGCTGCGAGCAACGCGGCGTTTGCCGCACCCGACTTGCCGATGGCCACCGTCGCGACGGGAATGCCGCGCGGCATTTGCACGATCGACAGTAGCGAGTCCATGCCCGACAACGAGCGCGACTTCACGGGCACGCCGATCACTGGCAAGCGCGTCTTCGCGGCGGTCATGCCGGGCAGATGCGCGGCACCGCCGGCCCCGGCGATCAGGACTTCGAGTCCACGCTGCACGGCGCTCCCGGCGTACTCGAACAGGAGATCGGGAGTGCGGTGAGCCGATACGACGCGGGTCTCGAAGGGGATACCGAGCTCGGTCAGCGTCTCCGCAGCGTGCGTCATCGTCGCCCAGTCCGACTTGGACCCCATGATGACGCCGACTAATGGTTTCATCGGGGCATTGTACAGCAGTTAGAATGACCCGCATGGACTCAAACGCGGTTGCGAAAACACTCGGAGCGGTCGCCGCACAGGCGGTGGAGATCGCGCGTCGTCACGGTGCCGATCAGGCAGAAGCCGGGGTCAGCTACGAAGAGGGTTTGTCCGTCACCGTGCGCATGGGCGAGGTGGAAGCGGTCGAACGCCAACGCGACCGCGGGCTCGCCGTGACCGTGTATAGCGGCACGCGCAAGGGCAGCGCGAGCACCACGGATTTTTCGGCGAGCGGGGTCGAGGACACCGTTCGCAAAGCCCTCAGCATCGGTAGCTTCACGGCGGCCGACGAATACGCGGGCCTCGCGGATGCGGCGCTGATGGCGCAAGCGCCGCGCGATCTCGATTTGTACTTCCCATCGGACCTCGATGTGGAGCAAGCAACCGCGATCGCGTTGCGCGCGGAGAACGCGGCGCGCGGCTTCGACGCGCGGATCGCGAATTCGGAAGGCGCGTCGGTGTCGGGCGGCGTTGGCCACCGCGTATATGCGAACTCGCACGGGTTCGTCGGCGGTTATCCGACGAGCTCGTATTCCACGAGCTGCAGCGTCGTCGCAAAGTCCGAGAGTTCCCTGGAGCGCGACTACTGGTACACCGTGAGCCGCCGCACGGAGGATCTCGAAGCTCCGGAGCATGTCGGAGAGCAAGCGGCGCGACGCGCAGTGCAGCGACTCGACGCGCGGTCGTTGTCGACTCGTAAGGTGCCGGTGCTCTATCCGGCGGAGCTCGCGAAGGGCTTGTTCGGGCACTTGGTCGCCGCGATTCGCGGCACGGCGCAGTATCGGCGCGCGTCGTTTTTGCTCGACGCCGTTGGTCAACAGGTGTTGCCGAAGTTCATCGACATCGACGAGGATCCGTGGATTCTGCGGGGGCTTGGGAGCGCGCCGTTCGACGGTGAGGGCGTGACTACTCGACAGCGCCGGCTCGTGGCCGGTGGTGTGCTGCAAGGCTACGTGCTGTCGAGCTACTCGGCTCGCAGGCTCGGGTTGCAGACGACCGCGAATGCGGGCGGTGTGCACAATCTGCTCGTGAAGCCGACGGCGGGTTCGCTTGCGGAGCTAATTGCCGCCTCCGATCAGGCGTTCGTCGTTGGCGAGCTGCTCGGTCAGGGAGTGAACACCGTGACCGGCGACTACTCGCGCGGCGCAGCGGGGTTCTGGGTTGAGCGTGGCGCGATCGTCCATCCCGTCAACGAGGTCACGATTGCCGGCAATCTCGCCGACTTGTTCAAGCAAATCCAGGCCGTGGGGTCCGATATCGACACTCGCGGCACGATCCGGTGCGGCTCAGTGCTCGTCGATGGGCTCACGTTGGCCGGCGGCGGTTAGGTTCTCGGTATTCCTTCCGGTCCGCTCTCGGTTTCGCTCCGCCGATCCGCAACGACGAGATCGGCGAGAGACCGCTCACCGACCGCAGCGTGGATCGCCCGCTCGACGTCGTCCGCTAGTGCGCCGATGGCCGGATTCCAATCGTCAGGCGTGTCGAGCGAGGCGTGATGCGTGCGGCGCACAGCGTCGAGGATCGCGCGGATCTCGATGTGTGGCGGCTCCTTCGTGAGGCCAAGTCGCTGTCCGCGCGTGCGCTTGAGCAGTCCGGCCTCGATCAACGATGCGACTACGGGTGTGAGCAGATGGCGCGGCAGACGAAGCCGCGCCGCGAGGCTCTCGATACCACGGTCGCTGCCCGGCACGGCGCAGTCGCGGCCCACGAGCAGCATGACCGACAGCGCCAAACGCTCACGCAGGGCGTTCGCGACCCTTTCTGCGCGTTGGCCGAGGCGCAGATAGTCCGGATTCTGCGCATAAAACGCGAGCTGCGCGCCGAGCAGCAGCACGACCCAGGAGAGATGCAGCCACACCATTGCGAGGATCACGACCGCGAAGCCCGAGTAGATGGCCTCCGTGCGACTCACGGACACGATGAACGAGGTGAACAGGCTGCCGCTTCCGGCCCACAGCGCCCCGCCAAAAACGGCGCCGATCAGCGCGGGCTTCAGGCGCACGCGTGTGTTCGGCACGAACACATACAGGAAGGTGAAGCCGGCGATGACCATGGCATAGGGTGTCAGCGAGTTCAGGTTCGCGATCCACATACCGAGCGGCTCCACTGATCGGATCCACCCGGTGGCCGCGGCGCTGGAGAGGGTGGCGAGCAGGCCTATTGCGACGCTCATGAGCGGCGCCGCAAAGATTACGCTGAGGTACGCGATGAAGTGACGCGTGAAGCTGTCTGGCTGATCCACGCGCCACACGAAGTTGAAGCTGTCCTCCACTTTTTGAGCAAGCGAGAGCGCCGAGAGGATAAGGACGATGATGCTGATGCTCGCGAGAGCGGAGCCGCTGACGTTATCGACCACACTCACGATTCGCCCGGTGATCTCCACGCCGCTCGGCCCGAGTGGCGACAGAAAATTCCGTAGCAGCGGCGCGAGGTCCCGATGAAACCCGAGACCTTTGAGCACCGCGAACGCGAATGCGAGCAGAGGCGCGATCGCAAGCATCGTCGTGTAGACAAGGCTCATCGCGCGTAGCGAGAGGTCGCCCTGCAGGTAATCGCGCAGCAAAGCGAACGCGTAGCGTGCGACGGCCAACCATCGTGGCACGCGCGCTTCGCCCGAGGCGCGCGCGGGCCACAGGCGGCGTTCGAAATAGCGGATCAAGAACTCCATGGTGTGTCGACGCGCCTCACGCGTGTCGGCCCCAGGAGGTTCACGGGGGTGCGTTTCCGGCTAGTCGTTGCAGCGCTTCGACGTACTTGGCGCGCGTGCGTTCGATCACGACGGCGGGCAGGCGCGGCCCGGGCGCCGTCTTGTTCCAGTCGAGTGTTTCCAGGTAGTCGCGCACGTACTGCTTGTCGAAGCTCGGCGGGGAGGAGCCGGGCTTGTAGCTGTCGGCCGGCCAGAAGCGCGAGGAGTCTGGCGTCAGTACTTCGTCCATCACACGCAGTTCGCCGTTGTCATCCAGCCCGAACTCGAACTTCGTGTCGGCGATGATGATGCCGCGCTCGCGCGCGTATTCAGTGGCGCGCGCGTACAGCTGCAAAGATTTCTCGCTGACCTCGCGCGCAAGCTCCGCGCCGAGAAGGTTGCGCGCCTCCGCCATTGAGATGTTTTCATCGTGCTGGCCATGCGCGGCTTTCGTGCTCGGCGTGAAGATCGGCTCGCGCAGTTGCTCGGCGAGCTCGAGACCGGGCGGCAGAGCTACGCCCGAGACGCTGCTCGTCTTGCAGTAGTCCTTCCAGCCGGAACCAATCAAATAGCCGCGGACCACGGCTTCGATCGGCAGCGCCTTCAGGTCGTGCACCACAACGGCACGGCCTTCGACTTCGGCGTGATCGCGGGGATCCGTCAGCACGCTGGCTGGGTCCGTGCCGGTCAGGTGATTCGGGAGCACTCCCGCGAGCTTCGCGAACCAAAAGTTCGAGATCGCGGTCAAGACGGCGCCTTTGCCGGGGATCGGATCGGGTAGCACGACGTCGAAGGCCGACATCCGATCCGTCGCGAGAATCAGCAGCCGCTTGGCGTCGACGCGGTAGATGTCGCGGACTTTACCTCGCGCGATGAGTGCGAGGCTTTTCAAGTTCGACTCGAACAAGGCTTCCATTGCCGCTGCCATTTCGTTTGCGCTGCCGTCTAAAGGCACGATAATGAAGCGACGAGGCGCCCTTCGGCAACCGCCGCGGCGGTTCACGGGTATGAGTGGCAAGCACGGCGGAGCTCGATGCAGTGGTTCGGTAAGGCGATCGGCGGACTGATAGGTGCGCTGGCGGGGCCATGGGGCGTGGCGGCCGGGGTGTTTCTCGGCCACCAGGCGGACATGCATGCGGAAGCGCGGAAGCGCGGCCCGTCCGTGCACTCCATCAGCCAGCTGTTCTTCGAGGTCGCGTTCGAAATCATGGGGCGCGTCGCGAAAGTCGACGGCCGCGTGTCGGAAAACGAGATACGCGTTGCGCGGCAGATCATGCAAGGCATGAGGCTGACGCCTGAGCTCATGGACGCGGCAATCGACTGCTTCACGCGCGGCAAGAGCGCGAATTATCCGCTGAGCGACCGGGTCGAAGCGCTCGCAGTCCAGATGGGCGATCGCAGCGATCTGGCGCGTGCGTTCATGCAGCTGCAACTACAGGCCGCGGTTGGCGCAGGTGCCATCGACGTGGGCAAACGCGAGTTGCTCGAGCGTGTGGCGAAGGCGCTCGGCGTGAGTCGTACCGAATTGGCGCAGATCGAAGCGCTCGTGCGCGGGTTCGGCCGGCAGACCGAAGGGCCTACCTCGGCTGAAGCGCTCACGGGGGCGTATCGCGTGCTCGGAGTGGGTGCGACCGCCAGCGACGACGAGGTCAAGACTGCCTATCGCCGGCTCATGAGTCAGCATCATCCCGACAAGTTGGTGGCTCGCGGGTTACCGGAGTCGATGAAGAGTGTGGCGGAACAGAAGACGCACGAGGTGCGCGCCGCCTACGAGACGATCAAAGTGCAGCGCGGGCTGAAGTAGCCCGCGCTGCGGTCTAAAGAGAGTCAGGCGCGCCGCAGCGTCCCTTCGGCCGCACGCATCTTCGGTAGCTCGCGGCGAGCGTTGAACACGACGATGGTCTTGCCGCTGGCGCGGACCAGACCTTGATCTTCGAGCACCTTCAGCACGCGGCCGGCCATCTCGCGTGAGCAGCCGACGAGCCGCGACAGCTCCTGCCGCGACACTTTGATCTGCATGCCTTCGGGGTGCGTCATGGCATCAGGCTCGCGGCACAGATCCATGATCGCGTGTGCGACCCGGCCCGTGACATCGACGAATGCCAGGTCGCCGAGCTTTCTGTTCGTGCGATCGAGGCGCGTGGCAAGCTGGGTGGCGAGCTCGAACACGAGGCCCGGGCTCTCGGCCGCGATCTGCCGGAAGCGCGGATACGTCATTTCCGCGATCTCGCTCTCCGACCGCGTGCGCACCCAAGCGCTGCGCGTTGGCTGTTCGTAGAACAGTCCCATCTCGCCGAAGAACTGGCCCTTGTTCAAATAGGCCAGAACCATCTCGTTGCCGTCTTCGTCCTCGATCATCACTTCGACGGAGCCGTCGACGATGTAATAGAGAACATCGGGAAGGTCGCCGGCATGAATCATGACCGTCTTGCCGGGGATCGTTCGGACCCGGCAATAGCTCAGGAAACGATTAATTGCCGGGACATCGCTCAGTGGCCGTAGGGCTTCTTCCATAACAACGGAACTCCGGTTTGACTTAACGCTGTATTTAATCAATTCCCCTCGAACAGGCAAGGGAGAAGTGGCCGGTTGTGTGACAACAGTCACAAGGAAAGCGAGAACTCTTCGGATGTGTGACAACGGTCACACGCGCAATGCGACTCGCCGTAACACTTCGCCACCGAAGCTCATGCACCGGCGAATCGGCTCCGGGAGGTCGGCGCCGCCCGCGAGCGAAGCCGTCGTTCCATGGTGTGCTTCGTCCGCAGCCATCTGCTGAAGAATCGCCGAGCTCTTCCGATCTCGCGCGGGTAATCGCTCCAGATGATCGCGCAGATGTGCTTCGACCTGCCGCTCGGTTTCGCGCACGAATCCGAGGCTCGTGGAGTCGCTGCGAGTGGCGGCGAGCATGCCGATCACGAAGCTGCCCGCGTACCAGAGCGGGTCGAGAGCACTCGGTCGGCCGCCGAGTTCCGTGATCCGTTCGGCGCACCACGCGAGATGGTCGCGCTCCTCCCGGGCGGCGGTTTCGAGCAGGTTTCGCGTGCTTTCATTGCGCGCCAGCAGCGCCTGGCCCGTGTAGAGCGCCTGCGCGGCAATCTCGCCGGCGTGGTTTACCCGCATCAGCGCCGCGCTCTCGCGCCGTTCTTCCGCAGTCAGTTCGGAGTCCAAGAGGCCCGCGGCCGGCGAGGGGCGGGTCGCCGCTGCCGGGGCCGCGAACGCACGCAGCCCCTGGTCGAGCGCGCCGATCAGCCGGTCAGCCCAGGTCAGTGAGGGCGCGGCGCCGAAGGGCACGCGAGGCGGGGGGGTGGGCATAGCGGGCATTATAAGAAGGTTGCTGCCGCCGGTCTCTCGGCTTGCGTGGGCTGCCGCCCCTCAGTAATATTCCGCCTCTTTGGCCGGCCGCCCCGGCTTTATCTAGGCTCGATAGCATGAAAACATTCTCCGCCAAGCCGGAATCTGTCCGGCGTGACTGGTTCCTCGTGAACGCCGAAGGCAAGACGCTGGGCCGTTTGGCCACGGCCTTGGCCCACCGGCTGCGCGGCAAGCACAAGCCGATCTATACCCCGCACGTGGATACCGGCGACTTCATCGTCGTGATCAACGCCGAGAAGATCCGCGTCACCGGCCGCAAGCTGAAGGACAAGATCTACTACCGGCACACGGGCACGATCGGCAACATGAAGTCCGAGCCGCTCGAGAAAATGCTTGCCACCCACCCTGAACGCGCCATCGAGATCGCCGTGAAGGGCATGCTGCCGAAGAACCCGCTCGGCCGGCAAATGTTCAAGAAACTCAAGGTTGTACGCGGCGCGGAACATCCGCATGCCGCCCAGCAGCCGAAACCCCTGGAGCTCTAAGCCGATGGCGATCGAAACTAACTACGGCACGGGCCGTCGCAAATCCGCCGCCGCTCGCGTTTTCTTGCGGCCCGGTAACGGCGATATCGTCGTGAATGGCCGCCCGCTCGACCAATTCTTCGGTCGCGAGACGGCACGCATGATCGTGCGCCAGCCTTTGACGCTGGCCGAAGCCGAAAGCAAGTTCGATGTGCATGTCACCGTCAGCGGCGGCGGCACCACGGGTCAGGCCGGCGCTATCCGCCACGGCATCACTCGCGCGTTGATGGACTACGACGAAGGGCTTCGGAAGGCGTTGCGCAAGGCTGGTTTCGTGACGCGCGATGCGCGCGAGGTCGAGCGCAAGAAAGTCGGTTTGCGCAAGGCGCGTCGCCGCCCGCAGTACTCGAAGCGCTAGTCGGCTCCCGCCGGTTGCGGCGGGGAGCGGCCGTCCGCGGTTCCAGGATTTGGGGGATCGTCCAGCGGTAGGACATCGGACTCTGACTCCGAGAACCTAGGTTCGAATCCTAGTCCCCCAGCCACCTCTTTCCAGTTTGGCACCGTATTTCGGCGACAGCGCCATTCGATGTCCGCCGGGAACGCCGTGAATACCTCCCTGTTGGCTCGCGCGCGCACGTCCTGTGCGCGAGCGCCCCGTCAAACATCGAATGTCGCTGTCACCGAAATACGGTGCCAGTCTTGTTTATTGAATGGTTTTGACGCCGGCGGCGCCGCCGATCAGGAGGATGTCGGCCGGACGGTTCGCGAAGATGCCGACGCTCACGACGCCGGGGATTTGGTTGAAACGGGTTTCCAGCTCGATCGGGTTCACGATCTTCAGGTTGTGCACGTCGATGATGTGGTTGCCGTTGTCCGTCACGAAATCCTGGCGCCAGATCGGTTGACCGCCGGCTTTGACCATCTGCCGTGCGACGTACGACTGCGCCATCGGAATCACCTCGATCGGCAGCGGAAACTTACCGAGCGTTGCGACGAGCTTCATCTCGTCGATGATGCAGACAAAACGGCGCGAGGCGGCGGCCACGATCTTCTCGCGCGTCAATGCGCCGCCGCCGCCTTTGATCAAATGTCTGTGCTTCGTGGCTTCGTCGGCGCCGTCGATATACAGGTCGAGATCGCCGGCCGAATTCAGCTCCACGGTCTGAATGCCGACTGCCGCAAGGTTGCGTGTGCTGCGCTCCGAGCTCGACACGACGGCCCCGAGCTTTTTGGCTAACGGCGCGAGTAATTCGATGAAAACATCCACCGTGCTGCCAGTGCCGACGCCGAGCGACATGCCATCTTTGATGTACGACAGCGCCTCGGCAGCGGCTTGTCTCTTGTTTGCGTCTTGCGTCATCAAAGTGTCCTTCCCAAAAAGAGAGTGCCCGCAGTTACGCGGGCACTACACTTGCTGAGCCTTAGAGTCGGCTCGCAAACGCTACTTCAGTTAGCGCTTTTTGCGGCCAGTCTTTTTCGCAGCTTTCTTCTTGCCGCGTTTCTTCGCCACTTTGCGCTTCACTTTACGTTTCTTAGCCATGGGTAGTCTCCGTTGTCGGGATAGACGGCGTTGAGTATATATAAAACAATCAAGATTTCCAGCGTGTTAGAAAAATTTGCGCATCTTTGTCGCGCACGAGCGCGTGCAGAGTGTGATTCGCTGCACAATCTTGAACACACGTGACGCTCTGCAACGCCGTGCACACGCGTGCTTCGCTCACTCGAGATCGAGTATGAAACGCCAGTGTGCGGCGCTCACCGGTGTGATCGACAAACGATTGCCGCGTTTGAGCAACAACAAGCTGTGCAGCGCGCCGTTGCTGTATTCGCGCAACATTGCAAGCGTGATCGTGGCTTTCAACTTGCGCTGCAACTGCACGTCGACCATGTACCAACGTGGCTTGTTCGGATCGCTTTCCGCGTCGTAGTGTTTGTCCTTCCGATCGAACGCGGAGTCGTCGGGATAGCCTTCCTTCACGATCTTCACGATGCCGACGATGCCGGGCTCGTCGCAGTTGCTGTGATAGAAGAAGGCGAGGTCGCCGATGCGCATCTGGTCGCGCATGAAGTTCCGCGCCTGGAAATTGCGCACGCCGTCCCAGTGGGTCGTGCGTCGCGGGCGGGCAGCCAGAGCGTCGATGCCGAAGGTCTCGGGCTCCGACTTCATTAGCCAGTAATTCATGGCCTTACGTCTCCAAAACGGCGGATGCCGGTCTCGGTGACGGCCCCCGCGAGCGGCACGTCCCAGGACTGGCGGACCAGGTTCGGCGCGCGTTGCAGCTCATAGGCCACGCCGACCAACTTCGGGTGGCGCCAATGGTCCCGATTCAACAGGAAGCGGAAGCAGCGATCGTAGTAGCCACGGCCGACGCCGACGCGCACGCCACGATCGTCGAACGCCACTAGAGGCGTCAGCACGAGGTCGAGCCGGCGCGCATCGATACGCGAACCGACGCGCGGCTCCAAAATGCCGAAGAAGTTGGTCGTAAGCGCGGCGACGGTATCGAGCTCGGCGAAATGCATGAGCCCACTCGTGAGTACGGGCGCATATACCCGCTTGCCGCGTGCAGCGGCGCCCGCGATGACCGTTTGCATCGACGGTTCGCCGTCGAATGCGAGAAACAACGCGATGCGTTGCGCGCTACGGAACTCGGGCAGACTCAGAATGTGACGTGAGATCGCGCGATCAGCGGCGGCGCGTGCCGCCGGCGACATGTCGCGCCGCGCGGCGCGGATTCGTTGTCGCAGCTGCCGGCGCTCAGTTTGCAGTGAAGAGGAGATGCTCCCCGCCTGTGCCGTCACGAACTGTTGCTCTCGAACCGGAGCAACAAGTGGGGTGAGCCGTCGAGGCTTAAGGCTTTCCGGTTAACCCGGATATGCACACGGCCACCGACAGAGCCTAACCCCTGAGCCATGATTTAGGGTCCGAGAGACTTTGTCCGCGTCGTACACCGCAGGGAGCACCGAACCGATTATAGAGTGAGCTGCTTCGCCGGGCCGAGGGCTGTGTCTAAATGTTCACGCATCGAGCGAACTCTGACGCCCACTATGTGCTTCAGCTCTTCATCCTGGCCCTGAGCCTTGATGAGATCGGCGGCGAGGTTTAGAGCCGCCATCACGGCGACGCGGTCGAGCCCGACGACTTTGCCGCTGTCGCGAATCTCGCGCATCTTGGTGTTCAGAAGCTCCGCGGAAGCCATCAAAGAAGGGCGTTCGGCAGCCGGACAGGCGACCTGATATTCCTTCTCTAATATACGGATGGTGACCTGGGCGAAGGTGTCGCTCACGAGGCCTGCTCCATGCCCTTCAGGCGGCCAATCATCGCATCGACCCGGCCGCGCACTTGCTCGTTTTTGTGCAGCAGCGAGGCACGCTCCGACATCAAGATGTCCTGACGATGTCGCAGTGACAGGTTTTCTTCCTGGAGCTGCCGGCAGAGCACGACGAGTTCTTCTAACCGCTTCTCGATGCGTCGTAGCTCGAGGTCGAAGCGGTGGTTGGTTTGTTCGGTCGTCATGGTGAGCAGAATAGAACCCGCCCTCCTGACGGTCAATAACGCCGACGCCGGTGTTAGCATGCGAATGCGCACCACGTGCGGATCCAAGTGACGAACGAACCCGCCATCACGCCGCTCGACTACGACACGCTGCGCGATTCCCTCGCACAGGCAGGCGCCGTCGTCGCGCTCGCAGAATTGCACGGTGGCGTGTGCGGTGCGCTGTGCGCAGGGGGCGCGTCGGCCGCCGCGTATTGGCTCGAAGATTGCCTGCAAGATCAGGAGCTCGACGCGACCGAGGAGCTCGACGCATCTCTCACGAACGTGGTCATCGCGAGCTCGCGCATGCTCGATCAGCCCGGGTTCGAGTTCGAGCCGTTGTTGCCGGACGACGCCGCGCCTCTTGATGAGCAGGTGCAGGCGTTGGCGCTGTGGTGCCACGGTTTCGTGACCGGCCTCGGTGCAAACGCACCGGAGCTCGCGGCGCGCGGCGCCCGCACACAAGGCAACGGCGAAGCCGCCACCGTTGCTGAGGTCATTGGTGACTTCACCGAGATCAGCCGCGCGGGCTTGAGCGAGGACGAGGCTGCCGGACAGGACCAGGCCGACTTCGCGTTGGCAGAGTTGCGCGAGTACGTGCGCGCGGGCGTGCAGATGGTGTTTGAAGATCTCGCGCCGCGGCGCGACGCCGCTAAAGATAGACATTGACAGCGAGGCTACCCCCGTCGTGAACAGCAAGGAATTCGCGCGCCGCCGCAAGGATTTGATAGAGCTGATCGGCGCCAACGGCATTGCCGTGCTCGCGGCCGCGCCCGAGCGCGTCCGCAGCCGAGACACGCTGCACGTGTACCGCGCCGACAGCGATTTCTACTACCTGACGGGCTTCACCGAGCCCGACGCCGTGGCGGTGCTCATGCCGGGCCGCGCGCAGGGCGAATTCCTGGTGTTTTGCCGCGAGCGCAATCCCGAGCGCGAGCTCTGGGACGGGCCGCGCGCGGGGCCCGACGGCGCCATCGCGGAATTCGGCGCTGACGACGCGTTTCCGATCACGGATCTCGACGACATTCTGCCTGGGCTGCTTGAGCGCAGCGACCGCGTCTACTACTCACTCGGCGCACACGAGTTCGATCAGCGCCTGTTGGCGTTCATTCAGACGTTGAACTCGAAACGCCAGAGCGGTCACGCGCCGAGCGAACTCGTGGCGCTCGATCACTTGTTGCACGAGATGCGCCTCTTCAAGAGCCGCGCCGAGGTGGCCGTGATGCGGCAGTCGGCGAAAATCGCCGTGGCCGCGCACAAGCGCGCGATGCTTGCCACGCGCCCTGGCGTGAAAGAATACGAGCTCGAAGCCGAGTTCCTGCACGAGTTTCGCCGCCACGGCGCCGACTGTTCGTACCCCGCGATCGTCGCCGGCGGCAGCAACGCCTGCGTCCTGCACTACCGCGCGAACAACGCGGAGCTCAAGGACGGAGACCTCGTGCTCATCGATGCCGGCTGCGAGCACGGTATGTATGCGTCGGACATCACGCGTACGTTCCCGGTCAACGGCCGCTTCAGCGAGCCGCAGCGCGAGCTGTACGAGCTCGTGCTCGAAGCCAATCAGGGGGCAACGACGAAGGCCGTGGCGGGTAACCATTGGAACGATCCGCACGAGGTGGCTGTCGACGTGATCACTCGTGGGTTGAAGGAGCTCGGTCTGCTCGAGGGTCGCGTGCCACAGCTCGTGAAGTCGCAGGCCTACAAACGCTACTTCATGCACCGGACGGGCCACTGGCTTGGCCTGGATGTGCACGACGTCGGCGACTACAAGCTCGATGATCAGTGGCGCTTACTCGAGGCCGGCATGGTCATGACGATCGAGCCCGGCATCTATGTACCGCCCGGCGATAAGACCGTCGACAAACGCTGGCGCGGCATCGGCATAAGGATCGAGGACGACGTGCACGTCACGCGCGACGGCCCAGACGTGCTGACGAGCGGCTTGCCCACCACCGTGGCCGAAATCGAGCAGCACATGGCGGGCGCTGCGTGACCGAACCCGCCCGCCGCGACTGCGACGTGCTGATCGTGGGCGGGGGCGCTGTGGGGTCGGCACTCGCGTGCGCGCTCGCGGAGCTGCCGCTCGACACGGTGCTCGTCGAAGCGCACGAGGTGCGGCAGCTTTCGCAGCCGAGCTTCGACACGCGCGTCACCGCGCTCGCTAACGGCTCGCAGCAGATCCTCGAGAGCTTGGGTCTGTGGACCGATCTCAAGGGCTACACCGAGGCCATTCGCACGATTCACATCTCCGAGCGCGGCCGGTTCGGCGCCGCGCGAATTTCCGCTGCCGAGGAGCGCGTGCCGGCGCTCGGCTACACCGTCGAGAATCAGGCGTTGGGGCGTGTGCTCTGGGAACGGCTGCGCGGCGCGCAGCGGTTCACGCCGCTCGCGCCCGCGAAGGTCATGAGCGTGGAGTGCGACGAGCACCACGTCACGGCTACGATCGAGCAGGGCGGCGAACAGCGTGCACTGCGCGCGAAGCTCGTCGTTGCGGCCGACGGTGCACGCTCGGCGGTACGCACGGCTTTGGGGTTCGATGCGCTCGAGCACGACTACGAGCAGCGAGCAGTCATCTTCAACTGCGCAACGGAAGCGCCGCCGGCGGGCCGCGCGTTCGAGCGCTTCACGCAGCGTGGACCGATTGCGTTGCTGCCGCTCACCAGCGGACGAACGGGCGTGATCTGGACCCTGCCGTCTGCGGTGGCGGAGGCTGTGGCAGCCCTGCCTGACGATGGCTTTCGTGCCGAGCTGCAAGCGGCGTTCGGCTACCGGCTCGGGCGCTTCACACGCATCGGCGCGCGTCATCTGCATACGCTCGTGCGAATCGCGAGCGGCAAAGGGCACGGTCCGCGTGCAGTGCTGATCGGCGATGCGGCGTTGCGGCTGCATCCCGTCGCGGGGCAGGGCTTCAATCTGGCGCTGCGCGACGTGGCGACGCTGGCCGAGGTGCTCGCCGACGCACTGGAAACGGGTGGCGGGCAGGCCGACGTTGGAGCCGCGGAACCGCTCGATCGGTACGCCGCTTGGCGCGCGGCCGATCGCGAGCGTGTGTCGACGTTCACGCACGGTCTGATCCAGCTGTTCGGCGAATCTCTGCCGGGCGCGGGATTCGGTCGCGGCATCGGCCTCGTCGCGTTCGATCTTTTGCCCGGCGCCAAGGCGTTGCTGGCACGTCAGACGATGGGCAAGGCCGGTCGCTTGCCGCGGCTCGCGCGCGGTTTGCCACTCGCGTGACCGCGCGGGCGCGCACTAGGATTCTCGTCGCCGGCGCAGGCACCGTCGGGCTCGCCGTGGCGGCGCTGCTCGCGACAGGCGGCGCAGCCGATCGGCTCGTCGTACACGTGCTCGACGCGAAGCCTCTGCCGCGCTGGCGCCGCGACGAGGTACACCTGCGCGTGTACGCGCTGTCGCGCGCGTCGCAGCAATTGCTCGAGCAGGTCGGCGTGTGGCCGCAGGTGCTCGGCATGCGCGCGCAGCCGTATCGACGCATGCACGTGTGGGAAGGCGAGCAGCCGTTCGGGCCGGCTGCGCTCGAGTTCGATTCGGCCGACATCGGCGAGCCCGATCTAGGTCACATCGTCGAAGACAATCTGCTGCGTACCCTGCTCGCGGATGCGCTCGCCGCCGCGCCCGGCGCGGAGGTCAGCGTTGGCGCTGCGCTCGAATCGGTCGACATCGGCGCGCGCGGCGTGACGGTGCAGTTCGGCAACGGCGGCAGCGTGGCAGGCACACTGCTGATCGCCGCCGACGGCCGCGACTCGGCCGTGCGCCGGCTGCTCGGTCTGCCCGTGACGGGTCACGCCTATGGGCAGACGGCCGTCGTTGCGCATGTCACGAACGCGGAGCCGCATCGCTCCACGGCGTGGCAGCGCTTTCTCCCGGGCGGGCCGCTCGCGTTCCTGCCGCTTGCGGACGGTCGCAGCTCGATCGTATGGTCGCTGCCAACCGCCGACGCGATGCGCTTGCTCGCTTCGACCGACGGCGAATTTCTCGCGGAGCTTCAGGTCGCGAGCGCGGGTGTGCTCGGGCCGCTCGCCGCGTGTTCGGGCCGCGCCGGGTTTGCGTTGCACGCGTTGCACGCGCTGCGCTACACGACAGCGCGGGCGGCGCTCGTGGGCGACGCTGCGCACACCGTGCATCCGCTCGCGGGGCAGGGTATGAATCTCGGTTTGCTCGATGCCGCGGCGCTTGCCGCTGTGATCGAAGACGCCGTGCTCGCCGGCGAGGACCCCGGCGACGCCAGAGTGCTGCGCCGCTACGAGCGCGAGCGCAAAGGCGACAATCTCAAGATGCTCGCGGCGTTCGACGGCTTGAATCGACTGTTCGGTCTCCCGGGCTGGGCGACGCCCCTACGCATGCTCGGTTTGCGCGCGGTGAACGCCACGCCGCCCGCGAAACGGCTATTGATGCAGCAAGCGCTCGGGGTGGCGGCCGGGAGCAAAAGCCGTCGCCGCTGGTCACGCGCTGAGTCGCAAGCATAGAATCGACCATGATGACGCACATTAGAGTTCTGCTGCTCGGCGTGCTGCTGACGGCCGCCGCGTTCAGCGGCCGCCCGCTCGCAGCACAGGAACCCACATGGAACAAGACGCTCGAGCGCATTTCCTCGGGTGTCGTGTCTATCCAAATCGATAGCACGCGAGCGTTCGACACCGAGCGCAACTCGTCGGCCCAGGCCACGGGTTTTGTCGTCGATGCAGAGCGCGGCCTCATTCTCACGAACCGCCATGTCGTTACGCCGGGCCCGGTGCGCGCCCAAGCGGTGTTCTTGAACCAGGAAGAAGTGGACCTGATTCCCGTGTATCGCGATCCGATCCACGACTTCGGTTTCTTCCGCTACGACCCGAAGAAACTCCAGTTCATCAAGCCGACGGAGCTCAAGCTCGTGCCGGAGGCCGCGCAGATTGGCCGTGACATCCGCGTCGTTGGCAACGACGCAGGCGAGCAGCTGTCGATTCTCGCCGGCACGATCGCGCGCCTGGACCGTCAGGCGCCGAACTACGGCCGCGGTAATTACAACGACTTCAATACGTTCTATTTGCAGGCCGCGTCCGGCACTTCGGGCGGGTCGTCCGGGTCGCCCGTGATCGACATCGAAGGTCGAGTCGTCGCGTTGAATGCGGGCGCGAACACGCAGGCGTCATCGAGCTTTTTCCTGCCGCTCGATCGCGTGCAGGTGGCGTTGGCAAAGGTCCGCGCCGGCCAACCGGTGCCCCGGGGCGAACTCGAGACCGAGTTCGTGCACAAGCCGTTCGCGGAATTGCGGCGCCTCGGGTTAGCACGCGACACCGAAGCGCGGGTGCGGCAAGCGTATCCGAAACAAACGGGCATGCTCGTCGTCGAGCAAGTCATTCCGCAGTCGCCGGCCGCGAGTGCGCTGCAGCCGGGCGACATTCTCGTCGAGGTCGACGGCAAGCTGATCGCCGAGTTCGTGCCGCTCGCGGCTGCGCTCGACAATGCCGTGGGTCACGAGATCAAGCTGGCGGTCGAGCGCGGCGGGGAGCGCATCGAGCGCTCGGTACCCGTGACGAATCTCAGCGACATCACGCCCGACGAGTACATCGAGTACGGCGACGGCGTGTTCCACAAGCTGTCGTACCAGCAGGCGCGGCATTTCTATCGCCCCGTGACCGGGGTGTACGTCGCCAATCCGGGTTACGTGTTCGGCAAAGGAGCGATTCCGCGCGGCAGTATCGTGACGGCGGTCGACGGCAAGCCCGTCAACGATTTGAACGACTTCGAGCACGCGATCGAAGCCGCGCCAGCCGACAGCCAGATGACCGTGCGCTTCGTGACGTTCGAAGAGCCGCAGAACGAACGCCAGCGCATCGTGAAGAACGATCGCAACTGGTTCCCGGCGAGCCGTTGCCATCGTGACGACAGCCAAGGCATCTGGCCGTGTGTAGCGCTCGATGCGAGCCCTCCGCCCAAGGCGCTCACGGCGAGCGCGGGCACCACGTTCCCGCGCCAGGGCGAGAAGCACGTGCAAGCGGTCTCGCCGTCGCTCGTGCTCGTGAATTTCGACATGCCGTACACCGTGTCGGGCGTTGCCGACCGTTACTACTACGGCACGGGCCTCGTGGCGGACGCGGTGCGTGGCTGGATCGTCGTCGATCGCAACACCGTGCCGGTGGCTATGGGCGACGTGCGGCTCACGTTCGCGGGCACCATCGAGATTCCTGGGCGCGTGGAGTACATCCACCCGCTGCACAACCTCGCGGTCATTTCTTACGACCCGAAGCTGCTTGGCAACACGCCGGTCAAGAGCGCCACGTTCGTGACGACGCCCATCGTGGCCGGTCAACAGGTCGCCGTCGTGGGGCTCAGCCCTGACTTCCGCACGCAGTCGCAATCGAGCGCCGTGGCCAGCGTCTCGGCTGCAGCGTTCCCGTTGTCCCGCACGCTCCGGTTTCGCGACGCGAACTTAGACGCGGTGGCGCTCGTGAACGGGCCCGGCGATTTCGACGGCGCGCTCGTCGACTTCCAGGGCCGCGTGCTCGGTATGTGGGCCAGCTTCGCCTACCAGACCGGGCGCGATCTGACGCAGGTCAACATGGGCATCCAGTCCGACGTGATCGTGGACATGCTCGAAGGCATGCGCCGCGCCCAGTCGCTGCGCTCGATCGAGGTCGAGTGGGCGCAGATGCCGCTCGCGACTGCCCGCAAGGTGGACCTGCCCGACGCCTGGGTCATGCGCTACGAGGCGCACAACCCCGAGAAGCGCGAGGTTCTCGTCGTTTCCACCAGCGTTGCCGGCTCGCCGGCCGCCGATTTCTTCAAAGCCGGCGATCTTCTGCTCAGCATCGACGGCAAGCTCGCGAACACGTTTCGCGAAGTCGAGGTCGCCGCTCAGCGGCCGACGCTCGAGGTCACCGTGCTGCGCAACGGCAAGGAAGTCACGGGCCGCGTGAACACGGTTACGCTCGACGGCCTCGGCATCGAGCGCGTCGTGAGCTGGGCAGGTGCGCTCGTGCAGGCGCCGCACCGCGAGCTCGCCGTGCAGCGTGGCGTCTCGTTGAACGGCGTGTACATCAGTTATTTCAACTTCGGCTCGCCCGCGAGCCGTTCAGGCCTGTTCGCGGGCCGCCGTATCGTGGCCGTCGATGGGCAGCCGACGCCGGACCTGGATTCGTTCGTGAAGGCTGCAAAAGCCGTCGCCGACAAGGAATCCGTGCGACTCAACACGATGTCCTTCAACGACGTGCCGGAAGTCATCACGATGAAGCTCGATCCGGTGTACTGGCCGAGCTACGAGCTGCGGCGCGACGGCTTCCAGTGGCAGCGCCTCGAGCTCAAATAAGAGGCGTAACGTGGCAAAAGAGTCCGGCGGTATCGGCCTGGGTGGCATCGGTTTGCGTTTTGTGTTCGCCCTCGCGCTCGTGTGCCTCACCTGGAACCCCACGCGCTTCAACTACGTTTCGTGGGCGCTAGAGCGCTGGCGCGACACGGGCCCGCTCGTGGCTTTCGCCGGCGTCATCATGCTGATGGGCTGGATCTTCTTCGTGCGCACGGCCGCACGCTCACTCGGTGTGCTCGGCATCGTGCTGTGCACGGGGCTCGCGGTAGTCGTGCTGTGGGTCCTGATCTTCTACAACGTGGTCGCCAAGGACAGCACGACGCTGATCACGTGGATCGTGCTCGTGCTGCTCGCGGCGATCCTGGCCGCCGGCATGTCGTGGGCGCACTTGCGTGCGGGCTGGTCAGGCCAAGCCACGGTCGACGAGGTCGATCACCGCGGCTAGGTGCCGCGCCGCGCTTCGAGTTGCGAGGCGCCTGTGACCCGTGCCCTTGGCCCGTCACGAGGCGCAGGGCACAGTGGGACATCATCCTCGCCGTAGCGGATTCGAATGCGCAGGGCCGTTCTCGCAGTCGCTCGAGCTCTCTGCGCGTCGGTCGCGCTGGCGTCGCTCGTGTTTACGCCTGCGGCCGAGGGGCAGAAGCTCTTCAAGTACAAGGACGCGAATGGCGTCTGGGTGTACACCGATCGTCAGCCGGATCAAGCACAACCTTTCGAGCAATCGAAACTCACGAAGCGGTTCGATCCCCCCGAAGTGCGACTGTTCCAGCGCACGAATGAGACCAGCATCAGTCTGATCGCGCAGAACACGTTCTATGCCCCGATTCAGCTTGCGTATCGGCTTTCGGAGATGCAGAACGTTTCATCGAGCACGCCGCGTACCGGCCTCAAAACGTTACCGCCGCGCAGCGAGACCGAGCTGCTCATGGTGGGCAAGGAAGTGCAGAACGAGGAGCTGAAGTTCGAGTACGAATTCCAGTTCCTGCCGGGCGAGCCGGGCGCCGAGCATCAGCCGAAGCAGCCTTACCGGTTGCCCTTCGCGCTCTCGAGCACGGTTTACGTGTCGCAGGCCTTTCCGGACGTGATCACGCACGGGGACCCCGCCAGCCAATACGCGATCGACTTCGTGATGCCGGTGGGCACGCACGTGTTCGCGGCGCGCGAGGGTGTCGTTATCGAAGTCGCCAGCGATTTCTTCGAACATGGCACGGATATGAAGGCTGACGGGCCGCGCGCGAACGTCGTGCGCGTGCTGCACGACGACGGCACGATGTCGCTTTACGCCCATCTGAACTGGAACACGATTCGCGTGGTGCCGGGGCAGCACGTGGTGCGCGGCGAGTACATCGCCGACTCCGGCAACACCGGGTTCACGACGGGGCCGCACCTGCATTTCGTGGTGCAACGCAATCGCGGCGGCGCACTGGTCTCCGTCCCCATCGAATTTACCGGCGCAGCCGGTGCACCGATCGCTATCCACAGCCACGAGAAGTACACCGCGCGCTGAGCCGCCGCTCTCAGGCGTTCAATGCCGAGGTCAGGTGGGCGAGCGTCGTGATGGGCGCGCGGCAGGTCATGCCGCTGCAGACGTATGCAACCGCCGTCGAGCGCGCTGCACGTTCTGCCAACAGGCCGGGAAGTGCCGCGCCGTTCGGGATCGCGAACGTCAACCGGTGCGGGTGGTAACCGGCGTCCAGAGTGCGCTGCCAGGTGGCGAGCTCGTCCGGCGCGCCGCGCACGATCACGATCTCGGGTGGTGTCAGCAGCTCGTCCAAGGCGCGTAGCAGCGTCGCATGGCCTTCGGGGTAGCGGTCGATCGCGTGGAGCGCCGCGCGCACGGTGGCGTTGGCGGCGTCCAAGTAGCGCTGCTCGCCCAGCAGGTGACCGAGCTGCACGAGGGCTACGGCGGCCATTCCGTTGCCGGCCGGCACGGCTTCGTCGGCAAAGGGTTTCGGCTTGTGGATCAGCCGCTCGTGATCGTCGGCGGTGAAGAAGAACCCCCCGCGTTCGTCCGCGAAGTGCGCGAGCAGCACGTCGAGGAGCTCGCGCGCGAACGTGAGGTCGCTGCTGCGCCACCGGCACTGTAAGAGATCGAGCAGGCCCTGCGCGAGGAACGCGTAGTCGTCGAGATAGCCCGCGAATCGCGCGCGGCCGTCCTTGTACGTGGCCTTCAAGCGGCCATCGGCCCACAGCTCCGCGCGGATGAAGTCGACGGCGCGAGTCGCCGATTCGGCCAGATCCGCGCGGCCGAGCACGCGTGCCGCGCGGGCCATGGCGCCGATCATGAGGCCGTTCCAGCCGACGAGCAGCTTGTCGTCGCGGCCAGGCCACACGCGTTTCTCGCGCGCGGCGAGTAGCGTCGCGCGTGCGCTCGCGAGCGTGGCCGCATCCGCCTCGGCCACCGCGGCTGCGGCGCGTAGGTGCCAGTGCTTGCCCTCGAAGTTCGGCGGGCTGTCGAAACCGTAAGCCGTCTTCGCGACCCTGCTTTCCTCGGGTGTCAAAACTGCCGCGAGCTCGGCCGGCGTCCACACGTAGAACTTGCCCTCTTCATGCTCGGAGTCGGCATCGAGCGTCGAGTAGTAGCCGCCACGCGCGTCTTGCATGTCGCGGCGCACCCAATCGGCGGTCTCGGCCGCCACGCGCGCATACAGCGGCGTGCCGGTCGCGGCGTACGCGTTCGCGTACACGGCGAGCAGTTGGGCATTGTCGTACAGCATCTTTTCGAAATGCGGGATGGCCCACTCGCGATCGACGCTGTATCGATAGAAGCCACCGCCAAGTTGGTCGTACAACCCGCCTTCGGCCATGCAGTTCAACGTGTGCGCGACCATCGTGAGTGCGCGCTCGTCGGCCTCTTTGCCAAGCGTGGCGTGCCAGTGCGCGAGTAGGAGCTCGAGGTTGCTCGGGTGCGGAAACTTGGGCGCGTCGCCGAAGCCGCCGTGCTCGTCGTCGAAGCTCTGCTCGAGCCTCGCGCGCGCGGTCAACAGCGGTGCGCGCGTGAGTGCGCCGAAGTCGTCGCCGCTATGCGCGTCGACCTGGCCCAGTGCGTCGATCAAACCAGCGCCGCGGCGGCGAATCTCCTCGCCCTGTGCGCGGAAGTAGCTGTCGACGGCGGCGAGCACTTCGCGGAATGCCGGCATGCCGTAGCGCCGGTCCTTAGGGAAGTACGTGCCGGTGAAGATCGGCAGGTGCGTGTCGGGCGTGAGGAACACCGTGAGGGGCCAGCCGCCGGGTCGGCCGGTATAGAGGTGATGGGCCGTCTGGTAGATCTTGTCGAGGTCGGGGCGCTCCTCGCGATCGACCTTGATGTTCACGTAGAGCTCGTTCATGAGCCGCGCGGTGTCGGCGTCCTCGAAGCTCTCGTGCGCCATTACGTGGCACCAGTGGCACGCCGAGTAGCCGACCGACAGCAGGATGGGCTTACCGCTGTCGCGTGCGGCAGCGAGCGCCGTAGGGTCCCACGGCTGCCAGTGCACTGGATTCGCGGCGTGCTGCCGCAGATACGGGCTTGTCTCTTCGTCCAATCGATTGCGCATGCGCGCACTATCCGTGACGTGTTCGCGCATCGCAACGCGCGCGTTGGGCTGTGGCACGGCGCCGCCGTGCGCTGCCCTTTGCCGTCTGATGCCGGCCGCATACACTACGTGTATCAGCGCGCCGCGCGCGCGAGTCGGTGAACGCCGCTTGTTCCAATATCCAGAGTTCGATCCTGTCGCGATCAGCCTCGGCCCGTTGCAGGTACGTTGGTACGGCCTCATGTACTTGGCCGGCTTTGTCGTGGCGTGGCTTGGCATGCGCTCGCGCGCGAAGAAGCCGTGGAGCCCGATCAAGCCGGAACACGTCGATGACGTCGTCTTCTACTGCGCGCTCGGCGCCATCATCGGCGGCCGCATCGGCTACATGTTCGTGTACGGCACGCAGGAGCTGCTCGCCGATCCGCGCAGCATCTATCGCGTGTGGCAGGGCGGCATGTCGTTCCATGGCGGGCTCGCGGGCGTGTTGGTCGCCATGTGGGCCTACGGCCGCTACATAGGCCAACCCTTCTTCGTGATGACGGACTTCATCGCGCCGTGGGCGCCCGCGGGCTTGATGCTCGGCCGCATCGGCAACTTCATCAACGGCGAGCTGTGGGGCAAACCCACGGACTCGATGTGGGGCGTGGTCTATCACGGCCAGGCGCGGCACGCGAGCCAGCTGTACGAAGCGTTTCTCGAAGGCCTGCTGCTGTTCGTGATCGTGTGGGTGTATACGCGCAAGCCGCGTCCCACGATGGGGGCTTCCGGCGTGTTTTTGCTCGGTTACGGCGTGTTCCGCAGCGTCGTCGAGTTCGTACGCGTGCCGGACGTCCAGCTCGGCTATCTCGCGCTCGGCTGGCTCACGATGGGCCAGATACTCTCCATACCGCTCATCGTCGCGGGCCTCGTGCTTCTGTGGCTCGCCTACCGCAGTGGCAGGATCGCGCCGGCGCATGGACCTACGCCGAGCGTGCCCGCCCCGAAGCGCGCCCGCTAATCGATGCGCCAGTATCTCGAGCTCGTGCGCGCCATCCGCGACCACGGTGTGCGCAAGGAAGATCGCACGGGCACGGGCACACTGTCGCTGTTCGGTTACCAGATGCGCTTCGATCTCGCGGCGGGTTTCCCGGTCGTCACCACGAAGAAACTGCACCTTCGGTCGATCATCCACGAGCTCCTGTGGTTCCTGAAAGGCGATACCAACGTCGCGTACCTGCACGAGCACGAGGTCTCGATCTGGGACGAGTGGGCGGATGAGCGGGGCGACCTCGGCCCTGTGTATGGCGCGCAGTGGCGCACGTGGCGCACGGCCGACGGCAGCCACGTGGACCAGATCCAGCGCGCGCTCGATCTGCTGCGCAAGGACCCGAACTCGCGCCGCAACATCGTGAGCGCGTGGAACGTGGGCGAGCTCGACCAGATGACGCTGGCTCCCTGCCATGCCATGTTTCAGTTCTACGTCGCAAACGGCCGCTTGAGTTGCCAGCTGTATCAGCGCAGCGCCGACGTGTTTCTCGGCGTGCCATTCAACATCGCGTCGTACGCGCTGTTGATCCACATGCTGGCGCAGCAGACGGACCTCGCGCCGGGGGAGCTGGTGTGGACCGGCGGCGACTGCCATCTGTACCTGAACCACCTGGAGCAGGTGGAGCTACAACTCGCGCGGGTGCCGTTGCCCTTGCCTAAGCTCGCGATCAAGCGCAAGCCGCCGACGCTGTTCGACTATCGGTTCGAGGACTTCGAGCTGCTCGGCTACCAGGCGCACGCAGCGATCAAGGCGCCGATTGCGGTGTGAGTGCGATGCGCGGTGTGCTCTTTGCAGGGCGCAGGACGCGCGTGCGGTGCTCGTGAGGGACACCCGTGGTGACGCGGCCGAACGTTGCGACCGCAGCAGCGCCGCCGTAGGCTACGCGCTCGCATCACATCCTGGGGGGGACACCATGCGCCGCTTTTTAATCACGCTGCTGTTTGCCGTTCCGTTGGCTGCGCCGCTGTCCGCGGCTACCGTCGACGGTCTCTCGATTAACTCCGCCTCCGTCGGTTCCGGTCCGACGATCGTGTTCGTGCACGGCTGGACCTGCGACCTCACGTCGTGGGAGCAGCAGGTGCCCGTGTTCGCGAAGAAATACCACGTGGTCACGCTCGACCTGCCGGGCCACGGCAAGAGTCAGTTGCCGAGGGACGGCAAGCTCTCGATGGATCTCTTCGCACGCGCCGTCGAGGCCGTGCGCGTGGAGAACAAGGCCGACAAGATCGTGCTCGTCGGTCACAGCATGGGCGCGCCGGTGATCCGGCAGTACGCGCACATGTTCCCGGGCCATGTCGCCGGCCTCGTCGCGGTGGACGGGCCGCTCGACATGCGCGGCTTCCCGCCGCCGAACTTCAGCGCACCGCCGCCGGTCACCGGCGCGGAAGGGTTGAAGACGCGCGAGACGATGATCCGCGGCATGTTCGTGCCGACCACATCGCCCGCCATCCAGGACCACGTGTTGAAGATGATGCTCGGCGCGCCGGAAGCGACCGCCGCCGGTGCGATGGCCGCGATGTTCGATCCGTCGATCCACTGGACCGACTCGATCAAGGCGCCGGCGTTTGAAGTGGTTGCCGGCACCGGGCAGGTTCCGGACGTGCAGAAGACGCGCGAGGTGCTGCCGAATTTCGATGACATGCAGGTCGCGGGCACGGGCCACTTCGTGATGCTGGAGAAGCCGGCGGAGTTCAATCAGCAGCTCACGGCGTTCCTCGACAAGATCAAGTTCTGAGGGCGTGCGTTCGCGAGACGGGTTCTTTGTCAGCGCCTCCGGCGCGCTGCTGCTGCTCGTCCTCGCGGGGTTCTCGCACACGTACTATCTGCGGCTCTACCTTGGAACCGCAGATCTTCCCGTGGCGATGCAGCAGCTTCCGGGCTACCTGCATCTCCACGGGATCGTTCTGACGCTGTGGTTTCTGTTGGGGATATTACAGCCGAGCCTGATTGCCGCGGGCCGAGCCGACGTGCATCGGCGCGTGGGTTGGGTGGGCGCGGCGCTGGCGGCCGCGCTCGTGATCGTAACGCTCAACGTGATAGTCAACGCGCTACCCCGTTTGCCGTTGGTCGGCGTGCCAGCGGAAGCAGTGCCCCTCGTGATCGTCGGCGACCTCTTGGCGCTGGTGGTGTTCGTCGGCCTCGTGAGCAGCGCGGTGCTGCTGCGCCGCAGCCCGGAGACGCACAAACGGTTGATGCTGCTGGCATCAATCGCCATTGTCGGCCCTGCCGTGGCGCGTATTCCTGGCGCTCAAGGGCAGCCGCTACTGCTTGTAGGCCTGCAGCTCGCATTCTTGATCGCCATGGGCGTGCACGATCGGTTGCGCTTGGGGCGGATCCACCGAGCGACTGCGATCGGCGCGGTGCTGATCGTCGTGGGCATGGTGGCGGGTATCGCGCTCGGCGCGAGCAGCGTGGGCCGCGCCATCGTCGCCGCGTTGGCGTAGCGGCCGCCGTGCGCAAGGTCCCGCGGAGAGCGCCGTGCTGAGAGAGATCGTCACCGACGCAGCGCTGCTCGGCACCGGTACGTTGTTCGGTGCGTCGCTGTACGACGCCGTGGTGCTCGCGCCGAACTTGCGCGGCGGCCCCGCGGGTCTCGAGCACGCGCGGTTGTTCTTGTCGCGCGCCACGCCGGCGAATCTGTTTCGTGTGGCCTCGCCGCTCGCGCAGGCGCTGCTGCTCGCGGCTACGGTCGTGAACTGGGGCAGCCCGGCATGCCGCTGGCCGCTCGCAGCTGCGTTCGTCGCCCTCGTGCTGAATGACGTGATCACATTCAAGTATCACTACCCGCGCAACCAGCTGTTCTTCACGGCCCCGCTGACGGTTGATGCCGCTCGGCTCGATACGGCGGCAAGACAATGGGCCGGAATGAACTACGTGCGCGTGGCGCTCGCATTCGGCGCTTGGCTTGGTTGTTTGGTTGCCGTGATTCGGCTCGCGGTCGAAGGCCGCGCGTGGCCGTTCGCCTAGCCATCGATGCGGAGTCCTGGATAAGCACGGCGGATGCCAAGGCGAGCGCCGCGTGCGTGCGTGGCGGACAATGCCGTCACCGACGTTCGCGTTGCGAGGACACCGACCATGGCCACTGCCCAGAAACACTACGAACAGTTGCTTGCGCCGATGTATGTCTGGATGGCCGGCGGTGTCGAAGCCGCGCTCGCGGCCGGCGTGCAGGATGTCGCGCCGCTCGTTCCCGGGGACGGGCTCGCAATCGATCTCGGCGCGGGGTTCGGCATGCACGCGATCCCACTCGCGCGCGCGGGCTACGAGGTCGTAGCACTCGACACGTCGCGCGAGCTGCTCGATGTGTTGCGCGCCGAGAGCGCGGGGTTGCCGATTCGCGTTGTCGAAGCCGATCTGCTCGATTTTCGGCGCCACGTATCGACTCCCCCAGCGTTGATCGTGTGCCTCGGCGACACGCTCACGCACCTCGAGTCGACCGACGACGTCGAACGCCTCGTGCGCGACGTGGCCACTAGCCTCGGGCCCGGTGGGCGCTTCGTTGTGACGTTCCGCGACTACACGCATGCGGCCGCGGGCGACGCGCGCTTCATCCCGGTGCGCAGCGACGCGAATCGCATCCACACCTGCTTTCTCGAGGAACAGCCCGACCACATGCTCGTGCACGACATCATCCACGAGCGCGACGGTGCCACGTGGCGCATGAAGGTCAGCAGTTACCCGAAGCTCAAGCTGGCGCCCGCCGCGTTCGCCGAAGCGCTGCGCTATGAGGGCCTCGAGCCCACGGTCGCTGCCGGCGCGCGCGGCATGGTGCGGATCACCGCTCTGCGTAAATGACGCACCTCGTCATGTTCGACATCGACGGCACGCTCGTCGATTCGCTCGGATTCGACGGCGGTTACTACGCCGACGCCGTGCGCGGCGTTCTGAACGTCGAGATCGACGAGACCTGGCGGCCTTACAAGCACATCACCGATAGCGGCATCCTCGAGGAGCTGCTCGCGAGCCGCGCGTTCGATCGGCCCCTGGACGAGCTGCGCGCCGAGGCGAAACAGAAGTTCGTCGAGGTCATTCGCGCGCACTTCGCGCGTGACCCGTACCCGGTGCGGGAGATTGCGGGCGCCAGGGCACTCTTCGATTACCTTGCGCGGCGGCCGGACGTGCGTGTCGCAATCGCCACGGGCGGTTGGGCGGAGTCCGCGCTGCTGAAGCTCGCGGCGATCGGCATCGATCCCGACGCTGTGCCGTTCGCGACCTCGTCGGACCGTATGGAACGCGCGGAGATCATGCAGCTCGCGGAAGAGCGCGCGCTTGGCGGCGCTACCCCGAAGAGCCGCACGTACTTCGGTGACGGCGCCTGGGACAAGCGCGCGTGCGCGGAGCTCGGCTATCGCTTCGTCGCCATCGGCCGCGCCGTTGAACACGACGTGCGCTTCGACGACTTCCGTGACCGCGACGCCGTGCTCGCCTGCCTCGGCCTTGCGCTATAGTCGAGCCAGCGTGTAAGCGCCGGAGGCGCAATGGGCAAGACTCGGCTCGAAGCATTCAGCGACGGCGTCATCGCGATCATCATCACGATCATGGTGCTCGAGATGAAAGTGCCGCACGGCGAGGATCTCGCCGCGCTGTTGCCTGTCGTGCCCGTGTTCTTCAGCTATTTGCTGAGCTTCATCTACGTCGGCATCTACTGGAACAACCATCACCACATGCTGCACACGGTGAAGACGGTGTCCGGCAGCGTGCTGTGGACAAATCTGCATCTGCTGTTCTGGCTCTCGCTGTTCCCGTTCGCCACGGCGTTCATGGGCGAGAACCACTTCGCGGCGACGCCGTCCGCGCTGTACGGTTGTGTGCTTCTCGGCGCGGCCGCGGCGTTCACGATCCTGCAGAGGGCGATCATTCGGACCCAGGGCAAGGATTCACTGCTACAGGCAGCGGTTGGCAGCGACTGGAAAGGCAAGGCGTCGCTGGTCGGCTACCTCATGGGCATCGTTTCCACGTTTGTCGTGCCGTGGGTGGCTGAAGCGATGTACATCGCCGTCGCCGCTATCTGGTTCGTGCCCGACAAACGCATCGAGGAAACGCTCGAGCACACGCCTGAGCACAAGAAGCCGTGAAACAACGGCGGCGGTGACTCCGATGCCAAGGCAACCGATTCGCACGCTCGATGTCCGCACGCGCGCGGCGTGGCGCGCGTGGCTCGAGCGCAGCCACGCCAAAGTCGCCGAGATCTGGGTCGTGTTCCACAAGCAGCACACGGGGATTGCGGCCGTCGAGCACGAGGCCGCGGTGGAAGAGGCGCTGTGCTTCGGCTGGATCGACAGCCTCGTGCGGCGTCTCGACGCCGATCGTTACGCGATCAAGTTCACCCAGCGCAAACCGGACAGCGCGTGGTCGGACATCAACCGCCGCCGATACGCGGCAATCGAAGCGCGCGGGTTGCTCGCACCGGCTGGCCGTGCTCGTGCGCCGACCGGCCGCCGCCCCGAGCCACCGCCGCCGCGCCGCACGTTCGCGAAGACGCCGCCGTACATCGAGCGCGCATTCAAGGCCGAGCGGCGCGCGTGGGTGGCGTTCGCAGCGCTCACGGCGGCGGAACGTCGGCGCTATCTCGTGTGGATCGATACGGCGAAGCGCGAGGACACGAAAGCTCGGCGGCTCGCCGAAGCCGTGCGTCTACTCACGGCCGGCGAGAAGCTGGGGTTGAAGTAGGCGCTCAGCGCTCGAACGCTTCCGTCACCGGCACCGAGCCGATGCGCTCAGCCGAGATCGCGAACGGCACGGCGGCAATCTCGCGGTCTTCCTTTAGCACGTCGTCGCCTTTCGGCGTCGTGTAGGTGACCGGGGTCGGCGCGTCGCTCGTGAGTGCGGCGCGCATTCCCGCGGCGTCGCCCGTCACGATCGCGATCTTCAAGTCCTTGTACTGCAGGTGCTTCTTGATCGCCGCGTTCACGTCCTCGAGCGTGAGCTCGTCCATCATGCGGCGGAAGCGGGCCAGGTGACCTTCGCCATCGACGCCATAGAACTTGTCGTCCACGGCGTAGCCGAGGCGCGCGGACGTCGTTTCCGCGTAGTGCAGTGAGTACTTCTTCAGAAACGTGCGCGTGAGCTCGAAGTCTTCGGCTGCCATGCCGTCGTCTACCAGCGTCTTCAGCTCGCGCAGGGCTGCGCGCAACGCGAACGGCGCGTTCGCATTCGGCAGCGTGCGAATCCAGATCTCGAACAGCTGCGCGCGGCGCGGCACGTTCACCGGCGGCATCGAGCGCTCGCCGCCGTTGGGGAACGCTTCGATGTAGGAGTAATCGCCGTAGTTCAATCCGCGTAGCTCGCGGATCACGTGGAATAGATGGCTCGACTGGTTGCGGTGCTCGCCGAGCCAGGAGTTCGCGACCCAGAGCGCGTAGAAGTCGCGATCGCCGCGATGCACGTCGATGGGGAATCCGAAGCTGATCGAAGCGTCGGCGCCAGGTTTGTCGATGAGCACGGCGGAACGGTCGCCCGTCGTGGTGGGCGAGATCGTGGGCGGCGCCGTGGGGCCGCCCGCCGGCAGACGTTTCAGCGCCGCCTTTGTGCGTGCCACGACCGCGTCGTCGAAACCGCCGCCGATGCCGAGCAGCACGTTGCCCGCCGTGTAGTGCTGACGGTAGAACGCACGCACGTCGTCGAGCGTGACCGCTTCGAGCCCTGCGACGGTGCCTTCCGTGGGGTGCGCATACGGCGTGCCGCGGAATGCGAGTCCGTTGAGCGCCGCTTTGCCGAGCTCCTCGTCAGAGGAATAGCGCAGCGTGTTCTCGAGCTCGTTGATGGCGTCACTCTTCACGCGCTCGAAATCGGCCGCCGCGAACTTCGGGTGCAGAAACGCGTCGGTGTAGAGCTCGAGATACGCGTCGAGATTGTCGCGATGCACACGGCCCGTGAGCGTGCTGCGTTCGCGATCGACGCGCATCGAGTAGCTCGCGGCGAGCGGGTACAGCGCAGCAAAGATCTGGTCGAGCGAGCGAGCTTCGGTGGCCGCATCCGTCAGCATCTCGCCCGTCAGGAACGCGAGCCCTTCCTTGCCGGGCGGGTCGTTCTGCGAGCCCACCGCGAATTGCACGGAGAACGAAATCGTTGGGTCGGCGGGAACGGGCATCAGCACCACGGGCGAATCCTCGGTTGAAGTGGGGGCGGGCGGCGGCGCCCGGCCGCAGGCGGCGAGCATCAGCACCGCGCACGCGATGAGTGCTGCGCGCATCACTTGCGCGACCGGAGCACGCCTACCGTGCGCCGCGCAGGCTCCAGAAAACGTTGCGCCGCGGCCTGCACGTCCGCGGGCGTGATGGCGGCATAGGTGGCGTAGAGCTTGTCGATGCCGGACAGATCGCCGTTCAGCGCGAGAAATTGCGCGACGCGCGCGGCGACGGACTCCGGCGTCTGCAAGCTCATGAGGAAGCCGTATTTCAGGCGCTGCTGCAGCGCCGCGAGGCGCGTGGCGTCGGGCGGTGCGGCGCGGTACTCGGCCACCGTGGCGTCGATCACTCCGAGCACGTAGTCGATCTTGGCGGGATCTTTGACTCGCGTCTGAATGTCGAGCAGGTGCGGGTCGCGATGAAACGAGCTGTACGCGTCGAGGTGATCGACGACTTGTTCTTCGAGCACGAGCTTCCGATACGCTGAGCTCGTTTCGCCGAAGGCGAGATCGGCGAAGAGGCCGATCGCCACGACCGACTTGTCGGCGGGGTCGTACGCCGGCAGTTTGTAGGCCACGCGGAGCTCGGGCAGCGTCTGGCCGTCGTACTGCACGTCCACACGCCGCTCGGTCTTCTGCTCGGGCTCCACGGGAATTTGCGGCGCCACGTAGCCCCTCTGCCAGTTGCCGTAGTACTTCTCGACGAGCGGAAATACTTTCTCCGGTGTCACCGAGCCCGCGATGAACAGCACCGCGTTATCTGGCCGGTAGTAGCGTGCGAAGAACGTGCGCGAGTAGTCGTACATCTTCGGCATCGCGGCGATGTCGCGCTCGTAGCCCATCGTCGTGTGGCCGTACGGATGCTTTTCGAACGCGGTGGCCACGAGCTGCTCGTCGAGCGCGAAGTCGGGGCTCGTGCGGTCCTTGCGGTACTCGCCATACACGGCGCCCGCTTCCGTTTGGAACGCGCTCTCGGCGTACTTCAGGTTCTGGAACCGGTCGCTCTCGAGCTCCATTACGCGCTCGAGGTCCTCGGCTGCCATCGTGAAGTGATACGCCGTGTGATCATCCGTGGTGTACGCGTTCGTGTCGGCGCCGATCGTCGTCACGATGCGGTTATAGATCTCCGACGGGTAGCGGTCGGTGCCGCGAAACATCATGTGCTCGAAGAAATGCGCGAAGCCGGTGCGGCCGGGCTCGACTTCGTCGCGCGAGCCCGTGCGCACCACGGTCCAGTACGCGACGAGGCCGTCGCTCGGCATCGGCATGACGATGACTTTGAGGCCGTTCGCGAGCGTGCGCGTCTCGGCGGGGTACGGAATGATCGGTTTCACGGCGGTGGCCTCTTGACTAAAGCTCGGCGCGCCAAGGAGTGGGCAGCACGCTAGCAGCGCGGCAGCCAGGCGGCCGGGGAGGGGATGGCGGGTGTGCATAGGCCGGATTAGATCATAGGGCGGTGGATGCCGGCCACGAACCAGCGCTTGGCGTCGTCGGTGCGGGTAGCCCCGCATCTTTTCTTGTGAACGGGAATATTGGACACTCGAATCAGAGCCCGCGGGCGTTGTGGCGGTCTCCCGGATTATTCGACGGATTCGTCCAGATGTTAAAGCGACACTTCTGTCCGATATATCAAAGTTATGCGTCTCACTAGTTTCGCAGCACTCGTCTTCCTTTCCCTGGGTGTCGCGGGCTACGCCATCGCCGTTTATGGGTTTCTTCCTCTGGGCATTGCGGTCTACCCAGACATGCGCGCAACGTTCGAAACACATCGTTTTGGCATCTACGCACATGTATTCGCCTCGGTTGTGGCGCTAACCCTCGGGCCGTTTCAATTCTCGGCAAGGTTGCGCGCAAGGCACGTTGCGCTGCATCGCTGGTCCGGTAGGCTCTACCTTGGGGTAGGCGTCCTTGTCGGCGGCCTGGCAGGTTTGTTCATGGCGTCACATGCGTTTGGCGGGCTAACCGCTCGCCTTGGCTTTTCTTGCCTGGCCCTTGGGTGGCTGTACACCGGATCGCGCGCGTACTTGGCTATTCGTGCTGCTGACATCGCCTCCCATCGCCGCTGGATGGTTCGCAACTTCGCGCTTACGTTTGCGGCAGTTACCCTGCGGCTATGGTTGCCAGCGTCCATGGCATCTGGCATCACGTTCGAGGTTGCCTATCCCGCAATAGCGTGGCTCAGTTGGGTGCCTAACTTCTTGGTCGCCGAAGTTCTGTTCAACCGGACGCATAACAAGCAGATGCAGCGAGCGCGGTATGTATAAATTCGTTCTGAGTTGGCGGCAGTAGCGCGTAGCTGATCTGCGGCGTTAGGCGTCACATCGAATTACACGCGCGACCATCCGAGAAGATTTGAGCGTGAGGTGTGGTCTGCGTCTACTGGAGATCCACATGAAAGCCCTAGTCCTCGTCATGTCATTGCTTGTTCCTGCCTCGACCTACGCGGAATCAAGATCTCTTGCTGCCTGGCAAGATGAATTCGTGGGACTTTCGTCAGGCATGTCACGTGAGTTGACCGAAGCGAAGATTGCGCAAATCAGAGGCGTCAAATCAACATATGAACTATGGGCAATGGACACGACTGCGCTGGTAGCTTACCAGCTTGATTCAAACGCAATCCTGCTCGTAACGTACAAGCCGGGAACGCCGGCCGCACATGTAGCCGCAGGTTCTGAGAGTCATGGCCATCCGCCCGTAGATGGCGTGCTGCTCGACTATCAAGTGCTTGAGTTACGGTGAATGGCGTGTTCAGCGCGAAGGTGCCGCCTAACAATCGCATGAAGCGTGGCGTTAGGCCGGCGCCATGAAACATCGCATCTCCGCTGGGGTTATCGTCGACGTCGAGGATCGCATCCTGCTCGCGCGCCACCTCAAACCGGGCGCCTTCTTCTCGATGGTTGGCAGGAACGTGAGTTGGCGGCGACGCACGCGGCGTTAGGCGCGTTCGCGATGTACGCCAGGGAGCATGAGGGCAGGAGGTATCGATGAAGGCGAGGAAGGACCCGAAGACGCGCGCCAAGAACACCGCCGCACCACCCAAGGCGTCCAAAGGATTCTCGGCCGCGGAACGGGCCGCCATGAAGGAGCGTGCTCTAGAGCTAAAGGCCGAAGCGCGCACGCACAAGGGCAAAGCGGAGGGTGAGCGCGACGTGCTCGCAAAGATAGCCGAGATGGCGGAGCCGGATCGGGCCATGGCCACGCGGCTGCACGCGATCGTCAAGACCCACGCGCCCACCCTCACACCGAAAACCTGGTACGGCATGCCGGCGTATGCCAACAGAGACGGCAAGGTCATCTGCTTTTTTCAAAGCGCGCAGAAGTTCAAAGTGCGATACGCCACACTCGGCTTCGGCGACGCCGCGCGTCTCGATGATGGAGCGATGTGGCCCACGTCGTTTGCGCTTGCAGGGTTGAACGCCGCTGTCGAGGCAAGGATCGCCGCGCTCGTGACGAAGGCAGCGACCGACAGGGTCTAGCGAACCACGCCGGCCTTGCCGTCCTCGACGTCGTACGCAGCGAGCACGTGCGTGGGCGAATCGTCGCGCTTGATGTCATCCACGGCCACGAGATCCGCGTGCAGCCGCTCCGGCTTCACCGACAGACGTAGATATCCGCGCGTATCGCTGCGCGCGATGTGCACGTTCGGATTTTTTGGCTTCCACACGTCGAAGGCTTTCTGCGGCCGCCCGTTCGAGGTGATCGACGTTGTCACGAACTCTGTCGCGACGATGGGGGAGCCGGCGTCCTCGGCGCGTGCATTCACATCGTTCACGAGAAACGCGTGGATGTCGCCGCTCAAGATCACGGGATTGTGGATCTTCCGCTCCGCGATGAAGTTCACGAGGCGCGCACGCGCCGCCGGGTAGCCGTTCCAGTTGTCGGCCCAATAGCGAATCTCCTTATCGACGCTCTCGTCCACGTGCGCGAACAGCGTCTGTTGGCCGAGCAGGTTCCAACGCGCACGGCTTCCCGTGAGCGCACCCTTGAGCCATTCCTCCTGTGTTGCGCCGAGCATCGTTCGTTCCTCGGCAACTAGCTCTGCGCACGGCAGCACGAGCGGACGGTCGTCGCACGCTTGCACGGAACGGTACTGGCGGCCGTCGAGCATGATCAGGTTCAAGAGGGTGCCGAACGCCCGCGTCGTGTAGTGCCGCTGCCGTCCGTCGAGCGGCACGAAACGGTGCGGCAGCGGCAAGTGCTCGTAACGCGCCTGGTACGCGGCCGTGCGGCGCGAGTGGAACAGCGCCGGCTCGAAGTCGAGGAAGTGATCGCCAGCGTAGTCGTTCGCCACATCGTGATCGTCGCCCACCAACATCCACGGTGCGACGGCGTGCGCGGCTTTGAGGTTCGGATCGGACTTGTAGATCGCGTAGCGCAGCCGATAGTCCTCGAGCGTGATGGCCTCGGGTGCATCGTGCGAGCGCACGGCGCGTTGGCCGCGGCCCTCGTAGATGTAGTCGCCCACATGCACGATGAGGTCGGGGCGTTCGGCAGCCACCGCGCGATACGCGGCGTACGTGCCTTGCTCGTAGTTCTGACAGCACGCGACCGCGATCTTGAGCTCCGCCGGTGTCGCATCGCGCGCGGGCGCCGTGCGCGTGTGGCCCACCGGGCTGCGCGTGCCGCCGCTCGTGAAGCGGTACCAGTAGTCGCGGCCAGGCGAGAGCCCCGCGGCTTCGACGTGGACGGAGTGCGCCCACTCCGGCGTTGCGTACGTGGTGCCACTGCGTTCGACCTGCTTGAAGTTGTCGTCGCTCGCGATTTCCCAGCGAACTTCGGCTGGTACGCTCGGCATACCGCCCCCCGGTGCGAGAGGCGTGGGCGCGAGTCGCGTCCAGAGCACCACGGCGTTCGGCTCTGGGAAGCCCGACGCGATGCCGAGCGTAAAGGGATCGTTCGCGAAACGCGGCTCCGCCGCGCGAGTCGCGAACGGTTTCAGCAACCCGGCGGCGGCGAGACCGACGCCGGCGCCGACGAGCGAACGACGAGATAGCGGCATGCGATGCTCCGAACAAGCCGCGTAGTAGAGCGGCGGCGTTTATGATGACGACAGGATTCTACGCCCGTCGTTTGGCAGGAGAATGACCGATGAGTAACGCCGCCATGACGATCGCCGTCGTCGGCACCGGCGACATGGGCAGCGCCGTCGGTAGCGCACTCGTGCGCGCGGGCTATCGCGTGGTGACGGCCGGCCAAGGCCGAAGTGCAGCGTCGCGCGGGCTGGCGGAGAAGGCCGGCATCGAGGATCTGGGCTCGCTCGCGGCCGCGGTTCGCACGTCCGCGCTCGTACTGTCGATCGTGCCGCCGGCCGCGGCTCGCGCGTTCGCCACGCAGGCGGCGCGCGCGATCAGCGAGACCGGCGCGCGGCCCGTCTTCGCCGACTGCAACGCCGTCGCGCCGGCCGCGGTGCGCGAGGTGGCGGCGATCATCGCGCCGACGGGCGCGCCGTTCGTCGACGGCGGCATCGTGGGCCGCGGGCCCAGTCCCGGCGGCGAGCGCACGCGGTTCTACGTGAGCGGCGCCGAACGGCGCGTGGTGCTCGCATTGAAAGTGCGGGAGTTGGAGCTGATCGACTTGGGCGAAGAGACGGGCACGGCTTCGGCGCTGAAGATGGCGTACTCATCACTGACCAAAGGCACGGACGCGTTGTTGACGGCCGTGCTGCTCGCGGCCGAGCGCCTGGGCGTGCGCGCGCCACTGATGCGCGAGTTCGCCGGCAGTCAAACCGAAGCGCTCGCACGCATGCACGCCCGCGTGCCGTTCCTCGGTTCCACCGCCGCGCGTTTCGCGCCGGAGATGGCCGAGATTGCGGCCACGTACGAGAGCGTCGGCGTGACGCCGGCGTTCCATCGCGGCGCGGAATGGTTGTACGAGCTCGTCGCCAACACGCCATTCGCCGGCGAAACGCGCGCGACGCAACCGCGCGAACGTTCGCTCGACGCAGCGCTCGCGGTGTACGTCGCGGCGCTCGATCAAGCCCCACGGAGCTAACGGTATGCGCAGCCGCCGTTCGTCCCCACGCGTGCTCGTCGTCGACGTCGGCGGAAGTCACATCAAGATGCTCACCACCGGTGAGCAAGAGCCGCGGAAATTTCCGTCCGGTCCGAAGCTCACCGCCGCAAAGATGGTGGCGAAAGTGAAGAGCGCTACCGCCGATTGGCAGTACGACGTCGTCACCATTGGCTACCCGGGTTCGGTGCTGCACGGGCGCATCGCCGCGGAACCCTTCAACCTCGGTAAGGGCTGGACTGCGTTCGATTTCGAAGCGCGATTCGATTGCCACGTGAAAGTCATCAACGACGCTGCAATGCAGGCGCTCGGCGGCTATCGCAACGGACGCATGCTGTTCCTGGGCCTCGGCACGGGGTTGGGAACCGCGTTCATCGTTGCCGGCACCGTCGAGCCGATGGAGCTCGGGCACTTGCCGTACCGGAAGGGCACGTATGAAGACTACGTCGGCGCGCGTGGGCTCGAGCGGCTCGGCAAGAAGAAGTGGACGAAGCATGTGCTCGCCGTGATCGAGAGCCTGCGTGCAGCGCTCGAGCCCGACGAGATCTTGATCGGCGGCGGTAATGCGACGAAGCTCGATGAGCTGCCGTCGGAATGCCGCCGCGGCAGCAACGCGGACGCGTTTGTCGGCGGCTTTCGCCTATGGAAGGGGTAACTATGCAACTCGGAATGATCGGGCTCGGGCGCATGGGCGCCAACATGGTGCGGCGGCTTCTCAGGAATGGCCACGACTGCGTGGTGTTCGATAGATCCACGCAGGCCGTGACGGCGCTTGCCAAAGAACACGCGACGGGCGCGGTATCCCTCGCTGACTTCGTCGGCAAGCTCAAAGCGCCGCGCGCGATCTGGCTCATGGTGCCGGCGGCGGCCGTCGATTCGGCGATCGCCGACCTGTTGCCGCTGCTGCAACCCGGCGACACGCTGATCGACGGCGGCAATTCGTACTACGTCGACGACGTGCGTCGTGCGGCGGAGCTCGCCGCCAAGAACATCCACTATGTCGACGTCGGCACGAGCGGCGGCGTGTGGGGCCTCGAGCGTGGCTACTGCATGATGATCGGTGGCGAGCCGGCTCCCGTGTCGCGGCTCGACCCCATCTTTGCCACGCTCGCGCCGGGCAGCGGCGATCTGGTGCGGACACCGGGCCGGGAGCACGCCGGCGGCAACGCGGAGCGCGGCTACCTGCACTGCGGCGCCAACGGCGCGGGGCATTTCGTGAAAATGGTGCACAACGGCATCGAGTACGGGTTGATGGCCGCGTACGCGGAGGGCTTCGCCATCTTGCGCGGCGCTAACATCGGCAATGCGAAACACGAAATGGATGCGGAGACGACACCGTTGCGCGAGCCGGCGCTTTACCAGTACGACTTCGATCTTGCTGCAGTCTCGGAGGTGTGGCGGCGCGGCAGCGTGATCACGTCGTGGCTGCTCGACTTGACGGCCGCGGCGCTGGCGAAGGACCCGCAGCTCGCAGGGTTCGCTGGCCGCGTCGCGGATTCGGGCGAAGGCCGCTGGACCGTGAAGGCTGCGATCGACGAAGCCGTGCCGGCTCCCGTGATCACCGCTGCACTGTACGAGCGCTTCAGCTCGCGCGGCGGTGCGGATTTTCAGGACAAGGTGCTGTCGGCCATGCGGTATGGATTTGGCGGGCACGTGGAGAAGTCAGCGTGAGCACGCCCAATGAACATGCGGACGCTCTCGTGCTCTTCGGTGCCACGGGCGATCTCGCGCACCGCAAGATTTTCCCGGCCGTCCAATCGCTGATGAAGCGTGGCGCCAACCTGCCGATCATCGCGATCGCACGCGGCGGTATTAGCAGCGAAGCGTTCGGCAAACGTGTGGCCGATGCGCTGAACCGGTTCGGTGACGCGAAAGACACCGAGGGCCGGCGCAAGCTGTTCGACAACCTCGTCTACGTCGACGGCGACTACCGCGATGCGGCCACGTTCGAGAGGGTGAAGCAGGCGCTCGGCAAGTGCCAACGTCCGCTCTTTTACCTGGCGATTCCACCAAGCTTGTTCGAAACGGTGATCTTGGCGCTAAACACCGCCGGCATCGCGCGCGGCGCGCGCGTCGTGGTGGAGAAGCCGTTCGGCAGGGATCTGGAATCCGCCACGCACTTGAATCGCGTGCTGCGCAGCGTATTCGCCGAAGCGGACGTGTTTCGCATCGATCACTATCTCGGCAAGGAGTCGGTACAGAACCTTTTGTACTTTCGGTTTGCGAACACGTTCCTGGAGCCCATCTGGAACCGCGACCACGTCCGCAGCGTGACCATCACGATGGCCGAGACGCTCGGCATGGAAGGTCGCGGCAAGTTCTACGAAGAGGTGGGTGCGATTCGCGACGTCGTCCAGAACCATTTGTTGCAGGTCGTCGCGCATTTGGCGATGGACGCGCCGGTTGGCCGTGGTGTCGATGGTTTGCGCGACGAGAAGAATCGCGTGCTCGAGTCCATTCGCACCGTGCAAGGCAAGAGCCTCGTGCGTGGCCAGTACGCCGGGTATCGTGAGGAGCCGGGTGTCGCAAAGGACTCCGATGTGGAGACGTATGCGGCGATGTGCCTGCACCTCGACTCGTGGCGCTGGGCGGATGTGCCGTTCTATATCCGTGCTGGCAAGCGTTTAGCGGCCACGGCTACCGAAGCCGTGGTCGAGTTCAAGCATCCGCCAAAGCAGGTGTTCGCCGAGCAACTCTCGGAGGGCACTAACTATGTGCGCTTTAGGCTGGGTCCCGATCGCGTTGCGATTGCGATCGGCGCGCGCGCGAAGAAGCCGGGCGTCGAGCTGGTTGGCCGCGACGTGGAGCTCTACGTCGCCAACAGCGGTGAAGACGAGATGAGCGCGTACGAGCGTCTGATCGGCGACGCCATCGCAGGCGACACTACCCTATTCACGCGCGAGGACGCCGTGATCGAAAGCTGGCGCATCGTCGATCCGCTTACCCGCATGAGCACGCCGATGCATACCTACACGCAAGGCAGCTGGGGTCCGGAGGAAGCTGACCACCTCGGCCGGCCCGAGCCGCGCTGGCGCGCACCCGCCACCGCTTGAAAGGCTCGTGACCCATGCCGGATGACCACGAGGCTGGGCCCGCCGACGATGCGCCCGGCGCGCCGGGAATTCCGCCGACCTGGACATCGAGCAACAAGGACCTCGTCGGCGCGAGTCTCGGCACCAGTCGTGTCTGGTTCACGCTCGGCTTCGGGATCGTCAACGAGGTCTACCATCCGCGCGTCGACATTCCGCAGATCCGCGATCTCGGTTTCATTGTCGCAGACGGCAAAGGGTTCTGGTGCGAGGTCAAGCGGCTCGAGGCCTATGAGCTGACACTGCCGAAGCCCGGCATCCCGGCGCCCACGATCGTGCATCGGCACGAGCGCTTCGAGCTCACGTTGCGAATCACGCCCGATCCGTGGCGCGACGTGCTGCTCATCGAGGTCCAGCTGCGCGGCGACGCCGATCTCAAACCTTATGTGCTGCTCGCGCCGCACTTGGGCGGCACGGGAGTGAACAACGTCGCCGGCGTCGGAATGCACTACGGCAGGAAAGTACTGTGGGCCGAGCAAGGGCCGTTCGCGTTGGCGCTCGCGGCCGCGGACCAAGCTCAAGGCGATGCGCTGGAGCGGCAAAGTGCAGGTTACGTAGGGTTCAGCGACGGCTGGCAGGACTTCAACGCGAACGGCGTAATGAAATGGACGCACGCGCGTGCAGGTCCCGGCAACGTTGCGCTGTTGGGGGAACTCGCGCGCGATTGCGTCGTGGCGCTCGCGTTTGGCCCGTCGCGCGGCGCGGCCGCTACGCTCGCCGCCGCCGCGCTCGCACAACCGTTCGACAACGTGTGGCGCGAGCACGTGGCGGCGTGGGACGACTGGCATACGAGCTGTCACGACCTCGAGATCGGGGAGCCGGCCATCGACGCGCAGTTCGCGATCTCGCGAATGGTGCTTCGCTGCCACATCGATAAGACCTATCCCGGCGCCATGGTCGCAAGTCTCAGCATTCCCTGGGGCAACAGCAAAGACGATCGCGGCGGTTATCACCTGATTTGGCCCCGCGATCTCGTCGAATGTGCGTCGGCGTTGTTGTGCGTCGGCGGCGAAGCGGAAGCGCGAGACGTGCTGCGATGTCTGATTGCGACGCAGCACGAGGACGGCCATTGGAATCAAAACCAATGGCTCGGCGGAGAGCCGTTTTGGCAGGGCGTGCAGCTCGACGAGACGGCTCTGCCGGTGATTCTCGCGGCGCTGTTGCACGAGCGTGATGCGCTCCACGGTATCGCCGTCACGCAAATGGTGCGCAGAGCGTTGGGCTTCATTACGCGCATGGGCCCGGTAACGGACCAGGACCGCTGGGAGGAAAATCGCGGCATCAATGCGTTCACGCTCGCGATGACCATCGCCGCGCTCGTGGCGGGCACGGCGTTCCTCACGGGCGACGAAAAGGAATCGGCTCTCGAGCTCGCTGACTACTGGAATGCGTGCATCGAGCCGTGGCTGTACGTGCAGGGTACGCCGCTCGCGAAGCAGGCGGCTGTCGACGGCCACTACATTCGCACCGCGCCGCCGGAAGCCATTTGGAATCCGGAGGCCAGGCACGACCCGCTGCCGCTGAAAAATCGAGGCGACGAACCGGCGCCGAGCGCGGACGCGCAGGTGTCTACGGACTTCCTGCAGCTCGTTCGTTGGCGTTTGAGGCCGCCGGATCACGCGTGCGTGCTGGGCTCGATCGCGGTCGTCGATAGGCTGCTGCGCGTCGAGACACCGAACGGTTCCGTCTGGCGACGCTACAACGGCGACGGCTACGGCGAGCATGCCGATGGACACGAATTCGATGGCACCGGCACGGGCCGCGCGTGGCCGTTGCTCACGGGGGAGCGCGGTCACTACGAACTCCTGGCTGGAAACGATCCGCTGCCGTTGCTGCGTGCCATGAGCGCGATGACGGGCCCGAACGGCATGCTGCCCGAGCAGGTGTGGGACGCCGAGCCAATTCCGTCGCGGGGGCTGTATCCCGGTAAACCCACGGGCTCGGCGATGCCGCTGGCGTGGACGCACGCCGAGTTCATCAAGCTCGCGCTATCGCGCCAGGCGGGTAAGAGCGTCGATTGCCCGCAGGCGGTCTTCGAGCGTTACCGCGGCGGAGTGCCGCTGCCGCGCACCACCGTGTGGAGCGAGCGGGCGCCTGTCGTCGCCTTCGATACGGGCAGCGACCTGCGCGTGAATGTGCAGGCGGAGTCCGTAGTAAGTTGGCGTACCGAGAGCGGCGAGTGGCAAGAAATCGCAACTCAGCCTGGCTTGCCGGGGGTGCATTCCGTCGTGCTTCCGACTCGCAGCTTGGCGAGTGCGAGCCGCGTCGAGCTCACGTGGCGGCTACACACCGCCGCTGAGACGGGCGCCACTCACACCGTGTTCGCGCGAACCTCGGGCTAGCGCAGCCACCCAGATCAGCTGAACACGCTCTTGAACGTCTCGACGAACTGCTTCGTCGTCAACGGCGCACGGCCGACGATGTCGCGGATGGGTTGCGTGGCCTCGGTGGAGAACGCGCCTTGCTCGGCGGCGCGCGAGATGGAGAGCATGTGTGTTACGAGCCAGTCCGGCAGATTGCGGGCGCGCATTCCTTTCTCGGCCTGCTCGAGGTTGGCCGCGACGAACGTGACCGGCTTGCCGAGCACCTGCGAGAACACCTGTGCGAACTCGTCGAGATTGGTGAGCACGCCCGTGAACTCGTACACCTTGCCCGCGTGCTTGTCCGGATCGCGGAGCACGCGTGCGCTGAGCGCGCCGGTGTCGCGCACGTCGATGAACGCCAGCGGCATCTTGGCGGGAAACGGCATGATCATCTTGCCGTCGCTCTTGATCGACGCCGCCTGTGCGAACGTGTTCTGCATGAACAGCCCAGGGCGCAGGATCGTCCAGCGCAGGCCGCTGTGCTTAACAGCTTCCTCGACGGCGTAGTGACCGCGGCCCACGACGGATTCCGCGTTCGGGCCGACGATGGCCTTGCCGCCAGAAACCTTCACGAAGTAATTCGCGCCCGCGGCCTTCGCGGCCTCGAGAATGTTGATCTGCTGCTCGTCGGCCTGCGGGTTATGGCCGGTCACCACGAATACGGTCTTGACGCCTTTTAGCGCCTTTTCCATTGCGGAGCGATCGGTGATGTCGGCAAGGGCCGTATGCACGTCCTCGCCCAGCACTTCGCGGGCTTTGTCCGAGTTGCGCACGATGCAGAGCGGCTGCTCGCCTAGCGCCTGCAACTCCTTGACCGTCGCTCGCCCCGTGTTACCCGTTGCACCGAATACCGCAATCATCACTCGCTCCTTGAATCGATCAGCTGCTGCGGATCATACCGGGATATCAACCCACGGTGGCCGTGTCCCATTGTTATGATGGGGCGTTCATTGTTCGAAGGACTGGAATGGCTCGCGCACGGAAAGGCGGTAAGCGGGACAAATCCGCGCAGGAAGACGCGGTGCCGTACGAACGGCTCACGCCCGACGTCATCATTGGCGCGGCGGAGAGCTTCGGTTACGAGTGCACGGGCAGCATTCTGGGTCTCGCGAGCTACGAGAACCGCGTGTACCAGATCGGCGTGGAGGAGGGCTTCGTCGTGGCGAAGTTCTACCGGCCCGGCCGTTGGTCGAACACCGCGATCGTCGAGGAGCACGAGTTCGCGCTCGAACTGGCCGCACAGGAAATTCCCGTCGTGCCGCCGATCAAGCACGGCGGCAAAACACTGCACGAGCACGAGGGCTATCGGTTCGCGATTTCCGAGCGGCGCGGCGGCCGCTGGCCCGAACTCGGCACGAGCGAGGATCGCGAGTGGCTCGGCCGTTTCCTCGGCAGGTTGCACGCCGTGGGTGGCACGAAACCGTTTCGCGTTCGGCAAACACTCGACCGCGTCGAGATGGGCATGCGTTCGGTCGAGCGGGTGCTCGAGGGCGATTGGCTGCCGTCGCACCTCGTCGCGAGCTACGAGAGCGTGACCAACGAGCTGATGGACTCGATCGACGCGTGCTTCGAGGACGTCGGCCGCTACCGCGAGATCAGGATTCATGGCGACTGCCACCGCAACAACGTGCTTTGGACCGACGCCGGCCCGCATTTCGTGGACTTGGACGACTGCGTAAACGGCCCGGCGGTGCAGGACCTGTGGCTCTTCCTCGCCGGCTCGCGCGACGAGATGGCCGCGCAGCTCGGCGACCTGCTCGAAGGCTACGGCCAATTCTGCCAGTTCGACTATCGCGAGCTGCAACTGATCGAAGCGCTGCGCGCGCTGCGCTTGATGCATTACACCGCGTGGATCACGCGCCGTTGGCACGATCCGGCGTTTCCACGCGCGTTCCCGTGGTTCGGCGAACCGCGCTACTGGGAAGAGCACGTCCAGGCGCTGCTCGAGCAGCGAGCGGCACTCGACGAACCGCCGCTATCCGTGCTCGTCTGAGCCCTACGTCACGGCGGGCTGTTCCGGCCGTCAAGAATTCAGAGATGCGGCCGATGTGATCGTCGATCCGATGCTTGTGGGCACGGTGATGTATGTCTCGCGGCCGCGGGCAATCCAGTAGCATTCGTCGACGGCAGCGTGGTCGCATCGGCCCACCGGAACGCTCGCGCCCGTGCGCTGCACCGGAAGATCGGCATGATGGAGTGCGGTGCGCGGCTGCCGTATGCTCGGTCGGTCGCGCAACGATGGCAGGGGGAGCTATGCGTCTGCTGCGGATTTCTTTAATGGTGGTCGCGGCGTCGTTCGCCTGCGTCGGATGTCGTGGGCCGAAGCCGAACGCGGTGGCAGCAGCGCCGGCAGCAGCCGCGCCGGTAGCGCTCGATCAGGATGCAGCCGCGTGCGCGGCGCTGCTCGAGCTGCCGAATCTCACGATGACGATGGCGAAGATCGTCGAGCCGAAGGCCGACACGCCGCGCTACTGCTACGTGCGCGGGACGATTCCGCCCGGCATTGCGTACCACGTGCAACTGCCGCTGCCGGCCAGCTGGAACGGTCGATTCCTGTTGTGGGGCGACGGCACCAAAGACGGCGACCTAGATTTTGCCGACAAGCGCCTCGCGCAGGGATATGCCGTCGCCAACACGAACATGGGGCACGAGGTGGGCGCCGAGCCCGGCGCGTCGTTCGCGTTCGACAACCGTCAGGCCGAGATCGACTTCGGCTATCGCGCCGTGCACACGACGACGACTGCGGCGAAATCCGTCGTCGCGGCGTACTACAAAAAGCCCGCCGCGCACGCTTACTTCGAAGGCTGCTCGACGGGTGGGCGCGAAGGGCTCATGGAGGCGCAGCGCTTTCCGAACGATTTCGACGGTATCAGCGCGGGTGCGCCCGTCATGTACTACGAGGCTTTGAACGCCGGCCATACGTGGTTGTTGCAGCGCGTGTTTCGCGACCAGTACGCAGGCAACCTCGCATTCGACGCGGATCACGACGGTACGCCCGAGAGCTTGAACAAGCTGAACTTATTGCGCGACGCCGTGCTCGCGCGTTGCGACGCGCGCGACGGAATCACGGACGGAGTCGTCGACAATCCGCTCGCGTGCGACTTCGCGCCCGCGCGCGACCTCGCGGCCAAGATGTGCGCGAGCGACGTCGATGCCGACGACTGCCTGACGAAACGCCAACTGAAGACGATCGATGACTTCTACCGCGGGCCGTACGACAGCAAGGGCAGGTCCATCATCAAAGGTCGTGCGTTCGGCTCCGAGAGCGGCTGGACCGAATACCTGCCGTACGCCGGCAACAAAATGTTTCCCGAGCACCTGTTCAACGCGCGCGATCACACCGCGTTTCTGTTCTACGAGAAGGATCCCGGCGTGCCGGTGGCGCGTGCGAACGATCTCTCGTATAGCCCGGATAAGCACGCGACGCCTCCGGAATGGGCGTGGTGGGAGTTCGACATCGACGATTTCACGGCCGGCCGGGCCGATCTGATGAAGTCGCTGCTCGATGCGACGGACCCGGATCTCACGCGGTTTCTCGTGGGGCACAACGGCAAGCTCGTGCTGTGGCATGGGTGGGCCGACGCCGGCGCGCCACCCGAGCCCACGTTCGACTACTACGGGCAGATTGTCGGCAAAACCTTCGGCGGCAAGATCGATGCGGCGCGCGAGCGCGCGCGTTTATACATGTTCCCCGGCATGGGTCACTGCGGCGGTGGTCCAGGGCCGAACGAGTGGGATCCGCTCACACCGCTCGTGACCTGGGTCGAGCAGGGCGTGGCGCCCGACTCCGTGGTCGCGCAACGCGTGGCCGACGGTCGGGTGACCAACGAGCGGCGCGTGTGCGCGCAACCACACACCGCGCGCTACACGGGCCCACCGGGCCAGCAGCAAGATCCCGCAAACTGGGTCGCCGCCAATTTCACCTGCGAGTGACGAACATGCTCAAACGCGCTCTGTTGTTGTGCGGATTGTTGGCGCTGGGGGGCGCGGGCGCCCAACAGCCGGCGCCGGAAAAGGCCTGGACGCCGACGCAGACGCCCGCCGGCCAGCCGGACCTGCAAGGCATCTGGGTCAACTTCGATAGCACGCCTTTCGAGGCCGACACTTCCCTTGCGCAGTCCAACGTGAATCCGCCGTCGCACTGGACCGATCACGACAGCCCGATGAGCCCGAAGCGGCGGTCGATGGTCGTCGAGCCCCCGGAAGGGCGTGTGCCCGTGATGAAGTGGGCCGAGGACAAGCGCGACTACGATCTCGCGCATCTGCAGGACGCGCCGTGGCACGAGACTCCATGGGTCCGCTGCATCACGCGCGGCGTGCCGGCCGGCATGTTCCCCGCGGGCTACAACAACGCCTATGAAATCATGCAGATTCCAGGCTACGTTGTGATCGCGTTCGAAATGATTCACGACACACGCATCATTCCGCTCGACGGCCGGCCGCACGTCGGCAGCGGCGTACGTATGTGGAACGGCGACGCGCGGGGCCATTTCGAAGGCAACACGCTGATCGTCGAGACGACGAACTTCAACGACAGAGGTTCGATCGCCACGAGCGCGGCGACCGGCCGCATGCGCGGCATCCCGCAGAGCGAAGAGCTGTCCATCGTCGAACGCTTCACGCGCATCGATGCGAACACGATCAACTACTCCGTCACCGTGACCGATCCGAAGGTATATACACAGCCGTGGACGGTGGCGCTGCCGCTGAATCGCGACGAGCACTATCAGATGTTCGAGTACGCGTGCCAGGAAGGGAACCTCGCGCTACCGGGCGAGCTGCGCGCCGGCCGAGCGCGCGAGCAAGCCGCGCCTCACTAGCGGGCGGAAGCGGCTGCGAGGGCGCTCAGGTAACTGACGAACTCCGGGTCTTCGCCGTCGAGCAGATCGGGCAGCAGCGCGCGGAAATCAGCGCTCCGGCACCACTCGCGCATGTAGTCTTCCCACGATAACCAGCGGCGACGCTGCTGCGCCGACATCTTCGGCTCGTACATCAGAAGGTATGCGCGCTCGAACAGCGACATCAGCATGTTGAAAATGATCAGCACGCGCTCCCGCTGCTCGTTCGTGAGCTCCCGCGTCTGCTCGAAGGAGAACAGGCTCAGGTCCGAGTGATCGAGCGCGATCTTCAGAAAGTCCTGGTAGTTGTCGGAGAGGAGCTGATAGACCTCTTCCTCCTCGTTGTCGCGCTCTTTCTTCTGTTCATACAGGAACACCACGATGGCCGCGGGCAAGCCGATCGTGGTGACGATGTAGCTCAGCAGCTCCCAGGTTTGAATGTCCATATCGGCCTCTCGCCACCATGATGGCATGGGTGGGTCCTGCGACCGGGTGCGCGAATCACGGTTCGGCGTGCGCCGGAGGGTGCGGTTCCGTCCGGCGTTCCGCCTGCTCGGGACGGGCCGGGGACGCCACCGGTGGGATAGGGGAGGCGCGCCTCCATACCGCCACCGGAGCCGATAGCCGTTATAGTCACTCGTATATATTGAGCGCCCGCGGCTTTTCACCTAGAGTCCATGCGATTTCCTATGTATTCGGCGTTCCCCGGGGGAGGGCCTCATGGCTGAGAACAACAACGGTCGCGACTTTCCGGCGCCGCAATTCGACCAGTTCGTCTCCAAAGCCACGTCGAGACGGCTGTTTATTAAAGGTGTCATTGCCTCGGGTGCCGCGGTGTCGGCGTCGGGCTACCTGTTCACGCTGGCCGGCTGTTCCCCGAGTCAGAAGTCCGCGGGCGGTGTCGAGCGATTGCTCACGCTGAACGTGAATGGCCAGATGCGCCCAGTCGATGTGTTGCCGAACGAGACGCTCGCGATGACGCTGCGTTACAAATTGGGGCTCACCGGCACGAAGCTCGGCTGCGACCGCGGCGAGTGCGGCGCCTGCACCGTCACGATCGATGGAGTGGCGAGTTATTCATGCTCGACGCTCACGCATGCCGTGCGCGGCCGCAAGATCATGACCATCGAAGGCCTCGAAGGCCCGAACGGCGAGCTGCATAAGGTGCAGCAGGCCATGATCGATGAACTCGGCCCGCAATGCGGGTTCTGCACCCCGGGCCAGATCATGTCGGCCGTGGCGCTGCTGGACGCGAACCCGACTCCCACCCGCGACGAAGTGCGCCACGCGCTATCGGGCAACCTGTGCCGTTGCGGCGCTTACGACCACTACCTGAACGCAGTCATGCGGGCCGCTGGCAACGGCGATCGCGTGAGTCAGGCTTAACGGCACCCGTATTTAAGGAGCTGCGCCCATGTCCAGAGATATGATGAGTGCCTTCGAGCTCTTCCAGCCGGACAGCGTGCAAGGGGCCGTAGACCTGCTGTCGAAGTACGGCAAAGACGGCTGGGCTCTCGCAGGCGGCAACGACAGCTTCGATTGGTTCAAGGATCGCATCAAGCGGCCGCGGTACGTCGTCGACCTGAGCGGCATCGCGGCGCTCAAAGGGATTCGCGAGACACAGGACGGCGGAGTCGAGATTGGCGCGCTGACGACGCTGACGGAAGTCGAGCGCGACCCCGTGATCAAGGGCAAGTACAAGTTGCTGGCGGATGCGGCGAGCCGCGTGGCGAGCCCGCAGATCCGCAACTCCGGCACGATCGGCGGCAACGTATCCCAAGACGCCCGCTGCTGGTACTACCGTTATGGCGTGAACTGCTATCGGGCCGGTGGCAACACGTGTTTCGCCGACACGCCACAAGGTCAGAACCGCGAGCACTGTCTATTCGGAGCTTCCCGCTGTGTCGCGGTGAGCCCATCGGATACGGCTCCCGCGCTCGTGGCGCTCGATGCGACGATGGTGGTCGTGGGGCCGAAAGGCCAGAAAGAGATCAAGGCCGACGACTTCTTTATCGGCCCGAACATCGACATTCAGCGCATGACGGTGCTCGAGAAGGGCGAGGTGCTGACCGCGATCCGGCTGCCGGCCGAATGGGCCGGTGCGCGGTTCTATTTCGAGAAGGTCGCCGACCGCAACACATGGGATTTCCCCCTCGTGAACGTGGCCGCTGCGATCAAAGTCAGCGGTGCGGCGGGCTCCGAAAAGATCGACGCTATCCGCATCGCGGCCGGCGCGGTGCAGTGTGTCCCGCGGCGGCTCACTGTCGTAGAAGAGGTAGTGAAAGGTCAGCCGAAGACCGAGGACACTGCGAAACTCGCCGGCCAGAGCGCCGTCCGCGGTGCGACGCCGCTGAACTTCAACCACTTCAAGATTCCGTTGCTGCAGAACCTGGTGATGCGCGCGATCCGCGACGCGTGACGATGTCTGTGCCTTCGAGTCTTCTGCGCTAAGCTAGGCGCGTGGAGATATTCCGAGTCAGCCGAGACGTGTACGGCCGCGAAGTGCTGCAAGGCATGTCGTGGGATCTGATTTGGGTGTTCTTCGCCGTGGGGTGCGCGTTCATCGTGGTTCACGCGCTATATCGTCTGTTTTTGGCACCCAAACACGGCAGATAGCACCGTCGTGACCGACTCGCGCCCCTCGATCTCCGGCACACCTTCGACTGCTGACAAAGTCGTTCGGCATGCGGCCATCGACCGCGTCTTTCATTGGATCGGCGCTGCGTGCGTGCTGACGCTACTCGCGACGGCGTTCCTGCCGATTCTTGGGCTCGAATTCTCCTGGGTGGGCATCCATTGGGTAACCGGCCTGGTGCTGATCGCCGCCGTTCTGTTCCACATCGTTCGCTCATTGGCGCCGCGGCGATTCATGGCGATGTGGATCGGAGCGGTCGACGTTCGCGATGCCGCGAAGCTCGGGCGTGCCATGCTGCGACGTGACGCGGGCGCCGAGCCGAAGGCCGGCAAGTACTCGTTCGCGCAGAAGCTAATGCATCACGGGTTGGCGCTCGTCGTGCTTACGGCCCTCGCCACCGGCGGTTCGATGCTGGCGCGTATCGATACGCCGTGGTGGAAGCGCAATCCGTATCTGCTTTCCGATAGCACCTGGGGAGTCATCTACGTGCTGCACGGGCTCGCCGCGCTGCTCTTGATCACGATGGTCATGGTGCACGTTTACTTCGCGCTGCGTCCGGAGAACTGGTTGTTTCTGCGCGCGATGCTGCGCGGCTGGATTACTCGAAAGGAGCTCGTCGAGCATCACGACCCGCGCCGATGGCAGGTGGACCGATGAGCAGCGACGACTTGAAGCAACGCATCGAGGCGATCGAGACCGGTTACGAATTCATGCTGGCCTATGCCGCGCAGGGTCGGCAAACGGATAAAGGCGGCGGCTCGGGAAGCAAGGTGCGCGAGTATTTGGATGGCATGGCCGGTGCGCTCGACGGACTCGGCGCCGCGGTGACCGCCGCGGCCGCGGCCCTCGACCGCGAGCTGCCAAAAGCCGGGCAGGCGTTCTTCGCTGCGGTGGACAACGACGCCCTCATTGCGCTCGGGGCGCTGCGCCTCGTACTCGCGCGTGCCGACATCAGCTCGCAGCTAATCGACAACTTGAACGCTTCGATCCATTTACGTGCGCTCTTGACCGATTTATTCGTCGTCGACGAGGCGTTGCGACCGCCGCAGGGCAGCGCCTGACCGCAGTGCCAAGGCCATGGATCCGGTCACCCATCTTCTGGTCGGTGCCGTCGTCGGCCAAGCGGTGGCCGGTCGCAAGCTAGGCTTCGTGCAGGCCGCCTGCTGGGGGGCGATCGCCGCGGAGTTGCCCGACATCGACGTGCTCGTATCCGCGGTGTCGGCCAACGACTCGTTCGACATGCTCGTGCGCCATCGCGGCACCACCCACTCGCTGTGGTTCCCGCCGGTGGTCGGCCTGCTGTCAGGCTTCCTCGTGTCGCAATTCTCGCTGCACTCGCGGGTGAGCCCCTGGACTTGGGTGCTGCTGTTCACGGCGGCGTTGCTGTCGCATCCGTTGCTCGACGTGTGCACGCACTACGGCACGCAACTGCTCGCGCCGTTCTCCGATCGAAGGTTCGCGCTGCCGGCGTTGCCGATCATCGAGCCGATCTTTACCGGCATCTTCGTCGTGGGGCTCGCGATCGCGGCGTGGCTTGTGCGCCACGACCGAGCGCGGCGCGCAGTGCTCGCCTGCGTGCTGACGTTGGTGGTCTCCACCGGCTATCTCTTGTACGGTCTCAAGCTGAACGCCGACGCGGTTGCGTGGGCGCGCAAGGATCTGGCCGGCCGCAGCGCGGACCTGGCCGTCGTGTATGCGTTCCCGACGTTGCTTCAGCTGCCGTACCGGCGCGTCGTCGCGCGTACCGCGGGCGAGGACTGGGTCGGGTTCGTGTCGATGGCGCATCCATGCCCGATTGCATGGAGCCATCGCGCGCGCGACGACAGCGCATTGGTCGGTGAGCTGCGCGCAAGCTACGGTGGCCGCATTTTCGAATGGTTCGCGGGGGGGCTCACGGCGGCATATGCCGACGACCGCCATGTATTTCTCGCGGACTTACGCTACGGATTCGCGCCCGACGTGTTGAGCAGCACATGGCGGCTCGAAGCCGACGTTGGCGGCGAACCGCACCCGCTGGGGGTAGTGCGGTTCGTGCAGAACCCGCGACCCGCGACCTCTGCCGCGAACGTGATGCAGCTGCTGCGCGCCGCGTATCCAAAGAGTTGCGACCAGGCGGCGGGTGCGCTGACGTATTAGTGTTCTTCTGCTGGCGCGGGATCTGCCCTTGCGAGTCCGGGAGCTGATTGGCTATGCTGGCTTGCCGTTTCCGCGCCAATCACACAAAGGTTTGAGCCATGAAGAAGCTTGCCATTACCCTATTTTCCGTCGTACTCGTTCCGCTACTCGTCGTGTCCTGCGGGGGTCAAAAAGCCCCGGCGGCGGCGCAAGCAGACACGCCGGAAAACGCGGCGTTCAATTATCGCGATGGCCTCATGAAGGCGATCGCGTGGAAGGTCGGCAAGCTGCGCGGCATGGCGCAGGGCGAGGTCAAGGTCGACGAAGCATTCGCCAAAAAGACGGCGCATGACGTGGCAACGCTGGCCGGCATGATCACGGAAGGTTTCATCCCCAACAGCATCGTAGAGGGTAGTGCGGCAACGCCGGAAATCTGGATGAACTTCCCGGATTTCACGCAGAAGGCGGCGGATCTGCAGATGGCGGCGCAAGCACTCGCCGATGCGTCCGATCAGAGCGGCTTCGAAGCGTCGAAGGGTCTGGTGGATCCCGTGGGCAAGGCCTGCGGTGGTTGCCACCGTCCGTATCGCAAACGCCAGGAATAACCCCTAAGTCAAAGCAAAACGGCGGCCCTAGTGGCCGCCGTTTTCGTTTCCGAGCGGGAATCCGGGCGCTACTGCAGCGTGCCTTTCCGCTGGAAGCCCGCGCGATCACCGGAGCGGACATTGAGTTGCATGCGTTCGGCATTGCGCAGCACGTTCAGTGGCACGTCGACGCCCGCGCTGCCAAGGCTCCACATCAGCCGGAACATGTTCGCGAGACCGTTTACCGGCTCGTCGTCGATGCCGACGATGACGTCACCCGGCCGAAGCCCCGCCTTGTCCGCTGGGCAATTTCGATAGACGCCGACCACGGTCAGGTCCTGCTGGTCGTCGTGCACGAGCATGCCTAGCCATGGCCGCGGTGGGGACAGGCGGCGGCCGTACTCCACGATCTCGTCAACGATCGGCGCGAGTAGCTCGATGGGCACGAACATATTCACCGTCGTCGTCGCGCCGCGAACTTCGAACCCTTGAATCACGAGCGAGCCCAATCCGCAGAGCCTGCCGTGGCTGTCGACGAGTGCCGCGCCCGACCAGCTTTCGTGCGGCGGCGACGTGAATACCGCTTGGTCCAGGACGTACTCCCAGCGACCCGCAAATTCCTGTTTCGCCACTACGCGCGCCTCAATGACTTGCGCCCGGCCATTGCTGCTCACGACCGAGACGTTGTCGCCGACGTTCAGCGACTCCGCGCGGCCGAGCGGCATGAGCGGCCCCTCCAACGGCAGCGACGGCTTCACGAGCGCCAGCCCGCTGTCGAAGTCGTACCCGACCACGAAGCCAGGCACTACGGTGTTGCCCGTGCCGATCCAGAGGCTTTCGGCCTCGTGCACCACATAGCCCACCGTGACGATCAATCCATCCTCGCGAATCCGGACGCCGTGACCCGAGCGCTCGGTGCCGAGGAGTCCGGCGCTCATGGCGTCGTCGGGGACGTGGGCGGTGATCGACACCATGGCGTCGAGGCCGACGTTCGTGGCGATGACAGGGGTGCTCATGGCCTTATGTTAGCGTCGGCTGAGCCCCTCCGCGAGTGGCGTGGAGGCAGGCGGAGACGAACGTAACCCCGCAGACCTTGAGAAAAAATGAGACATTGCGTAACTGCGTGGTTCGGGTGGCCGCAGGCCGCGTGGCATAATTTTCGAGCTTCGGCCTGCGCCGATCGGCGCGATGCTCCGCACGGAAGCGAAGCTCAACCCCAGCAGACGGACCCCAGGATCGAACGTCAATGAAGAACGCGTTGCTCGTTGTGGTTGCCTTCGCCCTCGGCGCTGCCGCCGTGTGGTATTTCAACGGCAACCGCAGTGACAGCGGCGCAACTTCGCGCGGCGGTCCTCCCGCCGCTGGCGCGCCGCGCCAGGGTGGTGCAAACGGTGGGTTTGCGGGCCGGGCCGCGCAGCAGGCTCCCCTCGTGACGGCGGCCGCAGTGACTCGCGACACGGTGTACGACGTAGTCGAAGCGCTGGGCACGACGCAAGCCAACGAATCCGTGACGCTGACGGCCAAGGTCAGCGATACCGTGAGGCGCGTGAACTTCGAAGACGGCGACTACGTCGAGAAGGGCGGCGTCCTGATTGAGCTCACGAACCAGGAAGAGGAAGCTGCGCTCGCCGAAGCGCGCGCCAATCTCGACGACGCGCAGAACCAGCTCGGCCGCCTCCAGGATTTGAGCAAGCGCGGCCTGTCCGCCGTGCAGCAGCTCGACATCGCGAAGTCGCGCGCCGATGCCATGCAGGCACAGATGAACCGCGTTGTGGCGCGTTTGAAGGATCGAATCGTGCTGGCGCCGTTCAGCGGACTGCTCGGCTTTCGTAGCGTGAGCCCCGGCACGCTCGTGACGCCCGCCACGACGATCACCTCGATCGACGACATCTCCACCATCAAGCTCGACTTCACGGTGCCGGAGACGGTGTTGGGGTCGATGACTCCGGGCGCAAAGATCGTCGCGAAGAGCGTGAGCTTCCCGGGCCGTGAATTCGAAGGCATCGTGCGCACGATTGGCTCGCGCGTAGATCCCGTCACTCGCGCAGTCATGGTTCGCGCGCATGTGCCGAACAAGGATCGTGCGCTGCGTCCCGGCATGTTGCTCACGGTCGACGTCGTGACGGCGGAGCACGAAGCGCTCGTGATCCCGGAAGGCTCGGTGTTTCAGGTGCAGAATCGCGCCTACGTCTACAAACTCGACGGGTTGACGGCTCGCCAGCAGCAGATCGAGATCGGCGGTCGTCGATTCGGCACGGTCGAGGTGAAGAGCGGCCTCGAAGCGGGTGATACGATCGTGATCGAAGGCATCGTGAAACTGCGCGACGGCATTCAGGTGCGCCTGGATGAGGCAGCGGGCGCGGTCAGCGAGCGCTCGAGAGAGCAGCGCGGCTCGCAGCGGTCCGGCGTTCGCGGCTAGCCGGTCAGGACGCGCACCATGTGGCTGTCAGATACCTCCGTCAAACGGCCGGTCTTCGCGACCGTACTGAGCCTCATGCTCATCGCGCTTGGCGCGTTGGCATTCCGCGATCTCACTGTCCGCGAATATCCCGACACCGTGGCGCCGACCGTGCAGGTGCAGGTCAACTATCCGGGCGCATCCTCGGAGATCGTCGAAACCCGCGTCACACAGGTGCTAGAGGGCGAGCTCTCCGGCATTGAAGGCGTCAAGACCATTCGCTCGTCTTCGCGCGACGGCCAATCGTCGATCACGGTCGAGTTCAACCTGAACCGCCGGCTCGACGAGGCCGCGAACGATGTGCGCGACCGCGTCTCCCGCGTGACGCGGCGACTGCCGGACGACATCGACAACATCAGTGTGCAGAAGGCCGACGCGGATCAGCAGCCTGTCATGTGGCTCACGCTCGCCGGTGAAAGCATGAGCATGATGGAGCTCACGGATTACATGAAGCGGTATCTGCTCGACCGTTTCGCGACGATTCCGGGCGTTTCGCAGATCAACATCTTTGGCTCCGGCGGGCCGTCCATGCGCGTGTGGATCGATCGTGTGGCCCTGGCCGCGCGCGACTTGACGGTCACCGACATCGAGGCCGCGCTGAACCGCGAGAACCTCGAGTTGCCGGCAGGCAAGATCCAGTCGAAGGACCGCGACTTCCAGGTCCGAATCGGCCGCAACTACCAGACGGCCGAGCAATTCCGCGATCTCGTTCTCGCTCAAGGCAAGGACGGCCATCTGATCCGTCTGAGCGAGGTCGCGCGCGTGCAGGTCGGACCGCGCGAAAACCAGCGCTGGTTCCGCACCAACGGCAAGACCACGACCGGCTTCGGCATCATCAAGCAGTCGACCGCGAATGTCGTCGAGGTGCTTGATCGAGTGAAGGCCGAGGTCGACCGTGTGAATCAGGATCTGCCGAAGGGCATGAATCTGATCACGAGCGGCGACGACTCGTTGTACATCAGAGCCGCGATCAAAGAGATCTACTACACGATCGCGATCACTACCGCGCTCGTGGGCTTCGTGATCTTCGTGTTCCTCGGCTCGATCCGAGCCACGTTGATACCTCTCGTCACGATTCCAGTGTGTTTGATCGCGACGTTCTCCGTGCTGTCGCTGTTCGGTTATTCGATCAATCTGATCACGCTGCTCGCGCTCGCGCTATCGATTGGCTTGGTGGTGGACGACGCGATCGTCGTTCTCGAGAACACGCACCGACGCATCGAAGCCGGCGAAGCGCCGCTGCTCGCCGCGTACAACGGCACGCGGCAAGTGGCGTTCGCCGTGATTGCGACGACCGTGGTGCTCGTGTCGGTGTTTGCACCGGTCGCGTTCCTGAAGGACAGCATCGGCCGCGTGTTCGCGGAGCTGGCCGTCACGATTGCGGCCGCCGTGACGTTCTCGGCGGTGTTGGCCTTGTCCCTATCGCCGATGATGTGTTCGAAGCTGCTGCGTAGCCATACGAGCGAGAGCCGGCTCACGCACACGCTCGACAAGGGTTTCGAGTGGCTGTCGAACCGCTACCAGTCGTTGTTGCGACGGAGCTTGCAGGCTCCCTGGGCGGCCGTCATCGTGTGCGTCGCGATCGGTTTCGGCGCGTACTTTTTGCTGCAGACCATTCCGCGCGAGTACGCGCCGTCTGAGGATCGCGGCCAGTTCAACGCTTCGTTGCAGGCGCCCGAAGGCACGAGCTACGAACGCCTCCAGGAGTCCGCGCAGAAGGTCGAGTCGTACCTGCAGCCCTATTACGACGACGGGACTATCCAGCGCGGTGTCGTGAGCGTTCCGGGCTTTCAGCCGGGCCAGTCCGGTAACGTCAACGTCACGCTAAAGCCCTGGGGCGAGCGCAAGGTCGCAACAGCCGACCTACTCGCGGCCCTGAACAAGGGCTGGGAAGACATTCCGGACATGCGGATCACCGCGTTCATCAACAACGGCAATCGCGGGGGCGGTGGCGGGGGCGGTGGGCAGCCCGTCCAGATCGTGCTCGGCGGCTCGAACTACGAAGAGCTTGCGCGGTGGCGCGACATCGTGATCGCGGGCGCAGCAGTGAACCCCGGTCTCTCGCGACTGGATTCGGATCTGCGTGAAACTCAGCCGCAGGTGCTCGTGCGGGTAGACACGGATCGGGCAGCAAGTCTCGGCGTGAGCGCGCGCAGCATCGGTTCGACACTGCAGTCACTGATGAGCGAGCGTCAGGTCACGACGTACGTCGTCGATGGCGAAGAATACGACGTGGTGCTCATGGCCGAACCGAAGCAGCGCGCGACGTATGCGGATCTCACTAACGTGTTCGTGCGCTCGGAGCGCGGCGGAGACCTGATCCCGCTGTCGAACCTGACGAAGCTCGAAGATATGGCGGGGCCGAGCCAGCTGAATCGGCACAATCGTATGCGCGCCGTCACGATCACCGCGAATCTCGTGAACGGCTATACGCTCGGCGAAGCGCTGACTTGGCTCGAGGACCTGATCCACAAGGACCTGCCGGCCACGGCGCAGATCAGCTATCGCGGCGAGTCGCTCGATTTCAAAGAGGCGTCCGGCGCGCTGTACTTCACGTTCGGCGTTGCGCTGTTCGTGGTGTTCCTCGTGCTCGCGGCGCAATTCGAGAGCTTCATCCATCCTCTCGTGATCATGGTGACGGTGCCGCTGGCCGTTGCGGGCGGGCTGCTCGGACTCTGGCTTTCGGGCAAGACGCTGAACATCTACAGCCAGATCGGCATCATCATGCTGGTGGGCATCGCGGCGAAGAACGGCGTGCTGATCGTCGAGTTCATCAACCAGATGCGCGATCGCGGCATGGAGTTCAAGGAAGCGATCGTCGAAGCGTCGCGCATCCGTCTGCGACCGGTGATCATGACGGCATTCTCTGCTGTGATGGGCTCGGTGCCGCTGATCCTCGCGCACGGGCCGGGCTCGGCGAGCCGCGCGGCGCTAGGCGTCGTGATTTTCTCCGGCGTGAGCCTCGCGACGCTATTCACGCTCTTCATCGTCCCGTCCGTCTACAACCTGCTCGCACGCCACACGGGCTCGCCGAATGCGATCGCCCAGCGTTTGGCGACGATGCACACCGAGGTTTCTCCCGGCTGATCACTTCCATGGGACGCTGGACGCTGCGTACGCCCTAATTCGTAGGAGGGATCAGCGGGGCTCGTCGACGATGGGGTTGCGAAGAGTGCCGAGCTGCGGCACGTGGACTTCGACTACGTCGCCGTTGCGGAGGTACTTGGGAGGGTCGAAGCGAGCGCCTGCGCCCGTCGGCGTGCCCGTCGCGATGATGTCGCCGGGCAAAAGGCGCATGAACGATGAGAGATAGGAGATGAGGCGCGCGAACGGGAAGATCAGATTCGCCGTCGTGTCGTCCTGGCGCAGTTCTCCGTTCACGTGCGTCGTGACGTGCAGCTCCGCGTTCGCGGCGATCTCGTCTGCCGTCACGAGCCACGGCCCGAAGCTGCCGGAGCGTTCGAAGTTCTTACCCGGCGTCACGTTGAATTTCGAATGTCGCAGCCAGTCGCGCACCGAACCTTCGTTCATGAGCGACAGCCCGGCCACGTGGCCCCACGCATCTTTCTCCGCGATACGCCGACCCTCACGGCCGATCACGAGAACGATCTCGCCTTCGTAGTCGAGCTGTTCCGACTCCGGTGGATTCCAGATCGGCTCGAGGTGCCCGACCAGGCTGCCGGGCGTGCGCATGAACACGCTGGGGTACTTCGGCGCCTCGGCGCCATCCTTGTATTCCTCGTTGCGATTGCCGTAGTTGATGCCGATGCAGATGATCTTCTCGGGGTCCGATAGGGGCGGCAGATAGCGGATCGTATCGAGCGCGACGCTCGGCTCGCGTTGCGTCGCGAGCTCTACGGCGCGCGGCAACTGCCCGGCACGCAGCAAGGCGTCGAGCGTGGGGCAGCGGCTGCCGAGCGACTTGCCAAGGTCGACCACGGCATCGCCTTTCACGACACCGAAGCTCGAGTAGCCACCCACTGCGAAGCTGACGAAGCGCATGTGCGCGCTACAGACCCGCGCGAGCGAGCACGCCGTCGAGTTTCGCCGCGAGCTCGGCAGTGGCCGGCACCATGGGCAGCCGATGCTCGTTCTCTTCGAGCAGGCCGAGCTTTTTCATCATGTACTTCATCGGGATCGGGTTCGTGTCGAAGAACACGGCCTTGTTGATCTCCAGCAGCTGGTCGTGCAGCCGGCGTGCGGCAGCCATGTCGCCTGCAAACACGGCCTCGCACATCTCTGCGAGCACGCCAGGGCGCAGATTGCCCACGGCGTTCATGAGGCCACAGGCGCCAATGGCCATCATCGGGAAGCTGAGCTCTTCGAGGCCCACGAACACTTTGAAGTCGTTGCCTAGCTCGTGCAGGCACTCGGACACAAAGCCAAGATCGTTGACGGCCTGTTTGATGCCGACGAAGTGCGGCGACTTGTCCTTCAGCGTTTTCAGCGTATCGAGCGTGACGCTTACCGCCGTGCGACCGGGAATGTGGTAGACCATCCAAGGCACGTCGTGGCCGGCGGCGAGCTCGAGGTAGAACGCGATCAGTCCGCGCTGCGGCGGCTTGATGTAGTACGGCGTCACGATCAGCAGGGAATCGGCGCCTTCGGCCAAAGCATGGTCCGTGAGCGCGCGGCTCTCGGCGAAGGACTGCGAACCCGTGGCCGCGACGACGGGCACACGGCCGGCCGTCGTCTTGATCGCGAGCGTCACGAGGCGATTGCGCTCGGCGGTCGTCAGGGTCGACGGCTCGGAGGTGGTGCCGTTGACGAGGATGCCGTGCGAACCCTCCTCGATCTGGAAGTTCACGAGCTCGGCGTACTTGTCGTAATCGACTTCGCCGCGTTTGAACGGCGTGATGATTGGCGGAATCGAGCCGCGCAGCGCGGCCAAATCGTGTGTGCGTTGCGGCATGATGGTCTTCGCGGGGTATGCTTGACGGTAGCGAAATTGACAGCCGTCGCGGCGGTCATTTACGGTGCTCGAGAGATTTTCGAGTGTACGTCAACCCGCGACGGGAATCACCTTGCCTCACCTGGTCATCGAGTACTCCGCCAACGTCGAGCAACGAATCGCGCTCGGTGAGTTGCTCGACAAGTTGCATGCCTGCGCCCTCACGACGGGCGTCTTCCCGCTCGGCGGGCTGCGTGTCCGCGCGTATCGCGCCGACGCCTATCGCATCGCTGACAAGGCGCCGGACAATGGCTTCGTGCACGTGACGGCCATGATCGGTCACGGCCGGCCTCTCGATGTGCAGCAGCGGGCCGGTGAGCAATTGTTCGCTGTGCTTGCGGAGCACCTGGCGCCGCTCTACGAACAGAGTCCGCTCGCAATTTCACTGAACATCCAGGAATTTCATCCGGCGCTGAATTTCAAGCAGAACAACTTGCACGAGTACGTAAAAAAACGCGCTACGACAACGACCGAGAGGGGAGCCAAGTAATGGCTGCTCCTTCAGGCGCCACGCTCGACGGCAACGTCGCGAAAGCCGAGCAGTTCCTCACGCGCTTCGCACGCGACGGTGTCCGGCACTTCATCGACGGCGCGTCGTGCGCGTCCATCTCCGGCAAGACATTCGAGACAAGCACGCCGATCGATGGGCGCGTGCTCGCGAGCGTGGCGTCGGGCGACGCGCAAGACATCGCCGCTGCGGCGCTAGCCGCGCAGCGCGCGTTCCCGGCGTGGCGCGACATGCCGGGCGACCAGCGCCGCGCGCTGTTGCACAAGATCGCCGACGCGATCGAGGCGCGTGCGGAGGAGATCGCGCTGCTCGAGTCGCTGGACACGGGGCAGGCGATTCGGTTCATGTCGGTGGCCGCGAAGCGCGGCGCCGAGAATTTCCGGTTTTTCGCGGACAAGGCGCCCGAGGCTGATCGTGGCCTCTCGCTGCCCGCGCGCGAGCATGTGAACTACACGCTGCGTCAGCCGCTCGGTCCGATCGCAGCGATCACGCCGTGGAACACGCCATTCATGCTGTCGACGTGGAAGATCGCTCCCGCGCTCGCCGCGGGTTGCACCGTCGTGCACAAGCCTGCCGAGTGGAGCCCCATCACGGCGACGTTGCTCGCGGAGATCTGCCACGGCGCGGGCTTGCCGGCCGGCGTACTGAACTGCGTGCATGGCTACGGCGAGACGGCGGGCAAGTCCGTCACCGAACACCCCGCCATTCGTGCAGTCGCGTTCGTCGGCGAATCGACAACCGGTTCTGCGATCATGCGGCAGGCATCTTCCACGCTGAAGCGTTTGCATCTCGAGCTCGGCGGCAAGAATCCCGTCGTGGTGTTCGACGATGCCGATCTCGAGCGCGCGCTCGATGCCGTCGTCTTCATGATCTATAGCTTGAACGGCGAGCGCTGCACGTCGTCGAGCCGATTGCTCGTGCAGGCGTCAATCGAGAAAGACTTCACCGCCCGGCTCGTCGAGCGCGTGAAGAAGCTCAAGGTGGGGCATCCACTCGATCCCGCGACCGAAATCGGCCCGCTGATCCATGCGAAGCACGTGGAGAAGGTGCTCAGCTACTTCGCAATAGCGAAGCAGGAGAACGTGGCGATACCCGTCGGCGGCGCAGCCGCCGCGGCTGGCGGCAACTACGTGCAGCCAACCGTGTTCGCGAACGCGCGAAATTCGATGCGCGTTGCGCAGGAAGAGATCTTCGGGCCCGTGCTCACGGTGATTCCGTTCAGCGACGAGGCCGAGGCGCTAAAGCTCGCGAACGACGTGCCCTACGGGCTTGCTGGGTATCTTTGGACCAACGACGTGGGCCGCGCGCACCGATTCGCGCGCTCGCTCGACGCCGGCATGGTGTGGGTCAATTCCGAGAACAATCGGCATTTGCCCTCGCCGTTCGGCGGCATGAAGGCCAGCGGCATCGGCCGTGATGGCGGCGACTACAGCTTCGAGTTCTACATGGAAACGAAGAACATCTGCATCGCCCACGGCACCCATCGCGTGCCTTCGCTCGGCCGCTAGTCGCATGAGCCTCTACAACGTGCAGAAGCTGATGTACCAGCTGAACCGCGACGCGTCCGTACGCAAGCGCTTCGACGCCGAGCGCGTGGCACTGCTCGCCGACTACGAGCTCACGGCCGAGGAGCACGCGGCGATTCTCGAAGGCGACGTGGGTCTGCTCTACGTCATGGGCGTCAATGGCCAGATCCTGATGCACTACGCGGCGCTGCTCGGGCAACCCTGGGACGTATACATCAATGCGATGCGCGAAGGCGTTCGCAAGCACGGGCCCGTGCGCGCGGGGCTCTACAGCATGCTGAAGGACAGGCAACCATGAGCCTCGTGTTCGCAGGCGTTTGCAGCCACGCTCCCGGCATCACGGGGCGAGCGGCGCGTGCCGATGTGGGCGTGCGCGACGCGTTCTACGCGAAGCTCGACGAGATGCGTTCGCGGCTCGAAGCCGCGAAGCCGGATGCGGTGATCGTCGTTGCGGCCGAGCACTTCGCGAACTTCTTCATGAACAACATGCCGGCGTACTGCATCGGCATGGGCGATCACTACGAGGGCCCGATCGAGGACGAGCAGTGGCTCGCGATCAAACGCCATCGTGTGCCAGGTAACGCGAATCTGTCGCGCCGCATCATCGAGCGCGTGCTGCCCGACATCGACGTGGCGTATGCCGAGGAGTGGAAATTCGATCACGGCATCATGGTGCCGCTGCACTTCCTCACGCCGCGGTACGACTTGGCCGTGATACCCGTCAACGTGAACTGCCAGGGGCCGCCGCTGACACCACTCAAACGCGCGTACGAGTTTGGCCGCGCGCTGCGGCGCGCGTGCGACGCGCAATCGGAACGCATCGCGCTGATCGGTACGGGCGGTATCTCGCATTGGCCCGCAACGCCGGACTCCGGCACGATCAATGAAGCGTGGGACCGGCAGTTCCTCGAGCGCTTCCTGGCGAACCGGTACGACGAGCTCGTCGCGTACACGGACGAGGAAACGCTGCGTGACGCGGGGCAGGGCGGCTTCGAGATCCGCACCTTCCTCACGGTCGCGGGCGCCACCGAAGGCGCGACCGGCGAGCTGCTCTTCTACGCCCCGATCCCCATCTTCGCCGTCGGCTGCACGGTGGCGCAAATGGCGGTTCGCTAGCTCATCACACGCGCACTTGGCGGCTCGCGCGTGCGAGGCAGCCGCAGGGATGCGATTTCCGGCGTGGCCCGCGAGGGGGCCTCAAGGCGGAGGTGCTGCGATCGCCGGCGGTAGGGCTTGTCACAACTCACGGCTAAACTGGGCCAGGCCGCTTGAACGGCTCGGAGCGCTCAGGATGCAAGCGAGGAACAACGCATGAGTCGTGGTCCGGCAAGGATGCCGGCCGGCACGTCCGCGTGGTGCGCACTCGTGGGGCTCGCGGTGGCGGCGCAGGCGCGTGCGACCGTCGAGCTCAAGGGCGTCGACGGCGAAGTCGCCGCCAACGTGCTCGCGTTCCTGACGCTCGACGAGGAACCGTGCGATGCGGAGTCGAGCCGCGTCGACCAACAGCGTTCGGCCGCGCCCGCGCGCATCCGCCAGGCGCTCGAGGCGTTCGGTTACTACGAGCCCAAGATCGAGTCGCAGCTCGATCGCGTGGGCGATTGCTGGCACGTGATCTTCACGATTGCGGCGGGCGAGCCGGTGCGGATCCGCGAGCTCGACGTGCAGCTCGCAGGCGAAGCCGCGACGGACTCGGAGTTCGTCGCCGCGCGAACCGCGGCCGCCTTCGAGACCGGCAGCGCCCTGCACCACGGTGCTTACGAGACACTGAAGACCCGCTGGGCAGACCTCGCACGCGAGCGCGGCTATCGCGATGCGAAGTTCGTCGAGAACCACATCGACGTCTATCCCGACCAGCACGCTGCGGACGTCGTGTTGCGGTTCGATTCCGGCAGCCGCTATACGTTCGGCGCGGTGGACTTCCGGCAAGACGTACTTCTGGACCCGCTGGTGCGCTCGTACCTGCCGTTTCATTCGGGCGAGCCCTACGACGCGCGCAAGCTCACCGAGCTCTACGTCGCTCTCGCCGATAGCGGCTTCTTCCGCAACATCGACGTCCGCTCGCTCGAGCCGAATCGCGACGACCGTACGATTCCCATCGAGATCGCGCTCACGCCGGGCGCGCGGCTGCAGATCAGCTATGGCGTTGGTTTCTCGACCGACACGGGCCCACGCTTCCGGTTCACGCGCAACAACCGCCGATTCAACGAGAACGGTCATCAGTTCGGCGTGGCGGCCCAGCTCTCACCAGTCACCTCGGAGGTGACGGCGAACTATCGGTTCCCGATCGCCCGCTCGCGTGCGGAGTGGCTGAACCTCGATACGGGCGTCAAGCGTGAAGAAACGGACACGTCGACGAGCAAGAGCTTCGAGTTCGGCGTGCGGCGAGTGCGCGAACGAGTCAACGACTGGACGCGGACGCAGATGCTGATGCTGCAGGTCGAGAACTTCGTCGTCGCGGACGAGCGCGGGCGTTCCAACTTGCTTATGCCTGGCATCGACTGGACGCGCCTGCGCGCGGACAACCCGCTGCGCCCGCATGCGGGCTCGAAGCTGCAGCTTGATGTTCGCGGCGCGACCGACGCCGTGTTTTCGGATACGACGTTCGTCCAGGTCAGTGCCGAAGGCAAGTGGATCTGGTCGCTGTCGCGTGGCGCACGAATCCTGGTGCGTGGCCACGTGGGCGCCACGGCGAAGAACTCGCTGGCGGAGCTGCCCCCGTCAGTGCGGTTTTTCGCTGGCGGCGATAGCAGCGTGCGCGGTTACGACTTCAAATCGCTGGGGCCCGTCGATGCCGCGGGCAAGGTGATCGGCGGCTCGGCGCTGGCCGAAGGCAGCTTCGAGTTCGAGCAGCCGCTCACCGGCCGCTGGTCGTTCGCGTGCTTCGTGGATGCCGGCAACGCGTTCGAGGGCTCGCACATCGACGCCAAGTCCGCAGCCGGTCTCGGTGGCCGCTGGCAATCGCCGCTCGGACCGATTCGGATCGATCTCGCGCATCCGTTCGATGACCCGGCAACGCGCTGGCGTATCCACATCAGCTTAGGCCCCGACTTGTGATCGCGCGGCGCCTCAGCTTGGTCGTTCTGCTTGGCCTCGGCGTGCTGGCCGGCGGCGGTGTTGGCGCGGCTTGGTGGCTGGTCTGCACGGAGTCGGGCATCGCATGGGCGCTCGAATGGGCGCTGGCGCGTGCGCCGGGAGTCGCCGTCGGCGGCGTCCGTGGCACGCTGCTCAACGGAGTAGTGCTCGAGAACGTACGCGTGCGGCTGCCGCGCGATGAGCTCGATGTGGGGCGTCTTGCGCTCGAGTGGGATGCCGCGCCCGCGCTGCACGGCACACTCGTGTTCCGCAGCGCGGCGGCGACCACGGCTGCGTACCGCCGAGTCGAGGCGCGTACCGCCAATACTGCGCCGTGGTCCGACTTGCCGTTCACAGTTCGCGTGAATGCGGCAACGATCGATGCACTGACGATCACCGTCGACGAGAAAACGGCAGTGTTCGGCCCAACCGAAGTCGCCGCGTCGCTGAACGGCTCGCGGCTCGCGGTGCAGCGCATTGCGACCTCGAGCAGCGGTTTCACGCTCACGGCCACTGGCGACGTGGATATTGCGGGGGCCCCCGCGCTGAGCGCGGCCGTGCAGTGGTCGGGCGCGATCGGAGCCACCCCCGCTTCCGGGAATGCAACGCTGAGTGGCACCTGGCCCCTGCTTCTGGTGCGGCACGATCTCACGACGCCGTTCGCGGCCCATGCGGAAGGCAGTGTGAATTTCGCCCAAGCGCCGAGCGTCGAGCTCGCGATCGACTGGCTTGACGCGGCATGGCCCGGTGTGGACGCGGTTGCGAGCCCAAGCGGCCGAATCATGCTGGCGGGCACGCTCGCGGACTACCGCTACGAGGGCGCGGGAGCGCTAGCGATCGAGGGTCGCGCGGCAGCGTTCTCCGCGCGCGGCACGGGTGGCGGCATGCAGCTCGTGCTCGAGCGCTTCGATGTCGACGCGCGCAACGGCGCCGCGAGCGCCGGCGCGGTAGCGGCGCAGGGCAGCGTGAACCTCGCCGCGCGAAGGGCCGACATCAACGTCACGCTCACTGACATCGATCCGCAATGGTGGGAGGCGGGCTGGCCGGGGCGTCTGCGCGGCACCACGGCCGTGCACGCAGCGCTTACGCCCACCAGCGTAGCGTTCGATGCGCTCGACATCTCCGGCGTATTGCGTGGTTACCCGCTCGCGCTGCGCGGCGCCGCACAGTACACGTCGCCCGATCAATGGCGCCTCGCAGGCGTGCGGCTCGCGTCCGGCGCGAACCGCGTTGCCGTGGACGGCGCCTTGACGTCCGCAGGTCTCGAGCTCGTGGCTGACGTCGACGTTGCCAACCTCGACCTGCTGTGGCCCGGGTTACGCGGCGCGGCCACCGGCAAAGTCGCCGTCGGTGGCAGCTTCGACCAGCCGACGGGCAGCGGCCGGCTGGTGGGTCATGGGCTCACATACCGTGACTTCAAGCTCGAACAAATCACGATCGAAGGCGAGCTCGGCGGGTCGCCGGCAGCTCCACTCGCGTTGCGGCTCGAAGCGAGCGGCGCGACGGGTGGCCCGGTTCGCTTGGAACGACTCGTCGCTGCGGCGAACGGCACCACGGGCGCCCATCGCGTGACACTCGACATCGATGCGCCCGAGTGGCATTCGCATGCGGAGGCTACTGGAGCGCTCTCCGCACGGACGTGGCGTGGCACGCTGTCGCGCGCAGAGTTCGACGAAGAGTTGCTCGGCCGTTGGCAGCTCGTGGAACCGGCGGCTCTGGCGGTCGGAATGCGGGCGGTGTCGCTCGCAACGGCCTGTCTCGAGCATCCATCCGCCGGGCGCTGGTGCGGTGCGCTCGACATTCGGGGCCAGCCGAGCGATCGGCTCGTGCTCGTCGCGCAGAACTTCGATCTGAAGACGCTGCGGCCCTTGTTGCCGCCTGCGGTGTCGCTCGAAGGCATTTGCCAGCTTTCGGCTTCGCTGTTCGATCTGACGGGCAACCCGCGCGGCGCGCTCGCGTTGACGGGCGAGAATACGCACGTGCGCGCGACGACAGGCGAGCAGCAGACCTACGCGGCCGATCTCGACGAGCTGCGCGCGGCGGGGACGCTCGCCAACGGTCGCGTCGAGCTGCTCGCGGCGCTGCGCAGCGGCGATGCCGGCAAGCTCGATCTCAACGCTTCGATTCGCGACGTGCGGCTGTCGAACTCGGCGATCGAGGGCACGTTGAGCCTCGCGTGGCCCGATGTCGGGTTCCTCACGCTGCTGGCGCCGGAGCTCGGCCAGCTTGGCGGCAGCGTGGAGGGTGAGATCGCCGTGGGCGGTACAGTCAACGAGCCGGAGGTCGATGGCCGCGCAGCGTGGCAGGGCGGGCGCGTCGCAGTAGCGGCGTGGGGCCTCGTCATCGAGGGCATCGAAGCGACGGCGTCGAGCCGCGACGGTCGCGCGCTAGAGTTCGATGCCAAGGGCCACGTCGGCGAGGGCGTGGTGACACTAATCGGTCAAACCGAGCTCGACCCGAATGCGAACTGGCCCACGCGACTCGCGCTGCGTGGCGAAGCCGTGCGCGCCGTGCAGTTGCCGGAAGCCGAGATCTTCGTGACGCCGGATTTGGCCGCCATGGTTGCGTGGCCCGACGTTCGCGTGACGGGCACCGTGAAGGTACCTCGCGCGTCGCTCGGATTGAGCGCGCTGCCTGCGCGCGCCGTCGTGCCGTCGCCTGATGCAGTGGTGCACGGTCGCACAGGCTCGCCTGTCGCACGTCGATTGCAACTGCACGCGGCTGTCGACATGGTGCTCGGCGACGAAGTGCACTACGCGGGGCTCAATCTCGACACGAAAGTCACGGGTGCGCTGCACGTCGATGCGCAGCCGAACCGATCGGCCATCGCAACCGGCGCGCTGACCCTCAAGGGTACTTACGACGCATACGGCCAGCACCTCACGCTCGAGCGCGGGCAGCTGTTGTTCGCAGGTCCGCTCGACGATCCCGGTGTGGACGTGCGCGCGGTGCGCACCGTCGACACCACGCGCGTCGGCGTGGAATTGGCCGGGACGATCAAGTCGCCGCGCACGCGCATTTTCTCGACGCCTACGCTGAGCGAGGCGGACGCTCTGTCGTACCTGCTGCTCGGCCGCCCGATGACCGGCACGGGCACGGAGGAGACAGCGACGCTGCAGACCGCGGCCCTCGCCATGGGCCTGAACCAGGCGCTGCCCGTGGTCCAGCGGCTTGGCGCGACGCTCGGGCTCGACGAGCTGTCCGTGCAGTCGACGGCGACGGATGCGGGCGCGCTGATGGCAGGCAAGTACCTGAGTCCGAAGTTATACATTCGCTACAGCTATGGACTGTTCAATAGAATAGGCGGCTTGTTGTTGCGCTTTAAGGTCAACGAGCGGTTGAGCGTCGAGACGCGCTCGGGGGATCAGAAGTCTATGGATCTTTTGTATACGGTCGAGAAGGACTAGCCAATGTCGAGTACGACCACGTTGTTCGCGTTGCAAGTGAGCCCGAGCATTCCGGAACCGCTGCGGCGTCTCAACGACCTTGCCGGTAACTTCTGGTTCAGTTGGTATCCGGGCACAGGGCAACTGTTCCGCAAGCTCGATCCCGTGCTCTGGCGCAGTGTCGGCAGCAGCCCGGGCCTGTTCCTGCGCAGCGTGGATCAGAGCATCCTCGACAGCGCCGCCGAGAATCCCGACTTCATCCGCGAATTTCACGCCGTACTCGCGGTGTTCGACCGGTATCTCGGGAGTCGCCCGCCGCTGCCGCACGGGTTTGTGGCCGGCGACCTGATCGCATACTTCTGTGCCGAGTACGGTTGGCACGAGAGCTTCCCGATCTACTCCGGCGGTCTCGGCGTGCTCGCGGGCGATCACTGCAAGACGGCCAGCGATCTCGGTTTGCCGTTCGTCGGTGTGGGCCTGCTGTATCGGCAGGGCTATTTCAATCAACGCATCGATCGCAACGGCCAGCAGGTGCCGGAATATTCGTCCATCGAGCCGCGCAATACGCCGCTCGTGCTCGCGCTCGGCGCGGACGGGCAGGAAGTGCGCGTCACGTGCCCGGGCCCCGAACGCACGATACACGTGCGCGTATGGAAGGCGCCGGTGGGCCGCGTGACGGTGCTGCTGCTAGACACCGACGTGCCCGAGAACGCCCCCGAGGATCGCAACATCACGTACCGACTGTATGGCGGCGATGAGGATTTGCGCGTGCAGCAGGAAGCCGTGCTCGGCGTGGCGGGCGTGCGCGCTTTGCGTGCGCTGAATCTCGGGCCTACCGTATGGCACATCAACGAGGGCCACGCGGCGTTCTCGGTGCTGGAGCGGCTGCGCGAGCACACCGCGACGGGTGTGCCGTTCGCGGCGGCGCTCGAGGCCGTCATTGCCAGCACGGTGTTCACGACTCACACGCCGGTCAGCGCAGGCCACGATCGGTTTCCGATCGACCGCGTCGCGCGGCAGTTCCACGGCTTCCTCGACGAGCTCGCTGTCCCCGTCGAAAAGCTACTCGAGCTCGGCCGCGTGCCCGACCAGGCCGATCGCTTCAACATGACGCGGCTCGCGCTCAGCGGCTCGGGCGCGGTAAACGGCGTCAGCAAGATCCACGGCGAGGTGTCGGCACGGTTGTGCCAGAACGTGTGGCCCGACATACCGCCCGGCGAGAACCCCGTGGGTTACGTGACGAACGGCGTGCACGTCGACACGTTCCTGCGCAACGCCTGGGCGACGCTGTTCGATAAGCATTTGGGAAACGGTTGGCGCGAGCGCCTCATGGATCGCTCGCTGATGAACCGCATCCTCGACATTCCGGACGAGCTGTACTGGCAGACGAGTCAAAAGGTAAAGAGCCAGATGCTGCGGGTGCTGCGCGAGCGGTTATCGCTGCAGTACCAGCGCAATGGATTCAGCGAAGCGCACGTGCATCGGCTGCTGCGGCTTGTGGACCCCGACGATCCCAACGTGCTGACGGTCGGCTTCGGCCGCAGATTCGCGACGTACAAGCGTGCGACGCTGCTCATGGCCGACTTGCGCTGGCTCGAGCAGCTCGTAGCAGCGGAGGACAAGCCCGTGATGTTCGTGTTTTCGGGCAAGGCGCATCCGGCCGACGAGCCGGCGCAATGGATGATGCGCGAGATCCAACGGATTTCGACTCTGCCGCCGTTCATCGGCAAGATCCTGCTCGTCGAGGGCTACGACATGGGCATCAGCCGCGTGCTGACGTCCGGTGTCGACGTGTGGCTCAACACGCCGGTGCATCCGTACGAAGCGAGTGGCACCTCCGGCATGAAGGCGGCGATCAACGGCACGGTGAATTTGAGCGTGCTCGATGGCTGGTGGGCAGAGGGGTACGACGGCCGCAAGGACTTCAAGAACGGTTGGGGTATTCCGCCGTCGGTGGACGAGGGCAGCGGCTCGGATCGCGACCGCCAGGACTCGACGACGCTGTACGAGACGCTGCAAGACGAGGTCCTGCCGCTGTATTACGCGCGCGAACGCCATCGCGACTATTCGGCGGGCTGGGTGCAGATCTGCAAACGGTCGATGGCGAGCGTCTTGCCGGCATTCAACAGCGAGCGTGTCCTGCGCGATTACGTGCACGGGTTTTACGTGCCCGCGGCGCGGCAAGGACGCATCACGGCTGCTGACGATTTCCGTGTGGCGCGCGATCTCGGCGCGTGGAAATCCCGTGTGCACGTGGCGTGGCCCGGTGTGGCGCTGAAGCTCATCGGCAGCGCGCCGGCGGAGATCGCGTTCGGTCGACAGGCCACGCTCGAAGTGGACGTGACATTGAACGGGTTGCTGCCTGAGGACGTGCGCGTCGAGTGCGTCGTGCGCCGCATGCTCGGCTCGGAGCTCGTAGTGCCGGTGCCCGAGTACTCCGAGAGTGGTCGACCCGAGCACGCCGTGTTCTACGTGGACGGCCGCGCCAACCTACTCGAGCCGTTCGCGCCCGGCGCCGTCGACGGCGCGGGCGTGTGTCGCTACCGGCTCGCGATGCAGCCGCCATGGGCCGGCAAGCTGGAATACGAGATTCGGGCGGTGCCTCAGCACACGAACCTGTCGCACCCGTACGAGCTCGGTCTGTTGCGCAAGCTTTGAGCGCCCGCAAGACCCCATCCGTAGTCACGAAACTCGGGCTGCGCGAGGGCTCGCGCGTGCCTCTGGGCGCCACCGCGAGCGGCGAGGGGGTGAACTTCGCGATCTACAGCAAGCACGCCACGCGCATGTGGCTCAAGCTCTATCGCGGGGCGTCGGACGCAGAGCCGGTTGGCGAGTTCGAGCTCGATCCGCGCCGCCATCGAACGTACGATTTCTGGCACGCGTTCATCGGTGGCGCGAAACCCGGCTGGTACTACACCTGGCGTGCAGACGGGCCGAAGCAACCGACGGCCGGCAGCGCGTTCGAACCGCGACGCGAGCTGCTCGACCCGTGGGCGCGACTCGTCAGCGACGCAACGTGGCAGCGCCGCGACGCGCTGGCAGGCAGCGTCGAACCGCACGTGCGCGCGCAAATCGCAGCAGAAGACGACTACGACTGGGAAGGCGACGAGCCGCTGCGTCGGCCGCTCGCGGAGTCCGTGATCTACGAGCTGCATGTGCGGGGATTTACGCGTCACCCCTCTTCGGGTGTGTCGCATCCAGGCACGTTCCGCGGGCTCATCGACAAGATTCCCTACTTGAAGTCGCTTGGCGTTACAGACGTCGAGCTAATGCCGGTGTTCGCGTTCGATCGCCAGGACTTGCCGGCGGCAGGCGCTGCGCTCGGTCTCTCGAACTACTGGGGCTACAGCCCATTCGCGTTCTTCGCGCCGCACTCGCCCTACGCGGCCGACGCGGACCCGCGCGGCGAGTTCCGTGATCTCGTAAAAGCGCTGCATGCCGCCGGCATCGGCGTGATCCTCGACGTCGTGTTCAACCACACGGCCGAAGGCGATGCGCAGGGGCCCGTGTTCGGCTTCAAGGGTCTCGCGAACGATACTTTCTACATCCTCGACCCGGACAACAAAGCCCGGTACTTGGATTTCACGGGCTGCGGCAACACGGTCAATGGTAACCATCCGCTCGTCGCGCAGTACCTGCTCGACTGCCTCATATTTTGGGCGCGCGACATGCACGTCGATGGCTTCCGGTTGGATCTCGCGAGTGTCTTGTCGCGCGGCGAGGATGGCGAGCCAATGGAACACTCGCCGTCCCTCGCGAGCATCGAGTTTGCGGACGCGCTCGGCGGCACGCACCTGATCGCAGAGGCGTGGGACGCGGTGGGGTTGTACCAGCTCGGCTCGTTCCCGGGTTTTCGCTGGGCCGAATGGAACGGTCGCTATCGCGACACCGTGCGCCGGTTCCTGCGAGGCGAGCCAGGACTGTTGGGCGAGCTCGCGACGCGCATCGCGGGCAGCAGCGACCTGTACGCGCCGGCGAACAAGACGCCGCAGAACAGCATCAACTTCGTGACCTGCCACGATGGCTTCACGCTGTACGACCTCGTGAGCTATGACTGCAAGCACAATGCGGCGAACGCCGAGGAGAATCGCGACGGCCGCGACGACAACTACAGCTGGAACTCCGGCGTCGAGGGTGCGACCGACGACCCCGACGTGCAGCAACTGCGCACACAACGCGCGCGCAATTTCATGGCGCTGCTGCTGTTGAGCCAGGGGGTGCCGATGTTCGCCGCCGGCGATGAGGCGCTGCGCAGTCAGCGCGGCAACAACAACGCCTACTGCCAAGACAGCGACGTGAGCTGGCTCGACTGGTCGTTCACACCCGGCGCGCGCGCCATGCAGCGATTCACACGCGAGATGATCGCGCTGCGGCACCGGCATCCGAGCTTGAAGCGCACGCGGTTCTTCGACGACTCGTCCGAGCCGGCGCAGATTCAGTGGTACGGCCGCGATCTCGCGCCGCCAGATTGGCGGGATACCGAGGCTCGCATACTGTGTTTTACGCTCACGGGAGCCACGACCGACGAATTGACGCTTCACGTCATGATCAACACGGCCTCGACTGGCCGCTTGTTGCTACTACCGCAGGCCGCGACGCGCGAATGGCGGCGGATCGTCGACACGACGCTCATCGCGCCGGAGGACGTGGTGCCCGCCGGTGTGCCGGTGGTCGAGCGGCATTATTGGCTCGGTGCGCACGGCATCGCGGTGTTCGAGGCGTGAGCACGAACCGCGGCTTCGTCTATCGCGCGCGCGTGGCGGTGCAGGACGCGGGCCAGAGTGTGCTCGCATTTCACGTTCGCCGTTTTCGGCATTCCGATGAAGCTCAGTGGCGCGCGGCGATCGACTTCGGGCGCGTGCTCGTGAACGGCCGCCGCGCCGTGGCCGACGATCCGCTCGCGGTGGGCGACGAGCTCGAGTTTCACCGGCCGCCGTGGCAGGAGCCCGATGCGCCGGAAGCGTTCACGGTCGCCTTCGAGGACGAGCACGTGCTCATCGTGGTGAAGCCCGCCGGCTTGCAGGTGTTGCCCGCCGGGCCGTTTTCTGCGCGCACGCTGCTCATGATCGTGCGCGAGAGCGACCCCGCTCGGGCGACGGCTGCACCCGCGCACCGGCTCGGCCGCGGCACATCGGGCCTGATGGTGTTGGGCAAGACCGACCTCGCGCGCGCGTCGCTCGCTCGTCAGTTCCGCGAGTTCGTGCCGGTCAAAACGTATCTCGCGTGGGTCGCGGGCGCCACGCTGCCAGATTCCTTCGTCGCGACACAACCGATTGCGCGGGTGGCGCATGGTCCGATATCGATTCACGTGGCGGCGGAGCAGGGGCGTGCGTCGCGCACACGGGTGCGCGTGTTGCGCCGCGAGGCTGCGCGTGCGCTTGTCGCCGCGCAGCCGATTACCGGTCGCCCGGATCAAATCCGCATCCACCTCGCGGCGGCGGGCGCGCCGATCGTCGGCGATCCGTTGTTCGGCCCAGGCGGCATTCCGAAGAGCGACGTGCCGCCGGGCACCGGCGGCTATCTGTTGCACGCCGCCGCACTTTCTTTTCCCCACCCCGCAACCGGCGCCCGCCTGAAGCTTCGCTCGCTCCCGCCCTGGCTCTAAGGCCGCGGCAGGCGGTCGAAGCGCGCGGCGCGCGCACGACAGGTCGCGGCCAGCGACGTCGGCACTTCCGACCACGAGAAACGCCAGCGCCAGTTGTCGACGACGGTGCCGGGCGAATTCATGCGCGCGGACGAATCGAGTGCGAGCAGGTCTTGCATGGGTACCACCGCCAGCGTGGCCTTCGACCCGTACGCCGCGTCGATCAGGAAATCGGGCACCACCGGGTGCTCGGGCACGCCCAGCATTCGGGACACGACGCCGCGCGCATTCCCGTCGAGGCCCGCGTACCAGCCCACAGTCGTGTCGTTGTCGTGTGTGCCGGTGTACGCCACCGCATTGCGCTTATGCTGCTGCGGCAGATGCGGATTGTCGGCCGAGCCGTCGAATCCGAACTGCAGCACGACCATGCCGGGTAATTCGAACCGGTCGCGCAGCGCGCGCACTTCGTCCGTGATGATGCCCAGGTCTTCGGCCACGAGGGGCAGGTCGCCATAAGCGGAGCGCAGTACCGTGAGGAGCTCTGCGCCGCGGCCGTGGCGCCACGCGCCGGAGCGGGCAGTCGTCGCGCCGGCAGGCACGGCCCAATAGGACTCGAGCGCGCGGAAGTGGTCGATGCGCACGAGATCGAAGCGCGCGAGCTGCGCGCGCAAGCGGTCGAGCCACCAGCGGAAACCGGTGCGTTGCATCACGTCCCAGTCATACAGCGGGTTGCCCCATAGCTGGCCATCGGCATTGAAGTAGTCCGGCGGCACGCCGGCCACTTCCTTCGGCTCGCCGTCGCCGTCCAGCGCGAACAGCTCGCGCTGCCACCAGACTTCGACACTGTTGCGGTCCATATAGAACGGCAGGTCGCCGAACAGACGCACGCCGCGATCGTTCGCATAGCTCTTCAGCGCCGACCACTGCAGGTTGAACAGGTATTGCTCGAGCACGAGGCCGCGAAACCGGTCGCGGTGCTCGCGTGCGAGCCTCCGCAGCGCGTGCATGTCACGGTCGCGGAATTCACCGGGCCAGTGCCACCACGGTGTGGCCTTGAACTGCTCGCTGCAGAGTTCGAATAGCCCGTACGACCGCAGCCAGCGCTGTGTGCGTACGTAGCGGGCAAGGTCGCGCCGCTGCCGGTGGGTGGCGAGCGCCGCGAACGACCGATACAGCGTGTCGTGCCGGCCGTCGAGCGCATCGAGATCGAGGCCGCGCGGCAACTGACGCAACGTCGAAAGATGTTCGCGGTCGAGCAGCTTGCGGTTGCCCGCGTGCGCAGAGCGCAAGCCATAGGGTGAGCCGTAGTCGTCCGGCGGGCCGAGTGGCAATGTCTGCCACACGCTGAAGCCGCCGGCCGCGAGCCAGTCGACGAACCGCCATGCATCACGGCCGAGCGTGCCCTGCGAATCACCGCCGGGTAGCGACGTGGGATGGAGCAATACCCCGGCGCGGCGCGCGGCGAGGACGGGATTCACGCCGCTCAGCGCGAAGCGCCGCGGCGCAGCGCCGCCAGCATTGCGCGCGTCACCAGCACGACGCCGTTGTCCGTGATGTGGAAGTGCCGGCTGTCGGCCTCGAGGTTGCGGCCGATCGTGGTCCCGTGCGGGATGACGCAGCCTTCATCGATGATGGCGTTCTGTATGAAGCAGCTGCGACCGATCTCGACGCGCGGCAGCACGACGGAGTGGAACACTTCAGAACCCTCATCGACCACGACGCCCGTGTGGAACAGCGACTCGCGCACGAGCGCACCGGAGATGATGCAGCCGCCCGAGACCATGGAGTTGATCGCGAGCCCGCGGCGCCCGTCTTCATCGAGAATGAACTTCGCGCCCGGCACCTGTTCCTGGTACGTCCAGATCGGCCAATCCTCGTCGTAGAGATTCAGCTCGGGGCTCACGTGGATGAGCTCCATGTTCGCGGTGTAGTAGCCGTCCACGGTGCCCACGTCGCGCCAGTAGCGCTGCGCCTTCGTCTCGACGTCCTCGAACGCATACGCAAACACGCGCCGATTGGCTACGGCCGACGGGATAATGTTGCGGCCGAAGTCGTGACGGGTTTCGGGGTCGGCCGCGTGGCGCTGCAAGGTCTCGCGCAAAAACTCAGGGTTGATCACGTAGATGCCCATCGAGGCGAGCGCAACGCCCTCACGGCCGGGCATGGGTCGCGGGTCTTTTGATTTCTCGTCGAAGCTCACGACTCGGTGATCGGCGCCGAGCGACATGACACCGAACTCATGCGCCTGGGCCAGCGGCACTTGCACGCCGCCGATCGTGATATCGGCGCCGTTCTCTTTGTGAAATGCGATCAACGGGCCGTAGTCCATCTTGTAAACGTGGTCGCCGGCCAGGATCAGCACCGTTTCGGGGCGTTGCTGATCGATGATATCGAGGTTTTGGAACACGGCATCCGCGGTGCCGCGATACCACAGTTCGCCGAGCTGCTGCTGCGCAGGGACGATGTCGATGAACTCGCCGAGCTCGCCATGCAAATAGCCCCAGCCGCGTTGCACATGCTGAATCAGGGACTGGGCCTTATACTGGGTCAGGATGAAGATTTGTCGGATACCGGAATTCACGCAGTTCGACAACGAAAAGTCGATGATTCGGTACTTGCCGCCGAAGGGCGTTGCAGGCTTGGCGCGATTGTCGGTGAGCTGCATCAGGCGCTGGCCGCGCCCGCCCGCCATCACCACCGCAATGGTCGAGCGCGTCAGCTGGCTGACCAATCGACGCCGAGGAATCTGCCGCATAGGAACCCAACTTACTCCGACCGCGTAGGCCGTGTCTAACCAACAGATCACAAATGGCGAGCGTCCAATTTCGCCCGCCGGCACTCCCCCCACGACCGCTATAACGGACGATCGTGACATTCAGCTGTTGGTCAACGGCCGGCTGCATGATCCACGTCGCGTGCTCGGCGCCCATGCGCACGGCGCGAACGAGATACGCGTCCGCGTGCTGCTGCCGAGCGCACGCCGTGTGCGCCTCGTGGAACCAGCCGTCGAGCTCGATCGCGTGCCGGGCACCGCGCTGTTCGAATGGACGGGGCCGAAGCGAGTCCTGAAGTCGCCGTACCGAGTGCGCTTCGAGACGCACGACGGCGTGTGGCACGAGGGCTACGATCCGTATTCGTTTCCGCTGCACATCGACGCGAGCGATCTCGCGCGTTTTAACGCGGGCGGCCACGTGCATGCGCACCGATTCCTCGGTGCGCACGCCCTGACGATCGACGGCGTGCCTGGTGTCCGCTTCGCCGTGTGGGCGCCAAACGCAGAGCGTGTGAGCGTCGTGGGTACGTTCAATCATTGGGACGGCCGCTATCACCCGATGACAGTGCACGGCGATTCCGGAGTCTGGGAGCTGTTCCTGCCGGAGCTCGGCGCCGGTGAGCTGTACAAGTACGAGATCTTCACGCGCGACCGCCGCGAGCTGAAGCTCAAGACTGACCCCTACGGCGCGGCGTTCGAGAATCGTCCGGCAACGGCCGCCGTGACGACCGCGGACTCGAAATTCAGCTGGGACGACGGCGAATGGTTGAGCCGACGCCGGTCGCGCGATTGGCTGCGTGAACCGATCTCGATCTACGAGGTGCACCTCGGTTCCTGGCGGCGCAGCGCCAGCGGTCAGTTCCTGTCGTATACCGAGCTCGCGCGCCAGCTCGGGGCCTACGCGAGCGACCTCGGCTTCACGCACGTCGAGCTACTGCCCATCACGGAACATCCGTTTGACGACTCGTGGGGCTACCAGTGCACGGGCTATTTCGCACCCACGCGCCGCCACGGTACGCCAGATGAGCTGCGCGAGTTCGTAGCCGAGCTGCACAGGCAGGGCTTGGGCGTGCTGCTCGACTGGGTGCCCGCGCATTTTCCGAAAGACGACCACGCGCTCGCGCGTTTCGATGGCACCGCGTTGTACGAATACGGCGATAGACACAAAGGCGAGCATCCGGACTGGGACACGCTGGTGTTCAACTACTCGCGCAATGAAGTGCAGAGTTTTCTGCTGTCGAGCGCGGTGTGCTGGCTCGAGGACTTTCACTTCGACGGGTTGCGCGTCGACGCGGTCGCTTCGATGCTGTATTTGGACTACTCGCGTAAGCATGGCGAATGGACGCCGAACGTCCACGGGGGCAACGAGAATCTCGAGGCGACTGCGTTCGTCAGGCGTTTGAACGAGACGACGCACGCTACGTGTCCCGGTACGTTGATGATCGCCGAGGAATCGACCGCGTGGCCGCAGGTATCGCGGCCGACCTACACGGGTGGGCTCGGCTTCACGTTCAAGTGGAACATGGGCTGGATGCACGACACGCTTAGCTACGCCAGCATGGACCCCGTGCACCGCAAGTTTCACCACAGCCTGCTGACATTCGGACCGATCTACGCGTTCACCGAAAACTTCGTGCTGCCCCTGTCGCACGACGAAGTCGTGCACGGCAAACGCTCGTTGCTCGACAAGATGCCCGGCGACGATTGGCAGCGCTTCGCGAACCTGCGATTGCTGCTGACGTACCAGTGGACGTATCCCGGCAAAAAGCTGCTGTTCATGGGCGGCGAATTCGGCCAGCCGCGTGAGTGGGATCATCATGCGTCGCTGCCGTGGCACCTCGCCGACGAGCCGCGCAACGCCGGCGTGCAGGCGCTCGTGCGCGATCTGAATCGCGTGTATCGCAGCCTCCCCGCGTTGCACCGACGCGATCACGACAGCGACGGTTTCGCGTGGTTGAGCTGGCAGGACGATGCGAACTCGGTGCTGTCCTATCTGCGGCGCGACGGCGACGCGCACGCGCTGGTGCTGCTGAACTTCACGCCGGTGCCGCGGCACGGTTATCGCGTGGGCGTGCCGGCGGCGGGGCGCTACCGCGAGGTGCTGAATTCGGACTCGCAGTACTACGGCGGCTCGAACGTCGGCAGTGCCCTTGTCGACACGGAGCAGGTGCCGTGCATGGGCCACCCGCAGTCGATCGTCGTCTCGCTGCCGCCGCTCGCGGGCCTGATCCTGGTTCCCGCCTGAAGATGGCCTAGGGCTCGGCGCGCCTCTCGCCGCCTTCAGAGCAAGCTGCGGTAGAGCCGCTCGTACTGAGGTACTTGGTTGCCCCATGAAAAGTCGACCGCCATCGCGTTCGCCACGAGGCGCGACCACGCTGCTCGATCGTCGAACCAGCCGAGCGCCGTGCGCAGGCCCCACAGGAGGCCGTCCACGTCCGCATCGCGGAACACGCCGCCGTTGCCCGTGCCGGTCGCGGGGTCGAAGTGCGTAATGGTGTCGGCGAGCCCACCCGTTGCGCGGACCACGGGAATCGTGCCGTAGCGTAGCGCGTACATCTGTGTGAGCCCGCACGGCTCGTAGCGCGATGGTACGAGCGTCAGATCGCTTGCCGCGAAGATCAAGTGCGCGAGCGCTTCGTCGTAGCCCTCGGTGAACGCGACGCGCTTGGGCTGCTCGAGCGCGAAGCCCGCGAGCGTGCTCGCGAGCGCAACATCACCGCTGCCCAGCACCGCGAAGGTCGCTCGCGTCTCGCGCAGCAGCCCGGGCAGGGCGGCCGCGAGCAGATCGATGCCTTTCTGCGGGGCGAGCCGCGTGACGATGCCGATCAACGGAGTCGTTGCGTCCACCTGCAGGCCGAGCCGTGCGCCCAGTGTGTTCTTGAGCTCGCGTTTCGTCGCAAGATTCGTCGCATCGAAGTGCGCGGCAAGGAACGGATCGCTGCGCGGGTCCCAGACGTCGTAGTCCACGCCGTTCAGGATTCCGACGAGCATGGTGCCGCGGCCGTTCAGCACGTCCTCTAGGCCCATGCCGAATTGCGGCGTGCGGATCTCGGCGGCGTACGTAGGGCTCACGGTGGTCACGACGTCGGCGGTGTGCACCCCCGCCCGCAGGAAATTCACGTCGCCCCCCGTAAGTGCGTCGGCTGGGATCCCGGCGCGCAACTGCGGCGTCGCATACTCCTCGAGCACATCGGCCGCGAACACGCCTTGGTAGCCGACGTTGTGCAGGGTCAGCACTGTGCGCGCCAGGCGCGCGCCACCTGCGGTGCGGTTTAGGACGGGAGCCAGCGCCGCATGCCAGTCGTGGCAATGGAGGATATCGGGCCGCCAGTTCAGCGCGGCCGGGAGCTCGAGCGCGGCCGAAGCGAGTCGAATGAAACGGCCGGCGTCGCGCGCATCGGAGGTGTAGATGCTGTCTGCTGTTAGCTCATCGAGTTCGAGAAGGTAGACCCGTGGCCCGGCGCGGCCAGCAGCGGTTTCGATTTCGCCGAAGCGATGGCGACCGGCACGTAGCCGTCGCAACTTCACTCCGGCTCCCGGCAGGTGGGCGTAGCGCGGCAGCAGCACGCGGACGTCGTGCCCGCGTGCGACGAGCGCGTTGGCGAGCCCCGTGACGGCGTCGGCCAATCCGCCGGTTTTCGCCCACGGGGCGAATTCCGAGCAGACCATCAGGACATTCATGCGCTACTTGCGCTGGTCCATCGGCACGTATGCACGCTTGGTGGCGCCGGTGTAGACCTGTCGCGGCCGGTCGATGCGAGCCGTGCCCATCCGGACCTCGCGCCAGTGCGCGATCCAGCCCGGCAGGCGGCCGATCGCGAACATGACGGTGAACATGTTCGTCGGGATTCCGAGCGCCCGCATGATGATGCCGCTGTAGTAGTCGACGTTCGGGTACAGCTTCCGCTTCACGAAGTACTCGTCGCGTAGCGCCACTTCTTCGAGACGCATCGCAATCTCGAGCAGTGGATCGTTGATGCCAAGCTTCTTCAGCAGGGCGTGGCAGGCTTCCTTGATGATTTTCGCGCGTGGGTCGAAGTTCTTGTAGACGCGGTGGCCAAAACCCATGAGGCGGTTGTGGCCGTCCTTGTCCTTGACGCGTGCGATGAAGGTATCGAGGGACTGGCCGCTGTCCTTCAGCTGCGTCAGCATCTCCATGACGGCCACGTTGGCGCCGCCATGTAGCGGGCCCCACAGGGCGCAGACACCGGCTGCGACCGAGGCATACAGGTTGGCCTGGGACGAGCCGACCATGCGCACGGTGGACGTGGAGCAGTTCTGCTCGTGGTCGGCGTGCAGCAGGAGCAGCTGGTCGAGCGCTCGGACGGTGACGTCATCGGGCTGATACAGCTTGTGCGGCTGAGAGAACATCATGTGCAACAGATTCGCCGTATAGCGAAGCTCGTTGCGGGGGTAGTTGACGGGCCGGCCAACGGTCTTGCGGTAGCTCGCGGCGGCAATGGTCCGGACCTTACTCATGAGCCGCGCGGCGGGCTCCATGAAGTGGTCGCTATCTTCGGTCAGCATGAACGCCGGCTGGAAGCAGCCGAGCGCGTTGATCATGGCCGAGAGGATGGCCATCGGCGGCGCATTCGCCGGGAAGCCGTCGAAGTGATGCAGCATGTCCTCGTGGATGTACTCGTGGGCGCCCAGCAACCGGCGGAACTCCGCGAGCTGCGGAGCTGTGGGCAGCTCGCCGAAGATCAGGAGGTACGCCGACTCCACGAAGGTCGACCGTTCGGCCAGTTCTTCGACCGGATACCCCCGATAGTGCAGGATTCCGTTCTCGCCATCGATAAACGTGATCTTGCTCTGGCACGCGCCGGTGTTGCCGTAGCCGCTATCGAGTGTGATGAGCCCGGATTTGGCGCGGAGTTGCGAGATGTCGACGGCTGCTTCGTCTTCGGTGCCGACAACGACGGGCATTTCATAGCTCTTGCCGTCGTAACTAAGAGTAGCGTTCTTGGTCATGGGGAGCCTCCGACTCGTGCAGGCATTCTACGCTGGGCTTAGCTCCCAAGTGTGATCGGGTGGGCAACATTTCGGTGCGGCGATGAGCGGGCGAGTGCATCGCGACCGCTGAAGAAAACACTTGCAATCCATACCGGCCGTTTTATATTTACGCCGCTTTCACTCTGCGGGCAGGTGGTCTGCCCAGCTCGGTAACGACGGAATTGCCGGGCAAGAAAAAATTCGGGGCCCCGAGCCCATGGACGTTTACCCCAAGTGAGTAAGCTCCTGTCTCTGGAGGAAGAGCCTCCGAGTTTGGCGCAAGCCGAGCTGCTTTCTGTCCGAAATCCCGCCGCCACTCTTCGCGATCTCAGCGCCAATGGCTTGACGCCGCCGGTCCAACTGGCTCGCGCGGCGGGTGCCCGTTTCGTGGTGAGCCCGGCGAGCAATGAGTTTCGCAAGCGCCATTTCCCGGGCGTGAAGACCGCCGAATGGAACGATTGGCGGTGGCAAAACCGTAACCGCGTCCGCAGCCTCGAACAGCTCGAGCGCATGATCCAGGTGACCGACGAGGAGCGGGGAGCCATTACTCGTCACCACGGCCCGCTCCCGATCGGTGTCACGCCGTACTACATGAGTCTCATCGATCCGGTGGACCCGCAGCAGGGACTGCGCCGGACGACGATTCCGACTCTGTCGGAGTTCGAGCGTAGTCCGGGCGAGGAAGAAGACCCGCTCGGCGAGGACGGCCACAGCCCCGTGCCCGGTCTCGTCCATCGATATCCCGACCGCGTGTTGCTGCTGGTCACGAATTTCTGCTCCGTGTATTGCCGCTATTGCACGCGCGCCCGGCTCGTCGGCGCGAGCGGCGAACGCGCCCTGCGCAAGGCTGACATCGATCGCGCAATCGAGTACATCGCGGCTACGCCGACCGTGCGCGACTGCCTGATCTCCGGCGGCGACCCGCTGTCGCTCGACGAGGACCGCCTGGAGTACGTCCTATCGCGCCTGCGCGCTATCCCGCATCTTGAGTTCATCCGGATCGGCAGCAAGCAGCCGGTTGTCCAGCCGATGCGCGTCACGCCCACGCTGACGAAGATGTTGCGCCGCTATCACCCGCTCTGGATGAGCCTGCACTTCACGCATCCCGATGAGATCACGCCGGAGGTCGCCGAGGCCTGCGGCCGGCTGGCCGATGCTGGCATCCCGCTTGGCAGCCAGACCGTGCTGCTCAAAGGCGTGAACGATGACGTCGCTACGTTGAAAAAGCTGTTCCACGGCTTGCTGAAGATTCGCGTGCGGCCTTACTACCTTTATCAGTGCGATCCGATCAGCGGCTCGAGCCACTTCCGCACGCCGGTCGACAAGGGTCTCGAGCTGATCTCGCAGCTGCGCGGCTACACGACGGGCTACGCGGTGCCGAACTACGTCGTCGATGCACCGGGCGGCGGCGGCAAGATCGCGATGCTGCCGGATGCCGTGATCGGCCGCGACGGTGACGACTTGCTGCTGCGTAACTTCCGCGGCGCCGAGTGTCGGTACCCCGATCCGGACGGTACACTCGGCAAAAACGCGGGCGACACTCGCACCGACGATCAATAGCCGGCGCGGTCACGCGCAACCAGAAGGGGCGCGACGTGCGGATCGGGCTCACCTACGATCTGAAAGACGACTATTTGGCGCTCGGCTTCGACGAGCATGCCGTCGCCGAGTTCGATTCTCTGGCAACCATTGACGCTATCGCCGGCGCCCTGGAATCGTTGGGCCATTCCATCGAGAGAATCGGCCACGTGCGCGCCCTCGCGTCCCGGCTCGTGGCGGGCCAGCGCTGGGACCTCGTGTTCAACATCGCCGAAGGCGTCGCCGGTTTCGGCCGCGAGTCGCAGGTGCCGGCATTGCTCGAGGCGTACGGTGTTCCGTACACGTTTTCGGACCCGCTGGTGTTCGCGCTGACCCTGCACAAGGGCATGGCCAAGCACGTGGCCCGCGGCTGCGGCGTCCCCACGCCGAACTTCGCGCTCGTTGCGGTACCGGCCGACGTGGCGGCGATCGCGCTGTCCCTGCCGTTGTTCGTGAAACCCGCGGGCGAGGGATCGAGCAAGGGTGTGACCGAAAAGTCACGAGTCGAGTCGCGATCCGAGTTGCTAGCCGCGTGCACGCAGCTGATTGACGAATATCGCCAGCCGGTGCTCGTCGAGGAGTACCTGAGCGGCCGCGAGTTCACGGTCGGAATCCTGGGTACCGGGTCCGCGGCGCGCGCCCTCGCCACGCTAGAGGTGAGCTTGCGAGTAGGGGCGGACGACGGCGTCTATTCGTATCGGAACAAGGCGAACTGGCGCGAACTCGTCGAGTACAAGCTGCTCGCGTCCAACCCGCTGCGCCGAGACGTCGAGGACGTCGCGCTCGCCACCTGGCGTTGCCTCGGGTGCCGCGACGCAGGCCGCGTCGACGTGCGCCTCGACGGCGCGGGTAAACCGCAGATGCTCGAGGTGAATCCGCTCGCGGGCCTCACGCCGGACTACTCGGACCTGCCGATCATGGCTGCGCTGGCCGGCATGGAGTATCGAACACTGATCGGCGAGATCCTGCGCTGCACGATGGAGCGCCTGGCGGCCGAAACCGCGCAGACCGCAGCCTAACATCGTCACGCAACGCTGCCGACTGCCGATGCACCCGCAAATCCTCCTGCTTCACGATGCGTTTGCCGATGCCGGACGTCCCGATGCGAACGACACACTGCTCGAAGCCGAGGCCATCGCCCAGGCGCTCGGCGGGATCGGTTACGACACGAGCATCGCGGCCGTCGGCCACGATCTGACGCGCCTCGAAGCGCTGCTTGCGCAGCGCGCTCCGCGCCTGGTCGTGAATCTCGTCGAGTCGATCGACGGTCGCGGGCAGCTGATCAGCGTCGTACCAGCGTTGCTCGAGTCGCTGGGCGTGCCTTTCACGGGGTGCTCGGCGAACGCGCTCGGCGTTACCTCGGACAAGGTGCTCGCGAAGCAACAGCTGGTTCGGGCGGGCGTGTCGACGCCCGCCGTGTTCGGCGCCGACGCCGACGATGGACCGTGGATCGTGAAATCGGTGTGGGAGCACGCTTCGCTCGGCATCGACGACTCGTCGGTCGTGCGCGGCGCTACGGCCGTCGCGCGTGTCATCGAAGCCCGGCGCGCCCAGCACGGCGGTGACTGGTTCGCTGAGCGTTTCGTGCCCGGTCGGGAGCTGAATGTCGCGTTGATCGCGGCCACCGGCGGCGTACGGGTGCTGCCCGTTGCCGAAATTCGTTTCGACGGTTTTCCGGTGGAAAAGCCCGCCATCGTCGGTTACGCGGCCAAGTGGCACACCGATAGCTTCGAGTATCGCAACACCGTGCGCAGCTTTGCCGTGGAAAGCGAGCTGGGCATTCGCGCCGAGAATCTGGCCCGCGATTGCTGGGAGCTGTTCGGGCTCACGGGCTACGCGCGCGTCGATTTGCGTGTCGACGCCGGCGGCGAACCATGGGTACTCGAGATCAACGCGAATCCGTGCCTGTCGCCCGACGCCGGGTTCGCGGCTGCGCTTGGGACGGCGGGCATCGAGTACAAAACGGCCATCGGGTGGCTGGTGGACGACGCGTTACGTCGAACAGACACGAGTCCGCGGAGGTTCGGTTGACGGGTGCGGCGCGGGGAGAGGTGCGTTATCGCAGGCGTCCGCGGTCGGCAGATCTGCCGGCGCTGCGCCAGCTCGTGGCGGCCACGCGAGTGTTCTACCCCGAGGAGCGCCAGATTGCGCTCGAGCTGTTGGAGGAGCGGCTGCGACGGGGCGCGAAGAGCGGCTACGAGTTCTTTTTCGCGGAGTTGGCAGGGCGGCTCGTCGGCTACTGTGCCTGGGGCAACGTGCCGTTGACGCGGCAAAGCTTCGACCTGTACTGGATCGCGGTGGAACCAGCGGCCCAAGGAAAGGGTATCGGGCAGAAGCTCATGAGCCTTGCCGAGGGCGCCGTGGCCAGCCGCGGCGGCGGAGGGCTTTATATCGAGACCTCGTCCCGGGCTGTCTACGCTCGAACGCGCCGGTTCTACCGGGACGCCGGCTACCGGCAGGTCGCGCACCTCCGAAATTTCTACGCAACTGGCGATCATAAGGTGGTGTTCTGTAAGACGCTCAAGCCGGCGTAGGACGCCCGGTCCGGCCATTTGTGCGATCCCTATTCGAGCCTAAAGAAATCTAATAACCACTGGATTTACCTAGGCATTTCTTCTCTTGACAGGGGTCGCCAACGGCTTATAGTGCGCAGCTCATTGCTACCTGGCGCCCTGGCAGCGGTCTAATAGTCCGCGGGGGACGCGGTGAAACCGGGCGTGACTCGGTGAAGGCGATGACAGTCAAGGAGGGTTACGATGCGTAAGCCCAAAGAGCAGGTCGAGGAGGACAGCACTGAAGCCAACTTCTTCGACGACTCGGAGTCCAGCAACGACTCCGACGATTCCGTTGACCGTTCCGGCAATCGCGATGCACGCCGCCAGAAGAAGCCCGAGAAGCCCGCCCGCCAGCGCGTGGAGTTGCGGACCGAGCAACAGAACCTCCGGCGTCAGCTCTCCGACTGGGACGACTACGGACAGGACGACAGCGACGTCAAGTTATAGTCGAATGCCGCGCCCACTTTCGCGCTGATCGCGGCCAGCGCCAGCCCCACAGTGATTTTCAAACGAAAGCGGAAAGCGCCCGCTGCGCGACCGGCCAAGCCAGGTCTTGGCTTCATGGTCGAACCACAGCCCGACGACGTCACTTGCGGTCCGGCATGCCTGCACGGCATCTACCGGTTCTACGGTGACACGGTGTCTCTCAAGAGCGTGATCGCCGACACCCGCATGCTCGATCGTGGTGGCACGCTCGATGTGTTCCTCGCCAATCACGCGCTCGCGCGCGGTTACGACGTCACCCTGTACACCTACAACCTGGATCTGTTCGACCCCACTTGGTTCGATCTGCCCAACGACGAGATCCGCGCCCGGCTAAAAGCCCAAGCGCAACAGAAGCAGTGGCGTCGTATCCAGAGCGCAACCCGCGGCTACGACGACTTTTTGCGGCTCGGCGGGAAATTGAAACTGCGCGATCTCGAGCCGGCGCTGCTCCGTAGGTTCTTGAGCGCTGGCACACCGGTCATCACCGGACTGAGCGCAACCTACCTGTATCGCGCAACGCGCGAGATAGGCGAGACCAACGTCGACGACGACATTCGAGGAGAACCAGTGGGGCATTTCGTGGTGCTTACGGGTTACCGCCGCGGCACGCGCGAGATCCTGATTGCCGATCCGATCGCGACCAATCCCCTCGTGCGTTCGCGCTATTATGCCGTCAACGTGCAGCGACTCATCGGCGCGATTCTGCTCGGCATCATGACTTACGACGCGAATCTGCTCGTCATCGAGCCGAAGCCCGCTGCCCGATGACTGCCTTTATCGTCGTCGACCATCCCGAGCAGTGGCCGCTGAAGTTCCCGGGCGCCGAAGTCATCAGTGCGGACGCGTATTTGCGCGACGAGCGACTGAGCGGTGTGAATCAGGCTCGGGTCTATAACCTTTGCGACTCTTACGCCTACCAGACCGCGGGCTACTACGTCTCGCTGCTGGCAACGGCTCGCGGCCAACGCACGATGCCGAGCGTGGCCACGATCCAGGACATGAAGTCCCGGTCGCTGCTGCGTGCCGACGACGAGCTCGAAGAGCTGATTCAGCGCTCGCTGCACACGATCGTGTCGAAACGCTTCGAGCTCAGCATCTACTTCGGTTGCAATCTGGCGGGTCGGCACGCAGCGCTGTCACGCGCGTTGTTCAACTTGTTCCCGGTGCCGTTGATGCGGGCGTCGTTCTCGAAGTCGTCGACGACGGGCAAATGGCGGCCCTCGAGCATCGCTCCGCTACCGATCGGCGATCTGCCCACGAGGCATCGCGCGTTCCTGCGCGGAGTCATTGAGAATCACTTTGCCCGCCGCGGCCCCGCCGGCCGGCTCGGACGGACCGTGCAGTACGAGCACGACCTCGCGATCCTGACCAACGACGACGAGCGATCGCCGCCGTCGAATCGCGAAGCTTTGAAGCGCTTCGAGCGGGCGGCCCGCTCGCACGGCTTCGATGTCGAGTTCCTGAACCGCGACGACTTCGGCCGGATCGCCGAGTTCGACGCGCTGTTCGTGCGTGAGACCACGAGTGTGAATCACCACACCTACCGGTTTGCGAGCAGGGCGAGGACGGAAGGTCTGGTGGTCGTGGACGACGCCGAGTCGATCATTCGTTGCGGCAACAAAGTGTATCTGTTCGAGCTTGCGCGGCGGCTCGGTCTTGCGATCCCGCCAACCATGGTGGTCAGCACCGCCAAGACCGACGAGATCATCCGCGACCTCGGCCTGCCGTGTGTGCTGAAGCAGCCCGACAGCGCATTCTCTGAGGGCGTGTTCCGCGCGGATACACAACGCGACCTGGCCGCTGGGCTTCAGCGCCTGTTGTCGCGCAGCGACCTCGTTGTGGTTCAATCATTCATGCCCACGGAGTACGACTGGCGCGTGGGCGTGTTCGACCGCCAGCCCCTGTTCGTGTGCCGCTACTACATGGCGGACGGGCATTGGCAGATCTATCACCACGGCGAGCAGCGCACGAAGGAAGGCGAGTCGGAGACGATCGCCGTCAAACATGCCCCCCGCGAGGTCATTCAGCTCGCATTGAACGCGGCCAACGCGATCGGCGACGGGTTGTACGGTGTCGACATCAAAACGGTGAACGGCCGTCACGTGCTGATAGAGGTCAACGACAACCCGAATATCGATCGCGGCGTCGAGGACGCCGTGCTTGGCAACGAGCTCTACGATCGGATCATGAAAGTCTTCAAGACGCGCGTCGATGCAGGCAAACAATTCAAGCCCGCTACCTGACTCGCCGCTGCGTCTATTCGAGGCGGTGGGGCTCGAGATCGAGCACATGATCGTGGAGGGCGAGCGCCTCGACGTGGCGCCCGCCGCCGATCAGCTGCTCGAGGCGGTGGCCGGTGAGCACACCGACGAGTTCGACAACGGCGTCATCGCCTGGAACAACGAGCTCGCGCTACACGTCATCGAGTTCAAGTGCAACGGGCCACAACGCTCGCTCGCGGGTTTGGGTGCCGAGTTTGCCGCGAATGTGGGGCTGGCGAACGAGACGCTCGGCCGCGAGGGAATGCGCCTCATGCCCACCGCGATGCATCCGTGGATGGACCCGAACCAGGTCGAGCTGTGGCCGCATGGCACGCGCGAGATTTACGACACGTTCGACCGAATCTTCTCCTGCAAGGGGCACGGTTGGGCGAACCTGCAAAGCATGCACGTCAACCTGCCGTTTCACGGCGACGAGGAGTTCGCGCGGCTGCATGCCGCGATTCGGTTCCTATTGCCCATTCTGCCGGGCCTGGCCGCGAGCTCGCCGATCGTCGACGGCGAGCGTAACGGCATCCTAGACAACCGCCTCGTCGCGTACCGTAGCAACTGCGCGAAGATTCCGTCGGTCACGGGGGATGTCGTACCGGAGCCTGTCGGTTCGATCGGTGAATACCACGAGCGCGTGCTCGAGCCGATCTATCGCGACCTTGCTGCGCAAGATCCCGAAGGCGTATTGCGCAACGAATGGGTCAATGCGCGCGGTGCCATCGCGCGCTTCGACCGCATGGCCATCGAGATCCGCGTGCTCGACGTGCAAGAGACACCGCTGATGGACGTGGCCTATGCGGCACTCATCATCGAAGTCCTGCGATTGTTGTGCGAGGAGCAGTGGGCCGATGTTCACGCGATGAACCAGTGGGACACCGCCAAGCTCGGCAAGCTGTTCAGGCTCGTGGAGCGGCAAGGCGAGGGCACGGGCGTAGGCGACAAGCGGTATCTTGCCGCACTGGGATTTCACGGCAGCTCCACCGAGGTGAAGGGTCTGTGGGAGCATTTGATCGAAGCCGTGTCTGCGCGCGGTGTGCTCGACGCCAACACCGGCCGCATGCTCGAGCACTACTTGCGCCATGGCACGCTCGCGACTCGGATCAGCAAGGCCGTGGGCCTGCTCCCGACGCGGGCCAAGCTCACGAGGGTCTATGAAAAGCTCTGCGAAGCGCTCGCCGACAGCGAGCCGTTCGCGCTCCCGCCGCCGCCAGCTGCTCATTAGCTGCGAGCACGGCGGCAATCGCGTGCCTGCGCGGTACGCGCCGCTGTTTGCAGGCGCTGCCGGCGTGCTCGATTCGCATCGGGGGCTCGACTACGGCGCGCTCGAGGTGGCACGCGCGTTCGGTCGACGGCTCGGCGTCGCGCCTTTCGCGGCCACGACGACGCGGCTGGTCGTCGATTTGAATCGCTCGCCCTACCACCGCAACGTGTTTTCCGAATACACGCGGGCGCTCGATCGCGAGGAGCGCGCTCTCGCGATGGCCGCGCACTATTGGCCATATCGCAACGCAGTCGAAGGCGCCGTCGATTATGCGGTCGCGATGGGTCTTCCCGTGCTGCACGTGTCGTCGCACAGCTTCACGCCGGTGTTGCACGGCGACGTACGCAATTGCGACATTGGCTTCCTCTACGACCCGGCACGGTCGGCGGAAGCGCGGTTCATCGACGCGTGGCACGCCGCCGTGTGCTCCGCAGCGCCACAGCTCGTTCTTCGCCGCAACTATCCGTATCGTGGCACGTCCGATGCGCTCGTGACCCACCTGCGCCGTCGGCATCGCGAGCGTGTGTACGCGGGGGTCGAGATCGAGGTGAACCAAAAGTACGTCGGCAGTCGCAGCTGGCGGAGCTTGGTCTCGATACTGACGACGACGCTGGCGACGGCCGCGCGGTTCTAGCGGGTTCGGCTTGCCACCCTGTACCGCAACGCTCAAGATGCAGTGAATGCTGCTGTTTGACGCGGCTCCGTACTTCCTCCTCTACGATCAAGGTATTTCATGTCCGCAGACCCTTCGTTACGCAGCGAGCTCACGACGGCCGTATTCGTCGATTTCGAAAACCTGGCTCTCGGTGTCGAGCAAGACAAGAAGGGCCGCTTTGAAATCGAGCTCGTGCTGAAACGACTCTTGGAGCGCGGTCGCATCGTGTTCAAGCGCGCGTACTGCGACTGGAGCCGGTTTCAGAACTTCATGCGCGAGTTCCACATGCACGGCTTCGAGATGGTCGACATCCCGAGCTCGAAGGCTTCCGGTAAGAATAGTGCTGACATCCGTATGGTCGTCGACGCGATTGACCTGTGTTATTCGAAGTCGCACATCGACACGTTCGTGCTGCTAACCGGCGACAGCGATTTCTCGCCGCTCGTGTCGAAGCTCAAGGAAAACAATAAGCGCGTGGTAGGTTGCGGCGTGCGCAGCTCGACGTCGGATCTGCTCGCCAATAATTGCGACGAGTTCATCTTTTACGACGACCTGATTCGCGTGTCGGAGCGGCAGCGCCCGAAGCCGAAGAAGACGCAAGACAGCAAGCAGCAGGAAGGCTTCGATCGGCTGCTCGCCACGGTGACGTCGCTCGAGAAGGACTACACCACTGTGTGGGGCTCGCTCGTGAAGCAGACGGTCAAGCGCGTGTACCCGGGGTTCGACGAAAGCTACTACGGCTACCGCAACTTTTCCGACTTGCTCGAGCATGCCGCGAAAGAGGGCTTGCTCGCCCTCGAGCTCGACGAACAGCGCGGGAATTACCGCGTTCGCTCCGTCCACTGAGCAATCTCGACGTCTGAATGAGGTTTTGCGGGCTCGCGTGGCCCAAGCGGGCCCGCGTAACTGTGCAAAACCCGACTCCGATCACAGCCGAATGAAGGCGCGTGCGGTGAGACTAACGGGTGGCCAAGGACGGTCAACGGTGGGGCTCCGAACATGGCGCAGAAGGGGTCGGCAGCGGTCAAAGACGGTGTGCAGGTCATTCAAGGCACGCCAACCGCACCCATTACGCGAGCGACGCTGTTCCTTAAGCTGTTGCGAGTGGGCGAAGGCAAGAACGTGCGCACTCGCGCCACGCTATTCATGGTCCGCCCCGGCCCGACGGACTACGTCATCAAAGAGCTGATCCCGGATCTCGATCTCGATCCGCAAGCCGCCCTCGAGAAAACCATCGCGATCGCCAAGCGGGGCGAAGTCAACGTCGTGTACTTGAACGCGGATCTCGAGCGAATTCCGAAGCTCCGTCCCGCCGCGAACGGTTGAGCCGCGGTGGCGCTAGCCCGCGTCGGCTGCGGCGACGGTCTCGCCGCTGCGTTTCGTAAGCGCGTCCCAGAGCGCGGGCGGGTTCGCGTCGAACACGATCTCGTCCGTCGCGGGCTGCGTCTGCCAGCCGCCGGCCGCGATCTCGCGGTCGAGCTGGCCCGGCATCCACTCGGCGTGGCCCGCGTACATCCGTAAATTCTTGGTGCCCTCCGCGAGGCGCACCATGTCAGGCAGTGCTTCCGGGTCTCCGGCCAGGAACACCTTCTCGACGACCTCAGGCCCCTGCACCGTGGCGGCCGCGAGCCCGCGGACCAGGAACAGCAGCCGCGACGACGTCACGGGTCCGCCGCGAAACAGCTTGCCGGTGTAGGCACCGACGCTGGCCGCAAGCTCCGGGAAGATCTTCGCCGGCACGAGCGTCGTGGGGCGGTTCAGAATCACGCCGATCGTCCCGTTCGTGTCGCTGCGGAGCACGAGGATGACGGTGCGGGCAAAGTTCGGATCCACGAGCTCGGGCGATGCGATCAGCAGCGTCCCGTCCGCAACCCCTGCCGCGGGCGCCGGTCCGGCGTTGCCGAGGAGTGCGAGCGCGAGCGCCGCGAGCCACGCCGTGCGGCGCGTAATTGCCGGTCCGTTGGCAGCCGATTCGAGCATCGTCGCATCATACCGGTTTCGGCTCGTCGCAGGTGTTTCAGCTCGGGGGCGTAGCAGTTATGATGCGCGCCCTCTTTCGCTCGCCCCGGTCGCGACGGGGGTCGTCTCACGCGTGGAGCTCGTTTGATTTCCGATCACGACACTTGGCCGAGTGCCCGAGGTTATCGCTTGCCGGCGGAGTGGGCGTCGCACGAGGCCACGTGGCTGTCGTGGCCGCACAATCTGGACAGCTGGCCTGGCGTATTCGCCGGTGTCGAGCCCGCGATGACTCAGTTCGTGGGCGCACTCGCCGCCTGCGAGCCCGTCCACATCAACGTCCTGCATGCGGAGCACGAACGGCACGTGCGTGGGCTGCTCGCGGCAACGGCTGCGCCCGAGCGCCTGCACTTCCACCAGTTCCCGACCAACGATGCGTGGGTGCGGGATCACGGCGCGATCTTCGTGACGCGTGCGACGCCCGATGCACCGCGGCTCGCTGTGGACTTTGGCTACAACGCGTGGGGCGGCAAGTACCCGCCCTTCGATCTCGACCGCGAGATTGGCCGGCAGATGGCCGAAGCGCTCGGCGTGCCGCGATTCGCGCAGCCTGGCGTCGTGCTCGAAGGCGGCTCGATTGAGGTCAACGGCGAAGGCGCGCTGTTGACCACCGAGCAGTGCCTGTTGAACCCGAACCGTAACCCGACCTTAACAAAGGTCGACATCGAACGGCTGCTGCGCGACGCGTTCGCCGTGCACGAGATTCTATGGCTCGGCGACGGCATCGAGGGCGACGACACCGACGGCCACATCGACGACCTCACGCGCTTCGTCAGCCGCGACACCGTGGTCACCGTAGTCGAGCCGAACCGCGCCGATCCGAACCATGCCGTGCTGGACGCCAACCTGAGGAAGCTCGCGACCCTACGCGTCGGCGGCAGACCGCTCACGGTCGTCGAGCTGCCGATGCCGGAGCCGCAGTACCTCGAAGACCAACGCCTGCCGGCCAGCTACGCCAACTTCTACGTCGCTAACGGCGCGGTGCTCGTCCCGGTGTTCGGCTGCGCGCAAGACGATGTCGCGTGCGCGATCCTGCGCGACTGCTTCCCCCGCCGGTGCGTCGTGCCGGTAGATTGCCGGGTGTTGATCGCCGGCCTAGGTGCGCTCCACTGCCTCACACAGCAGGTGCCGTCGGTGCCGGAGCCGCAGCGATGAGGTCGTCCATTTCGGGCAGCGCTATTGTGGCGCGCGGCGTGATTTTCTAATCTCCATTCTTTGACGGGCGCATAGACGCCTGAGGTACTGACTCTGTGGGCGCAATTTCCAATTTCATCCGCCATCACTACCGGCATTTCAACGGCGCGGCTCTCGTAGACGCGGCTGACGCGTACGTTAAGCACCTCGACGACGGCGGACAGATGCTGGTCACGCTCGCGGGCGCCATGAGCACGGCCGAGCTCGGCCTGTCGCTGGCCGAGATGATCCGTCGGGGCAAGGTCCACGCGATCTGCTGCACCGGCGCGAACCTCGAGGAAGACGTGTTCAACCTCGTCGCCCACGATCACTACGTTCGGATCCCGAACTACCGGCACCTCACGGCGGAGCAGGAGGAAGGACTGCTCGCACGGCACTTGAACCGCGTGACCGACACCTGCATCCCCGAGTTCGAGGCGATTCGCCGCATCGAGGGCGCCGTACTCGAGGAGTGGCAGAGCGCCGACAAGGCCAACAAGCAGTTCTTCCCGCACGAGTTCATGTACAAGATTCTGCTGTCGGGCGCGCTGCAGCAGTACTACCAGATCGATCCGAAGGACAGCTGGCTGCTGGCCGCGGCCGAGCGCAACTTACCGATGATCGTGCCGGGCTGGGAGGATTCGACCCTCGGTAATATTTTTGCCGGCCACGTCATCGGCGGCGACATCAAGAACGTGCACACGGTGCGTACCGGCATCGAGTACATGATGATGCTGGCCGACTGGTATCAGAAGACCTGTCGCAAGTCCTCGATCGGGTTCTTCCAGATCGGCGGCGGCATCGCCGGCGACTTCCCGATCTGCGTGGTGCCGATGCTCGAGCAAGATCTCAAGATCCACGACATTCCGCGCTGGGGCTACTTCTGCCAGATCAGCGACTCGACCACGAGCTACGGTTCGTACTCGGGCGCCGTGCCGAACGAGAAGATCACCTGGGGCAAACTGTCTGCGTCCACGCCCAAGTTCATCATCGAGTCTGACGCGACGATCGTCGCGCCGTTGATTTTTGCTCACGTGCTGGGAGAGTAACGAGATGTCGTCACAACCGAAGAAACAGGCTGCGCCTGCCGAGTGGACCGTTGCCGATTCCATCGAGCTGTATCGCGTCCAAAGCTGGGGCGAGCCGTATTTCTTCATCAACGAGCAGGGCCACGTCGGCATCCGCGCGCTCGACGAGGAGGGCACCACGATGGACATGGTCAAGATCGTGGCGGAGTTGCGCCGCCGTGGCGTGCAGTTCCCATTCCTGATCCGGTTCCAGGACATCCTGCGGGCGCAAGTACGCCGCATCAACGAAGCGTTCCGCAGTGCGATCGCAGAGGCGAACTACGGCAACGAGTACCGCGGCATCTACCCGATCAAGGTCAATCAGCTCCACGAGGTCGTCGACGAGCTGCTCGACGCCGGCCGGCCGTACGGCATGGGGCTCGAGTGTGGCTCGAAGGCCGAGCTGATTGCATGCCTGCCGCAAGTCGACGGCGACACGCTGCTCGTGTGCAACGGCGTTAAGGACCGCACGATGCTGTCGTTGATGATCTCGGGCCAGAAGATCGGTCAGAACATCGTGCCGGTCATGGAGAAGTACTCCGAGTTCACGGATGTGAAGGGGCTCGCGTTCTCGACGGGCTTCATGTCGCAGCTCGGTGTGCGCGTGCGCCTGCTGACCCGCGGTTCGGGGCGCTGGTCGGAATCTTCGGGCACGAATTCGAAGTTCGGTCTGAACGTCAGTGAGCTCATGACCATGGTCAACGAGCTCGAGGTCGGCGGTAACCAGCAGAAGCTCGTGCTGCTGCATTGCCACATCGGTAGCCAGATTGCGGACATTCAGGTGCTGAAGCAGGCGACCAAAGAGGTCGCGCAGATCTATTGCGCGCTCGTGAAACGTGGCATCGGGCTCAAGTATCTCGACGTCGGCGGCGGCCTCGGCGTGAACTACGACAAAGGCCACACGGACGAAGACGCCGGCATCAACTACAGCCTCGAGGAATATGCAAACGCCGTGATCTTCACGGTCAAGGAAGTTTGCGACGCGAACGGGGTGAAGACACCGGTGCTCGTAACCGAAAGCGGTCGCGCGCTGACCGCGCATCACTCGGTGCTGATCGTGCCGGTGCTCGGGGCGCATCAGAAAGACGATCCGAACGTGCCCGTGCCCACGGTCGACGAGAACGCGGCCGAGCCAGTGCACGCGTTGAACAGGATCATGACCGCCCTCCCGAAGACCCGGAAACAGTCCGAGTTGCTCGAGGCCTATCACGACGCGAACGAACGCCTCGAGGAGGTTCGGCAGCTGTTCACGCTGGGCTACCTGCCGATCGAGCACCGCGCGTTGGCCGAGAATCTTTATTGGGACATCTGCACCTACTTGCTACGCGTGCTGAAGCGCAACCCGGAGAATTCGCGGCCGGAGATCGTGGAGCTCGAAGACAAGCTCACCGACCAGTACCTGTGCGACTTCTCGGTGTTCCAGTCGATGCTGGACCACTGGGCCATCGGCCAGCCGTTCCCGATCCTGCCGATCGATCGGCTCGGAGAGCAGCCGGAGCGGCGTGCCGTGCTCGTGGACCTCACGTGCGACTCCGACGGCAAGGTGGTGCACTACGTGTCGGCGCGCGACAACCGGCACCTACCGCTGCACACGCCGCGGAACGGGGACCCGTATTTGCTGGGCTTCTTCCTGACGGGCGCGTACGAGGACATCATCGGCGATGCGCACAACCTGTTCGGCCGCGTGTCGGAAGCGCACGTGTACGCGGATCACGAGGAGCCCGACAATTTCTGGATCGAGAAAATCATCCCCGGTATGGCGGTTCAGGACATGCTCGCGCAAGTGCAGTACTTCCCGAACGATCTGCACCGACGCATGAGCGAGCTCGTGCGCGCGAAGATCCAGCAGAACGTCGTGCGCCCCACGCAGGCCATGGAGATCCTGGATCAATACATGGCGTGCTTCCCGCAGACTACGTACTGCGACACGCCGATCGAGCGGGAAACACCGCGATGACGGCGGCCCGCCCGCTGAACGTCGGGCTCGTCCAACTCGCGATGAGCGCCGACCCGGGCGATAACCTCACGCGCGCGATCGCCGGCGTGCGCGAAGCTGCGCGCGGCGGCGCCGCCGTGGTCGTGCTGCCGGAGCTGTTCTGCTCGCGGTACTTCTGCCAGAGCGAGGACGCCGCGCAGTTCGCGCTTGCGGAAGCGGTGCCTGGGCCGAGCACCGAAACGCTCGGCGCGTTGGCCAAAGAGCTTGGAGTAGCGCTCGTGGCCAGCCTGTTCGAGAAGCGCGCCGCCGGTCTTTATCACAATACGGCGGCGGTGCTGGACGCGGATGGCGGTTATCTCGGCAAGTACCGCAAGATGCATATCCCGGACGATCCGCGGTACTACGAGAAGTATTACTTCACGCCCGGCGATCTCGGTTTCAAGGTATTCAAGACGAAGCCGGCCCAGCTCGGCGTGCTCGTGTGTTGGGATCAGTGGTATCCCGAGGCCGCGCGTCTCACCGCCATGCAGGGTGCGGAGCTCCTGATCTACCCAACGGCGATCGGCTGGCACCCGGAAGAGAAAGAGCAGTACGGCGAACGCCAGCACGGCGCGTGGGAGACCGTGCAGCGCGGCCATGCGGTCGCGAACGGCTGCTTCGTCGTCGCCGTGAACCGCACCGGTTTCGAGCCCGACCCGCGGGGCTCGGGTGGCATCGAGTTCTGGGGTCAGAGCTTCATCGCGGCGCCTGACGGCCGCGTGCTCGTGCGCGCGCCGCAGGATCGCGAGGCCGTGCTCGTGGAGACGATCGACCTGGCCGAGATCGATGCGGTTCGTGCCGGCTGGCCGTTCTTCCGCGACCGGCGCATCGACGCTTACGCCGACATCACGCGCCGATTCGGCAACGAATAGCCCCGCCGTCGTGGTGCGATAGCGCACAGACCGCCCGTCCCCCGCTCAGCGATCCTTCGGCTGTGAGACATCAACGCAGGCGGAGGTAGAAATGAACAAAATCATCATGATGGGAGCGGTAGCCGCGTTTGGCGCTATGGTGGCGGCATGCGACTCTCCCAAGCCAATTGCTCAAGTGAATCAGGACGTCGCGGCCGCCCGGTCCGAACGTTCGAGCAACGTCGCTGACGCGCGCCGGGAAGGCAATCAAGCGATCAACGCGCAGCAGCGCGACGTAAATGAAGCGCAGGCCAACAAGGACTACGAGGTAGCCATGGCAAAAGCAGACGGCGACTACGACGTGGCCACCAAGGCCTGCAACGCTCTTGCCGGCACCGCTCAGGCGGATTGCAAAGACCACGCGTCTGCCATGCTCAAGGCAGACAAGGCGAATGCGGAGCTGCTGAAGCCCCGGGGCTAAGGTTCACTGCCGCGACGGCGCGCCTCGGAGCGCGCTTCGCGGCAGCGTCTCTCTGCTGACGAGCGTGCGGACGCAAGCCTCGCGTCCCTTCAGTCCACCATTGAGATCGCTGCGCCTCGCAGCTATTGCCGCAGCACGGCCTGGCGGTATCATCGAGCGCCCCGCAAACCAGTGGCTGGAGCGTTCGACCTCATGGCGCGACATCTTTCGATGCTGGCAGCCTCGTTCCTGCTGTTCGCGACCCTCGCGTCAGCGCAAGTGGGGCATCCGGCGAAAGGCGCTTGGAGCGGATACTGGGGTACGAGCGACGCCGACAAGCACCGCATTCTGCTGGTGCTCGACTGGCGCAACGCCGAGCTCAGCGGCACGATCAATCCCGGTCCGAACGCCATCACGCTCGACAAGGTCGGGCTCGACGTCGACACGTGGACGCTGAAGCTCGAAGCCGCGATGCCGGACGCGAGCGGGCGCAAACGGCCGTTCGTCGCCACGGGCCGCCTGTCCAACTTGGGTTCCTGGACCAATCGCACCTACGCCGGCACCTATACGTTTGGCGCCGAGAAAGGTCGCTTCACCGTGACCTTGAACTGATGCGCTCGGCCATGAGGGGGATCGCAATGCATACGGAGGTCATGGGCGCGGTCGTTGCCGCGGCCGCTGCGCTGCTTTTCGGGTCGCCGCACGCGAACGCCCAGGCGACAGTCCGGGCTGCGACGCCGACCAAAGCTTCGGCCCCGACCCCGCGGCTGCCCGATGGGAAAGTCGATCTTGGCGGCCACGGAATGTGGAGTCAGCCCTGGATCACCGATTTTGGCAGGCAAGTGATTGGGCCTGACACGAGCATTCCCTTCCTGCCGTGGACCAAGGCAATGTACGAGTACAACAAGTCGAATCAGGTCGCCTACGACCCGCAGGGTTTTTGTCTGCCGCCGGGCGGGCCGCGCATGTTCGGTACGCCGTATCCGTCGCAGTTCCTGCAGCAGGCCGATCGCATCGTCGTGATCTTCGAAGGCGGCGCGCATGTCTGGCGCGAGATCCACATGGACGGCCGGTCGCTGCCGAAGCGCGAGGACTTGAACCCGACTTACTTCGGCTATTCCGTTGGACATTGGGAACGCGACACGCTCGTCGTCGAGACCACGGGGTTCAACGAGAAGACCTGGCTGAACTTCAACGGCACGATGCACACGGACGAGCTCACCACTCTCGAGCGCATCTCGCGGCCGAACCGCGATACGTTGCACTACGAAGCCACGATCAACGACCCGGGCGCGTATTCGCGGCCCTGGACCATTGCATGGGACATTCCGTGGGCCGAGGGCGCCGAGCTCGCCGAATACATCTGCCAGGAGAACAACCAGTTTCTCCTCGAGCTGAAGGATGACGTCGGCAACCCCTTCTTCAGCGACGTGCCGACGACCACGCCCTAGTGGCCCCTTCGCCCTGCGGCGGTATGATCGGCCGCTCGAGGCCCACCAACAAAAAGAGCAATCTATGCGGCCTACCCATCGGAAATCCCTTCTAGCGTATGAGCTTATGTACACAGCCGCGCCCGTAATTCCTGGCATCCGCGAAAACTATGGGCGGCAATCCGACTGTCCAAATAGTTTTCGAGTAAATTACTGCATCGGCGACTTGGAGATCCGACTATGAAAGCTAAGGTCTTGGGGGCATTGCTGGTTTCGTTCGCTGTGGCTGCGCCGCTTTACGCGCATCACTCGTTCACGGCCACCTACGACGAAGGCAAAGAGATCAAGATCGAGGGCACGCTCGTGCAGTTCATGTTTCGCAATCCGCATGCGTTCGTGCACGTGATGGCGCCGGACGACAAAGGCGAGATGCAGCGTTGGGGCGTGGAATGGGGCGGCGCCGGTGCGCTCGCGGGCCAAGGCGTCACGCGCGAGTCGCTGAAGCCGGGCGACAAGGTCGTCATCACGGGTAACCCGGGCCGCAATCCGGACGATCACCGCCTGCGCATGCGTAGCTTGCTGCGTCCTTCGGACGGATTCGGCTGGGGCCAGAAGAAGGGCGAGACGTTCGAGTAGCGACCGCTCACTGCTATTTCGGCGGTTCACTCGGGGGCGGGCATGCGCAAGTTCATCGTTCGCGGCGTTGCCGGCGGCATCGCAGCCGTAGCGCTGTTCGGGTTGGCGGCGTGCTCGGGAAGAGACGCAGGCACTCCCGCAGCGTCGAGCACGCCTTCGGCGGGCGCCGGAGTCACCGCGTTTACCGGCGCGCGCCTCATCGTCGGCGACGGCACGGTGATCGACAACGCAACGTTCACCCTCGGACCGGATCATCACTTCGGCATCGTCGGTGCCACCGCTGCCGTCACCTTGCCGGCGGGCGCCACGAAGGTGGATCTCACGGGCTTCACGGTGATGCCGGCCATCGTCGACTCGCACACGCATCTGTCGCGCGAACGCGAGGCGCTGATCGCGGACCTCAAGCATCGCGCGTACTTCGGCGTTAGCGCCGCGCTGTCGCTCGGCCAGGACAACGGCGCCGACGTCTTCGCCGTGCGCCACGAAGTGATTCCGGGCGCTGCGCTGTATCGACTCGCTGGCCGTGGCATCACCGCTCCCGAACCTGGCCGTTCCGACGTTCCGTACTGGGTCACGACTGCCGACGAAGCGCGCGCCGCCGTGCGCGAGCAGGCCGCGCTCGGCGTCGACATCATCAAAGTTTGGGTCGACGACCGGCTCGGCAAGTACCCGAAGCTCGCGCCCGACATCTACGGCGCGGCGATCGACGAAGCGCACAAGGCGGGTCTGCGCGCCATTGCGCACGAGTACTACCTGACGGACGCGAAGGAGCTCCTGCGTCGCGGCATCGATGCGTTCGCGCATGGCGTGCGCGACATGGACGTCGACGACGAATTCGTGGCGTTGGTCAAAGCGCATCCCGGTTTCGTGATCATTCCAAACCTGCCCGATCGCGGCGTTGCGACGGACGTGAGCTGGCTCGCGCCGGCGCTGCCGCCGGCGCAGCTCGAACCGCTGCAGGCCGCTGCAGTGGACAACCCGCAAGCGCAGGCGTTCTTCGCGATCCAGGCGCGTAACCTCGCGCGCGCGAGCCGCGAGGGCATCACGATCTCCATGGGCACCGACGGCAACACGCCGTGGGGGCCGCACCTCGAGATGGCGGACATGGTGGCGACGGGCATGTCGCCCGCCGACGTGATTGTGTCTGCGACGCAGAACTCTGCCGCGTTTCTGAAGCTCGACGACGCGGGCACCGTGGCCGCCGGCAAGCTGGGCAGCTTCATCGTGCTCGACGCGAATCCGCTCGACGACATCGCGAACACGCGCAAGATCCGCGACGTGTATCTGCGCGGCGAGAAAATCGATCGGTCGAGCTACTAGGCGGCGTCAGATTACGAGCTGGTCTTCGCCGACGATGACTTCGCCGGCGAACTTCTCGCGCACGCCATCAATGAAGGCCGAGATCGCGTAGGCCGTGCCGCCGGACGGAGGTGCGCCGCGCAGCTGGTGGTTCAGCACCACGGTCTTCACCTTCGCCTCGCTCGCCATGCGGCCGACGTCCGCGGGTGGCGAGTGCGTCTCCGAGACGTGCCGCGCAATGCTCTCGGTTTTCCGGGCCGCCGCGTCGGCCTTCGCGCGTTCCACCTGCTGCAGGTACACGACGTGGTCCATGACCTCGCAGACGAATACGTCGGCGCCGCGCGCGAGCTTCACGACATTCTCCGAATAGGCAGTGTCGCCCGAGAACGCGATCGTGCGGTTCGCCGTTTCGAAGCGGTAGCCGAGCGAACGGTGCTGCATGCGTGCGACCGCGCGCTCGGGGAAGTGCGTGTTGGTCGCCGCCAGCACGATCACGCGGTCGTCCGCGAACACGCGCAAGGGGTCGGCGCTAGCCACTACGTCGTGGCCGAAGAACAACGTCTCCGGCAGCGCCGTGCGGCCCTCGTCGACGATGCGGATCTCCACGTCGGCCCGCATGAATTGCAGCGCGCCGGCTACGGTGGAGGCCGTGGCGTAGGGCCCATAGATATTCGTGGGCGTCTTCTTGTTGGTGGTCCATTGGTGTGACATCAACGCCGCGAGATCGGCCGTGTGGTCGTTGTGCAGGTGTGAGAAGAACAGCGTGTCCACGTTCAGGAAGCCGATGCCGGACTGCACGAGCGCGCGCAACGTGCCGTAGCCGCAGTCGAGCAGATACGGCACGCCGTCGACGATGACGGCGGACGCCGTTTCGCTGCGGCCGAGGTCCACGCCGGGGCCACCGCGCGTGCCTAGCATCACGAGCTTCGCGCCTTTCTGGGCCGGGGCCGGTGGTTTGGCAGCGGTGTTGTTCTGTGCGCGTAGGATCCGCGGCGCGAGTCCGAGGGTTGCGAGCGCAGCTGCGCCCTGCAACGCCGTGCGGCGCGAAGCATTCGTCATGGTCGATCCCCCACCCTGGAATTCGCGGACCTGTGCCCACACTCTAACGCGTTGCCGGTGTCTCGCGATACCGGCGCGCCGCCTGCACCGACCCGCGCGTTTTCCGGCACAATGCACGCTCTCCCATGACCGACCAATTCATCCGCATCCGCGGCGCTCGGCAGAACAATCTGCGGAGCGTCGACCTCGACCTGCCGTTGAATGAGCTGATCGTCGTAACCGGCGTCAGCGGTTCCGGCAAGTCGTCGCTCGCGTTCGATACGGTCTACTCCGAGGGTCAGCGCCGCTACGTCGAGACGTTCTCTCCGTACGCGCGGCAATTCCTCGACCGCATGGACAAGCCGCAGGTCGACCGCATCGAAGGCATCCCGCCGGCGATCGCGATCGACCAGACGAACCCGGTTCGTACGTCGCGCTCGACCGTCGGCACGATGACCGAGCTCAACGATCACCTGAAGCTGTTGTACGCGCGTGCGGCGCAGCTGTATTGCCGCAACTGCGGCCGCCCCGTGCGCCGTGACGATGCGGACTCGATTCACGCCGAGCTCACTCGTGAGCCCGCGGTTGGCGGAGCGGCCGCGCGCGTGTTCGTGACGTTCACGGTGATCGTGCCCGACAACTTCAGCGCCGCGGAAATCGAGACGTTCCTGACGCGCCAGGGCTACACGCGCATCCACGCTCGCACGAAGACCCGGATCGAAGTCATTCAGGACCGGCTCGCCTGGAGCGCCGACAACCGCGCGCGGCTGATCGAGGCGCTCGAGACGGCGCTGAAAGTGGGCGGCGGCTACGTGACCGTGCGGCTCGCGGACGAGCCGGCGCGAGCGTTCAGGTTTTCAGCGCATCGGCACTGCGCGGCGTGCGACATCGCGTACGGCGGCTGCGTGCCGAACAGCTTCTCGTTCAATTCGCCGGTCGGCGCGTGCGAGCAATGCCGCGGCTTCGGCCGCACGATCGGCATCGACTACCGACTCGTGATCCCGGATGAGGGAAAGTCGCTGGCCGACGGCGCCATCAAGCCGTGGCAGACGAAGTCGAACAAAGAATGCCAGGACGACTTGATGCGCTTCGCGAAGCAGCGCGGCATGCCGGTGGATGTGCCGTGGCGCGATCTCACGCCGGAACAGCGCGCGTGGGTCATCGGCGGCGAAGGCTCGTGGCGGCAGCGCAAGTGGTACGGCGTCGCGCGGTTCTTCGCGTGGCTTGAGTCGAAAGCCTACAAGATGCACGTGCGCGTGCTGCTGTCGCGGTACCGTTCCTACGACGCGTGCGCGGCGTGCGGCGGCGCGCGCCTGAAGCCGGAGTCGCTGATGTGGCGGCTCGGCACGCTCGACGACGCAAGCACCGTGGTTGCGCCCGACGCCCGTTTCCGCGGGCACCTTCCCGCGCTCTCCGAGGCCGCCTTCGCCGCGCTGCCGGGGCTCACGATCCACGACCTCATGCTGTTGCCGGTCGAGCGCGCGCTAGCGTTCTTCGAACGTCTGACGTTGCCGCCGCCATTGGACGAGGCGGCCGAGCTCGTGCTGGGCGAGATCCGGACGCGCCTGCGTTACCTCGGCGACGTGGGCCTCGCCTACCTCACGCTGGACCGGCAGTCGCGCACGCTGTCCGGCGGCGAGGTGCAGCGAATCAACCTCACGACGGCGCTCGGCACGTCGCTCGTGAACACGCTGTTCGTGCTCGACGAGCCGAGCATCGGCCTGCACGCTCGCGATCTCGGTCGCGTCGTCGGCGTGCTGACTCGGCTGCGCGATGCGGGCAATACGCTGCTGGTCGTCGAGCACGACGCTCAGGTCATGCTCGCGGCCGACCGCATCATCGACATGGGCCCGGGACCCGGGCGAGCCGGCGGGGCGGTCGTGTTCAACGGCAGCGGCGATGAGCTGCGGGCCCACGGTGACACGCTCACCGCGCGCTATCTGCGCGGTGACCTGCGTATCGGCGCAACGCGCGCGCGGCGCAAGACGACGAGCAGCGACGCACGGCTCACGATTCTCGGTGCGGCCGAACACAACCTGAAAGACATCGACGTCGAGATTCCGCTGCGGCGGCTCGTTGCAATCACGGGCGTCAGCGGCTCGGGCAAGTCCACGCTCGTACAGGATGTGCTTTACAACGGTCTGCTGAGCGCTCTCGGCAAGCCGAAGGACGCCGTGGGCGCTCATCGTGCAATCGACGGAGCAGGCGAGATCGCCGACACCGTGCTCGTCGACCAGTCGCCGATCGGCCGCACGACGCGCAGCAATCCGGCGAGCTTCGTCGGCGTGCTAGAGCCGATCCGACAACTGTTCGTGAAGGAGCCCCTCGCGCGCGAGCGCAAGTACACGCCCGGCACGTTCAGCTTCAACAGCGGCAACGGCCGCTGCCCGACGTGTTCGGGCAACGGCTTCGAGCATGTCGAGATGCAGTTCCTGAGCGACGTGTACCTGCGCTGTGCCGACTGCAATGGCCGCCGCTACCGCAACGAAGTACTCGACGTGAAGTTGCGTCTGCACGGCGGCGAATCGAAGTCGATCGCGGACGTGCTCGACATGACCGTCGACGAGGCGCTGGCGTATTTCGCGGATCACAAGGACGTTCGCGCGCGCCTGCAGCCGCTCGTCGACGTGGGCCTCGAGTACCTGACGCTGGGGCAGGCCGTTCCGACATTGTCAGGTGGGGAAGCGCAGCGCCTGAAGCTGGCGGGCGAGCTCGCCGAGTCCGGCACGAAGGGCCCGACGCTGTATCTGTTCGACGAGCCGACCACGGGCTTGCACTTCGCCGACGTCGAGAAGCTCGTGAACGCGCTCGAGCGCCTGGTGGCGGCGGGGCACAGCGTCGTCGTGATCGAGCACAACCTCGACGTCATCGCGGCCTCCGATTGGGTCATCGACTTAGGCCCCGAAGGCGGCGACGCCGGCGGCTCCGTCATCGCCATCGGCACCCCCGACGATATCCGTGCCTGCGCCACTAGCCACACCGGGGTGGCACTGCTTGACTACGACGCCGCGCGCGGGGGCTTCGCGCCAGAGACGGAGGCAGAGACGTCGAGTACTCCTCGCGAGACACGCCAGAAATCGGGTCCCTCCGGCTCGGCGGCGCACATCCCTGTGCGCCGACGGTCTCGCGAGGAGCACTCGACGTCTCTGCCTCCGTCTCCAACCCCCACCGCTGACGCGCGCGGGTTGGGCGCGCCGGAAATTCGCGATGCCGCCGCCGCGGAGTCGGGTGCGGCGGCGCCGACGTTGATGGCCCCGGGCGGGACCGTCGGCGCACAGGGATGTGCGCCGCCGAGCCGCAGGGATGCGATTTCCGGCGTGTCCCGCCCGGGGCCATCAACGTCGGCGCTGCCGCACCCGACTCCGTCTGCGATAAACGCGATCGAGATCATTGGCGCACGAGAGCACAACCTGCGCGACGTCAATCTCACGATTCCGAGGGACAAGTTCGTGGTAGTGACCGGCGTCAGCGGCAGCGGCAAGAGCACCGTCGCGTTCGACATTTTGTTCGCCGAAGGCCAGCGCCGCTACTTGGAGTCGCTGAATGCGTATGCGCGCCAGTTCGTCGAGCCGGCTGGCCGCGCAGACGTCGACGCCGTCTACGGCATTCCACCCACCGTCGCGATCGAGCAGCGCACGAGCCGCGGTGGTCGCAAGAGCACGGTTGCGACGCTGACCGAGATTTACCACTTCCTGCGCCTGCTGTTCGTTAAGCTCGGCGTACAGCACTGCCCCGACTGCGGTGTGCCGATCGACGCGCAGAGCGTCGAGTCGATCCACGCCAAAATCATGCAACGCTATCGCGACAAGCGCATCGCGCTGCTGTCGCCGCTCGTGATCGGCCGCAAGGGTTACTACACCGAGCTCGCGGAGTGGGCGTCGGGGCGCGGCTATGTGACGTTGCGCGTGGACGGCGTGGCCACGCCCACCGAGAAATGGCCGCGGCTCGACCGGTTCAAGGAGCACGACATCGAGTTGCCCGTCGTGGAGCTCACGGTCACTCCGGCCGCCGGTCGCGAGCTCATGACCGCGCTCGCGCAGGCGCTCGATCTCGGCCGCAACATGGTGCGCGTCGTCGAAGTCACAGGACCCGAGGGGCCGGCGCGTAAGGCGGCGAAGGCCGTTGCGAAGATGCGCGGAGTGGAGCTGCGCCCCGCAGCGGGCGAGCTGTATTCGACCGAGCGCGCGTGCCCCAAGTGCGCGCGCAGCTTCGAGCCACTCGATCCGCGGCTGTTCTCGTACAACTCGCGCTACGGTTGGTGCCCCGCATGTTTCGGTACGGGCGTTCAGCTGGCCGGTTTCGAAGTCGAGCACACGGGCGAGGAGGCGTGGTGGTCGGAAGCTGACGCCGATCCCGCTACGTGCGAGGCCTGTCACGGAGAGCGCCTGAAGCCCGAGGCGCGCGCCGTGCAGTTCCACGGGGAGAACATTTCAGCCGTCACGGCGCGGTCCGTGGTCGAATCGCTCGCGCATTTCGAGAAGTTGAATCTCGCGGCACGCGAACGCGAGATCGCGCGCGACGTGTTGCCCGAGCTCACGGGCCGGCTCGGCTTTCTCGACCTCGTGGGCCTGGGATATCTCTCGCTCGACCGTGGTGCGCCCACGCTCTCGGGCGGCGAGGCTCAGCGCATTCGGCTCGCGGCGCAGCTCGGCTCGAACTTGCGCGGAGTCTGCTACATCCTGGACGAGCCGACGATCGGCCTGCATCCGCGCGACAACGCCCTGCTGCTCGACACGATCGAGAAGCTCGCAGCCAAGGGCAACACGGTCGTCGTCGTCGAGCACGACGAGGAAACGATCCGGCGCGCTGAGCACGTCGTGGACTTGGGCCCTGGCGCCGGCCGCAACGGGGGCGAGGTCATCGTGAATGGCTCATTGGCCGATCTGCTCGCGAGCGAACGTTCGATCACGGGGCGCATGCTTGCGTCGCCGCCACGGCATCCGCTGCAGAAGCGGCGCGCGGTGTCGGCGCCAGCAAGGCGCGCTAAAACCAAGGCCAACGGTGCAGCCGGAGTCGAGTGGCTCACGCTGACCGGCGTGTCGCGGCACAATTTGAAGAAGCTCGACGTGGCGTTGCCGCTGAAGCGCTTCGTGTGCGTGACGGGGGTAAGCGGCAGCGGCAAGAGCACGCTCGTGCGCGACGTGCTACACGAAAATCTCGCGCGGCTCGTGGCCGCGCGGCGCGGCAAGCCGGCCGCGGTCGCGAACGTGAAGAGCCTCACCGGGTGGCAGGGCGTCGGCCGCGTGCTCGAAGTCGATCAGACGCCGATCGGCAAGACACCGCGCTCGTGCCCGGCCACCTACGTGGGTATCTGGGACGAAGTGCGCAAGCTCTACGCGCAGACGACCGAGGCGCGCCTGCGCGGTTACGAGGCGAACCGGTTCTCGTTCAACGCCGGCAACGGACGCTGCGAAGGCTGCGAAGGGCAGGGACTGAAAAAAATAGAGATGAGCTTCCTGCCCGACGTGCGCGTGACCTGTGAACGTTGCCGTGGCAAGCGCTTCAACAGCGAAACGCTCGCGATCGAGTTTCGCGGTAAGAGCGTCGGTGATGTCCTCATGATGACCGTCGACGAGGCGGTAGGCTTTTTCGCGGCGCATCCGAAGATTCATCACACGCTCGAGTTGCTGCGTGACGTGGGGTTGGGCTACCTCACGCTCGGCCAGCAGAGCCCCACGCTTTCCGGCGGCGAAGCCCAACGCGTGAAGCTGGTGACCGAGCTCGCGAAGGTGCGGCCCGAGCACCTGCGCGCACGCGCGAGCGAATCGACGTTGTATGTGCTCGACGAGCCGACGATCGGTTTGCACATCGCCGATGTCGAGAAGCTCACGCGCGTGCTGCACCGGCTGGTCGATTCCGGCAACAGCGTCATCGTGATCGAGCACAATCTCGACGTCATGGCCGAGGCCGACTGGATCGTGGATCTCGGGCCCGAGGGCGGTGGGGGCGGCGGCAAGATCGTGGCGCAGGGCACGCCCGAGCAGCTCGTGAAACGCACGGCCAAATCGCACACCGCGAAGGCGCTCGCAGCGTTCTTCGCGAGCCGCGAGCGCCCTTAGGGAAGCGCGAGCGCGATCAGCTCGGCCGGGTGATCCGTGCTGCCGATGGATACGACGACGTACTGCTTGCCCTCGTGCATGAACGTCATCGGCGTGTTGTTCTGGCCCACGCCGAGATCGATCTCCGAGAGCGTGGCGCCTGTTGCCTTGTCGAGCGCACGGAACTTCGTGCCGCCGACGTTCGCCGGCGAGCGCGGGGTGCTCTTGTCCGCCTGCGTCATGAACAGCAGGGTCTTCGTGACGATCACGGCGGACGGCGTCGGGTCGCCGAGCGGCGGCAGGTTCAAGCCCTTCAGCGCCGGATGATTACGGGGGCCGTCCGCGTTCGGAACCACCCATGCGATGTCGCCTTTGTTCAGGTTGTACGCCGTGATCCGGCCATACGGCGGCTTCATCAGCGGTAAGCCCTGCGGGCCATTCATCATCTCGCGCATGCCCGCGCGGTAGCGTAGATCCGAGCGCGCGGGATCGGGGGCGAACAGGTCTGCGACGAAGGCAACGGAGCGCGAACCGACGTACAGCATGCCGGTCTCCGGATCGAAGGCGCCGCCGTTCCAGTTGGCACCGCCCGAAGCACCGGGCACCTGGATCGTGCCGAGCGTCTCGTTCTGTCCTTTGCCGATGACCGAGGGCGGCGTGAACATCGGACCCGTGATGTAGCGCTTCACGATCTCGAGCGCCTGAGCGCGAAGCTCGGGCGTGAAGTCGATGAGGTCGTTCGTCGTGAGACTCTGACTTTCGTACGGCCCCGGTTTCGTCGGCACCGGTTGCGTGGGCGACGTGGACTCGCCGGGCACCGTCGACTTCGGCGCGGGCCGCTCTTCGATCGGCCACACGGGTTTGCCCGTCACGCGGTCGAGCACGAATAGGAAGCCCTGCTTCGTCACCTGCGCGAGCGCCTTGACCTGCTTGCCGTCGACTTTGATGTCGACGAGGATCGGCGCGGCGGGCAGGTCGTAGTCGAACAGGTCGTGATGCACGGTCTGGAAGTGCCAGAGTCGCTGGCCTGTCCGCATGTCGAGCGCGACGACGGAGCTCGTGTACAGGTTGTCGCCGAGGCGAGCGCCGCCGTACATGTCGTTCGTGCCGCCGCTGGTCGGCACGTAGACACGTCCAAGCGCCTCGTCGACGCTGAACGTCGACCATGTGTTACCCGCGCCGGAGTACTTCCAGGCGTCGTCCTTCCAGGTGGCGGCTGCCGGATCGGCCCCTTCGCGGGGAATCGGGCTGAAGCTCCAGCGCGGCTTGCCGGTGCGCACGTCGAATGCGCGAACGAGCCCGGACGGCCCATCCTTGTATACCGCCGCGTCCTGCTCGAGCATGGACTCGCCGACGAGCACGACGTCGCCCGCGACCACCGGCACGCCGGCCCACTTGTAGCGAAATTGCTCCGTCGAGAGATTGACCTTGCCGCCGTCGCCGAAGCCTGCGATGGGCGCGCCCGTCTTCGGGTTTAGCGCGAACAGGTGTTGCTGGCGCACGGTGAGAATTCGCGCGTCGTTGCCGCGGCCCCAGTACGCGACGCCTTTGCTGATCATCAGCGCGGGCAGGCCTTCGGGTCCTTCGATCAGCGGCTTCTGCGTCCACGCGATCTTGCCCGACTTCGGATCGAGCGCCTCGACGAGACCGAACGCATTCGGCACGTAGAGCAGCCCGTCGACATAGATCGGCGTCGCCATGTAACGATTCGAGAACGTCAGGTCGGGGTCTTTCGCGACGATCGCGGGATCGGCATGCGGATGTCGCCACGCTACTTTAAGGTTCTGAACGTTCGTGCGGTCGATTTGCGCGAGCGGCGAGTAGCGCGTCGTAGCTTTGTCGCCGGAGTAGTAACCCCACTGCCTCGCGTCCTGCGCGTGTGCCGCGTGAAACACCAATGACGCGAAGCCGAGCAGCGGCGCGAGCCGCGCGATGCGACGATGCATGTCTGACTCCAAAGCTACTTGATGTTCGCGAGCCCTTCGGTCAGCTCGATGTTCGTGCCCCACGGATCCTTGATGAACGCGATGGCGAGATTCAACGCGTCCACTTTGCGATACGCCACCGTCAACGGAATGCCATCGGCCGTAAGCTTCTTCGTGAACGCTTCGAGGTTCTTGACCTCGAAGCCGATGTGGTCGAGCGCACGGCCTTGAGTGGGTACCACCGGCGTCTGCGACGGCGAGAAGCTCAAGGTCACGCCAGGCAAAGCGTCGGTCACGAATGCGCTGGCCGGGTTAGCCGGGTTCGCGGTGGCGCCGAAGACTTTGGCGTACCACGCCTGCATCTCGTCGCGGTGCTCGCCGAAGAAGTGGACGTGGTGCAGCTGGATCGGCGCCTTCTGCGTCTTGACCTCCACGAGCTCGACCTTGATGTCTTCCGGCCCCAGCGTGAACGCAATGTTCGTCGTCGGGTTGGCCGCAGCGATGTCGTCGGTGATCTTCACGGTGGCGGCGACGGATTCGCTCGTGATCATCTTGTAGCCGTTCGCTTTCAGCTTCGCGACGACCGGTTTCAGGTCGGGCACGGAGAATCCGACATGGTTCACCGTGCTACCGATCGTGCCGCCCGTGGGCTTCTGCATGGGCCGGAAGAACAGGAAGACGTTCGGGAACTCGATGACCTCGGTGTTGTTCGTGCCGATCGTCGCGGCTTTGCCGCCCAGCGTGTCGACGAAAAACCGCCGCTGCGCGGCCATGTCGGTCGTGTTGAAGTGGTGATGACCGTAAACCACGGCACCTTCGGCGGTGATGACCTGTGCCGAGACCGGCGCGGCCACGACCAGCGCTAGCAACAGTGTTGCGACATATAGAGATGAGTTGCGCATCGAGAGACCCCTTGTTGTTAAAAGTTTGCGTCAGCGCTTCAGCGCGAAACAGTCCCGCGCCGGCGGCGACCGCGAGCGTCGTGCGTCGCGCATGGATTCCCCCCAAACGCTTTTTTGGACACCGCCGGCCAGTCTACAGAAAACATCGCCTCGTTTGGCTGCTGTCGAACGGCGGCGGCACACCGTACACTTTGACCCGATGTGACGACGCATGGAGACGCGCCGCGATGCCAAAGAAGCCGACCAAGACGAAGCGAGCCGCCAAGAAAGCCGCGGACCCGACCGCCGACCTGCTGACGACCACGGAGCTCATCGCGCGGGCAAAGAAGCGCCTCTCGGCGGAGTGCTGGGACTTCATCTGCGGCGGCGCCGAGACCGAGACCACGATGCTACGCAACCGCCATTCACTCGACGGCATTGGGTTCCGGCCGCGCGTGTTGCGCAATGTGGAAGGCGCGAATCCATCGACCACGTTTTTGAAGCGCAAGCAGCGCTTGCCCGTACTGCTTGCGCCTGTCGCGAGCCTGACCGACATCGATCCCGAAGGTGCGCTGCCGATTGCGCGTGCGGCCGCCGCGTTCGGTTGCCTCATGCTCGTGAGCAGCGTGACGCAGCCCGGGTTCGAAGAAGTCGCGCGCGTGGCGGGCGAGCAGTTTGCGTTCCAGATCTATCCCGATGGCGACGAACGTTGGCTGCTCGAGACGACGAAGCGTGCGGTCGGCGTGGGCGCGAAGGCAATTTGCCTCACCGTCGACGTGCCGACGTTTGGTCGGCGAGAACGCCACATCCACCGCCGGCAGGCGATGGCGGGCCGGCCTTTCGGTTCGCTGCGCGACGGCGAGGCGAATCGCGCCCGCGCGGACTGGAGTCTCGTCGAGAAGTTGAAGCGAGCGGTCAAGGTACCGCTGATGCTGAAGGGCATTCAGACGGCCGAGGACGCGGACCTCGCCGTGCAGCACGGCGTCGACGTGATCTATGTGTCGAACCACGGCGGCAGGCAGCTCGACCAGGGCCGCGGCGCGATCGATCTCGTGCCGGAAGTCGTCAGCGTTGCGCGCGGTAAGGCCGAGTTCGTCGTCGATGGCGGTTTCGTGCGTGGTACGGACGTGCTGAAAGGCCTCGCGCGCGGCGCCGCGATGGTGGGGCTCGGCAAGATTCAGGCGCTGGCACTCGCTGCGGGTGGCGAGCGCGGTTTGATTCGGCTGCTGGAACTGCTCGAGACCGAGCTCACGGTCAACATGAAGCTGCTCGGCCTCACGAGCATCGCCGATCTCGACGGCACGTATCTGCAACCCGCGGCGCACGTCACGCCGCCGGGGATCTTGAGCTCGTTCCCGCTAGTCGAGCACGTGCGACAGTAGCCCGTCGGCGAGCTTCGGCTCGAACCACGTCGACTTCGGCGGCATGAGCTTGCCGGCGTCGGCCACCGCCATGAGCTGCTCCATGCGCGTGGCATGGAGCGCGAACGCGACCGCTGCGCTGCCCGAGTCGACGCGCTTCTCGAGCTCCGCGAGGCCGCGGATGCCACCGACGAAATCGATGCGCGAATCCGTGCGTGGGTCGCCGATGCCGAGCACCGGCGCGAGTAGCCGATCTTGCAACAGGCTCACGTCGAGGCTTGCTACTGGATCCTCGCGCGGCACGAGCTCTGGCTTGATCGCGAGCTCGTACCAGCGACCGCCGAGATACATGCCGAACGTTTCGGTGCGCGCGGGCGCGACACGCCCACTACTCGCGGCCACCGCGAACGACTCGCGCACCCGCTTAAGGAACGCGTCCGCCGTCAAACCGTTCAGATCGCGGACCACGCGGTTGTAGTCGAGAATTCGCATCTCATCGTGCGGAAATGCCACCGCGAGAAAATATTCGTGACTGGCTTCCGGATTGCCGCGCCGCTGTGCGGCCACGCGTGCCGCGGCGGCCGAGCGGTGATGGCCGTCCGCAATGTACAGCGCGCCCAAGGCATTCATCGCCGTCGCCAACGCAGTGACGTCGCGCGGCGTGCCCACGCGCCACAGCGTGTGTTGCACGTCATTCGGGCCCGCGACGCTGAACAGCGGCGCTGACGCGGTGGCCGCGCGCACCAGAGCGCCGACCGCGTCGCTGGCGCGATACGCGAGCAACACGGGCCCGGTCTGCGCATTCAGCGACGCGATGTTACGCACGCGATCATTCTCTTTGTCGGGGCGTGTCAGCTCGTGACGCCGGATTCCGTGTTGCTCGTACGCGGCCACGGAGCCGACGAATGCGATCCCGGTCTGCGTGCGGCTGCCCATCGTCATGCGATAAACGTAGAACGACGGTTCGCGCTCGCGCACCAGAACGCCGGTTTCGACGAGCTTGGCAAGGCTCGTGGCGCCCTGGGCGTAAGCGGCGTCGGTGTACGGTGAGCTGCCTGCGGCCAAGTCGATTTCGGGCCGCGAGATGTGCAGGAAGCTCTGCGACCGGCCGACCGCCAGCGCCCGCGCTTCTTCGGTGCTCACGACATCGTAGGGCGGGGCGATCACATCCGCCGCGTGCTCGGGGGTGGGTCGCAGCGCGGCGAACGGGCGAACGAGAGGTTGGCTGGTCATTGGCAAATGATAGGTGGGCTAGCGGTGGCTACTTGGCGGGCGCGAGTGCTTGCTGAAGCATGGCAATTGCGGCGGGCTCGTTCGGCCGGCCGGTCACAGGCCGCGGTTTCGCAGCCAGCTCGCGTTCGCACGCCGCGCGGCCTGCGAACTCGGCGTGGAAGCGCGCGAGCTCCGGCCATGAGCCGAGCGGCACATGCGGCCCAAATACGTGCTGAAGCACGCTGAGCTCTTCCCACAGCAAGCAGTCGGCGACCATGACCGGCCGCTCGTCCATGTGAGCGAACCACTTCCACTCGATCAACGTGCGCTCGATGTTGTGCAGCTGCGCGTGGGTGCGTTCGAGTGCGCGCTTCGCGGCCGCGGGCAGATCGATGCCGGCGTAAACGGCATCGAGCCAGATCAAAAGACCGATCGGCGACATCACATCGTTAAACAGGCTCGACAGCAGCATCGCGTGCCGCAAGTTGTTGGCGGGCGTTAGCCGCTCTTCGTCGCCGAACCGCTTATGCACGAACGCCGTGATCACCGGCATCTCGGCCACGAGCTGCCCATCGCAGTGCAGAACCGGCAGCTTGTGGAATGGGCCAGCCAGCGCGCGATCGCCGCGGATCTGGCCCCACGCGGCGAAGTCAGCGCTCAGCGCCACCTCCTCGTCCTTGAATTCGATGTTGCGGTTCAAAAAGTAATAGCGCAGGAACTGCGCGCGACCGCGGGCCGCGAAGTAGCGAAGCGTGGGAGTGGCGGTAGACGGCATACACACCCGGGTAGTCCGATTGACGTGGGATGTGGCATCTTACCCGAAGGCTGTAGGGGTCGACGGAGCTAGTCGTGCGGCCCCCAATCCCTCGCGTGCTGTAACGCGTGCCCGTTCGACTCGACGATGGAGGTTCGCATCATGGACACGCTGGTTTCGGCCGATCATCTGTTTGCGCTGTGGACCGCCGCATACGAGTGGTTGAGGGACGACGTCCTAAAATTCGACAATGTGTTGCAGGTCGCCATCGTCGCGATGACGCTTGGCGCTGCCCTGCTGATCTCCCGCCGTTGCCACCTGTGGCTCAATCAGTATCGCGCCCGTTGGGGCGCGAGCCGGGGCTGGAAGATTGCTCTGCCGCTGGTCTTACCGACGACTTGGTTGCTGTTGGTCTGGTTGGCGCTTTCCATCGGCACTGCGCTGGATCGGCCCCGGCTCTTGATCAGCACGAGCGCGATACTGGTGGCGGCATGGATCGCGATCCACCTGATGTCGCGTGCCGTCAGGAATCCTCTCTGGGCGAAGGTCATTACCTGGGCGGCGTGGTCCATCGCCGCGCTCAGCATCGTCGGCCTGCTCGAGCCAACGATCGAGCTCCTGGACTCGGCGGCCATTCAGATCGGGCAATTACGGATCTCGATCTACACGGTGCTGAAGTCGAGCGTGGCGCTGGTGGTGCTGTTGTCGGTGGCGGTGTATGTGACGGGCCTCATCGAGGCGCGCATCCGCACGAGTCAGGAGTTGTCGCCGACGGTGCAGGTCTTGTTCACGAAGGGACTCAAGACGGTGCTCGTGGTGTTGGCGGTGCTGATCGCGATCCGGAGCGTCGGCGTCGATCTCACGGGGCTTGCCGTCGTCGGTGGCGCCCTTGGCTTCGGTGTGGGGTTTGGCTTCCAAAAGATCATCAGCAATCTGGTCAGCGGGGTCATCCTGCTGATCGACAGATCGATCAAGCCCGGCGATGTCATTGCGGTGTCGGGAACCTACGGCTGGGTGACGGCTCTGGGTGGCCGCTACGTGTCGGTCGTCACGCGTGACGGCGTAGAGCACCTGATTCCGAATGAGACACTGATATCCGAGCGCGTGGAGAACTGGACGCACACACAACGAAAGACGCGTTTGAAATTGGACGTGTGCGTGCACTACCGCTCGCAGATCGCAAGGGTGATCGCCATCTGCGAGGAGGCCGCTCGCGAAACCACGCGCGTGCTGCCCGAGCCCGAGCCGAAATGTCTGTTGATCGAGTTGGGCGACTCCGGTCTGAATTTGCAGTTGCGCTTCTGGATCGCAGACGCCCAGAACGGCGTGCAGAACGTCAAGAGCGCCGTGTTGTTGCGGATTTGGGACGCGTTCTGCCAGGAGCACATAGAGGTGCCGTATCCGCAGCGCGACGTGCACGTGCGCAGCGGGGAGGTTTCGTTGCCACTCGCTCCCGCGAGCGGAACTTGAACCTAGGACGAGTCGGGCCAATGGCGCGTAGCGGCGACACTTTCGCAACATTGAACGTACAGCTAAGGTGCAGTGAATGAGCGTGACGTTGGTACCCCCGTGGCGCGGCGATTGGGCGCTTTTTCTCGACATCGATGGCACGCTAATCGAGATCGCGCCGATCCCGACAGCGGTTCGCGTGCCGCAGCGCGCGATCCGCGTGCTTGCTTCCTTGCATGCGCGGCTTCACGGCGCAATTGCGCTCGTTACCGGTCGCCGCATCGCCGATTTGGACGCGCTCTTCGCACCGCTCCTTCTACCCGCCGCGGGTGTGCACGGCGCAGAGCGGCGTGATGCCGCAGGGCACGTGACCGCGTCGGATCGCGACAGCCATTTGGCGCCCGCACGCCGAATGCTCGCCGCGTGGCAGGCCGCGCATGCAGGCACGGTGCTCGAGGACAAGGGCTCGTCGTTGGCGCTGCACTATCGCGCGGCGCCCGAGTGGGAGGCCGGGGCCAGGGGGGCCTTGGTGGAGGCGCTCGCAGCGGCGGGCCCGGACTTTCACATCCAGGAGGGAAAGAAAGTGCTGGAACTCAAACCCCGTGCGGCGGGCAAAGGCAGCGCGATCGAAGCATTCATGGACGAACCGCCATTTCGCGGCCGTTGCCCCGTATTCGTCGGTGACGATCTGACGGACGAAGACGGTTTCGATGCGGTCAATCGTCTCGGCGGACACTCGATTGCCGTGGGGCTCGACAGACCGACGAGTGCTCGCTGGCGGTTGCGCAACGAGCAGGAAGTCTTGGGTTGGCTCGAGCGAGGCGCCGACGAAGAGGTGCTTACGTGACCGACCTCGACCTCGCGTTGATCGGCAACTGCCAGATTGCGGCGCTGCTCGATCGGCGGGCACGCATCAGCTGGGCGTGCTTACCGCGCCTGGACGGCGACCCCGCGTTCTGCGCTTTGCTCGCCGGTAACGACGAGCCCGAGGCGGGTTACTTCGATGTGCAGCTCACCAACTTCGCGCGCAGCGAGCAGCGGTACGTGCCGAATACGGCCATCGTGGAGACTTTCCTGCACGACGACAGCGGTGGGGTCGTCAAGATCGTCGACTTTGCGCCGCGCTTTCAACAGAACCGCCGTTCCTTCAGGCCCGTCATGTTCGTTCGTCTCGTGGTGCCGATCGCAGGCAACCCGCGCGTGCGAATTCGGCTGCGGCCACTCGGTGAATACGGCGCCATGCGTCCTGCGCTGACTCACGGCAGCAACCATATCCGCTTCGTGCTGCCGAACCTGACGCTGCGCCTGACGACGGACGCATCAATCACCGCGGTTCTCGAGGAACGCGTGTTCGTGCTCGATCACCCCGTGACGTTGGTGTTGGGGCCGGACGAGACGCTCGCGGATGCGCCAGGCGCCATTGCGTACCACTTTCTCGCCGAGACGAAGAACTACTGGGAGTCCTGGACGCACGGTCTCTCGATTCCGTTCGAGTGGCAGGACGCTGTCATCCGCGCGGCGATCACGTTGAAGCTGTGCACCTTCGAGGATACGGGAGCCGTCATCGCGGGAGTCACGACCTCGATACCCGAGGCGCCGAATAGCGGCCGCAACTGGGACTACCGCTACTGCTGGCTGCGCGATTCATTCTTCGTCGTGCAAGCGCTGAATCGATTGGGCGCCACGACGACGATGGAGCAGTATCTCCACTACGTCATCAACGTCGCGACGGAAGCGGGTGATAAGCCGTTGCAGCCCGTGTATGGAATTTCGGGCGAACCTCGCTTAGTGGAGCGCATCGTCGACACATTGCCGGGCTATCGCGGCATGGGCCCCGTCAGGGTCGGTAACCAGGCATACGAGCAAATACAGAACGACGTTTACGGCTCCGTCGTGATGGCAGCAACGCAGTTCTTTTTCGATGGCCGCATCGTCGCGGGCGGCGATCTCGCAGCCCTGCAGCGCCTCGAACGACTGGGGGAGCGTGCCGTGCAGCTCTTCGACACCCCCGACGCCGGTCTCTGGGAGTATCGAGGTCGGCAACGTGTGCACACGTTCTCGAGCGCGATGTGCTGGGCGGCCGCCGACCGGCTTTCGCGGATTGCCGCGCGTCTCGGCGCCGACGATCGCGCGCTGCATTGGCGCGGGCTGGCCGACCGAATGCATGGCCAAATCGTTCGTTCCTCTTGGAACGCGACGCTCGGCTGCTTCACCGAGGCCTTCGGTCGCCACGAGCTCGATGCGAGCGTGCTATTGCTGCCGGCTCTAGGCTTTCTGCGGGCGGACGATCCACGCTTCACGAGCACCGTGAACGTGATCGAGAAGTCGTTGCGAATCGGCACGCATATACGCAGGTACGTCGCCGCGGACGATTTCGGCCTGCCGGAGAGCGCATTCAACGTCTGCACGTTTTGGTATATCGATGCGCTCGCCGCCATTGGCCGGCGGGACGAGGCGCGCGAAATCTTCGAAGGCATGCTCGCCTGCCGCACATCGCTTGGGTTGCTGTCGGAGGATGTGAATCCGACGACCAACGAACTCTGGGGCAACTTTCCGCAGACCTACAGCATGGTCGGCATCATCAATTCCGCGATGCGGCTCAGCCGGTCGTGGGAAGAAGCGCTGTGAGCCGAGTCATCGCCGTCTCCAACCGCGTCGCGGATCCGGAAGACAAAGCCGCCGCCGGTGGCCTCGCGGTCGGTGTACTGCGCGCGCTCGAGAACGGCGGCGGTGTCTGGTTCGGTTGGAACGGCAAGCTACTGCCTGCCGGCGCCTCCGGGGAAACGGAAGTGCGCGTGCGCGACGGAATCACGTACGCGACGATCGCTCTCGACGAAACGCTATTCGAGCGTTACTACAACGGCTTCTGCAACACGACACTCTGGCCACTGTTTCACTACCGACTGGGGTTATCCGAATACGACCGCTCCCAGTTCGAGAGCTACATCGGCGTCAGCGACCTGTTCGCGCAGAAGTTGCTTCCGCTGCTGCGGGAGGACGATCTGATCTGGGTGCACGACTTTCACCTGATCCCGCTGGGTGAGCGTCTCAGGGCGGCCGGCGCGACTCAGCCGCTCGGGTTTTTTCTGCATACGCCGTTTCCGCCGTCCGACGTGTTGCGCGCATTGCCCGTGCACGAGCAGCTGCTGCGTGGCTTGTGCAGTTACGACGTCGTGGGTTTTCAGACGGAGCGTGACCTCTCTGCGTTTCGGGAGGCGGTCACGCAGCCCGGCATCGGAGCAGTTGTGCATCCCGACGGCTCGCTGCGTCTTGGCGAGCGGACGGTCTACGCGATGGTGTTCCCCATCGGCATAGACGTGGACGCGTGTGCCACGCGCGCCGCCGCCGGCGAGGGATCGCGCTTCATCGCGGACATTCGTGCGAGCCTGAGTGGCCGCCGACTGATGATCGGCGTCGATCGTCTCGACTACAGCAAAGGGTTGTCGAGACGTTTCGAGGCGTATGAAGCGCTGCTCGAGCGTCACGCGGAGTTCCAGCGAGAGATCGTCTTCATGCAGATTGCGGCGCCGACCCGCTCGGCCGTGCCGGCGTATACCGAGATTCGTCACGAGCTCGAGCGCCGAGCCGGACACATCAATGGCAAGTTCGCCGAGGTTGATTGGGTTCCGCTTAGGTATCTGAACCGCGCGATCGATCGCGGTTCGTTGTTGGCGATATTCCGGCTTGCGCGCGTGGGCCTCGTCACGCCATTTCGCGACGGCATGAACCTGGTCGCCAAGGAGTACGTTGCAGCGCAAGATCTAAACGATCCCGGCGTCCTCGTGCTCTCGACGATGGCCGGTGCGGCGGATGAGTTACGGGACGCCGTGCTCGTGAACCCCGTCGATGTCGACGCCATCGTGGAAGGTATTCACCGTAGTTTGACGATGTCCCGCGACGAGCGGCGCGCTCGCCAGAGTGCGATGCTGGAAGTGCTACGGCAAAACGACATCGACGCGTGGCGCAACCGTTTCGTCGCCGCACTTAGCGCCGCGGGCGGCGTGGCGCCAAATTGATGACTGCGCCGTCGCGCGGGCAGTGGTCATTGGCGGCAGTTCCGTGCCCGTCACTATCTGACCAAGTTCGTCAGTCGAGCGCGACATAACGTTCGTTCCCGACCTGCCGCTTGGCCTTCCGGCGTGCGTGGCATGGCTCTTGCTCCAAATATTCGTGAGCCCGCGCGGTTCGTCCGCGCGTGCGACGAGATGGACGCGAGCATGGATGTAAAAGTGCTGAATATGCTGCCGTCGCCCGGTTCCTCCGAGCCGGACTACGTGCGAGTGCACACGGAGCCCGAACCGTTCGACGATACGGTCGTGCTCGCGACGATCGAGCGCGTCACCGATCGCGCCAAAGCCGGCGAGGAAATCACGCAGCGGATCAAGACCATCGTGGCGCGTCGCCCCATGCCGGTGACCGCCGTCCTCACGTTCGCGATGAGTTACGCCGCGCGCAAGCACATCCCCGTCGTCTACGCCGAGGCGGACGCTGGCGCAGCCGCCTGAGCCGCCGCCGCTCGCGAATTTCCACTCGTGTCGACCTCGTGTCGACCTGCCGCCAAAGGCGCAAACACCCAATTCTCATCGAGCGGCCGATCGTGGTCGTCGGCAATCGTGCCGTGCTCGGCCGGCCGCCGGAAAACATCGAACGCCTCCTCTGACCCTTCGCAGCGCCTTTTTGGCGCGCCGCGCACCAAAACTGCCCCAGTCGTGAACTGTGTCGCGGACGTGGCCACGGAAGTGAGACGTGCTCAATGCGGCGATGATTAGTGGCTGAATACGATTGTCGGGTTACTTTCAGTCGCGGCCCGGTACAGCTCCGGGGGAGCTCGGGCGCCGTCGACTCTAGGAACCGTCATGACCGCGAAGAAGGCAGCTGTCGCGCGTGAACCGACGCGCGGCGAAGCGCCGGAGGGGGACTCTCTACGCCGGGCGGAAGCCAGGCTCGAGTGCGTCGTCGATCTCGCGGCAGACTGCTACTGGGAGCAGGACGAGCAGCTGCGCTTCACTCTGCGCAAGACCCGCCAGCCCACGGACGCCGCCGGTTGTTTCTCCGATCTCATTGGCAAGACCATGCGCGAGCTCTGCGCGGCACCGGTCGGCGATCCGGATTGGGGTCCGCAGTCCACGCTGTTCGCGGAGCGACAAGCGTTCAGCGATCTGATCCTGCCCCTGACCGACGCACACGGGGCAACGCGCTTCGTGAGCTTCAGTGGTCAGCCTATCTTCCACGAACGGCTCGGATTTCGCGGTTATCGCGGCATTGCGAACGACGTCGGTGTCGCGATGCGGTCGAAGCATCTCCAGCAGCTCGAGCACACGATCGCACGGATTCTCGCCGAGACCGATGGCGTGCCGGAGGCGTTGAAAGTCGTCGTGCATTCCATTTGCGAGCTCGAAAGCTGGGCGGCCGGCGCTTTCTGGGGCGTTGACGAGCAACATGGACAGTTGCGCTGGTGTGGAGGGTGGGGCGCGCCCGCCGCTCGATCTATCGCTCCCGGCATGAGCGGCGGCGGCCAATCGATCATAGGCGCGCTGCGTGACGTGCCCGACTGGTTGCCAGGCCATGGCGAGCCCGTATGGGTGGCTGAAATAGAGACCGATCGGCGCACCGCTGCCACGCGAATGTCGGCGGACGTCGATTGGCGTTCCGGCTTGTTCGTTGCGGTGCGTTCGCGCGGCACCGTGCTCGGCGTGCTCGAGTTTTATGCGCCGCAGATCGCGCCGCCCGATCCCGGTCTGAACCGCGTGCTGCGTGTCGCGGCCGCAGAGATCGGCCACTTCTATCAGCGCGCCGTCGACATGGAGCAATTGCGCGAAAGCGAAGAGCGGTTTTCGTCCACGATGGAGCTCGCCGCCATCGGCATTGCGCACGTCGGGGACGGGGGTCGCTTCATTTATGTGAATCCCCAGCTTTGCGAGATGCTGGGCTACTCGGAACATGAGCTCCTGACTCTCACGATCGCGCAGATCACACACCCCGATGACGCAGGCAGAACCGACGCCCTTCGCGATCAACTGCGCTCGGGAGAGATCAAGTCGTTCAAGCTCGAGAAGCGCTACCTGCGCAAAGACGGCGACGCGCTCTGGGTGGGCCTCACGATCGCTGTCAAACGCGATCGCCGCGGCCGCCCTGTGCATGACGTCTCGATCGTCGAAGATATCTCCAGTCGCAAACGCGACGAGGAGAGGATTCAATACCTGGCCACCCACGACGGGCTCACGGGGCTTCCGAACCGCGCGATGTTCATGGAGCTGCTCGTGCTCGCCGCCGAGACGGCGCGCCGCTATAAGCGTGAGTTCGCGGTGCTGTTCGTGGATCTCGATCGATTCAAGATCATCAACGACACGCTCGGCCATGAAGCGGGCGATGTGCTGCTGCGTGAGATCGCAGCGCGTTTGAAGGATTGCGTGCGTGCGAGCGACGTCGTCGCGCGCCTTGGTGGCGACGAGTTCGTCGTGTTGCTGCAGGAAGTCAGCAGCGAAACGCAGGTCGGCACGATCGCGCGCAGCATACTCGCGGCAGCCATGAAGCCCGTCGTGATCTTGGGGCATGAGTGCCGCGTGACGGCCAGCATCGGCGTCTGCATGCATTCCGCGGAAGGGCAGGACGAGCATGCCCTCATGAAGCACGCCGACATGGCGATGTACCTGGCGAAGCAAGAGGGCAAGAACAACTATCAGTTCTATACCCAGGACATGAAGGCGCATTCGATCGAGCGGCTCACGCTCGAGACCAACATGCGCCGCGCGCTCGAGAATCAAGAGTTCTCACTGCACTACCAGGCCAAAGTCGATTTTCGCTCCGGCGGCATCACCGGCGTTGAGGCGTTGCTGCGTTGGTACACGCCGGAGCTGGGCTCAGTGGCGCCGGCGCAGTTCATTCCTCTTGCCGAGGAAACCGGGCTCATCGTGCCCATCGGCAGGTGGGTGCTGCGCGAGGCGTGCAGGCAGAACATGGCGTGGCAGAGCGAGGGCCTGCCGCCGATCCGCATGTCCGTGAATCTTTCCATGCGCCAGCTCAATGATGACGATCTCATCGAGGAGATCGAGAAGGCGCTGGCCGATACCGGAATGCCGCCTTATCTGCTCGAGCTCGAAGTTACCGAAAGCACGATCATGCAGAACTCCGAGCGGGCGGTCATGGTTCTCACGGCCATCAAGTCGCTCGGCGTGCGGCTCGCGATCGACGACTTTGGCACGGGCTACTCATCGCTGGCGCATCTGAAGCGGTTCCCCATCGACACGTTGAAAGTGGACCGCTCGTTCATTCGCGAAGTGGCGAGGAACGCGGAGGATCGCGCGATCACCGAGGCGATCATCGCGATGGGCAAGACGCTCAGTCTCACGGTGGTGGCCGAAGGCGTGGAGACTCCGGAACAGCAGGCGTTCCTGCGGGAGCACTCGTGCGACGAGATGCAGGGTTACTACTTCAGTACGCCCGTCACGTCCGTTGAATTTGCGGCGCTGTATCGCGCGTATCGGCCGCAACCGCTCGAGTAGGCCTAGAGCGCGCTAGAGCCGCCAATCGAAGCGCGCAAACACGCTGCGCTCGATCAATGCTCCACCACTGAATTCGGCGTGCTCGGCGTCGTTCAGGTTCTGCACGGTCAGCGACAGGTGCAAACGATCACTGGCACGCCATCCAACGCTCACGTCAACGGCGTCATAGGCCGGTACGCGGAGCGAAGGCAACTCGTCGACGTGGCGGATTCCGGTATACAGGGTGACGCCGTGCTTGAGTTCGAGAAACGACAGTACGGACAGCATGTTTTCCGGGCTGTTGCCAGAAATCGCGAGCGCGTTCACGTCCGCTCCGCCGGCCTTTGTCTCTAGGCGCATCCGCAGCGTCGAGGCCTGAAACTTCAGTCGCCAACGCGCGAGCGCCTGCCAATTCGCCGAGAACGACGCGCCGTAGTTCTCGCCCTCCATGAGGTTGCCTTCGACGGCAGGGATGATCAGATATGCCGGCGGTCCCGGCACGGCGATGACGCCGCCCGCCGGTTCGCTGGTCTGCAGGTGGTCGTAGAAATTGTCGAACGCGGCCACGTCGAGCGACAGCTTGTCGCTGACGCGCACCCTATAGCCGAATTCGTACGCATCGACGGTTTCGCTCAGAAAATTCGGGTCGCCGTTCACGTTGATGTAGACGGGCGGCAGGCCTGGCAGCTGGATCGGGGCGTAGAGGTGCACATCCGTGTTGAGCCGCGCCGGTACGCGCACGGCACGACTCACGGCGGACCAGAGCGTGTATTTGCCGCCGCCGGGAGTCCAGGTCAAACGCACGCTCGGCTCTTGCTCGAAGCCTGTGTAGTCGTTGTGCTCGACCTTGGTCCCGAGCGTAAGGTATACGCGCTCGTCCTTCAGTTTAATACGGTCCTGAGCAAACGCGCTCAGTGTCTGGTCGGTTCGCTGCGGCGGAATGAACGTGGAGAACTGTGTGTTGCCGAGATCGTCGCTAGTGGAACGGAACTCGACGCCCCATTGCACATCGTGGCGACCAAGCTCAGTCAGGTCATGCAGGAACGCGAGGTTGTAGGTGCTGCGTGCCTCGTCGAAACTGCCCGGGATCCGCCGATCGGTGTGATCGAAGTAGAACTGCAGTCGCCAGCTTGCGTCGGCAGCAAGTGCGTGCGTCCAAGTCGCGTTCACGCTGCCGCCATTCATGGGCACGGTCGCCGGAATGTTCGTGACCGGCAGAGTGCCGAGTGTGAAGTCGCCGCGCGCCAATATCGATTCGCGGCCTTCGTAGATATCCGTGCGGACGTTCAATCGGCTGGCGGCGTCCAGCTGCCACGTGAGCAGGAAGCCAGCGTGCGAGAGGCGCCAGTCATCGTTGGCGTCTGCGCCGGTGGCTGCGACTTTTGCGGCGTCGCGGTCGAACGTCTTCACGAAAGCGCTCGCCGATAGCGTGTCGCTGATCTTCCACCCGTAACGCAGCGCCGCGAAGCCTTCTTCCTCGTTGCCTGCGCCGACCTCGGCATAGAGACCTTGCCGCTCCTCGGCCGATCTAATGATGATGTTGATGACGCCATTCACGGCGTTAGCGCCCCATACCGCGCCGCCCGGGCCCGCCACCACCTCGATGCGCTCGACGTCGGCCAGCAGGACGTCCTGCACGTCCCAGAACACGCCCGCGTACAGTGGGGAGTAGACACTGCGGCCATCGATCAACACGAGGAGCTTATTCGAAAGGTCGTTGCTGAATCCGCGGATCGAGATCGTCCATGTGTGCGAGCCGTTTCGCGCGACCTCGACTCCGGGCGCCAACCGCAACGCATCCTGGATCGTCGTAACTCCGCTACGGCGGATGTCCTCGGCGGTGATCACATAGACTGCCGCCGGCGTCACGTTCAGGTTTTCATCGCGCCGCGATGCTGTCGTGACGCGGACCTGCCCGAGGTCCTGGATGCTGAGATCGAATGCGCTGCGCTCGCCGGCGAGCTGCGCGGCCGCCTGCATGGCGAGCGCGCAGGCGCAGGTCCACGTGGCATATCGTAGCGTGGCGATGAAGCGTCGCCGCCGCAAAGTCGAAGCGGCGGCCGACGCACTGTAGGTTGTCGAGACTGGCGGCATGTCCGCGAAACGGGAAACGATGCGGCGAAGTATAGGGCGCGGTTGCCGCACGTGCGATCCCTTGGCAGAATCCGGATCCGTCTGCGCCGACGGTGGCACCTCGGGACCAGTTTGATAAAGTCGCAACAATCATCCTTGCAGCGAGGCCGGTTGCCGCTTCTGAGCGCCGTTCGCCGGTCATTGCGAACGAAAGTCGTGATCATCGTGCTTGCGACCAGTTTCGTCGCGTTGTCCGTCGCCACGGCGCTGATGCTCGTCTACGAGATTTCGTACTACCGCAATTTCCTCCTAGCCGATGCGACGACGCAGGCCGACCTGCTCGCGCGCATGAACATTCCCGCATTGCAGTTCGACGATCCGCAGGCCGCCGCGACTAATCTAGATCTGCTTAACAGCCGGCCGTCGATCCGCACGGCGGCCATCTATAGTCCGAACGGCTCGTTGTTCGCTACGTTCCCTCGCGTCGACACCGCAACTTTCCCGCCGCTCGGACCGCCCGGTGTGCAGATCCAGGGCAGAACCCTCAGGATGTTCCAGCCGATCGTGAAGAACGACGAGCTTCTCGGTGCCGTATACCTCGAGTCGAGCTACGACCTCGCGGACCGGATCCGCGACTATGTGCTGCTGCTCGGTGGAGTAATGCTGGGCGGCATGCTGGTGGCGGGCTTCGTCGCGGTGTGGCTGGCCGGATCGGTAACGCGCCCCGTCACGGCCATCACCGAGGTCGCGCACGCCGTCATCAAGCGCCGCGACTTCACGCTGCGCGCGGCGCGGACGACCGAGGACGAGGTTGGCGTTCTCGTTGAAGCGTTCAACACCATGCTCGGCGAGGTAGACGAACGGGCGTCGGCACTCGAGGCGTCTAACAACGCGCTGCAGCTCGAAACCACTGAGCGCCGTGAGGCCGAAGCCGCGCTGCGCGTTGCCGACCAGCGCAAGGACGAATTTCTCGCGACGCTCGCGCACGAGCTCAGGAACCCGCTCGCGCCCATGGTCAACGCGATCAGTCTGCTCCAGGCGACCAACACCGACACATCTATTGCGAGAGAAGCGCAGGGCATTATCGGGCGGCAGCTCAAGCAGATGGTCCGCCTCGTGGACGATCTGCTCGACATATCACGCATCACCAGCGGCAAGCTCACGGTGCGTGGGCAGACCGTCGAGCTGGCGCCGATCGTAAAAGACGCCGCGGATACCGCGCGCCCGCTATACGACGCACGTAAACAGACCCTCGAGATCGAGTTGCCGAGCCAGCCTATCTATGTTCGGGCAGACGCCGTGCGGCTCGCACAGGTCTTTGCCAACCTGCTGAACAACGCTGCGAAATTCAGCGAGCACGGCGCACGCGTGACGCTTTCTGCGCGCGTCGTGGGGCCGGCTCTGCGCGTTGAGGTACGAGACGGCGGTATCGGGATTTCGGCCCACGTGCTGCCGCGGATCTTCGAGATGTTCGCGCAGGGTGACGGTTCGCTCGAACGCCACCAGAGCGGTCTCGGTATAGGTCTGGCGCTCGCGAAGCGGCTCGTCGAGCTGCAGGAAGGAACTCTTACAGCCTCGAGCGCCGGAACGGGCGAAGGCAGCGTATTCACGGTGACGCTGCCCCTGGTTGCGGCTCTCGCGTCGGAGCGCGTGGAGGAGCCTCCGTCCCCGCAACAACTGCGCCCACGGCATCGGATACTCCTCGTCGACGACAATGTGGACTTCGCCACGACCCTCGCGATGTTGCTCGAGAGGCTCGGTCATGAAGTCCGCGTCGCACACGACGCGCAGCAAGCGCTGGCGAGCACCGACGCGGTCGTGCCCGAGTTCGCGTTCCTCGACCTTGGGCTGCCGGGAATGAACGGATTCGAGCTCGCGCGCGAGCTGCGCGCAAAACCAAATACGGCGCGGACGGTGCTCATTGCACTCAGCGGCTGGGGTCAAGCGCGCGACCGTGAGCGCTCGCGTGAGGCTGGGTTCGCTCTGCATCTCGTAAAACCGATCGAGCTCGGCGGGATCGAAGCGGCATTGGGCGCGCTGGCGCAGCAGCGCTGACGTATGCTGTACTCAAGAACTGCTCTCGGGAGTAAATGCTCGGTGAGCGCATTCCGTGTCGCGCTAAGGCGACTCTTGGGCCTGGCCTTGGGCGGGCTCGTGGCTGTCTCGGTGAGCCCTGTCGATGCGCAGCAACGCCCGTACTCCGCGGCCGAGGTCAAGGCCGCTTTCCTCTACCGCTTTGGGACGTATGTAGAATGGCCACAGCCCGCTGCCGCGAGCGATCCGATCAGGATCGCGGTGCTCGGTGCACCGAACGTTGCCATGCAGCTCGCCACGTATCTCCCTGGTCGCAGTATTCAAGGGCGGCCGGTTCAGGTGCGGCCTATCGAACGAATCGACGACGTCGGTGATGCCGAGGTGTTATTCATTGGCGAGGATCGTAGCTCGACGCTCACCGAGCTCATCGCGGCGCTTGGCAAGCGGCCGACGTTAGTGGTCACCGATGCCGTGGACGGACTGAAGCACGGCGCAATGGTCAATTTTCAAATCGTGGATCAGCGCGTGCGCTTCGAGATCTCGCTACGCAAGGCGCAGGACGCAGGGCTCATGTTGAGCTCGGTCCTGTTGTCCGCCGCGATCAGAGTCGAGACATCGAGCTGTTCGCGAGACTGCCACGGGCCCCTCGCTCCGCCGCAATTCGCGCTGTTCTGGCCGTTCGAGCCGCTAGAGGCCTGATTGCCCCCGTAACGTGGCCCGCGGCGGCGCGGCCCGTTTTTTGAGTGTCGCCACTTCGCGACTGCGAGGGCGAATTCGCGCCGCACAGTTGCGGCGGCCGTGAGTCAGTCGCTAGCATTCGATCCATTGCTCGAGGGAACAGGGCTTGGAACGCCAAGGACAACGGCATTGGCTATTTTTTTGCACGTGCGCAGCCGTTGCGTTCGTGTGCGGCGTCGCGGGACAAGACGCGCACGACGCGCAGTACGGCGAGTATCGCGCTCCCGGTCCCGCGGTGAGCCAAGTGGAGGTAGAGCCCAGCGCGTCCGCGCCGCAGCCCGAGACGGGTGAGTCGGGTCGGCACTCCGTGCTCGGCAACGACGATGTCGTCGAGATGATGGAAGCGAGCTTCGCCGAGTCCACGATTCTGGCCGCCATCGCCGCGAACGATACGAGCTTCGACGTTTCGGCGCGCGCGCTCGTTGCGCTCAAGACCGCGGGCGTGTCCGAGACCGTGATCGAGGCGATGCTGAAGACGGAGTCTGCGAGCCGCAAAGCGGCGTCGGCCGCGAAGAAAGCAGCCACGCAGGCTGCTGCGGAGCCCTCTCCATCGCCAGCCGAAGTCGCTCGGCTCTCAGCGATGATCGAGCAGCTCGCCGCTAAGCAAGACGCCGCCGCCGCAGCTCAACGGCCGACGGAGCCGCCGAAGAGCGCGGATCCCGCGCCGCACGCGTGGGTGGTCAACGCTGACGATCGGACTGCGCTGCCGCCGACGATCGCACAGGTGGCATTTACCGACGACCATGGAGCCCAGCGGTTGAAGACGCTGCAGAGCCTCGCGGGCACAGCGCTCGTATTCGTGAATCCGGCCGTCGGCGGCATCGCGACGACGATCGGCGGACTGTTCCACCCGGGCAACCAGGTACGCACTGCGATCTGGGCGCTTGCGGGCACCGCGGCGCCGCGCGACCTCGGAGCCGCGCCGGCGTTCGAAGTGGAGTTTGGCAACATTCCCGGCGTCGATCCGGATGAGTACCAACCCGCGATCGTCCGACTGGTTCCGACCAAGGACAACTACCGACTCATCGCGGCGGCCAAGACGGTGGGCGCCAAGCCGGGCACGCCGCCGGACGGTCCGATCGTAGAGGAGCCGGTGATCACCCAGGTGACCCAGCTCGGGCGTGGTCGCTATCGCGCGTCCGCATCGCCGCTGCCCACGGGCGAGTACGCGCTGGTGCTCAGACCCGTAGATAAAGATGCCCACGGCCGGCGCAAGCGCCGCAAGAACGAAGCATCCCTCGGCGAAATGCTCGGTGGCGGAACGACCCAGGTGCTCTATTTCACTTGGGACTTCGGCGTGTCGCAATAGACCAGCATACGACGCTGCTAGCGAATAGCATGGCTATGGCCAACAAGGGGAAGCATGGCGACGACTACGTTCCAAGCCGCGCTGACGGCAGCGATCGGATTTTGCATGACCGCCTATGCCATCGCGCAGACGAAGGCGCCCACGGCGGCGGCGCCATCGCAGCGGTCGGTGCCGGCCGAGACGACGGCTGCGGCTTACGTCGATAAAACCTGGAAAGCGCCCCGCACGTCGTGGGGGCAGCCGAGCTTCGAAGGCGTGTGGAGCACCGACGACCTTCGTGGCGTGCCGATGAATCGGCCGGCCGATCAGGCGGGTCGCGAGTCGCTGACGCCAGACGAATTCAAGAAACGCGCGACGAGCGACGAAGGCACGCGCGACTTCGACGTCAACGTCGGCACATTCCTCCAGCACGAGTCCGGCATCCGCAGCTTCGGCTACTCGTCGTTCGTGGTCGGTCCGCCAAGCGGCCAGATGCCGAAGCTTACGGCGCACGGCGAGGAACTCGCGGCGAAGCGAACGCGCGGCACATTCGGGGCCGGTCCGTTCGACGGGTTCAGCGACTTCTCGCTGTATGACCGTTGCGTCACACGCGGCGTGCTCGGCTCGCTGTTGCCCGTGATCTACGGTAACGGCCTGCGCATCACGCAGAACCCAGACTCCGTCGCCATCAGCTACGAAATGATCCACGACACGCGCGTCATTCCGCTCGACGGCCGCAAGCCGCTCGACGCCGGGATTCGCCAGTACTTGGGCAGCGCACGCGGCCACTTCGAGGGCGATACGCTCGTCGTCGAGACCACGAACTTCACGGACCTCACGAGCATCGGCGTGAACGGTGGCGGCCCGCCCAACAGCGAGCGGTTGAAGCTCACGGAGCGCTTCAAGCGCGTGGACCCGGAGATGATCGAGTACCGCGCGACGATCGACGACGCCGGCGCGTATGCGGCGCCGTTCACGATTCGCCTGATGATCACGTCGCGGCCGGGCTACGAGGTGCTCGAGTACTCGTGCCACGAGGGCAACGGCGCCGTGCACCATGCGCTTTCCGGCGAACGCGCGTACGAACGGCAGGTCGTGGCCGCGAAGGCGAAAGGCTTGCCGATCCCGACGCGCGCAGTCGACCACGAGCAGATCCGCAACGGCGTGCCAGCCGAGGGCCAACGCGTGTTCGACATCAACCGAGGCGAATAAAATTGCGGACATGCAGGGCCCACGCATGGACGCGCAGCTCATGGTTCGCGGTGTAGCATGTTGTTAGAGCGACGGTTCGGCAGATTGACGCAGGAACGGCATCGCGCGCGGTTGCTCCGGGCGACGCTCATTCGCTGGCAGCAACGTGGCGTGTTCGTGCTCGGTGGCATCGCAGTCGGCGCGACGGCGGTGGCATTCGCGATCATGGCCGATCGCGCGCAGCGCGGGTTCGCCGATTTGCTGGCACTGGGACGATTCTGGCCGCTGCTGGTAACGCCCCTCGGTTTCATGCTCGCGGCGCTCGCCACCCACCGTTTCTTCGCGAACTCGCAAGGGAGCGGCATACCGCAGGTGATTGCGGCCCACCGGCTCGGATCCGGCGCGATTCGGCAGAAGCTCGTGTCGTTGCGGGTCGGCGCGGGCAAGATCCTGCTTACGACCTTCGGGCTGCTTTGCGGCGCATCGACCGGCCGCGAGGGGCCGACCGTGCAAGTGGGCGCGGCGTTGATGTTCGCAGTGGGCCGTTTGTCCCCACGCAGGCAATCCGGCCTCATCGTCGCCGGGGCGGCGGCCGGTATCGCAGCGGCCTTCAACACTCCCATCGCGGGCATCATCTTCGGCATCGAGGAGCTCACGCGGACGTTCGAGCGGCGTACGAGTGGGCTGATACTCGCGACCGTCGTGGCGGCCGGCTCCGTTTCGCTGCTGCTCGTCGGCAACTACACCTACTTCGGTACCAGCACCGGCACGCTGCACGGCGCTGCGCTATGGCTCGGAATACCGTTCTGCGGTGTATCCGGCGGGCTATCGGGTGGAGCGTTCAGCCGGCTCGTGATTGGTGTGTCTGGCGGCAGTGTGTTCGGCCGTTGGGCTCGCAGCCGGCCCGTTGTGTTCGCTGGCGCGTGCGGCCTTGCCGTCGCGCTCGTCGGCGTCGTGTCCGGCGGCGCGACGTATGGCACAGGCTACGCGGAAGTTCGGGCCGCGCTCGACGGCTCCGCAGCCATCGATTTGCAGTTCGCTCCGTTGAAGTTCATTGCCACGCTGACCTCGTCGCTGAGCGGCATCCCTGGCGGAATCTTTTCGCCGTCGCTGGCGATTGGCGCCGGTCTCGGCGCTGACATCGCGCGCCTGTTTTCGACGGTGGACGTCGGCGCCATGATTCTGCTCGGTATGGTCGCTTATCTCGCGGGCGTAGTGCAGGCGCCGATCACGGCCTTCGTGATCGTCACCGAGCTCACGAACGATCGCGCGATGCTGATGCCGGTGATGCTGACGGCGCTGATCGCTCATGGCACGGCACGGCTCGTATGTCCCGATGGCATCTATCACGCGCTCGCGCGTCGCTTTCTTGCGACCGAGCCACGCAAGGATTAACCGATGCACGTGACCCGTCGAGAGCTACTGCGTGTTGGCGCAGCCGGCACGTTGGCGCTGGCGGTTCAAACGCGCGCCCGCGCGCAGTCGTCCAAACCGAACATCGTGTTCATCGTCGCGGACGACCTCGGCTACGCCGACGTGTCCTGCTATGGCCGCAGGGAATACGCCACGCCGAATATCGATCGGATCGCGGCCCGCGGCATGCGCTTCACACAGGCCTACGCGAACTCGGCCGTCTGCTCCGCGTCGCGTACGGCGATCATCACGGGCCGTTACCAAGACCGCCTGCGCGTCGGGCTCGAGGAGCCGATCGCCCCGCGTGACGACGGCATGATCGTTGGCCTGCCCCCGGGTCTGCCGACGTTGCCGACGCAATTGAAGAAGGCCGGTTACGCGACGACGCTCGTCGGCAAGTGGCATTTGGGGCCGTTGCCCAACTTCGGCCCGTTGAAGAGCGGCTACGATCACTTTTACGGATTCCACGAAGGCAGCGCCGACTACTTCAATCACGATCAGCGTCTTCGGGACGGGGACGAACTCGCCCACGAGCCGGGGTATCTCACGGATCTTCTCGGCGACCGCGCCGTGAAGGTCGTCCGCGAGTACGTTGCGGGCCGTACGCCGTTCCTGCTGAGCCTACACTTCAACGCCCCGCACTGGCCGTGGGAAGGCCCAGGCGACGAGGCCGAGTCGAAACGGATCTCGGCGCTCGGTCCGCGGGGGACCAGGGATTTTGACGGTGGCTCGATGAAGACCTACGCCGCTATGGTCACCCGGATGGACTATCAAATCGGCAGAGTGCTCGACGCGCTCGATGCCGGCGGCGTTGGCGACAACACGATCGTGATTTTCACGAGCGACAACGGTGGCGAGCGCTACAGCGATCGCTGGCCGTTCAGCGGTATGAAGACGGAGCTGCTCGAGGGGGGACTCCGGATTCCCGCGATCGTGCGCTGGCCGGGGCACGTGCCGGCCAACTCGATCAACGAACAAACCATTATGCACATGGACTGGCTGCCTACGCTCCTGGCGGCGGTCGGAGCCACCCCGGATTTAAGCTTCCCGCCCGACGGCATGGACCTGCTGCCGACGCTTACCGCGAATGCTTTGCCCGTGTCGCGCAAGCTGTTCTGGCGCTATCTGAATCTGCTCCAGGAAGCGTGCCGCGACGGCGACTGGAAATACTTGAAGATTCTCGGCAACACGTTCCTGTTCAACGTCGTCGAGGATCCGCTCGAGCGCGCGAACCTGAAAGACCGCCAACCAGAGATCTACGCGCGCCTCGTCGCGGAGTACCGCGCGTGGAATGCGACGATGCTGCCGCTCGATCCGGGATCCTCCACTGACGGTCCCACCGGCGCCCAACAGGCCGATCACTTTGGCATCACGCAGCCGAAGAACATCGGCGATCTCGCGAAGTAGGCTTGTTGAGCTGCGGACCATGAACTCCCTAGAACCAGAGACAATCATTTGCCCCTACTGCGGCGAGTCGATCGACGTACTAGTCGATTGCTCGGCCGGGCATCAAGAATACGTCGAGGACTGCAGTGTCTGCTGCCGCCCCATCATGGTCAGCATTCAGATCGAGGACGGCGACGTCGTCGGTATCGAGGGCCGCGCGGAGAATGAGTAGCCGCATCTTATGAACCTCGATGCGCTCGCTTCGGCATCCGACGCGGTCACGGGCACGCCTAGGCGGACAGAGAAGGTTCGGTTGCTTCGCGAGTGCCTGCTCGCGCTAGATTCGAGCGAGCGCGAAACGGGCGTTGCGTGGCTCGCCGGCGTGCTTCCAGGCGGTCGGCTGGGGCTCGGCCCGGCAACGGTTCACGCGTTGCGCGATATTGCGCCGGCTTCGAGCGCGACTCTGACCGTCGCCGCGGCGGGAGAGGCGATAGAGCAACTGCGATCACTTCGCGGCAAAGGCTCGGCCGCGCGCCGCCACGAAGCACTAGCTGCTCTGTTCGGGCGCGCTACCGTCCAGGAGCAGGCATTTCTCGCGCGACTGCTGCTCGGCGAGTTGCGTCAAGGCGCCCTTGAAGGCGTGATGGTCGACGCGATCGCTGCCGCGGCCGGCGTACCGGCTGCGGATGTTCGGCGCGCCGTCATGCTTGCGGGTTCGATACCGCCCGTCGCCGTTGCGGCCCTCGCAGAAGGCAGCGCGGGCCTCGAGCGCTTTCGGCTCGCGCTCTACAACCCCCTGAGCCCGATGCTCGCGAGCCCAACGCACGACGTGGCGAGCGCACTTGCTGCTCTCGGCAACGCAGCGTTCGAGTACAAGCTCGACGGTGCGCGCGCGCAGATTCACAAAGGCGCCGACGGCGTGCGGATCTACTCCCGAACGGGGCGGGACGTCACGGATAGCCTGCCCGACGTGTCCGCCGCGATCGCGGCGCTGCCGGCAACGAGTCTCATCCTCGACGCCGAGGTCATCGCGCTCGAGCCGAGCGGCCGCCCACGGCCGTTCCAAGAAACGATGCGCCGCTTCGGTCGCAAGCTCGACGTCGACAGCGCGAAGAACGCACTCCCGCTATCGTTGTTCTGCTTCGACTGTCTGCACGCTGACGGCGAAGATTTCATCGATCGGCCCGCAGCCGAGCGCTTCGCGCGGCTCGACGCGCTGCTTCCGACCCGCCTCGTCGTGCCGCGGCTCGTGACGTCGGATCTTGCGGCGGCGCAGAGCTTCTTGCGCGCTGCGCTCGATCTCGGCCATGAAGGCCTCATGGCGAAGAATCTGTCGAGCGCGTACGAAGCGGGCAGTCGCGGCGCGGCGTGGCTCAAGATCAAGGTTGCGCACACGCTGGATCTCGTCGTCCTCGCGGCCGAATGGGGCAGCGGCCGGAGGCAAGGCTGGCTCAGCAATCTGCATCTGGGCGCCCGAGACCCCGCTACCGGCGACTTCGTAATGCTCGGCAAGACGTTCAAAGGCCTCACCGACAAGATGCTCGAGTGGCAGACGCAACGCCTGCAAGCGCTCGCGATGGGCGCGACGTCGGGCTACGTAGTGCCGGTACGCCCGGAGCTGGTCGTCGAGATTGCGTTCAACGAGCTGCAGACGAGCCGGCGCTATCCCGGCGGCCTCGCGCTTCGGTTCGCTCGGGTAATTCGGTATCGCGAAGACAAGTCCGTGGCTGACGCCGACACGCTCGCGACGGTACGCGCGATTGCAGCGGCCCAAAGGCCGAGCTCGCAGCCAACCAGGGACTAATCCTTACGCGGGAACGGCGTGCGCTTCGGCGAGCAGCGCTTTGAGCTCGGGCACGCACGAGCCGCAGTTGGTGCCCGCGCGCAGCGCTTTGCCGATGTCGGCGGCGGTCACGAGCTCTTGCGTGCGGATGGCGCGCAACAGCGTCGAGCGGCCGACCGAGAAGCATGAGCACACGATACGGCCCGATTCTTCGCCGGCTTTCGTCGGTCGGCCCGCGAGGATCGCGGCGCGAGCGTCGTCATCGAGCGTTGCGTGCGCGAACAATCCGCCGATCCAAGTGCGCGATGGCAGCTGCTTCGTCGGTGCGACGAACAGGCACGCTTGCAGACGGCCGCCGACAACGCGCGCACCGCGGTAGCGGCCGCCCACCTTGTCGTGCAGATCGATGCGTTCAGCGCGCGGGCCCAGCACGGCGTCCGCCCAGTCCGGCCACGAGAGCGGCAGGCGCTCGCCCGCGATCTCGTAGCGCCAGAAGCCTTCGCAGCGCGCGCGTGCGAGGTACGTGATGTCTTGCACCGCCAACGGTGCACGCAGCAGCGCGAAGCCGTACCACGCCGGCGCATACCGGCGTACGCGGACTGGCGTGTGTTTGAGCTCGGGTTGCCCGGAAATCGGATCGGTCGTTGCGGCGATCAACGCGCCCACGCCCGCGGCGTTCGCGAACTGCGCGCTCCAGTGCATCGGCACGAACACCGTGCCCGCGCGCGTATCGGCGGTGATGTTGACGCGTGCGAGCACCCGCTCGCTCGCGGTGCTTACTTCCGCGAGATCGCCGGCCGCTACGCCGCAACGCGCCGCATCAGCGGGATGCACTTGCACGAACGGCTCAGGGTGGTGGCCCGTGAGCCGGGGCGACTTGCCGGTGCGCGTCATCGTGTGCCACTGATCGCGGATGCGGCCGGTGTTCAGCACGAGCGGCAAATCCGCCGTCGGTAGGTGTTGCGGCGCGCGCGCCTCTGTCGGCACGAAGCGCGCTTTACCATCTGGCGTGAAGAAGCGGCCATCGCTGAACAAGCGCTGTGGCCTGGCGACACCCGCCGGCAGCGGCCACTGCACCGGGGCGAGCGCGTCGTAGTCCGCGTCGCTGATCCCCGTCAACGCGCCGATGTCGAACGCACGCGCGCCGCCGTTCTCGAACGTCGAGAGACGCGCGTGCTCGCGAAAGATTTCAGCCGCGCCCCGATACGGAAACGCCGCGCCGAACCCCATGCGGCGCGCGACTTCGGTCACGAGCCACCAATCGGGCTTCGCGTCGCCGGGTGGGGCGAGGAACGCGCGCTGGCGCGAGATTCGGCGCTCCGAGTTCGTGACGGTGCCGGACTTTTCGCCCCATCCCGCGGCGGGCAGCAGAATGTGCGCGTACGCGGTGGTGTCCGTGTCCCGCACGGCGTCGGACACGACCACGAGCTCGCAGCGTTCGAGCGCGCGGCGAACCAGGTTCGCGTCCGGCATGCTCACGACGGGGTTCGTAGCCACGATCCACACGGCTTTGACCGTGCCCGTGTCGATCGCGGCGAATAGATCCACCGCTTTGAGCCCAGGTTTCGTGGCGACGGCTTGCGCGTTCCAGAATCGCCGCACACGGTCGATGTGCTCGGGCGCGAAGTCCATGTGCGCGGCGAGCTGGTTCGCGAGCCCGCCGACCTCGCGGCCGCCCATCGCGTTCGGTTGGCCCGTGATCGAGAACGGGCCCGCGCCGGGTGTGCCGATGCGGCCCGTGGCGAGATGCACGTTCACGATGGCGTTGACCTTGTCCGTGCCTGCCGACGATTGATTCACGCCCTGCGAGAACGCGGTCACGGTACGCGGTGTCGCCGCAAACCACCGATAGAATTGCGCGACGTCGCCGGCGTCGAGCCCGCATGCGGCCGCGACCGCCGGGATCGAAGGTGCGCTGTCCTTCGCCACACGCAGCGCGGCGCCGATGCCGCTCGTATGCGCGTCGAGGAACTCGAAGTCGAGCCCGTCCTCGCGACGCAGGTAGTTCAGCAGGCCATTGAACAGCAGCACGTCGGTGCCGGGTTGCAGCGGCAGGAACAGATCGGCCACGTCGCAGGTAGCAGTGCGGCGTGGATCGATCACGATCACGCGCAGGTCAGGATTCGCGACCTTCGCCGCAGACAGCCGCTGGAACAGCACCGGGTGGCACCACGCGAGATTCGAGCCCACGAGCACGATCAGCTCCGCGCACTCGAGGTCCTCGTAGTCGTTTGGCACGGCATCCGCTCCGAACGCGCGTTTGTAGCCGGCGACGGCCGATGCCATGCACAGCCGCGAGTTCGTGTCGATGTTCGCGCTGCCGATGAAGCCCTTCATGAGCTTGTTCGCGACGTAATAGTCCTCGGTCAGCAGCTGCCCTGACACGTAGAACGCGACGGCGTCCGGCCCGTGCTTCGCGATGATGTCGGCAAAGCCACGAGCGACGGAGTCGAGCGCCTCGTCGAGACCTGCGCGCCGGCCACGGATCTCCGCGTGCAGCAGCCGGCCGTCTAAGTCGAGCGTGTCGCCGAGTGCCGCGCCCTTCGAGCACATGCGGCCTAGGTTCGCGGGATGTTGCGTGTCGCCGCGAATCGCAGTCGGCGTGCCGGACGCGGCCGTAGTGGCCACGAGACCGCAGCCGACGCCGCAATACGGGCACGTCGTGCGAACGGACGTCAGGGCGGCGCCGTCAGGCACGCTCGCACACCGCAAACGGCGGTGGACCGAGCGCCGCGACGCGCGCTTCGGCGCTCGCCGGTAGATCGATCTCGACGCGGTCGTTGACGATGCGCACCGGAAAATTCGGCGTACAGCCTTCGTCGACACCGGTCGCGCGACCCGTCTTCAGATCGATGACCCACTCGTGCAGCGGACAGGTCACGCGGCTACCGTGCACGATGCCCTGCGACAAGGGTCCGCCACGATGCGGGCAATGATCGCGCAGCGCGAACACCTCTCCCGCGCCCGTGCGAAACACCGCAATCTGGAGGCTGCCGATCTTCAGCGTGCGTGCGCCGCGCGCGGGCAGGGCGTTTTCCGGACCCACGTCTACCCAGCTCATTGCAGCACTCGCTCTGAAGCGCCCGCCGGCGCGCTCAACGGCGCAAATTCCTCTGCATCCTTGCCGCCTGCGCGTTCGGCCCAAGGATCGACTTGCGCGAAGCGTTGCGAGTGAAGGAACCGCTCGTGCAGCGTGCGTCGGCCAGCCGCATCGTCGACGATGCGTGTGCGCACGTGCGTGAGCCCCACGCGCTCGATCCACGGCGCCGTGCGCTCGAGGTAGCGCGCTTCCTCGCGGTACAGTTGCAGAAACGCGCACGTGTACTCGATGACCTCCTCCTCGGTCGCAACCTTGCAGAGGAAATCCGTGGCGCGAACCTTGATGCCACCGTTGCCGCCCACGTGCAGCTCGTAGCCTGATTCCACGCACACCACTCCGAGATCCTTGATCGTGGCTTCGGCGCAATTACGCGGGCAGCCGGATACCGCGAGCTTGACCTTGTGCGGATGCCAGGAGCCCCACGTCGTACGCTCGAGCTTGATGCCGAGCCCTGTCGAGTCCTGCGTGCCGAACCGGCACCACTCCTTGCCGACGCAGGTCTTCACCGTGCGCAGTGCTTTGCCATAGGCGTGGCCGGAGACGAAGCCGGCGGCGCTCAAGTCCTTCCACATCTTGGGCAAATCCTCCTTCTTGACGCCGAGCAGGTCGATGCGCTGGCCGCCCGTCACTTTCACGGTGGGCACGGCGTATTTCTCCGCGACATCCGCGATCGCGCGCAGCTCCTGCGGCGACGTGACACCGCCCCACATTCGCGGTACCACGGAGTACGTGCCGTCGCGCTGGATGTTGCCGTGCGCGCGCTCGTTGATGAAGCGCGACTGCTTGTCATCCTCGTATTCGCCCGGCCACGCGCACAGCAAGTAGAAGTTCAACGCTGGGCGGCACTTGTGGCAGCCGTCCGGCGTCTTCCATTCATGAAAGCTCATGACGGCGGGAATCGACTTCAACTTCTCGCGCGCGATCGTTGTACGCACTTCCTCGTGCGTGTAAGTGGTGCAGGGGCACATCGGCTTCTTCGCCGGCGTCTCGGAGTAGTCGCCGCCTAGCGCGGTCGCGAGCAGTTGCTCGACGAGGCCCGTGCACGAGCCGCAGGAGGAGGATGCCTTCGTGTGCATCCGGACATCGTCGAGCGTAAACAGCTTCTTCGTCGTGATAGCGCGCACGATGTCGCCCTTGCACACGCCGTTGCAGCCGCAGATCTCGGCTTTGTCGGGAAGATTTGCGACGCTGCCCGCCCCCGCGACGCCGGAGTCGCCGACGTGCGCTTGGCCGAATAACAGGTTGTCGCGGAAGTCAGCGATCGGCGTGCCGTCGCGTAGCAGCTGGAAGTACCACGAGCCGTCGACCGTATCGCCGTACAGCACGGCGCCCGCGATCTTGTTGTTCTTCACGACGATCTTTTTGTATACGCCGCGCGCCGCGTCCTGGAACAGCAGCTCCTCGGTATCCGCGCCGCCCGTGAAGTCGCCCGCGGAGAACAGGTCGATGCCGGTGACCTTCAGCTTCGTAGATGTCTGCGAGCCGGCGTAGCGACCGATGCCGAACTCGGCGAGATGGTTCGCGACGACCTTGGCTTGCTCGAACAGGGGCGCAACGAGGCCATAGCAGGCGCCGCGGTGCTGTACGCACTCGCCAACGGCGTAGATGCGGGGGTCATAGGTCTGCATCGTGTCGTTCACCAGCACGCCGCGCTCGCAGGCGATGCCGCTGGCTTTCGCCAGCGCCGCATTCGGCCGGATGCCCACGGCCATGACGACGAGTTCGGCCGACAGCTCCGAGCCGTCGGCGAAGCGCACCGCCTGAACGCGTTCTTCACCCACCAGCGCGCTGGTTTGCGCCGGCATGTGGAACTTCAGGCCGCGCGCTTCGAGCGAGGTGCGCAACAGTGCCGCGGCCGCGGCGTCGAGCTGCCGGTCCATCAAATTCGGCGTGTTGTGCACCACCGTGACGTCCATGCCGCGCCGCTGCAATCCGTACGCCGCTTCGAGGCCGAGCAGGCCACCGCCGATCACGACCGCGCGGCGGCAGCTCTGCGCGGCTTCAACCATCCGATCCACGTCTGCGATGTCTCGGTACGACAGCACGCCTGCAAGGTCCTTGCCCGGCAAGGGCAGGACGACGGGCATGGAGCCGGTCGCGAGTATCAATCGGTCGTAGGTCGTTTCAAATCCGCCGGCGGTAACGACGCGCCGGCGCGCGCGGTCGATGCGCGTCACCGCGTCGCCCGCATGCAGAGTGATGCCATTCTCCGCGTACCATTCGCGCGAGTTCAGCATGATGTCCGCTATGGTTTTCTCGGCCGCGAGCACGGGGGACAGGAGGATCCGGTTGTAGTTGCCGTGCGGCTCCGCGCCGAACACGGTGATCTCGTAGAGATCGGGTGCGAGCGCGAGCAGTTCCTCCACGGCCCGCATCCCGGCCATGCCGTTGCCGACGAGCACCAGCTTCTTGCGCCGCGAGTGCACCGTACTCACGGCTTCCTCGAGTAGCTGCGTCACAGGGAGTAGTCCACGGACAACCAGAGCTTGTCGGTGTCGGTGAGCAGAACATCCGCGTCGTAGGTCGCGTACTTCAACGTCAGCGCAATCTTCTTCGTACGCGCAACGAACTGCAGATCGGTCTCGTTACCGAAGTGCGCGGAGCCCTGCGTCGCAGAGAAGTCGTGATACCACACGAGCGCACTCAAGCTCGCGAATGGCCCGCGCTTGCCGAACGGATAGCCGAACTTCACGTACGTGTCATCGATGCCGGCGGCGGGCGTCGCCAGGAACTTGTCGGCCCAGCCTTGAAAGGCATGCGAGGTCGCCAGCGGCGTGCTGAAGCCCACGGTGCCGTTGCTCCCCATGCGCTCGTAGCCGAGCGTGACGTTCGGCTTCTTGTTGAACGTGAGGCCGCCTTCCACCATGGCGTAGGGCACGCTGAAGGTGGCGGGATTCGCGCCCGCGTCCGCCTGACGCGCATAAGAAAGCGTGTAGTTCGAGCCAACCTTACCGAGCGGCTTCGTGCCCGCGAGCCGCAGACCGAGCGTGTTACTCGACGCTGCGGGCGCGTCGTTGAGATCGAGGAAGTAGTCGAAGGCGGTCAGCGTGCCGAACTTGAACGCGTGCCCCACGTTGGCCAGCACCACGTCGCCGTGCCAGCGGCCAACGGGCGAATCGGGCCCGAACACCCGGTTGACTTGATTCGACCAGCTCACGTCGACCTTGACGGCGCTGCCGTCGATCTGCGCGCGCAGCCCGTCGAACGTCTGCTCGTCTTGGCGCCACGCGACGTTGCCGACGAAGCGCGTGTCGTCGAGCACGATGCGCTGGCGGCCGAATGTGAGCGTCGTGTGCTCGAGCGACTTGTTGCTGAGCGCGAAGCGATTCAAGTCGGTGAAGCCCGCCGGGTCGGCGACGATAGGGTACTGTGTGCGGCCGTTCGTCGTGCTGTTGTAGTCGTCGATGCCGGCGCCGACCCACACGCCCTCCACCAGCAGACGCGTCTTCGCAAGCGGCGCTGTCTGGAACCCGAATCGCAGGCGCCCGGTCAGCGCCTCTGCGGTTTCGGCGACGCCCGCCTGGTCGACGGACTCGTAGCGCAGCCGCCAGTCGACGATAAAGTCCGATTCGCGAATGGCCTCTCCCCATGTGTCGGCGGCCGAGCTCGCTCCGGCCGCCGAAAGGCCAGCCAACACCACACTCGTACACACACTCTTCTTCAACACGTTCCAACCTCCCTGGTTTACGGATCGGGTCGCAGTTAAGTCGCTGCCGCGGGCGCGGCCGGGCCGTGCTCGCAGCTTGCGAGAAACGTCAGGATTTCCTGGCGATAGGCGTAGTAATCGGGATGTTCGAGCAGCGCTTTACGCGTGCGCGGGCGCGGCAGGTCCACGCGCATGATGCGGCCGATGCGCGCGTGTGGTCCGTTCGTCATCATCACGACACGGTCCGCGAGCAGGATCGCCTCGTCCACGTCGTGCGTGACGCAGATCGCCGTCACGCGCGTGCGGGCCCACACTTCCATCAGGAGCTCTTGCAGCTCCCAGCGCGTCAGCGAATCGAGCATGCCGAACGGTTCGTCGAGCAACAGCAGCTTCGGACTCAACGCGAACGCGCGGGCTATTCCTACACGTTGGCGCATGCCGTTGCTGAGCTCGGCTGCACGTTTGTTGCGGTCGTCGTGCAAGCCCACGCGCGCGAGGTAATAGTCGACGATGTCGCGCCGTTCGGCGCGCGCGGCATGCCGGTACACGCGATCGACACCGAGCGCAACGTTCTCGGCCGCCGTGAGCCATGGGAACAGGTTCGGCGCCTGGAACACGACTGCGCGGTCGGGGCCTGCGGCCGCGACCTCGCGGTGATCGAGGACGATGCCACCGCTCGTGATCGGCACAAGCCCGGCCGCCATCGATAGCACCGTCGACTTGCCGCAACCGGAGTGGCCGATCAGTGCCACGCACTCGCCTTTGTCGAGACGCAGGTCGAAGCCGTCAACGACCGTCAACGGGCCGCGTGGGGTCTCGAACGTTTTCGTGACGTTGAAGAACTCGACGTAACGTTCGCTCGTGTAGCCGGCCGCCTTCAGGTACGCGCGCGGCGGCTCGTGACTCGGCGGCGCCACGCTCGGTAGGGCGACCACGGTGTCGGCCGAAGCGCGTTTGCGGTTCACATCGAGCAGGTAGCGCGTGACGACGCCGCGCAGACGCCGGAACTCGGGGTTGTCGTTGATGCTCGCGCGGTCGCGCGGTCGCGGCATTCCGACGCGGAACTCGGGGCCGAGTGTCGCGCGCGGTCCAGGAGTCAGCGGAATGATGCGGTCCGCGAGCAGGATCGCTTCGTCAACGTCGTTCGTGACGAGCACAACGGTCTTCTTGTCGCGCGCCCAGATCGCTTCGATTTCGTCCTGCAGCTTCCCGCGCGTCAGCGCGTCGAGTGCCGACAGAGGCTCGTCGAGCAACAGCACGTCGGGCGACATCGCGAGTGCGCGCGCCACGGCTACGCGCTGACGCATGCCGCCAGAAAGCTCGGCTGGACGCCTGTCGGCAGCGTGCGCCAGGCCCACCATGTCTATGTAGCGTTGGACGAGTGCACGGCGTTCGGATCTCGGCTGCTTTGCGTGCACCGCGTCGACCGCCAGCGCAACGTTGCCGCGCACCGTGAGCCATGGCATCAGTGCATAGGTCTGGAACACGACGCCGCGGTAGGGACTCGGGCCGGTCACTTCCGCGCCGTTCAGCAATACTTTGCCCGCCGTCGGCTGCGTCAGGCCTGCGAGCAGCGAGATCAGCGTCGACTTGCCGGAGCCTGAGAAACCGACGATTGCGACGAACTCGCCCGGCGCGACGCGGAAGTCGACGTCGGCCAGCACCTCGGTTTCGTTCGGGCCGAAGCCAAAGGTCTTCGCCACGCCGCGCAGCTCGAGCGCGGGGACTGTGGGAGCCGGCGCGGGTTGCGGGAAGTTGAGGGCGAGTGCATTCATGGTCAGCGTGTCGCCGTGTGCGTGAACGCGGCCTGCAGCGCCAGCATCACGCGGTCGAGCAGGAAGCCGATCGTGCCGATCGTGAACACGGCCACGAGGATTCGCGCGAGCGAGCTCGACGAGCCGTTTTGGAACTCGTCCCACACGAATTTTCCGAGGCCCGGGTTCTGCGCGAGCATCTCGGCTGCGATCAGCACCATCCAACCCACGCCGAGCGAGAGGCGTAGTCCGGTGAAAATCAACGGCAGCGCCGACGGCAGCACGATCTTCGTCACGCGCGCGAACCAGCCGAGTTGCAGCACCCGGCCCACGTTCATGAGGTCGCGGTCGATGCTGGCGACGCCGAGTGCCGTGTTTATCAGCGCCGGCCACAGCGAGCATAGCGTCACGGTGATCGCCGAATTCACGAACGACTTCGACAGCCATGGATCGTTGCTCACGTACAGCGCGCTGACGACCATCGTCACGATGGGCAGCCACGCAAGAGGGGACACGGGCTTGAACAGCTGCACGAGCGGATTCACGGCCGCGTTCACGGTTTTCGATAGGCCCGCGAGGATTCCAACCGGTACTGCGATCAGCGTCGCGAGCACGAACCCCGCGAATACAGTGCGCAGACTCGTGAGGATTTGATCGAGGAACGTCGGCTTGCCTGTGTACTGCCGGATTCTGACGTCTGCGTCCGGGTTGTCGGCGAGCCGCGCTGCACTGCGCTCGCGCTGGCGTGCGTAGAACTCGCTGCCGCGTTCGCGTTCCGCGTAGTGCTCGGTGACGAGGTTGCGAGCCTCCGCCCACACGGCGCCTGGGCTCGGAACGGTGCCGAGACTCGTCTCGATGCGCGGGGCGAGGATGCCCCACATCAGCAGCATGCAGCCGAGTGCCAACAGCGGCACGACGAGCTCCTGCCACAACTCCGTCAGTTGGCGGCGCGGCTCGTCGCCGGTTATGAGCCGGCACAGCGGCACGAGCCAGCCAAGGCCCACGAGCGCGAGGTAGCTGCCGCTGCGTGCGATGAGGCGACTGAAACGCTCGGCACGTTTCGGTGCCCGGCGTCGCACGGCGACTTCGACGATGTTGGCGGGTGTCGTCATGGCTTCGTCCTCTGTCGCATCAGTGGGCGTTGGCGGTCTTGCCCTGCAGCCCGATCGCGAAGCTCGCGAGGTAGGCGTTCGGCTTGTGGCCGTCGTACGCGATGCCGTCGATGAAGTCCGCGTGCGGCGCGTGGTAGCCATCGCTCGTCCACGGGAAGTCCTTCTCCTGTGCGCGACCTTCGGCGACGAGCATCTTCGCGGCCGCGAGGTACACGTCGGGGCGGTACACACGCTTGGCCGTGTCGGCGTACCACTGGTCGGGCTTGGCTTCGGCGATCTGGCCCCAGCGGCGCATTTGCGTGAGGTACCAGACCGCGTCGGAGTAGAACGGGTAGTTCGCGAAGTAGCGGAAGAACACGTTGAAGTCCGGCACTGCGCGCTTGTCGCCGCGTTCGTACTCGAACGTGCCTGTCATCGAGTTTGCGAGCACCTGCTTGTCGGCGCCGACGTACTGGGGTTTCGCAAGGATCTCGACAGCCTTCGTGCGGTTCGCGTTGTTGTCGGCGTCGAGCCAGATCGCGGCACGGATCAGCGCCTTGACCAGCGCCAGGTGCGTGTTCGGATACTTGCGCGCCCACTCCTCGGTCACGCCAAACACTTTCTCCGGATTGTTCTTCCAGATTTCGTAGTCCGTCACGACCGGTACGCCGATGCCCTTCGACACGGCTTGTTGATTCCACGGCTCGCCGACGCAGTAGCCGTAGATCGTGCCGGCTTCGAGCGTCGCCGGCATTTGCGGCGGCGGCGTGACGGACAGCAGCACTTCGGCGCCGGTTTGGCCCGTGGTGTCGGCCGGTGAGTACAAACCAGGGTTGATGCCGCCGGCCGCGAGCCAGTAGCGCAACTCGTAGTTGTGCGTGGAGACGGGGAAGACCATGGCCATGTTGAATGGCTTGCCTGAGGCGCGGTATGCGTCGACGACGGGCTTCAGCGCGTCGGCGCGAATGGGATGCACCGGTTTGCCGTCCGCGCCCTTCGGCAAGTGCGTCTTCATCTGTTCCCAGACTTCCTTCGAGACGGTCACGCCGTTGCCGTTCAAGTCCATCGAAAACGCCGTCACGATCTCGCCTCGCGTGCCGATGCCGATCGACGCACCGAGCGGTTGGCCTGCGAGCATGTGGGCGCCGTCGAGTTCCCCAGTCAGCACGCGATCGAGCAGCACCTTCCAGTTCGCCTGCGGCTCGAGCGTGACGAACAGGCCTTCGTCCTCGAAGTAGCCGAGCTCGTAAGCGACCGCGAGCGGCGCCATGTCGGTGAGCTTGATGAAGCCGAGTTTGAGCTCGTCCTTCTCGAGCTTGAGCTCTCCGGCGAGCGCTGTATGCGTAACGAGCAATGCGGCAGCGCATGCCGCTAGACCTGTCATCGTTCTGCTGATCGTCCGCATGCAGTCGTCCTCCGTGCGAATGAGTGGCGCAAAAAAAAGCCGCTGTGCGCTCCGAGTGTTTCGAAGTGCGACAGCGGCGTTGCTGTGAAAGCCCGTCGTTGGGCGGTGGCGCCGAGCGTTCCGAGCTCGACGACCTTGGGAAACACAATACAAATCCCGTGCCAGCGGTAGCCCTACGAGCAAAACGCTGTAGCTATGCGGTTTTCCTCACCCGCGCGCTCGCGAGGGGTAGCACGCTGTGCGCCACGATGGCGCAGGGTTCCCGATCGGTGACGCGAACCGGTGCAGCGTTACCCGTCTGAATGCGTGGTCGTAATGAACGGCGTGCGCAGGTCTGAGCGGTCGAGATACGCGCCCACGTTGGCGGGATCGAAGTGCGCGTCGTCGAAAGGTTGCGGTACCGACGCGGGGGGCGTCTCACCCAAATGCAGCTCATAAAGATCCGGACGAAATACGCGTGCGGCGATTTCGCGGTTCGCTACGGTCGCAGGCAGCTGGCCCCAGCGGACCATCTGCGCATACAGCCAGAGCGCTTCGCCGCTGTGCGGCACGCTGGCCGAGTGACGGTGGAAGAACAGGAAGTCGGGATCGTCGAGTCGCGGGCCGCCGCCCAATGCGAGGCCGCCGAGCAACGCATCCTCGATCAGTTCGGCTGGCACGCCCAGGTACTCGGGTGTCGCCATGAGGTGCGCGAGCTCCGCTGCATTCGCGCGGTCGTCGGCCCACGTAGCCGCAGCCACGAGCGTGCGTAACAGCGGGCCGAGCGCCGAGGCGTTGTTCGCAAGGGCGGGCGGCACCGCCAGTACTTTCTCTGCGCTGCGCGGCAGCAGCTGCGACTTCGTGGCGACGATGTTTCCTAAACTCTGAGCCACTGCAACGCTGTTCCAAGGCTCGCCAACGCAGAAGCCATCGACATGGCCGGCACGCAGGCTCTCGACCATCAACGGCGGCGGTATCGCAACGAGTCGCACGTCCTGGTCGGGATGAATGCCGGCGGCTGCAAGCCAGTGCCGCAGATCGAAGTTGTGGGCCGAGAACGGAAACACCATCCCGAGCGTCAACGGTTCGCGGCGTTTGCGCATGACACGCGCGAGCGCGGCGCCCGTTGCGTGCGGCTCCGCCGCGAGCCTTGTCCCCGCGGCGGCACACATATCGTCGAACAGAGCGGTCGCCAGCGTGATGGCGTTGCCGCCGCGGCTCAATACGAATGGTACCGCGCACTCGAAGCGCACCTGTCCCACGCCGATGGCGGAGGCGATGGGCAGCGGCGCGAGCGCATGAGCGCAATCGAGGTAGCCGAGATTGAGGTGGTCGCGCAGGCTAGCCCACGACGGTTCCTTCTTGAGCATGAGCTCGATGCCGTGCTCGCGCGCGAACCCGAGCTCGCGCGCCGCGATGAGCACGGCGCTGTCGACGAGTGGCACAAAGCCCGCAACGATGCGTCTAGTCATTCCCGTCTCCGGCGTCGAGCAGCGCGGCAGCGGCCACGAGCGCCCGCGCGAGGTCGGCGATCTTGCGGTTTTGGTTCATGGCCGTGCGGCGCAGCAGCGCGTACGCACTCTGCTCGTCGATGCGCTTCTGTTTCATCACTATGGCCTTCGCCTGGTCGACGAACTTGCGGTCTTCGAGCGCGGACTTCGCCTCGGACAGCTCGCGCTGCAGACGATCGAACGCGCGGAAACGACTGATCGTGAGGTCGAGGATCGATTTCACGCGTTCGCGGCGCAGGCCGTCGACCACGTACGCCGATACGCCGGCATCGATCGCGGCCTGCACCGTTTCGCTGTCGGACTGGTCAACGAACATTGCAATGGGGCGCTTAGCGAGTCGCGACACCTGGAACATCTGCTCGAGCGTGTCGCGACTTGGGTTCTCGAGATCGATGAGGATCACGTCGGGATCGATGGCAGCGATCCGCGGCAGCAGATCGCCCGCTTCGTGTCCGATTTTATGCACGACGACAGGCGTGCCCATCGCAGAGCTGTCCCTTAAGCCCTCTTCGAGAATTGCCGCGCGAACGGCGTTCTCGTCGATGATCAATATGCGCAAAGGTTTCTGGCTCCCACCGGGGCCGCCGAAGTCGTCGGAGGTTTCGGCTACTGCAAGAAACGTGCGCGCACGCGCGTCCACGCTTCCAGCGCTCGCGGTGCACCAGGATCTGGCAGGTGCGAGGGAGCGGTGCGCTACGGTAGGGCGGCGGCCGGCGTGGCCGTGTGAGCTAGAGCGGCTCGGCCCAGAGGTCGTATTCGTCGGCGGACGTGACGCGCGCCGTGAGCACGGTTCCGGCTTTGAGCTTCTTCGCGCCCTTGCCGGCGGGTAGGTACACGTGGCCGTCGATCTCCGGCGCGTCCGCCATCGAACGGCCGAGCGCCTGCTCGCCGTCGACTTCGTCGATGATCACGGCGATGTCCTTGCCCACGCGCCGCTGCATGCGGCGCGCGCTGATCTTCTGCTGCGCGGCCATGAAGCGGTGCCAGCGTTCTTCCTTTACCTCTTCAGGCACGGCGTTCGGCAGCGCGTTCGCGACCGCGTCCTGCACCGCCTCGTAGCGGAAACAGCCGACGCGGTCGAGCTCTGCTTCTTCGAGCCAATCGAGTAGCTGCTGGAAATCTTGCTCAGTTTCGCCGGGAAAGCCGACGATGAACGTCGACCGAATCGTGAGCTCGGGCACCGCGGTGCGCCAGTCGCGAATGCGTTGCAGCGTCTTCGCTTCCGCCGCGGGCCGCTTCATGGCCTTCAAGATCTTCGGGCTCGCGTGCTGGAACGGAATGTCGAGATACGGCAGCACCTTGCCTTGCGCCATCAGCGGGATCAGCTGGTCTACGTGCGGATACGGGTACACGTAGTGCAGGCGTACCCACGCACCGAGCTCGCCCAGAGCCGCGGCGAGGTCCGTGATTCGAGCCGGCACGGCGCGGCCGCGCCACTGCGACTCCTTGTATTTAATGTCTACGCCATACGCGCTGGTGTCCTGCGAGATCACGAGCAGCTCGCGAACTCCCGCGCGCACCAGCCGCTCGGCTTCGCCGAGCACGTCGCTGGCGGGGCGGCTCACGAGGTCGCCGCGCAAGCGCGGGATGATGCAGAAACTGCAGCGGTGGTTGCAGCCTTCCGAGATTTTCAAATAGGCGTAATGCCGTGGCGTGAGCTTCACGCCCTGCGGCGGCACCAGATTCACGAACGGATCGTGCGGCGCGGGCACTGCATCGTGCACGGCGCTGACCACCGCTTCGTATTGATGCGGGCCCGTGATCGCCAGCACGTTTGGATGTACGTCGCGGATGGTCTGGGCTTCGGCACCGAGACAGCCGGTCACGATCACGCGGCCGTTCTCCGCGAGCGCTTCGCCGATGGCGTCCAGCGATTCGGCGCGCGCACTGTCGAGAAAGCCGCACGTATTCACGACCACGACGTCGGCGCCTGCGTAGTCGGCCGCGGTCTCGTAGCCCTCGGCGCGCAGCTGCGACAGGATACGTTCGGAATCGACGAGGGCCTTCGGACAGCCGAGGCTCACGAAGCCGATTTTCGGCGCTTTGGTCTTGGTGACGGCTCGGGGCACGGTGAATCGGCTGTTTCGAAGGCTTGCGCGCGGGGGCGCTATTGCGCCACGCACCGGCCAAAAACGCAACGGCGAGGGGCGGGGCCCGGCCCGCCTGGGTTTGACGGCCGCCCGCTCAGCCGAACGGCCGAATCGAATCCTTGCCGTCCCAATCCACGGACGCTTGCCAGTAGCGCGTGAACATCTCGTCCATGCCTGCCGTTGCGGGGATCAGCTCGACGAAGCCCGGCGCGTCTGCCCCTTCGCCCATGTAGTAGACGGTGCCGCCGCTCGGCACCGGCGCCGAGAACGCTACGTGATAGCCGCGCCCCTCGTATTTGAAGCGCTCGGCTTCGACGTCCTCGAATGCGATCCCGAGGTGGTGAAAACCGTAACCGCGCGCCTGCACGGTCTCTCGGTAAACGGACGGCTTGTCGTCGCGCGGCTGGATCAGCTCGATCATCATGTGGCCCGCGAAACCCATCGCGATGCTCACGTCGGCCGTCGTCGGTTGACCGCGGTAGCGTTGCTCGCCGCTGGTGAAGCTGTCGAGCAAGAAGAACGGTCCCGCTCTGCCGTCTTTGATCCACCAGTCGATTGCGGGGCGGATGCTCTGCACGACGTAGGCCGTCTGGACGACCTGACCCGCGCGTTGCCCGAAGCCGAAAGTCTTGGCTACCACTTCGCTCCCATGATCGTTGCGTGCCGAACGCGACGCTGACGGCATCATCGCCGTGCGTGATCGAGAGACGCAAGCGCCGCTGCTATGATCCAACCATGGCCGAACCCGCAACCGCTTCGAGACAGGGCAACCGTTTGACGACCGCCATCGTCGTCGCGCTGGTTCTCGGCATCGCTGCGGGCTGGGTCAGTCACGAGTACTTTCCGCAGTCGAGCACGCACTTCGCCGACTCGATCTCGTTGTTGCCGACGGCGTTCCTGCGGCTCGTGAGGATGATCATCGCGCCGCTCGTGTTCGCCACGCTCGTGGTCGGCATCGCGAGGATGGGCGACATTCGTACGGTCGGCCGCATTGGGACGAAGGCGCTCGGCTGGTTCCTATTCGCCTCGCTCGTCTCCCTGACTCTGGGGCTCGTGCTCGTCGATTTGCTCGAGCCTGGCAAAGCCATGCAGCTACCCATTCCGCCGGGAGACGCGTCGACAGGCCTCAAAGCCGGCGCGCTTTCGCTCGAGGAATTCATCTCGCACACGATCCCGACGAGCATCGTCGACGCGATGTCGCGTAACGAAATTCTGCAAATCGTAGTGTTCTCGGTGTTCTTCGGTGTCGCCATGGCCGGCCTCGGCGAGCGCGCGAGGGCCGTCCTCGATGCCCTCGAAGGCGTGTCGCTGATCATGCTGCGCGTCACCGGCTACGTGATGCTGTTTGCGCCGCTCGCCGTGTTTGGCGCACTTGCGAGTACCGTGGCAAAGGAGGGTGTCGGCGTCCTTCGCGTGTATGGATTGTTCGTCGGCGAGTTCTATCTCGGCATTCTCATTTTGTGGGTAGTGCTCGCAGCGCTCGGCTCCCTGGTGCTCGGGCGACGGGTTCTGGATCTCATGAGGCGCGTGCGAGGGCCCGTGCTGCTCGCGTTCTCGACGGCAACCTCCGAAGCGGCGTACCCGAAGACACTCGAAGTGCTGGAGCAATTCGGCGTCAGCAATCGCGTCGCGAGCTTCGTGTTACCGGTGGGCTATTCGTTCAACCTCGACGGCTCGATGATGTACTGCACGTTCGCCGTGATGTTCATCGCGCAGGTATACGGCATCGAGATCCCGCTACCTCAACAGATCGTGATGGTGGCGATCCTCATGCTGACGTCGAAGGGCATGGCCGGCGTACCGCGCGCATCGCTGGTGGTCATCGCAGCGACACTCGCACAGTTCGACATTCCGGTAGCGGGGCTGGTGCTGTTGCTCGGCGTTGATCATTTTCTCGACATGGGGCGCTCGGCGACGAACGTCATCGGCAACAGCGTCGCGACGGCCGTCGTGGCACGCTGGGAAGGTCAGTTGGCGCCTTCCCACAATCCAACGAGTACGAGCACTCAGGGCATCCAGGAGCGCTAGCCCGGTTTACGTCGCGTATGATGCCGATCCCGATACTCCGAGCGTGCCGCTCGAAGGACCGTGCGGTTCGCTCCCGCCGGCTTGTACCGCGTGCTACTCGACCTCTCGCCGCTCCGTAAGCATCGCGATTTCCGGCTCGTCTTCATCGGCCAGCTCGTCAGCGCGTTCGGCAGCTTCTTCACGTACGTGGCGATACCCGTTCAGATCTATCAACTGACGAACTCGTCGGCGGCTGTGGGCCTGCTCGGCACTGCCCAGCTCGTGCCGCTCGCCGTCGCGGCGCTGTGGGGTGGTGCATTCGCCGATGCGCTCGACAGGCGCGCGTTGCTGCTGCGTTGCGAAGCGCTGATGACGTGCGGTTCGCTCGCGCTCGTCGTGAATGCGTTGGTGCCGCACCCGAGCGTAACAGTGGTGTTCGTCGTCGCGGCGTTTCTGTCGGCCGTGAACGGGTTTCATCGCCCGGCCCTCGAAGCCATCACGCAGAAGCTCGTCGCATTCGAGGAACTGCGAGCAGTGTCGGCGCTTACGTCGTTGCGAGGTACGACGGCCGCGATCGCGGGACCTGCGATCGCGGGTATCTGCATTGCCGCGTTCGGCCTCGCGGCGACCTACGTCGTGGAGGTGGCCACGTTCGCGATATCGCTCTTGGCGATTGCGGCGATGCGGTCGACGCCGCCGGCCGAGCATGCGCAACCTCCGGGTCTGAACACGATCCTCGAGGGTTTGCGGTACGCTGGGAGCCGGTCCGAGCTGCTGGGCACCTACGCGGTAGACATCGTGGCCATGACGTTTGCGATGCCCCTCGCGATCTTCCCGGCGCTCGCGCAACAGTTCGGCGGCGCATATGCCGTGGGCTATTTGTACTCGGCGATGAGTGTGGGCGCGCTGCTGACCACGCTGTTCAGCGGGTGGACGCGGCGCGTCGAACGGCACGGCGTCGCGGTCATCATTGCGGCCATGCTTTGGGGCGTCGCGATCTTCGCGCTCGGCTACGCGCGGTCGCTGCCGGTCGCGATCGCCTGCCTTGTCGCAGCCGGAGCAGCGGACATGGTCAGCGGCCTGTTCCGCATGACGATCTGGAACGAGACGATTCCCTCCACGATCCGCGGCCGCCTGGCCGGCATCGAGCAACTGTCGTACATGACTGGCCCGTTGCTCGGGAACGCGCGCGCCGGATTCGCGGCGGAACGATTCGGGCTCGCACGCTCGATCGCGTCCGGGGGGCTGCTCTGTGTGGCCTGCGTGGCGGCGTGCATTCCGCTGCTGCCTGCATTCTGGCGTTATCGAAAGCCGGCGGTGGCGCCCGCCGAGAGCGCGGCGCGTTAGCAGCACGATGCGCTACGAAGTCACCATTTATTCGCAGCGACGTTCCTCGTACGTGTCGGCGTTCTATGCCGGCCTGTTCGAGCTGAGCGCGGCCGGCGACGTAACGCTCCGATTCGCGCGGCGGCAGGAGCATCGCGCCGCCGCGCGTGATCCCGTCACCCTACGCATCGACGTCACTGCCGCTGGCAATTCTCGCCCCGTGAAGGTGTGCTTCGACACTGCGGACTGGCGCACCGTTGCTTCGATGGAGGATCTGCTGGTGGCGGACGTCTACTTCAAACGAAGCTACGATGCCCCCTACGCGGCGCAGCTCGACCCGCTGCTCGGCGCCAAAATCGTCCCCCTTGGGCTGCACTACGCATGCTCGAGTCGGCATGAATCGCTGTCGCAGTCCGTTCGCGCCGCCTTTGCCTGGCAGACCGCGAGCGGCGCATGGTCGACGGCTCCGCTCGACGCGGCGAAGCGAGTGGTAGCCAGCCCGATCAAATGTGCGCTTGGTCGCCTGCGCGCCGGAAATTCGCCGCCGTTTATCGACGAGTTCGAGGCGGGTCCGCTCTTGCCGGCCGCAGCCAAGGTCTTCTATCGGACGCGCGTCTATGGGCCGAAGGACGCGCCGGACAATTTTCGTCTAGGACGTATGGATGAGGTCAACGAGCTGCGAGCCAATACGGTGCGCGCATTGAAGTCGCACTTCGGTGATCGCTTCGTCGGCGGCCTGCGCTTCTCGGCTTACACGCAAGCCACGTATCCGGATTGCCTATATCCGGCGCAGTCGGGGTTGCGGGGTCACGTCGCGCTCGGCAGGGCGTGCCTGATCAACGTCAACACCGCCGGGCTTCATGATTCGACGAGCTGGAAGATCCCGGAATACATGGCAGCTTCCAGGTGCATCGTGAGCGAGCCGACGTACTACGCGATACCGGCACCGGTCGTCGAAGGCAGGAATTACCTCCCGTTCACAACACCGGAAGGTTGTGTGGCGGCGTGCGAGCGCCTGCTCGCAGACCCCGCGGCCGCGCTCGCGATGCGCCGCGAAAACGCTGAGTACTACCGCGCGCATGTCCGTCCGGATCGACTCATGGCCCGTTGCCTGCAGGTGGCCGTGGAACGTTGCCCGTGAGCGAACGGCCGCCGAACTCCATGAACCCCCACGCGGACTTTCTCGGGCGTTACTGCCATACTAGCGGCGGTCGTTCTACGAACTGAAGAGACGGCACATTGAATGCCGCAGCCCATTCGTCGAAAAGAGGGATAACAACCATGTCCGGGATCAAGACCAGCGTGTTCGTACTCGCCTTCGCCACATTGCAGGCTCCGCACGCGTTCGCTCAGCTCGACGTAGGTGGATCGTTGCTCGACAGCTGTTCGCAGATCGACGGCTTGCGCAAGAGCGGCAACTTCGCGGGCGCGAAGGAGAAGGCGGCGCAGTGCATGCAGGGTATCGATCAGCAAATGCAGGGCGATGTCAGCAAGAGCTTCCCGGCAGACGTGGCCGGGTGGAAGCGCACGGGCATCGAGCAGAACCAGGCGCTGGGCTTCAACAACATCTCCGCGAATTATAAGAAAGCGGAGCACACGGCGAACGTCTCGCTCACGGGCGAAAAGTCGGGCAACGCGCTCGGCGGGCTGCTCGGCGGCATCGCGCGCCTCGGCGCCCAGTCCGGCCAACAGGTGCGCGTCGCCGGCTTGCCGGCAGCCGTGCAGCCCGATGGTTCGATCAGCGTGACCCTCGAAAGGGGCTCGTTCCTGATATTCAAGAGTAACGACTTCCACGATCAGCAGTCCGCGCTTGCGGGACTGGGCGATCTGGTCAACGCGTTCCCTGTCGCGGAGATCAACAAGAAGCTGCAGTGACGCGCCCGAGGGATTGAGCAGCGCATCGCGGCCCGCCGGCTTTACCAGGCGTGGCCCGGCGACCACAATCCGGCCGGATCGAGCCCACGGGGCGCACGGCAACAGGAGCACGGCGATGGCCACGGTCACTCGACAGCAGCTTGCGGCCCTCGTAGCCACGGAACTCGGGGTTTCGGACTGGTTCACGATCGACCAGCAGCGCGTGAACGACTTCGCCGACGTCACGCTCGATCATCAGTTCATCCACGTCGATCCCGAGCGCGCACGCTCGACGCCTTTCAAGGGCACGATCGCGCACGGCTTCCTGACGCTGTCGCTGCTCGTGCACCTCTGTCTGCCGTTCATTCCCGAGCCCGCTAATCGTACGCTCGTGGTGAACTACGGCTTCGATAAGATCCGCTTCGTGGCGCCTGTGAGCACGGGCAAGCGTATTCGCGCGCGTGGCGTTCTCGGCGCGGTGGAAGAGCGCAAGCCGGGGCAGATCCTCCAGCGCGTGGATGTCACGGTCGAGATCGAAGGCGAAGACAAACCCGCGCTCGTGGCGGAATGGCTGAGCCTGCACGTGGTGAAGGTTTGACGGGAGCTCGGCCGCACGTCGTGATTGTCGGTGCGGGGTTCGGCGGCCTTTCTGCCGCCACCGCGCTCGCGCGCGCCGCGTGCGACGTCACCGTCATCGATCGGCACAACTATCACTTGTTCCAACCGTTGCTGTACCAGGTGGCGACGGCTGGATTGCCGCCGTCCGATATCGCTTGGCCAATCCGCTCGGTGCTGCGGCGACAGCGCAACGCAGTGGTGTTGCTGGGTGAGGTCGTCGGCGTCGACGTCGGCGCGCATCGTGTACGTTTGCGCGACCGCGAGATTGCGTTCGACTACCTCATCGTCGCGGCCGGCGCGACGGATGCGTATTTCGGCCACGATGATTGGCGGCCGCACGCGCCGGGTTTAAAGAGCGTCGATGACGCGACGCAGATTCGCAGGCGCATCTTGTCGGCGTTCGAAGCTGCGGAGATGGAGCTCGACCCTGAGCGGCGCGCGCGCCTGCTGCGCTTCGCGATCGTCGGCGCGGGGCCCACCGGTGTCGAGCTCGCGGGCACGATCGCCGAGCTCGCGCGCTTCACGCTCGCTGCGGATTTTCGTCGCATCGATCCGAGAAGCGCCAAGGTGATGCTCGTCGAGGCAGGCCCGCGTGTGCTCGCCACGTTCGCGCAGCGCCAATCGCAGTACGCGCAACGCGCGCTCGAGAAACTCGGCGTCGAGGTGCGCGTGAATTCTGCGGTCACTGCCTGCGACGCGGAGGGCATCACAATTGGCAACGAGCACGTGGCGACGGCCACGGTGATCTGGGCCGCCGGTGTCGCGGCCGCGCCCGTAGGCGCATGGCTCGGCGCCGTCACCGATCGTGCCGGCCGCGTGAAAGTCGGCCCCGATCTTGCGGTAAGGTCCGATCCGCCGATCTTCGTCATTGGCGACTGCGCGCTCGTCGAGACGGCGGCGGGCCGCGTGCCCGGAGTGGCGCCCGCCGCGAAGCAGCAGGGGCGTTACGTGGCCGACGTCATTACGCGCCGGATCCGCGTGCTGCCGCCACCGTCGCCCTTCGCGTATCACAACGCCGGCAACTTCGCGACGATCGGTCGCGCGTGCGCTGTCATCGAGTTTCCGTTCCTCACGCTGCGCGGTTGGCTCGCGTGGTGGTTCTGGGGGGTTGCGCATATTTACTTTCTGCTCGGCGTGCCGAGCCCGCTGGTCGTGTCGCTACGGTGGTTGTGGGAGTACCTGACGTACGGTCGCGGCGCGCGATTGATCACGGGCGCGGAGGACGCCGACTAGGCGAAGAAACGTTTTACAGCGAGCCGCGGCGGCTCTAGAGTCCGCATCGTAAGCGTCGCGGACCGACGCTTGGGGAAATGTATGACGAAAACGAAAAATCCGGCGGCGCTCGAAGTCGTCGCCGGCAATGGGTTGTTGCATCGGCGGTTGTTCCTAACGCAAAGCGCGGCGCTGCTGGGGGCGGGCGGGTCGCTGCTAACGGCACAGCCAGTCGACGCCGAACCGCTGGCGGTGCCGCCGTGGATGAAAGCGCCCGGCACACACATGAGCGCCTACGGGTCGCCGTCGAAATACGAAGCCGCTACGCAGCGCTTCGTCGGCGGCACGCCGAACGTCGTTGGCAACGGCGTTTCATTCACCCCGCATCACAAGTTGCACGGCACGATCACGCCGAACAGCCTGCACTTCGAGCGCCATCACAGCGGCGTTCCCGATATCGATCCGGCGGCGCACAAGCTGCTGATCCACGGCGCCGTGCGCCGGTCGCTGACGTTCACGGTCGATTCGTTGCTGCGCTATCCCACAGTCACGCGAATCCAGTTCCTCGAGTGCGCAGGCAACAGCGGCGGAAACTTAAGCCCGCAGCCGCCGCAGGCCCCGTGCGGCATGATCCACGGGCTGATGTCGTGCAGCGAATGGACCGGCGTGCCGCTAGCTCTGTTGCTCGAGGAGGCCGGCGTCGAGAAGGGCAACGACTGGGTGCTCGCCGAAGGCGCCGACGCCGCGGCCATGAGTCGCAGCGTGCCGCTGAAGAAGCTCACGGACGACGCCATGATCGCGCTGTATCAGAACGGCGAGCGGCTGCGGCCGGAGAACGGCTACCCGATGCGCCTGTTCCTGCCGGGCTACGAAGGCAACATGAACGTAAAGTGGTTGCGCCGGCTCAAAATAGTGAACGCGCCCACGATGACGCGCGACGAGACGTCGCACTACACGGACGTGCTGCTGAACGGCAAGGCGCTGATCCTGACGTATCCGATGGAAGTGAAGTCCATCATCACGAGCCCGTCGACCGGGCTCGCGCTGAAAGGCGCGGGCGTGTACGAGGTGACCGGCCTCGCATGGAGCGGCCTCGGCAAAATCCGCCGTGTCGAAGTGTCCGCCGACGGCGGTAAGACGTGGGCGCAGGCGGCGCTGAACGATCCCGTGCTGTCGAAATCGTTCACGCGCTTTCGCATGGCGTGGCGGTGGGACGGCGGCGCGGCGACCTTGATGAGCCGCGCGGTCGATGAGACCGGCGCCGTGCAGCCAACGCGTGCGAGCTTCATTGTCGAGCGCGGCGAGCGCCCGAACTATCACAACAACTCGATTCAGGCCTGGGCGGTCGCGGCCAACGGCGAGGTTAGCAATGTTTACGCGTAACGCATGGTTCGGACTGTTGGCGGCCGCAGCGTGGTCCACATTGGCCGCCGCACAAACCGGTGGCCCGGGACTCGGCCAGCCGGTTTCCGTCGCGGACGTCGCGGCTTGGGATATCAACATCCAGCCGGACGGGACCGGACTGCCGCCGGGCTCGGGCGTGGCCACCACGGGCGCACAGCTTTTCGCGACGCACTGCGTCGCGTGTCACGGCGCGGGCGGCGTGGGGAAGCCGAATGACAAGCTCGTCGGCGGGCAAGGCACGCTGACGCAGTTCCAGCAGGTGCGCACGGTCGGCAGTTACTGGCCGTACGCGACGACAATATTCGACTACATTCGTCGTGCAATGCCGTTCCAGGCGCCGGAGTCGCTGTCGAACGATCAGGTGTACGCGCTCACCGCGTATCTGTTGGCCGAGAACGGCATCATCCAGGCCACTGACACGATGAACGCGCAGACGTTGCAGCAGGTGAAGATGCCGAACCGCGACGGTTTCATCATGGCGTACCCGAAGCGCGCCGACCGCGGGCACCGCTAACGCGTGATCCGCGTAGTCCTATTCATCGTCATCATTGGCGCTCTGGCCCTGATGGCCGTGTCCGTCTTGCGGCGCACGCCGAAAACGCCCGTGGACCGTTCGGCGGAGGTCACGGGCGAACACCGCGCGCTGCTGCCACCCGCGACTGCGCACGCGCTGGGGCGTGAGGCTACGCGCCAGAAGCTGCACGAACTGGCATTCAACACGTCGCTCGCCGCGAGCGTGCCGGCCGAGCACGTAAAGGTCGTGAGTGCCGTGGCCGGTGCGTTGCACTCCGCGGCCACCGACCCGAAATACGCACCGCGCCGGCCGATGTTGCTGCCGCAGCTGCTGCGTGCCGTGAACGACAGCGACACGACGCGCAAGGAGCTCGCGATGCTGATCGCGCGCGATCCGGCGCTCGTGGGCAGTTTGCTGAAGCTCTCGAATAGCCCACTGTACCGACGCGGCTCGCAGCCGATCGAAGGCGTGGAGCGCGCACTCGCGGTGCTCGGTACGCAGGGCGTGCGATCGCTCGCGGCTGCGGCGCTGGTGCAGCCCGTATTCCGCGCCGTGGCGGGTGAAGCGAGCCAGTTTCCGGAAGTCGTGTGGGAACACACCTACCGCTCGGCCGCGGCGGCCGAGTTGCATGCGTCGGCGGTCGAGAACGCCGATCCGTTCACGGCGCAACTGCTCGCGCTCGTCATGGGGCTCGCTGCGATCGTCGTATACCGCGTAGCGCTCGATCAATACACCACGCGGCGGTTGACGCCGGATTCCACCACGCTCGCGTCATTGCTCGACGAGCATACCGCCGAGGTCGCGCGCCGCACGGCTTCGAGCTGGGAACTCTCGGCTCAGGTACTCGAAGCGCTCGACGATCAAGCGCCGACGCAGATCACTCGTCCGCAGTCGCCACTCGGGCGATCGCTACGTTTCGGGCTTACTGCGGGCGCGCTCAGCATGTTGAAGTCGGCCGATCGAATCGACGACGACACGGGCCTCGTGTCGCTTGCGGTCGCGGGCGGTGAAGGTCCGCGCTTCGAGCGTCTCTGGGAGCGCCTGACCTGGCCGGAACCGGAGCGCGTCCCGGGCTAGACCTCCCACTTGCGCCAAGGTACCGCAGGCGAGCCCGTGTTCGCCGCGTCGCACGTCGTGATGTCGACGTGAGAGAGCCCTTTCGGCACCGCCGCAAGTACGTCCCTGTAGGCTGCGTCAGCGCCGTCCATGGCGCTGACGCTGCCGA